>NZ_JBGBPY010000001.1:3000000-3600000 GCF_041107455.1 Rhodanobacter humi
ACTGGACCTGAGCCATGACGCGGAAGGCCGCTGGCACGTCAACGGCCTCGGCACCGGCGGCGGCGCCGAGCAGCAGCCCGGCTTCGGCCAGCTCTCGGTGGCGCTGTGGCTGGACAACCTGCAGCTGAACATCACCGATGCGGCCAGCGGCAAGCATTACAGCCTGATCGCCGACCAGTTGCGCCTGAGCCGGCAGGGCAGCCATATCCGCGTGGGCGCGCTGCTGCGCCGCGAAGGCGCACCGGGCGAGCTGCGCGGCGCGGGACGCTTCCGCGACGACGGCAGCAGCGGGCGGCTGTGGCTGTCCGGGCAGAACCTCGACCTGGGTGCCCTGCTCGCCGGCGTGGACTTGGGCGGCTACGCCGTGCAGGGCGGCCACGGCAGCGTGGCGGCATGGCTGGACTGGAAGCAGGGCAAGGTGGTGCGCAACTTCAGCCGGCTGGATCTCGACGGCCTGCGCGTCATTGGCGCGAACGGACGGGTCGAGGTGCCTGCGCTGCATGGCGAGGCCGAGTTGAGCCGCAGCGTCGACGGCTACGAGCTGCGCTGGGCCGGCGATGACCAGGGCGCGCTGGCGGTCTGGCTGCACCAGCCCGGCACGCCGCAACTGGCCGTGCAGGCGGCGGCGCGCGACCTGCAGCTGGCGCCGCTGCTGCCGTGGCTGGGCCTCGCGCCGAAGCTGCCGCCCGCGCTGGCGACGTGGCTGGGTGCGGGTCATCCGCACGGCAAGCTGGACGACGTGGCGCTGGCCTGGACCCAGGCCGGCGGACTGCAGCGACTGGCCGCCGACTTCAGCGACCTCGGCATCGATCCGGCCGGCGCGCTGCCCGGCGTGGACGGCATCAGGGGCACGCTGCGCGGCGATGGCGAGGCGGTGTCGCTGGAACTGCCCGTGCAGACGACCACGGTGCGCGCGCCGCACAGCTTCCGCCAGCCGTTCGTGATGTCGAAGCTGGCCGGCACGCTGGCGTTCTGGCATGCCGACGGCGACTGGCACCTGGGGCTGGATCCACTGGATTTCGAGGGCCAGGGCTACGGCGGCCAGTTGCGCGGCGAGATCGCCCTGCACGACGCCGGCGGCCCGCCGTTCCTGGACCTGTACGCCGCACTGCGCCACGGCGACGTCACCGCCGCCAAGCTGTTCTGGCCGATCAACGCCATGCCGCCGCCCACCGTGGCGTGGCTGGATCGCGCGCTGGTGGGTGGCGACATCGACCACGCCGAGGTGGTGGTGCGCGGCGATCTCAAGGACTGGCCGTTCCAGCACAACGAGGGCCGCTTCGAGGCGCGCGCCGAGATCAGCAACCTCACGTTCCGCTACTCGCCCGACTGGCCCGAGGCCACCGGCATCCATGCCATCGCCAGCTTCATCAACAGCGGCATGCTGGTGCAGGCGGACGGCGGTTCCTCGCTGGGCGTGAAGGCGGACAAGGTGGTGGCGCTGATTCCCCAGTTCGCCGACGGCACGCTCGACCTCAACGTCGACGGCAGCGGCAGCGGCGCCAGCCTGCTCGGCTTCGTACTGAAGAGCCCGATCGCGAGCAAGCAGGCCGACCTGCTGTCCAAGCTGAAGCTGGGTGGCAGCGGCAGTTTCGGTTTCCATCTCTCGCTGCCGCTGGGTGCGGCCGAGAACTTCACCCTCGCCGGCAATGCGCAGCTGAAGAACGTGGACGTGAGTGAACCGGACTGGAACCTCAAGCTGGACCAGCTCAGCGGTCCGGCCACGTTCGACGGCCACGGCTTCCACGCCGGCCCACTGGGCGGCAGCGCCCACGGCCAGCCGTCCACGCTGGACCTGGCGATCGCCGGCGCCACCGGCGATCCGGCCACCGTGCTGGCGGCCAGGCTCAGCGGCAGCTACAGCTTCGCCGACCTCACCGAGGGCATCCCCGCGCTGGACTGGCTGGCTCCGCTGGGCGGCGGGCGCAGCCCCTTCGACATCGGCTTCAGCCTCACCGAGCCGGCGAACGGCGGCGCCCTGGTGCAGACGCTGACCCTGGACTCCACCCTGGCCGGCATCGCGCTGGACGTGCCGGTGCCGCTGAAGAAGTCCGCCGCCGAGACCTTGCCGCTGCACCTCGTGCTGACCCTGCCGCTGCAAGGCGCCGACCTCAAGCTGGCGCTGGGCGAAGAGGCGCGCGGCCACCTGCGTCTGGCCGACGGCGGCAAGCCGCTGGCCGGCACGCTGGCGTTCGGTACGCAGATGCCCATGGAACTGCCCGCGCAAGGACTGCGCATCCGCGGCCATGCGGCGAAACTGGACGTCACCGGCTGGGTACAGCAGGCGATCGCGCTGACGGCGGGCAGCAACGGCGCCGCGGGCAACACGAACAACGCGAGCAGCACGAGCAACACGAACAACACGAGCAACACGAGCAGCACGAGCAGCACGAGCAGCACGAGCAGCACGAGCAGCACGAGCAGCACGAGCAGCACGAGCAGCGGCCCCACGCTGGAAAGCGTGGACGTGGGCACCGACCACGCCGAGTGGTTCGGCCGTCCGCTGGGCGCGATGACGCTGCAAGCCACGCCCACGGTCGACCACCTGCAGATGGACGTGAACGGTCCGGCGATGGCCGGGCGCTTCAGCGTGCCCGACAAGGAGCTGGACAAGCGCGGCATCACCGCGCGCCTCGCGCACCTGCACTGGCCCGGCAATCCGCCCGCACCGAGCGGCAAGGCGGCTGCCAGCCAGCCGGAGGAGAATCCTGCCAACACCGGCATCAATCCCGCCTCGCTGCCGCCGTTCCACCTGTGGGTGGGCGACCTGAGCTTCGGCGACGCGAAGCTGGGCGAGGCGCGGCTGGAGACCTGGCCCACCGCGCAGGGCATGCACATCGACCAGTTGCGGGCGCTGTCGTCCAGCGTGCAGGTCACCGGCAGCGGCGACTGGACCGGCACGCCCGCCGACAGCCACACCCGCATGCGCATCGGCTTCGCCGCCGACGACCTCGGCAAGATGCTCACCGCATTCGGCTACACCGGCCTCGTCAACGGCGGCAAGACCGAGGACCAGCTGGACGCCAGCTGGCCCGGTGCGCCGTCCGCCTTCAGCCTCGTCAACGCCACCGGCACGCTGGCCATCCACGTCAACGACGGCCGCATCCCAGAGATGGGGCCGGGTGTGGGGCGCTTGTTCGGCCTGGTCTCGCTGGCCGAGTTGCCGCGCCGCCTGACGCTGGATTTCGGCGACGTGTTCGGCAAGGGCCTGGGCTTCGACTCGATCAACGGCGATTTCCGCCTCGCCGACGGCAGCGCCACCACGAACAACCTCGTCATCAAGGGCCCGGCCGCGCAGATCAGCATCACCGGTCGCACCGGCCTGCGCGCCAAGGATTACGACCAGTACGTGCTGGTGGTCCCGCACGTCGGCAACAGCCTGCCGGTGATCGGTGCAGTGGTCGGCGGCCCGGTCGGCGCCGCCGCCGGCCTCGCCGTGCAGGGTCTGCTGGGCCACGGCCTCAACAAGACCATCGGCGCGCGCTACCACGTCACCGGCAGCTGGGACAAACCGGTGATGACCCTGGTGGAGAAGCACGAAGTGCCTGTCGCCTCTGCCACGGTCACCGAGCCGCCGTTGCTGCCCGCTGCATCGTCGTCCAGCCCGGCCGTCACGATACCGCTGCGCGAGTCCTATCCGGCTGGCGCCAGCTCGTCGTCGCGCTGAGGCCTGCCGCAGGGGCCGGGTCGCTCGCCGGATGGCGGAGCGAACCCGGTCCCGTGATGGTGCGGCGCATGAGGCGACGACGCGTTCAGTACACGCGGAAGCAGGCCGGGCCGGGCTCGGGCAGGTAGCTGCTGGCGCCTACCCGGCGGCAATGCGCGAGCAGTCCGGCCTCGGCGCAACGGGCCTGCTCCCAGTCCTTGCGGCTGAAACTGAAGTCGCCGACTGCGCAGCCGCGCAACCTGGCCTCGATCTTCCGCAGGCGGCAGTAGTCGAGGTAGCTGTCCACCTCGCCGGCCAGCTTCGGCCACGCGGCGTCGAGCAGGATCGCGTCGTCGAGATGGTTGACGCGGGGCGCCTGCTCCGGGATCAGCTCATGCGCGCCGCGCACGTAGTCCACCACCACGCGGGCGGGCGCGATCGCCTCGCTGGCCGGCTGCCAGGTCGCGTCGTGGAGCATCCGCTCGACCGCGCCGGCCAGCCGCAGGCGCTGCGCGATGCTGGCCGGGCAGGGGTTGCCGGGCGAGCGGCCGGCCAGTTCGCGCGAGGCCGTGGCCAACTGGTCGCGGTCCAGCGGGAAATGCTGCAGTCGGGCCAGCAGGCGGTTGAAGCGGGCCAGCGCCTCGGCCCGGATCGGAAAATGGCCGATGAAACGCCGCCGGGCGGGGCGGTGCGGGGCCGCCCACACGGGCGACTGCAGGGCGGCGGGCAGGGGCGGCAGGATGACGAGCTGGGCGTTCATGGTGTGTTTCTCCCTTGGGTGATGGCTTGAGTGATGCGACGCGGCTTGCGGCGCAGGGCCAGATTCCACCCCAGGGTCGTTTTGAGTCATGATGAACGGGCGAGGTTTGCACGAGCGAGTGCTGAAGTTTGTGTGACCGCCTGAGGGTTTCCCGATGGACCGGATGGATTCGGGCGCGCGCAGCAGGGGAGTTGCGCCTTATCGTTTCGGTGATGTCGTGGTCGACCCGGCCGCGCACACCTTGGTGCGGGCCGGCGTTTTGCAGCCACTGGAGCCGAAGGCCTTCGCCGTGCTGCTGGTGCTGCTGCAGCACCCCGGCGAACTGATCGGTCGCGACGACCTGCTCGACCAGGTATGGGGCCACCGCCATGTCACCCCCGGCGTGCTGACCCGCGCCATCGTGCAGCTGCGCCATGCGCTGGGCGAGGACCCCCAGCATCCGCACTGCATCCAGACGCGACACGCGCTGGGCTACAGCTTCATCGGGCAGCTGGAGGACGCCACGGGCCTCGCTGCGGCCGCGGCACCGGCGGAGGGCGGCGAATCGCCGGCCGCCACCCTGCCAGCCGCCATCCTGCCGCGACCAACCGAGGCCGCCGCCGAACTTGCGCCACCGCCAACCACTCCGTCGCCGGAAGCGTCGCCGCCGGTATGGAGCGCCGCGGAGCCAACCGCGCCTGCCCATGCGGGGCCGGTGCGCTGGCTGACGCTGGGCGCTATCGCGTTGCTGGCGGGGCTGGTCGCATGGCTGGTCATCCAGCCACGCGCGCCGCCCCGGCATGTCGCGGCCTCCGTGGCGGTGATGCCGTTCGTCAACCTCAGCGGCAAGACCGGCGACGACTACTTCGCCGAAGGGCTGGCCGAGGAAATGCGTGACGCACTGGCCGGCGTGAAGGGTCTGAAGGTGGCCGCCTCGGTGTCCTCCGCCGCCAGCAAGGATGCCGTCGACGCCAGGGCGCTGGGCGACCGGCTGGGCGTGGCCTCGATCCTCAACGCCAGCGTGCGCCGCGAAGGCGCGCGCCTGCGCATCACGGCGCGGCTGACCGACACCGTCACCGGATTCACCCTGTGGAGCCACACCTACGACCGCGAGCTTTCCGATGTCTTCGGTACCCAGAGCGATATCGCCGAAGCGGTGGTGCATGCGCTGCTGGGTGCGATCCCCGGTGAGGAAAGCGCGCTGTCGAAACGCCTGACCACCACCCGCAACGAGGCGGCCTTCGATACCTACCTGCAGGGCATGCAGTTGCTGCACCATGCCGACCAGCCGGATGCCGCCAACCAGGCGATCGCGCGTTTCGGCCAAGCCTTGAAGCAGGACAGCGGGTTCGCCAAGGCCCAGGCGGGCATCTGTCGCGCCGAGATCTGGCGCTTCCAGAGCCAGCACAGTCCGGCCGCGCTGGATAACGCCAAGGCGGCCTGCCAGCGAGCCGAGCAGATGGATCCGGGCATGGCGGAGGTGGACCAGGCGCTGGGTGACCTGTACAGCGTCGCCGGTGATCCCGAGCGCGCGCTGCTGCACTATCGCAAAAGCGCGCAGGCACCGGGCCAGGCGGTAAACGCGCATGTGGGCATGGCCAAGGTCTATGCGGCGCAGGGGCACGGCGACCTCGCCTTGGCGGAGTTCCAGCAGGCGCTGAAGCTCCATCCCGAGGTCGCCTACATCCATGCCGCAATCGGCTACCAGCAGTACCTCGACGGCAAGATTCCCCAGGCCGTGGCTTCGTACCGCCGCGCCGTCGAGCTGGACCCGCGGAACGCGGAAAATTGGGGCACGCTGGGTGCGCTGTACATGACGGCGGGCAACGACGCCGCAGCGGCGCAGGCGCTCCAGCACGCCATCGAGATCAGTCCGTCGATGGACACGTTGACCAATCTCGGCATGCTGAGATACCAGCACGGCGACTACACTGCGGCGGTGGCGCTGGAGCGCCAAGCCACGACCCTGTGGCCGGACGATTTCAGGGTTTGGGGCAACCTGGGCGTGGCCCTGCAGGCAGACCCGGCATCGAACCCCGCCGACACGCGCAAGGCGTTCGAGGCTGCCGCCTCGCGAGCCGAACGCTTCCTGCAGGTCCAGCCCGATGATGCCCAGACCGTCGCCGAGCTTGGCCGCTATCGGGCGACCTTGGGCGACACGGTCGAGGCCCGCCAACTGGTCGCGCGCGCTGAAGCGCTGGGCGGCCAGTCCGGCGAAGTGGCTCTGCTCGATGCCGAGACGCTGGCGCTGCTGGGCGACCTCGGGGCGGCACGCCAGCGGCTGCGGGCTGCGCGTGCCGCCGGCATCGCTGAAACCCAGATTTCAAGCAACTACACCTTCCGTCGCCTGGGCCTGTTGTCTCCGCCGACGCCGGCGGGCACGTCCGGGGGCACGGAACCACCCGCCCCGCCCGCGAGTGCGGGGCATCCAGTCGGAGGATGATCATGGCCACCAAGCTCAAGCGTGAACAACTGCGTGTCGCCAATGCGCCCGCCATGGGCAAGCAGGCCTCTGCAACACGGCGGCGCGAAACTCGCGAAACCAAGCGGAAAGCTCCCAAGCCCGAACGCGAACAAGTGACCTATCGTTTCGACTTCGCCAACATCCAGAGCATCATCATCGAGCGCGACCCCCTCTGCTTCACCATCGTGGTGAACCCGCCGAAGCCGAACCCGGGCCGCTCGAACGGATGATGAGCAAACATGGGGTGAGTTCCGTGTAGGCTGCAAGCGACGGTTGGGCGGCTCGCCCCGTTCACAAGCTTGAAACCCCTTGGGCCCGGCCAGTTGCCGGGCCTTCTTGTGTGGGGTTGCGCGTTGAAACCGCACGGTATGCCACCATTACGGATTCGACACATTGCATGAGCTCTTCCATGGATTCCCTGATCACCCTCGCCGAAAGCAAGCTGCTGACCCCCGGCGGCCTCGCCCCCGGCGATCTCGAACGCGTGTTTTCGCAGCTGATGGGGCCGTCCATCGACGCGGCCGATCTCTATTTCCAACATTCGCGCAGCGAGTCGTGGACGCTGGAAGAGGGTATCGTCAAGGACGGCAGCCACTCGATCGAGCAGGGCGTCGGCGTGCGCGCGATCTCGGGCGAGAAGACCGGCTTTGCCTATTCCGACGAGATCGTGCTGCCGCAATTGCTGGAAGCGTCGAAGGCCGCGCGCGCGATCGCCCAGGACGGCCGCGGCGCCGGCCAGCCGCTGGCGCTGGGCAACACGCGCGCCTTGTATCCCGCCATCGATCCGGTGGAGAGCCTGCCCAATCCCGACAAGATCGCCCTGCTGCGCGAGGTGGACGCCTATGCGCGCTCGCGCGATCCGCGCATCGCCCAGGTGATCGTGAGCATGGCCGCCACCATCGACACCGTGCTGATCGCCGCCTCCGACGGCACGCTGGCCGCCGACGTGCGCCCGCTGGTGCGGATCAACGTGCAGGTGATCGCCGAGGCGAACGGCCGCCGTGAGCAGGGTTACGCCGGCGGCGGTGGCCGCTACGGCTACCGCGAACTGATAGCGAACGGCCGCGCGCTGGCCTTCGCCGACGAGGCGGTGCGCCAGGCGCTGGTGAACCTGGATTCCGTAGCCGCGCCCGCCGGCCAGATGACCGTGGTGCTCGGCCCCGGCTGGCCCGGCGTGCTGCTGCACGAGGCGATCGGCCACGGCCTGGAAGGCGACTTCAACCGCAAGGGCAGTTCCGCCTTCGCCGGCCGCATGGGCCAGCGCGTGGCTGCGCCCGGTGTCACCGTGGTCGATGACGGCACGCTGCCCGGCCGGCGCGGCTCGCTCAGCGTGGACGACGAAGGCACGCCGACGAACTGCACCGTGCTGATCGAGGACGGCATCTTGAAGGGCTACATGCAGGACAAGCTCAACGCGCGCCTGATGGGCATGGCGCCCACCGGCAACGGCCGCCGCGAATCCTTCACCGCGCTGCCGATGCCGCGCATGACCAACACCTACATGCGCAGCGGCGATTGCGACCCCGAGGAAATCATCCGCTCGGTGAAGAAGGGCCTCTACGCACCGAACTTCGGCGGCGGCCAGGTCGACATCACCAACGGCAAGTTCGTGTTCTCCGCCAGCGAGGCCTACCTGATCGAGGACGGCAAGATCACGGCTCCGGTGAAGGGCGCCACGCTGATCGGTTCGGGTCCTGAAGTGCTCACCCGCGTCTCCATGATCGGCAACGACATGAAGCTCGACGAGGGCGTGGGCGTCTGCGGCAAGGACGGCCAGAGCGTGCCGGTGGGCGTGGGCCAGCCCACGCTGAAGATCGATGCGATGACGGTGGGCGGGACGGCTGCGTAAAACCCGCGCCTTCGCCTCTCCAGCTTGTGGGAGAGGCTGCCTGCAGGGCTGGAGAGGGGCTCTTGATCTTGGCGCCGCGAATTGGCCGGCATCAATACAGTCGATATGTCTGCCCTGATGGCTATTGCACATGAAGCCATGTATTGCATATCATGCAATACATGGCCGAGGCAGTCCTCATCGTCCACTCCAAGGCGCTTCATGGCCGCTGGATCGTCCAGCGCAAGATCTGGGCACTTCCGGAAGCCGGTGCTGAGCGTCCGCACGGTCTGAAGTACAGCCTGTTCTGCGGCGACGCCGAGCATTGCCTGGTGCGCTACGACAACGAGGCAGGCAAGGGCGACCATCGCCACTACGGCGATCGCGAAGAGCCGTACGCCTTCACTACGCTGGAAGTCCTGCTCGAAGACTTTCAGGCCGACGTAATCCGACTGACGCAGGAGTGAGCCATGAAAGCCATCATCGAAATCGCCAGTAACGCCGACATGCACCGTCGCGCCGTCGATGCGGTCCGCGCACTCGCCGCCGGCAAGGCGAAGGCCACCGACTTCCGCATCGGTTTCGAGAATGCCGCGCAGGTGTTTGCCGAACTCAGCGCCGAACGGCTGCGCACGCTGGAAACCTTGCGGCGCGAGGGAGCGCAGAGCATCTACGCGCTGGCCAAGGCGCTGGGTCGCAACTACAGCAATGTGCATCAGGATGTGCAGCGTCTGATGGCGTTGGGCCTGGTCGAGCGCGACGAAGACGGCGTGCGGGTGCCGTTCGACGAGCTGGAAATCCACGTGCCGCTGGGTGCGAGGGCGGCGTGATGCGGAAGATTGCAAGCGGAAGACACCAAGCGTCCCCGTCCCCAAACCCGTAAAATACCCACCTCGCACGGCCGCCCGGCCCGTCAAGGAACACTCCGAGCATGAACACCATCGAAGGCGATTTCGCCACGCCCAAGGGCCGTTTTGCCATCGTGGCGGCCCGTTTCAACGGTTTCGTCGTGGAGCCGCTGGTGGCCGGGGCGCGCGACGCGCTGCTGCGCCACGGCGTGAAGGACGACAGCATCGACCTGGTGCGCGTGCCCGGTGCGTGGGAGATCGCACTGGCCGCGCACAAGCTGGCGACGTCCGGCAGGTACGCGGCGGTGATCGCGCTGGGCGCGGTGATCCGCGGCTCTACGCCGCACTTTGACTATGTGGCTGGCGAATGCGTCAAGGGCCTGGCCAGGGCCGCGCTGGATTCGGGCGTGCCGGTGGCGTTCGGCGTGCTCACCACCGACAGCATCGAGCAAGCGATCGAGCGCGCCGGCACTAAGGCCGGCAACAAGGGTGCCGACGCCGCGATCGCCGCGCTGGAGATGGTCAACCTGTACGGCCGGCTGTGATGCACGCTCGGCCCGAGGGCATCGATCTCGCCGCCCGCTCGCGTGCCCGTCGCCGTGCGTTGCAGGCGCTGTACGCGTGGCAGCTTTCCGGCAGCCACATGAACGCGGTGATCGAGCAGTTCCGCCACGAGCAGGACATGGAAGTGGCCGACCTCGACTACTTCGAGGACCTGCTGCACGGCGTCGAAAAAAACGTCGACGCGCTGGATGCCTCCCTGCGCCCCTACCTTGATCGCGAAGTGGCCGAGGTCGACCCCATCGAGCGCGCCGCGTTGCGCCTCGCCGCGTATGAGCTGAAGCACCGCCCCGACGTGCCGTACCGCGTGGTCATCAACGAGGCGATCGAGGTCACCAAGCGCTTCGGCGCCGACCATGGCCACAGCTACGTCAACGGTGTGCTGGACAAGCTGGCCGGCGAGCTGCGCGGCGCCGAGAAGCGGGGTTGATGGACGCCGGCGTCCGGACGGAAGAACGGGTGCCGGTGCTGGAAACCGCACGCCTGCGCCTGCGCGCGCATCGTCCCGATGATCATGCCGGCTGCGCCGCACTGTGGGCCGACCCGGCCGTGGTGCGCTACATCGGCGGCCGCCCGTTCACCGCCGAGGAAACCTGGCGCCGCATGCTGGCCTCGCGCGGACTGTGGAGCATGCTCGGCTACGGCTACTGGGCCGTCGAGGAAAAGGCCAGTGGGCGCTACGTCGGCGATGTCGGCTTCGGCGATTTCCGTCGCGAGATCGAGCCCTCGCTGGTGGGCATGCTGGAATTCGGCTGGGTGCTGTCGCCCGAGGTGCATGGGCGCGGCTACGCGAGCGAAGCGATCGCCGCGGCCACCGCCTGGGCCGACGCGCAGCTGCCGGGCATGTGCGCGGTGTGCCTCATCGATGAACGCAACGCCGCCTCCATCCGCGTGGCCGCAAAGGCCGGTTTCCGCGAATGGCGGCGCACCACCTACCACGGCGAGCCCGCCCTGGTGTTCGCCCGCGGGGCGTGAGATTCACTTCGCCGGGCAGTCGCGGCTGTTGTCGGCGATGCCGGTGATCAGCCAGCGTCCGTCCACCCGCGCCAGATTGAACACATCGGTGCCGCAATGGTGCGGCTTGCCGTCGAGCAGGAAGACGTAGGGCGCCCATACCACCGCGATGTTGTTGTCCACGCGCACCTGCGGATCGTGGATGCGTTCCTCGATGCGGGCCTTGCCGGGCTTCACGTGGTCGACGAAGTCGCCCAGCGTGAGCTGCACCGGCTTGCCTTGGCGCATCAGCGTGGCCATGCCTGTGGGCAACACCTGCGCGCGCATGCCGGCCTGGTCATAGCGCGACATCGCCGCGAAGAAGGTCTGGACCGGTGCCAGCACGACCGTGTCGCCGGCCGCGGGAGCCGATGGTGTAGCGAGCACTGGCGCGGCGGCAACGAGGGCGAACGATAAGGCGGCGGAGCGGGAACGGGCACGGCGCATGACGGCAAGCTCCGGAAGGGAAGTGTCGCCAGCCTTGCACGCGTGCGGCGCCCGCGCATGCGCCGCAGGTCATGGGCTTGCGCCGCGCGCGCGCGGATGCTCTGCTCTGGGACCGCTTGCACCACAGGATCGCCATGGAATTCCGCATGATCGACCGCATCCGCGAGCGCACCGCGCAGGCGCGCGACGACGTGCGCCTGGGCATCGGCGACGACGCCGCGCTGCTGGCCGTGCCCGCGGGGCAGGAGCTGGCGGTGGCGATCGACACCCTGGTCGAGGGCGTGCATTTCCCGGTGGGCACCGCGCCGGCCGACATCGGCTGGAAGGCGCTGGCGGTGAACCTGTCCGACCTTGCCGCGATGGGCGCCACGCCGGCGTGGGCGCTGCTGGCGCTGACCCTGCCGCGACCCGACGCGGCTTTCGTCGACGGTCTGGCCGACGGCTTCGCGCAACTCGCACGGCAGCACCGGCTGGCGCTGGTGGGCGGCGACACCACGCGCGGCCCGCTCACGCTCAGCGTGGCCGTGCACGGTTTCGTGCCGCCGGGGCAGGCCTTGACCCGCGCCGGCGCGCGCGTGGGCGATGCGGTGCTGGTCACCGGCACGCTGGGCGATGCGGCGGCTGGTTTGCGCTGCCTGCAAGCGCAGATGGACGTCCAGACGTCCATGCACGCTGCGCTGGTCGAGCGCCTGAATCGTCCGACTCCGCGGTTGGCGGCGGGACTGGCGTTGCGCGGTCGCGCCAGTGCCTGCCTCGACGTTTCCGACGGCCTGCTCGCCGACCTCGGCCATCTCTGCGAGGCCAACGGCGTGGGCGCGGAGATCGACGCGGCGCTGCTGCCGCGCTCGTCCGCGTTGCTGGGCCTGTTCGACGAAGTCGCAGCGCGTGATTTCGCGCTGGCCGGCGGCGACGATTACGAGCTGTGTTTCACCGTGCCCGCCGCACGCGTGGCCGAGGTGCAGGCCGACTTGGCGCGGCTGGGCTGCGGCGCCACGCGCATCGGCCGCATCGTGGCGGGCGAGGGTGTGCGCGTGCGCGATGCGGACGGCAGCTGGCTGGAACAGGGGCGGCAAGGCTGGGATCATTTCCCGGCGTAGCGTGGATCGGTTGCAGGTCGGGCTTCAGCCCGACACTCCGCCAAGTCGGGCTGAAGCCCGGCCTGCGCTCGGCCCACATGCACGTTTCGTTGCGCCCTTGTTGGGACACCTCATGACTGCTTCCGTCGAACGCAAGACCCTCACCACCGCGCAACGCCGCGCGCTGCTCGCCACGCCCGCCGGCTGGATCGCCTGCGGCCTAGGCTCGGGCCTCGCGCCGGTGGCGCAGGGCACGTTCGGCTCGCTGGCGGCGATCCTGCCGTGGCTGCTGCTGCGCGAGGTGTCGCTGCCCATGAATCTGGTCATCATCGTGCTGGGCTTCGCCCTGGGCGTGTGGGCCTGCGGGATGGCTGGCCGCGCGCTGGGTGTGGACGATCACCGCGCGCTGGTGTGGGACGAATTCGTCGGCCTGTGGATCGCGTTGCTGCCCGCGCTGCTGGCGCCGTGGTGGGCGGTCGTCATCGGCTTCGCGCTGTTCCGCCTGTTCGACGTGTGGAAGCCGTGGCCGATCCGCGTGTTCGATCGCCGGCTCAAGGGTGGCCTCGGGGTGATGGTGGACGACGTGGTCGCTGGCGTGTTCGCCGCAGTGGTGCTTGGAGTCGTGCGGCACCTCCTGCACTGATTTAGCCGCTCCCCTCTTCCTTCGGGAGAAGGCTCTACTAGCCAGGCAGCCTATTTCTCGTCGTGCCCTGGCCCATACCTGCGGTCCGGGCCACGATACGCGGCCACGCGCGCCAGCCGCGGCGTGGCGTAGGCGAACTCCAGCAGCACGCGCAACTTGCTCGTGCGCACGGGATCGAAGCGGGCGAGTTTCCTGTGGCCGATCGTGGTGCCCCAGGTGAGCGGCTGCCACGCGCTGCCGTCCCAGTGCTCGACGCGGTAGTTCGCGATGCCCTGGCCCAGCGCGATCGCTTCGCCGAGTTCCAGCGTGTCGAACTCGATCGCGCGGGGCAGGGCGATTTCCAGCCAGCCGTTGCGCGCAGTGGGCGCGGCGCTCCAGTGCGTATCGGGATCGGGATCAAGCACGGCTTGCGTGGCATCGCCACTGCTGGCGCGCACCGTGCCGCCTTGCAGCAGGTCGGTGGCGAAGCGTTGCGTGCGCAGCTTGGTGAAGCCTTGCAGCGCGGCGATGTCTTCGGGCTCGAACAAGCCGTCGCGGTTCGGCGGCACGTTGAGCAGCAGCTTGCTGTTGCGGCCCACCGAACTGAAGTACAGCTCCATCAGGCCGTCCGGCGTGCGCACCTGGTCGTTCTGCTCCGCGTGCCAGAACCAGCCGGGGCGGATCGAGACGTCCGATTCGCCGGGCCGCCACGTGCTGCCGTGCGGGTCGCCGTGGCCGAGCAGGTCGCCCGCCCACGGGCGGTCGTAACCGGGGTACGGCACGCTGGCGGGGTCGACGCTGGACCAGCAGGTTTCGCCGGCCGTACCTTGCTCGTCGCCGATCCAGCGCACGTCGGGGCCGGCGTCGGAGAACATCACGGCGTCGGGCTGCAGCTTGCGCACGGTGGCGTGGATGCGCGGCCAGTCGTAGGCCTGCTTGCGGCCGTTCGGGCCTTCGCCGTTGGCGCCGTCGAACCACACTTCCACGATCTTGCCGTAGTGCGTGAGCAGCTCGGTGAGCTGGGTGATGTAGAAATCGTTGTAGGCCGCGCCGCTGCCGTAGCTAGGCGCGTTGCGGTCCCACGGCGACAGGTAGAGGCCCGCACCCAAGCCCTCGGCGCGGCAGGCGTCGGTGAACTCGCGCACCACGTCGCCGTGGCCGTTCTTCCACGGGCTGTTTTTCACCGAGTGCTGCGTGGTGGCGGTGGGCCACAGGCAGAAGCCGTCGTGGTGCTTGGCGGTGAGGATCATGCTGCGGAAGCCGGCCTGCTTCGCCGTGCGCGCCCATTGCCGCGCGTCCAGCTTGCGTGGATTGAAGATGGTCGGCGATTCGGTGCCGTCGCCCCATTCCTTGCCGGTGAAGGTGTTCACCGTGAGATGCACGAACATCGCCAGCTCGTCGCGCTGCCAGCGCAGTTGCTGCGGCGTGGGGCGAGGGCGCGGCCCGGCGACAGGCAGGGGCGCGGCATCGGCGCGGCCGAGGCGGGGCAGGCCGAACGCGCCCAAGGCGGCAGTGGCCGAGCCGGCGAGCAGGAAGCGGCGACGATCCATGGGGCGAACCTCTGCGGGTGGGGGTCGTGATGTTGATGTCAGGTATGAACACTATATTCAAATATGAAGTCATCGGCACGGCCGCACGTCTTGCCTGCCCGATGGCATCGCCCACGCGTGGCGGGGAGCGGATGCGCAAGGCTTGCATCGACCGGATGCGTCGACGCAGCATGCGAAGGATCGGTTCGTGCCGATCGCCCCTGCTTGCCGATGGAGTTCCCCATGCAATACCGCCGCCTCGGCCGTTCCGGCCTGCCGCTTTCCGTCCTTTCCTTCGGCGCCTGGGCCACGTTCGGCAAGAGCGTGGGTCGTTCGCAGGCGCGCGACCTGCTGGCGCTGGCCTGGGATCGCGGGGTGAATTTCTTCGACAACGCCGAGACCTACGGCAACGGCGTGGCCGAGTCGCTGATGGGCGACGTGCTGGCCGACCTGCGCTTCCCGCGCGACAGCTGGTGCGTGTCGAGCAAGGTCTACTTCGGTCCCTACGATCATCCGAAACCGACCCAGCGCGGCCTGTCGCGCAAGCACGTGATCGAGGCCTGCCACCAGGCGCTCGCGCGGTTGCGCGTGGATTACCTCGATCTCTACTTCTGCCATCGTCCCGACGAGGACACGCCGGTCGAGGAAACCGTGGCGGCGATGGATCTGCTCGTGCGCCAGGGCAAGGTGCTGTACTGGGGCACCAGCGAATGGCCGGCCGATGCCATCGTCGAGGCGCACCGGGTGGCGAAGGAAAACCATCTCGCCGCACCCGTGATGGAGCAGCCGCAATACAACCTGCTGCACCGCGAGCGGGTCGAGGTGGAGTACGCGCCGCTGTACGACAAGTTCGGCATGGGCACCACGATCTGGTCGCCACTGGCCTCGGGCCTGCTCAGCGGCAAGTACGACGACGGCGTGCCGGCCGACTCGCGGCTGGCGCATCCCGACTACGCCTGGCTGCAGGACAAGGTGCTGGGCGAACACGGCGAGCGCGTGGCGAAGGCGCGCAAGCTCAAGCCGATCGCCGACGAGCTGGGCTGCAGCACCGCGCAGTTGGCGATCGCCTGGTGCGCGGCCAATCCGCACGTGTCCACGGTGATGCTGGGTGCGAGCCGGCTGGAGCAACTGGAACACAACCTCGGCGCGCTCGATGTGCTGCCGAAGCTGGACGAGGCGATGCGCCGGCGCGTCGCAGAGGCGGTGGAGTGAGGGCGGCGACAGATGCCGGCTATCGCGTCGATTGACAGTTTAATGAGAATCATTATCATCAACTCCGCCTGAAAACCACGCGGAGTCGTCCATGTCGATTGCCACCACCTTGAGCCTGCCGGCGACTGTCAGCCGGCTTGCCCATCCGCTGTCGCGCCCGTCGCTGCGTCCCCGTTCCACCGAAACGACGCCGGCAGCGGCGCGGCGCATCAGCAGCCAGTCGCTGCTGGATGGCGAGCGCGAACTGGTGATCCAGCACCAGGGCAGCGAGTACCACCTGCGGCTCACCCGCAACGACAAGCTGATCCTCACCAAGTAGGGCGTGCTGATGTTCCGAGTACGCCGGGCAGCGGTGCCACCCGACCATGCAGGGATAGCTGATTTCTTGTATGCGTCGCAACAGACGGATGGTGTTCAGTTGAATTCACCCCTTACGATATCCGCATTTTCTTGCGATGATGGTTAGTAACTTGTACCTAGGTTATGAAGGAGTGCTCGCTGTGGGTTTGTTTGGTTCGATTGGAAGTGCTTGGCACAAGGCGGAAGCTGCCACGCTGCTCATAGATTTTTTGGCCAAACAGCGTGAGCAAGGATTGTTCGATTGCGATCCACGTGCTCTGAGCAACGAGTTGGTGGCGCGCGTTTGGGCCGCGCGTGGGGCCGAGATGGACGGTAAGACAGGCCCTCGCCCGCATAAATTGGCGTCTGCAGCTATTTCCGCTGCGCTCGGTGTCAAGTTCGGGCCGGAGGAAGGTATGGATGAAGCAACACACAACGCCTTGCTCTTAGTGCTCGGGCAGATGATTCACGAGGTAGAAACCAACGGGCGGATGTATCCCTTCCACCATTTCGACTACCAGCTTTTCAACGGAGCAGCCAAGGTATTTCATGAGACCGCGGCCGCTTATGATGCTCGTGATGGCATGGCCCTTGATGGCTTGGGGTTGAACTGATTTGCCGGCGGGTGGGCTACCGATCGCGGAACCCGTCAAGAGAATGCGAGAGCGGTGATCAAGCAGATCACCTTGATCTTTGACGTTGCCCCGACCTAGTCGGTGTTCTGCAGGCGATTTCCATACTTGCGCAATGGATCGGCGGCATTGTCACCATGGAAATGCCGCTTGAACGGCACCTCGCCGCTGGCCGGTTCCTCCAGTTCGCGTGCGTAGCGGTGGCCGGCGTAGACCGCATGCGCGATCAGGCCCGGCGCCTCGGCGTCGCCGATGCAGCGCAGCGTGCGGATGCCGGCATCGGCCCATTCCGCTTCGCGCTGCAGCAGGGACTGGTACAGGGCGTCATCGGGCAGGCGGGCGGTGGCGGTGACCACGGCGTCGCAGGCCAGCTCGCGGCGCTGGTGGGTCCACACGTCCTCGACGGTCAGCGTGCTGCCGTCGTAGCCGACGATGTCGTGCGACACCAGCGCCTCGATGCCGAGTTCGGCCATGCGCTTGCGCACATGCCGGTAGTCAAGTGTGTTCAGCGTCCACGGCGCGAGGCTGTCCTCGGGCGTGAGGTGGATCACTTCGCAGCCGCGCAGGCGCAGCAGTTCGGCGGCGACGCTGGCGTGGTAGTAGCCGTCGTCGTCGTACACCACCACGCGGCCTTCGGGTATCCGGCCATCCATCAGGTCGTCGGGCGTATGGATGCGCGCGCCGTCGGCGAAGCCCGGAATGTCGAAGCCGTGGCTGCGGCCGTGGCCGTCGCGGCGCCAGTGGCAGCCGGTCGCCAGCACCACGTGCTCGGCGCCGAAGTCGAGCACGTCCTGCGCGCTCAGCATCGAATCGAGATAGACGGACACGTTCGCGAGCTTGTGGATCTGACCGACGCGCCAGTCGCGCACGCGCGCCCATTCGGCGAGGCCGGGCAGGCGGGCCTCGCGGGTGACGCGGCCGCCCAGCTCCTTGCGCGCTTCGGCCAGGCTGACGTCGTAGCCGCGCTGGCCCAGCGCCCGCGCGGCCTCCAGCCCGGCCGGCCCGCCGCCGACCACCAGCACGCGCGCCGCTGTGCGCTTCGGTGCGATGTGTTCCGGGTGCCAGCTCTTGCGCCATTCCTCGCCCATGCTCGGGTTCTGCGTGCAGCGGATCGGCGAGATGGTCATGTCGCCGGAGACGCAGACGTTGCAGCCGATGCATTCGCGGATGTCGTCGACGCGGCCTTGCTCGATCTTCCTCGGCAGGAACGGGTCGGCGATGGACGGGCGCGCGCAGCCGATCAGGTCCAGCACGCCGCGCCGGAGTTGCGACACCATGGTGTCGGGCGAGGTGAAGCGGCCCACGCCCACCACCGGCTTCGCGGTGGTCTTCTTCACGAAGGCGATGAACGGCTCCTGCGCGCCCTCGGCGGCGAAGCGCGAAGGCACCGAGTCGTTGTACCAGGCGGCCAGGTTCACGTCCCAGAGATCCGGCAGCTCGGCCAGCATGCCGACGATGTCCTTCGCCTCGGCCAGCTCCACGCCGCCGGGGCCCAGCCCTTCCTCGACGGCGAAGCGCAGCGCCACCGCGCAGCGGTCGCCCACGGCGTCCTTCGTGTCCTGCAGCACTTCGCGCAGCAGGCGCACGCGGTTCTCCAACGGGCCGCCGTAGTCGTCGCTGCGCTGGTTGCGCCGGCGCTGCAGGAAGTGCATGGCCAGCGACAGGTCGTGCGCGGCGTAGACGTAGATGATGTCCATGCCGGCGCGCTTGCCACGGAGCGCCGCCTCGCGATGCCAGCGTCGATATTCGCGGATGTCGTGCAGCGTCATCGCACGCGCCTGGTGCGGGTAGCCGTACTTGGTGGGCTGCGCCGACGGCGCGATCAGCACCTCGCGCGAGTACAGGTTCGATGCGGTGGGGCCGTTGTGGGTCAGCTCCAGCGCGGCCAGCGCGCCGTGCGCATGCACCTTGTCGCACATCAGCGCCAGCGCGGGGATGTCGCGGTCGTCCCACAGCCGCGCCTCGACGTAGGGCGTGAGGTCGCCGCTGGGGTGGATCTCGCATTCCTCGGTGGACACCACCGCCCAGCCGCCCTCGGCCTTCACCTCACGCATCGCCGCGTGCGCCAGCGGCATCGCGTGGCCCATGCCGTTGCAGTGCGGCACCTGGAAGAAGCGGTTCTTCGCGGTGACCGGGCCGATCTTCAGCGGTTCGAACAGGAGGTCGTAGCGCGGGTCCCTCATGGCGGCAGCACCTGGACGGATGGATCGGCGCGGCGCCGCAGGCGCATCAGCGCATACAGCGGCAGGCCCGCCGCGATCAGTCCCAGCGCGTACACGAACGGTTCGCGGCCGATGCCGACGAAGGCGAGCAGCACGAACAGCAGGCTGGTGCTGGCGACCAGCAGCACCCGCCACGTCGCGCAGCCGGCGCTGCGTCGCCGCCACAGCACCAGCAGCGCGAGCGCGCAACACAGGTACAGCGGCAGGTTGGCCGCGGTCACCACGCGGGTGATGAAGGTGAATGCCGCCACCAGCGACTTGCTGTAGCTCATCGCGATCATCGCCGCGGCGAGCGCGCCGGTGACCAGCAAGGCCATCGTGGGCGCGCCGTGGCGGTTGTTGCGCGCGAGCACCGCCGGCAGTACGCCGCGCTCGGCCATCGTCCGGGTCAGCTCGCCGGACAGCAGGGTCCAGCCGTTCAGCGCACCCAGCCCGCTGACCACCACGAACAGCGCCAGCCAGCGGCCGGCGCCGGCGACCGCGTAACGGTCCATCAGCAGCGCGAACGGCGCGTTCGCCTCGGCCAGTTCGTGCTGGCGGATCAGCAGCAGCGGCACGGCCGAGACGATGATGTAGACGGTCGCGGCCAGCACGGTGCCGGTCATGGTCGCGCGCGGGATCGTGCGCGCGGGATCGTCCACGCGCGCCGCCGGCAGGCTGGCCGACTCGATGCCGAGCATCGCGAACAGCGCGATGGTGGCGGCCGCCGTCACGCTGCCCAGGGTGATCGGCGTGGTCGGCGGATGTGCGGTGTAGCTCGCCGGCGCGGTGAGCAGCAGCCAGCCGCCGAGCAAGGCGATCGCCAGCATCGGCAGCAGTTTCAGTGCGGTGGTGACGATCTGCACGCCGCCGCCGGTGCGCACGCCGAACAGGTTGACCACCACGATCGCCGCCAGCAAGCCCAGCGCAAACGGCGCCGGCGGCAGCGCGCCCAGCGGCGGAAACACCACCGCCATGTAGCCGACCACGCCGGTGGCGAGCGCGGCGTTGGTCAGCCACATCGACACCCAGTAGGCCCACAGCGCGAGGTAGGCCGACGGCTCGCCCAGCGTCTGGCGGATGTAGCCGTATGGCCCGCCCGCGGCGGGCAGCGCGTGGGCCAGGTGCGAGAACACCCGCGCCAGCGCCAGGCAGCCGGCCAGCACGATGACCCAGCCGATCAGCGCGTTGAAGCCGAACGGCGCCAGTGACGCCGGCAGCACGAAGATGCCCATGCCGATGACGTTGCCCACCACCAGCGCGGTGCAGGTCCAGAAACCGATGCGCTGGATGCCGTGCGCGCCGGTGGCTGCGGGTTCCGGTTCGGCGGGGGAAGGGCCGGCCGGGGGCAGGCTCACGCGGACTCCCCGGCGGGGCCGGCGTAGGCCGTGCGCAGCAGGTTCTGGAAATGCCAGACGCCGCTCTCGCGCTTCGGGTTCAAGCGGCCGGGCACGTAATGGCCGGAGGCCAGGCCCTTCTGCACCGCCTCGCAGATCGCGATGTCCTCGTTCTGCACTTCGTCGCTGAAGGATTGGTCGGCGGCGATGCGCGCCTGGGCGCCCTCGTCCTGCGCGTAGTAGTAGTCGAACACCACGCGGCAGCGACCCGGCCCCAGCGGCAGGATGCGGTTGGTCTGCAGCCGCCCCGGCATGATGTTGAGCATCACGTTGGGGTAGACGAAGTAGTAGTACGCCTGGCCCGTGCCGTAGATCGCGTCGCTGTCGCGCAGCGGCGAGGACTGCAGCGAATGCCACGCGAACAGCTCGGTGTCGTAGGCGCGGTAGTCGAGCACGCGGGACAGGCCGGGATGCACGTGCGGCAGGTGGTAGCCCTCGAGGAAGTTGTCGACGTAGACCTTCCAGTTGCAGTCGATGTCGTAGACGTCGCGGCGCAGGTAGCGCATCGCCGCGAGGTCGATCGGCGCGATGCGCTCGGCGATGCCGCCGTAGACCTCGTCGAACGCCGGTACTTCGGGACCGAGCGCCACGAACACCAGGCCCTGCCATTCGTGCACGCGCAGCGGCGGCAGGCGGATGTCCTCCACCTTGAAGTCGCAGGCGTCCTGCATCTCGGGCGCGCTGCGCAGCTGGCCTTCGAGCGTGTAGGTCCAGCCGTGGTACTTGCAGTGCAGGGCGCGGACGCCCTTGCCGTCGCACAGCGCCAGCGGCCCGGCGCGATGGCGGCAGACGTTGGGGAAGGCGCGCAGCACGCCGTCCAGTCCGCGCACCAGCAGCACGGGCACGCCGGCGACCTGCTCGACCACGTGGTCGCCGGGTTCGGCCAGTTGCCCCTGCTGGGCCACCAGCTGCCAGCTGCGCGCGAACACCGCGCGCTGCTCCATCGCCAGCATCGCGTCGCCGAAGTAGTAGCGCGCCGCCAATGCGTGTGCGCGGTTGAGTTCCTCGACCCTGGTGTCGGCTGACATGTAAGGATGCGCTCCCCGGTTGGCATGGCGCGACGGGCCGTCGTCATCGTGAACACCCCTGTCCAGCGCGTTCGGGCAGTGTATGTCCGATCGCCGCCCGCTTGTCCATCGCCTCGGGCACCATTCCTGCCTGCGCCAGCCTGCCCACTACCTGCCGGCCGGATTCGGGTGCTAGATTGCCGTGAGTCCCCGTGAGGAGCCGTCGCCAACCATGCCACGTGCCGTGCCCTTGCCGTGCCGTCCGGAATTCGACCTGCCCGGATCGGCGGCGTCGTCGCGGCGGGCCGGCGCATGACGGAGGCAGCCGTCGCCGGCACGCTGGAACAGGCCATGGCCCGCGCCGCGCGACTGCTGGAGCGCGAGCCGGCGCTGGCGATCGAACAGCTAGCCGAGATCCTGCAGGCGGCTCCGGGTCACCCCACCGCGCTGCGATTGCTGGCGGCGGCGCACTCGCTGCAGGGAAACTTGTCCGGCGCACTCGCCATTCTCGTGCCATTGGCACAGGCCTGCCCGGACTGGGCGCTGGTCCAGCATGACCTGGGATTGGCCCTGCAGCGCTGCGGGCGCGGGGCGGAGGCCATCGAGGCGTTGCGCCGCGCGGTGGCGCTGCAACCCGACCTGCCGCAGGCCTGGCGCGCGCTGGGCGACGGCCTGCTGGCGGCGGGCGAGCTGGCGGCGGCCGACGCGGCCTACGTCAGCCACGTGTGCCATGCCACCCGCGACCCGCAACTGATGGCGGCCGCCGTCGCGCTGGCCGAGAACCGCATTCCCGAGGCCGAGGCGCGTTTGCGCGAGCAGTTGAAGCAGGCGCCGACCGACGTGGCGGCGATCCGCATGTTCGCCGAAGTCGCCGCCCGGCTGGGCCGCAACGAGGACGCCCTGCACCTGCTCGAACGCTGCCTGGAATTGGCGCCCGGTTTCCACGAAGCGCGCCGGAATTACGCGCTGGTCCTGCATCGCGCCAACCGGCCGGAACCGGCGCTGACCGAGATCGAGCGCCTGCTGGCGGCCGATCCGGAGGATGCCGGCAGCCGCAACCTCAAGGCGGCGGTGCTGTGCCGCACGGGCGATTACGAGCAGGCGATCGGGATCTACGCCGCGCTGCTGGAGCGACACCCGGACAATCCGAAACTGTGGGTGAGCCAGGGTCATGCGCTGAAGACCGCCGGGCACACCGGGCGCGCGATCGCCGCGTACCGCCGCAGCCTGGAGCTCGAGCCCTCGTTCGGCGAAGTCTGGTGGAGCCTGGCCAATCTCAAGACCTTCCGCTTTGGCGCCGACGAGCTGGCCGCGATGCGCGGGCAGCTGGCACGCGCCGACCTGGGCGAGGACGACCGCCTGCACCTGGAGTTCGCCGTCGGCAAGGCGCTGGAGGATGCCGGCGAGTACGAACCCTCGTTCCGCCACTACGCGCGCGGCAACGCGATCCGCCACGCGCAGCTGGGCTACGACGCCGACGACACCAGCGCGCGCGTGCACCACATCCGCGCGCAGTACACGCGCGAGTTCTTCGCGGCGCGCGCCGGCGCCGGCAGCACTGCGCCGGATCCCATCTTCGTGGTCGGCCTGCCGCGCGCCGGTTCCACCCTGATCGAGCAGATCCTGTCCAGCCACAGCCTGGTCGAAGGCACGATGGAGCTGCCCGAGGTCACCTCGATCGCGCGCCTGCTGCGCGAGCAGGGCGGCGCCGACGGCGCGATGCCTTACCACGACGCGCTGGCGGCGCTCGATGCCGATGCCCTGCGCGCGCTGGGCGAGCGCTACCTCGCGCACACCCGCATCCAGCGCAAGACCTCGGCGCCGCTGTTCATCGACAAGATGCCGAACAACTTCATGCACGTCGGCCTGATCCACCTGATGCTGCCGAACGCGAAGATCATCGACGCGCGGCGGCACCCGCTGGCCTGCGGCTTCTCGGTGTTCAAGCAGCATTTCGCGCGCGGCCAGGGCTTCAGCTACGGGCTGGAGGACATCGGCCGCTACTACCGCGACTACATGGCGCTGATGGCGCATTTCGACGCCGTGCTGCCCGGGCGCGTCCACCGCGTGGTGTACGAGCGCATGGTCGAGGACACCGAGGGCGAGGTGCGCCGGCTGCTCGACTACTGCGGCCTGCCGTTCGAAGCGGCCTGCCTGCGCTTCTTCGAGAACACGCGGCCGGTGCGCACGGCCAGTTCGGAGCAGGTGCGCCAGCCGATCTATCGCGAGGGGCTGGATCACTGGCGGCATTACGCGGCGTGGCTGGAGCCGCTGGCATCGGCATTGGGGCCGGCGCTGGCGAGTTGGCCCGGCGCAGCGGAAGGGGATCAGTAGTTCGATACCGATCGATGATCGTGGACTTGCCTGGGGAGGGTTTATGCACACGAATAAGCTGAAACGGATCGCGGGGACGTCGCGCAGGGGACTGGCCAGGTTGCCGCTGGCGGCGGCGATCTGCCTGGCCATCGCCGCGCCGGTGCTGGCGCAGGATGCGGGACAGGCCGCGGCAACCACCGCAACGCCGGCGACAAAGCCGGCAACGAAGCCGAAGACCACGACGCTGGGCGTGGTGACGGTGACCGCGCAGAAGCGCACCGAGAACCTGCAGAAGGTGCCGATCAGCATCGGCGTGCTGGAGAACGACCAGCTCGAGGCGCTGCACGTGCAGAACTTCAACGACTACGTGAAGTACCTGCCCAGCGTCACCTTCCAGCAGGGCGGCGGCGGCATCGCCACCGGGCCGGGCTTCGCCACCATCTACATGCGCGGCGTGGCCAGCGGCGGCAACACCAACCATTCCGGCTCGCAGCCCAGTGTGGGCGTGTACCTCGACGACCAGCCGGTCACCACGATCCAGGGTCCGCTCGACATCCACATGTACGACATCGCCCGCATCGAGGTGCTGGCCGGGCCGCAAGGCACGCTGTACGGCGCCAGCGCCGAGTCGGGCGCCCTGCGCATCATCACCAACAAGCCCGACCCCAGCGGGTTCGCGGCGAACTACACGCTGGGCGTCGACCAGGTCAATCATGGCGGCATCGGCAGCACGTTCGAGGGCATGCTCAATCTGCCGCTCAGCAAGAGTGCGGCGGTGCGGTTCGTAGGCTGGCACGAACACGATGCGGGCTACATCGACAACAAGGCCGGCTCGCGTACCTTTCCGTCGTCCGGCATCACCGTCAGCAATGCGGACAATTGCACTCCGGTCGGCAGCGGGCCGACGGCGTCGTTCCAGTGCTTCGGGCATGCCCGGAACCACTACAACGACGCCACCACCAACGGCGCGCGCGCGGCGCTGAAGGTCGACCTCAACGACGACTGGTCGATCAGCCCGACCCTGATGGGGCAGCAGACCATCACCCACGGCAGCTTTGCCGCCGACCCCGTGGTCGGGCCGCTGGCGGTGACCCACTTCTACCCCGAGCGCGTCGACGACCGCTGGTGGCAAGGCGCGCTGACCGTGCAGGGCAAGATCGGCAACTTCGACCTGACCTATGCCTACGCGCATCTCAAGCGCAACCAGGAGGAGCAGACCGACTACAACGACTACTCGTTCTGGTACGACACGCTGCTTTCCTATGGCAACTATTTCGTCGACAACAACGGCGCGAAGGTCAACCCGTCCGAGTACATCACCGATCGCGACCACTACAGCAACACCAGCCACGAGCTGCGCATCGTCTCGCCCGCCGACGACCGGCTGCGGCTCACCGCCGGCGTGTTCTGGCAGAAGCAGAGGCACGACATCCTGCAGAACTACCAGATCAACGGCCTGGCCACCGACCTATCGGTCACCGGTTGGCCGAACACGATCTGGCTGACTCGGCAGATGCGCTACGACTACGACAAGGCGCTGTTCGGCGAGCTGTCCTACGACATCATCCCCGACACGCTCACCGCCACGGTCGGCGGGCGCTACTACCGCAACGAGAACCACCTCTACGGCTACTACGGCTACAGCAAGGGCTACTCGTCCAGTTCGCTCTACGGCGAGGCGGGCTGCATGGACGCCACGCCCTTCCTCGGTGCGCCGTGCTCGGACTTCAATCGGTCGGTGAAGGACAGCGGCACGCTGGGCAAGGCCAACCTGACCTGGAACATCTCGCCCACCAAGATGATCTACGTCACCCGTTCGGAAGGCTATCGGCCTGGCGGCATCAACCGCGCCGGCGACATCCCGCCCTACCAGCCGGACTTCCTGACCAACCTGGAGTTCGGCTGGAAGACTTCCTGGCTCGACAACCGGTTGTCGTTCAACGGCGCGGTGTTCCGCGAAACCTGGAACCACTTCCAGTTCAACATCCTGGGTCCGAACGGACTGACCATCATCAAGAACGCCAATTCGGCGCGCATCGACGGCCTGGAATCGCAGCTGGTATGGCAGGCCACCTACAATCTCAATCTGAGCGCCGGCGTCGCGTTCTACGACGCCAAGCTCACTGCCCCCTACTGCGGCTTCGTGGACAACTCCGGCAACCCGGTCGCCTATTGCCCGGCAGGCACGATCAATCCGCAGACGGGCGCGGCGGTGAGCGGGCCCCAGGCGCCAAAGGGCACCCAACTGCCGATCACTCCGCGCTTCAAGGGCAACCTGGTGGCGCGCTACACCTTCGACATGGGCGGGAACGAAGGCTTCGTCCAGGCGGCGCTGGTGCACGTGGGCCGGCGCACCACCGACCTGCGGCTCGAGGAACGCAGCCTGCTCGGCGACCTGCCCGCGTACAACACGGTCGACCTGTCCGCGGGCTTCCAGAAGGGCAACTGGTCGCTGGACGCCTACGTCGACAATGCGTTCGACAAACGTGCCGTGCAGTACAAGTTCACCGAGTGCGGCGTGACGAACTGCGGTGCGCACGGCGTGGCGCCGCAGTATCCGAACGGGCAGGTCTACACCGGCGTCAGTCAGCCGCGCACGATTGGTGTCCGCTTCAAGCAGGAATTCTGACCGCCGATCGCAGGTCGCCGGTCAGGGCGAGCCACGGACGGCTCGCGCGTCAATCGAGCGCAAGCGCTCGATTGACGGAGCTTCACCCGAACTGCGTTCGGGTGAAGCGAGTCCGGAAAGTGCAGGACAGTCTTTCCGGACATCAGGCAAGCGGCTGTTGCCCTGATCCACCGCCACCCCGAGCCCCGCCCCGGCACCCGCCGGAGTTTTCATGTGCGCCGTCGCCGCCCTGTCCACTGTCCGCCCAGTGTCCGCGGACACCGGGTTCCCGCGATGCGGTGATTGCAAGTTGCGGAAAGGCATGGTGTTTTCCCGGCGCGTCGGCTTGGCACGCGGATTGCTGAGCAGAGGGCAGGGCCGCACTGTCCGCGGCCGGGGAACGCTCGATGATCCGCGACACTTCCGCTCAAGACCGCCTGGTCGAAGCCAAACCCAACCGCAAGCGCCGCCTGCTCTTCATCGGTGGCGGCGTGGCGCTGCTGGTGGTGCTGGCGATCGCCATGCCCGGCATCCTCCGCCTGTTCTCCGCCGACGCCTCGGTGAGCGCGTCGCGGCTGGCCTTCGCCACCGTCGAGCGCGGGCTGTTCGTGCGCGACATCGCCGCCGAGGGCAAGGTGGTGGCGGCGAACAGCCCCACGCTCTATGCCACCTACGGCGGCGCGGCGGTGCTGAAGGTGCGCGCCGGCGACGCGGTGAAGAAGGGCCAGGTGCTCGCGGTGATCGACAGCCCCGAGCTGCGCAACAAGCTGGCGCAGGAGCAGTCCAAGGCCGACGCGATGAAGGTGGATTACCTGCAGGCGCAAGTGGATGCGCGCACCAAGCGCGGCGCCCTGCAGAAGGCCTACGACGACGCGCAGATCGACGCCAAGAGCGCTGCCAACAACCTCGACCGCGAGCAGAAGGCCTACGCCGCCGGCGCCTCCACCGGGGTCGCGGTCGACAAGGCCAAGGACGACCTGGAGAAGGCGAAGATCACCCTCGCGCATGCCAAGGCCGATCTCGGCATGAGCAACGACAGCCTGAACTTCAACATCCAGGCGAAGAAGCTGGCGCACGACAACCAGATGCTGGTGGTGCAGGACCTGCAGCGGCAGGTGGACGACCTCAACGTGAAGTCGCCGGTGGACGGCCAGGTCGGCCAGCTGTTCATCGCGCCGGTGGCCACGGTGGCGAAGGATGTCCAACTGCTCAGCGTGATCGACCTCACCGCGCTGGAAGTGGAAGTGAAGGTGCCCGAGAGCTTCGCCCGCGACCTCGCGATCGGCATGACCGGCGAGATCAGCGGCAACGGCAACACCTGGAAGGGCCTGGTCAGCGCGATCTCGCCCGAGGTGGTGAACGGCGAAGTGGCTGCCCGCGTGCGCTTCGAGGGCAGCACGCCGAAGCAGCTGCGCCAGAACCAGCGCCTGTCCGTGCGCATCCTGCTCGACAAGCGCGACAACGTGCTCACCGTGCAGCGCGGCTCCTTCGTCGACGAATCCGGCGGCAGCTACGCCTACGTGGTCAAGGGCGGCATCGCCACCAAGACGCCGATCCGCGTGGGCGTGAGCAGCATCGACAAGGTGGAGATCCTGCAGGGCCTGAAGGAAGGCGACCAGATCGTGATCTCCGGTACCGACAGCTTCAAGGGTGCGCAGCGAGTTGCCATCGCGCGGTAAGAGATTTTCCCCTCTCCCTTTGGACGCGGAGCAGGGCCATGGATGGCCCTGCTTTGAGGAGCGAGGAAGAGGGTGCCCGACCTGCAGGCGCAGGATGCGACTGCGAAACAGCAAAGCTGGCCCCGAAGGGGCGAGCGACAGGGATGTCGCGAGTAAGGGCGGGAGAGGGTCCGGGCGGAGCGAGACACTCGCCTTGGCCGAACCCTCACCCCAACCCCTCTCCCGACGGGAGAGGGGCTCCACAGATCCACCACCACCGAGGAACGTGAACCATGCTCAAGATGACCCACCTGTCCAAGGTCTACCGCACCGAAGTGGTGGAGACCTACGCGCTGCGCGACTTCAACATCGACGTGAAGGAGGGCGAGTTCGTCGCCGTCACCGGGCCGTCCGGTTCGGGCAAGACCACCTTCCTCACCATCGCGGGCCTGCTGGAAACGTTCACCGGCGGCGAGTACCACCTCGACGGCATCGAGGTGAGCAACCTCAACGACAACGCGCGCTCGAAGATCCGCAACGAGAAGATCGGCTTCATCTTCCAGGCGTTCAACCTGATCCCCGACCTCAACGTGTTCGACAACGTGGAAGTGCCGCTGCGCTACCGCGGCATGAAGGCGCCGGAGCGCAAGCAGCGCATCATGGACGCGCTGGAGCGCGTGGGCCTGGCCTCGCGTTTCAAGCATTACCCGGCCGAACTCTCCGGCGGCCAGCAGCAGCGCGTGGCGATCGCCCGCGCGCTGGCCGGTTCGCCCCGCCTGCTGCTCGCCGACGAACCCACCGGCAACCTGGACACGCAGATGGCCCGCGGCGTGCTGGAGCTGCTGGAGGAGATCCACCGCGAAGGCGCCACCATCGTGATGGTGACCCACGATCCCGAGCTGGCCGCGCGCGCGCAGCGCAACGTGCACATCATCGATGGCCAGGTGGTGGATCTCGCCGAGGATCCGCGTTTCCACAACAGCGTGGTCGCGGCGCGCGGCAACGCCAGTCCGGCCTGATGTCTTCCGCCTCCGTCGCCCCCATGCCCGCCCACTGCGAGTCCAGTCCATGCGTGTGAAGCTGCTGCCCGTGCTGCTCCTGCTCGCCGTTGCCCCGTTCCCGGGGCACGGCGAGGACCTGATGGATGCCTACCGTCAGGCCGTCGCCAACGACCCGGTGCTGGCCACCGCCGACGCGCATCGCCTGCTGGTGGCCGAGGGCGTCCCGGTGGCCCGCGCCGCGTTGCTGCCGCAGTTGTCCGCGGGGCTGGAGATGGACCAGATCCACAGCGGCGGCAGCACCCAGACCACGTCCGGCAACGGCAACATCGTGCAGACCGGCGGCGGTGGCCACGTGCGCGACCGCAGCCTCACCGGCAACCTCAGCCAGCCGATCATCGACCTGTCCGCCATCGCCAACCTGCGCGCGGCGCACGCCGCCCGCGACGCGCAGGAGCAGGTCTACCAGGCCGCGTTGCAGAACCTGTACGTGCGTGTGGCCAACGCGTACTTCAACGTGCTGGTGTCGCGGGACATGGTGGACATCAACCGCGCCTACGAGGACGCCTACAAACAGGAGTACGACCAGACCTCCTCGCGCTTCAAGAACGGCTTGTCGATGGCCGCGGACGTCAGCCAGTCCAAGGCGTTGTACCTGTTCATCAAGGCGCAGCGGATCAGTGCTGAAGATGCCCTCAAGGATGCGCGCCGCGCACTGCAGCAGATCACCGGCAAGCCGGTGGGCGAGTTGAAGAAGCTGCGCGACGACCTGCCCATGCAGGCGCCGCAGCCGGACAACGAGCAGGCCTGGGTGGACGCGGCACTGAAGACCAACCCCACCGTGCTCGCCGCGCGCTACGCCGTGACCAGCGACGAGCACAAAGTGACGGCGGCACGCGCCGGCCACTTGCCCACGCTCACCGCGGGCGTGGGCTACAACAAGTTCGGCCAGTGGTCGAACACCATGCCGGGCACGGGCGCCTACGGGCCGGCCACTACCACGGTGGGCCTGACGCTCACCATCCCGCTGTTCAGCGGCGGGCTCACGCATGCGCAGGTGAAGCAGGCGCTGTACCAGCGCGATGCCGACCAGGGCGTGCTGGAAACCCAGCGCCGCCAAGCCGCGCGCGACGCCGCCAACTACTTCAACCTGGTGACGGACGGCATCGAGCAGGTGGACAGCGCGCGCGATTCGGTCGAGGCCGCGCAGAAGACCGTGGCCTCGATGCGGGCGGGCTACACCATCGGCACGCAGTCGCTGACCAACGTGGTGTTCGCGATCCAGTACCTCGCCAACATGCAGAGCGAATACACCGTGGTGCGCCACCAGTTCGTGCTCAACAAACTGCTGCTCAAGCAGGCCGCCGGGACGATCGACATGCGCGACCTGGAAGCGGTCAACGGGTTGCTGCAATGAGCGACGCACGCACCAGGTCCGGTTCTTTTTCCCCTCTCCCTCCGGGAGAGGGTGCCCATGGGGCGGGAGAGGGTGCGGGCGGAGCGTGGCGCCTCACTTCGACCGAACCCTCTCCCCAACCCCTCTCCCACAGGGAGAAGGGCTTGAATGCGGAGAGCTGAACGATGTTCGCCTACTACTTCCAGCTCGGCCTGCGCAGCCTGCGCCGCAATCCTGTCCTCACCTTGTTGATGGTGATGGCGATCGGCTTCGGCGTGGCCGCATCGATGATCACTTACTCCGTGTTCCGCGCGGTGTCGGGCAACCCGATACCCGACAAGTCGGCGCAGCTGTTCATTCCGCAGATCGACGGCTGGGGCCCGCAGCAGAACCTCAAGGGCGAGCCGGCGGAAGCGGTGAGTTACATCGACGCGATGGCGCTGCTGCGGGCACATGAGGCAAAGCGCAAGACGATGCTGTACCAGGTGCTGATGTCGGTGATGCCGGGCGGCGACCGCGAACTGCCCATCGCCGTCAACGGCTATGCCGTGGGCAGCGACTTCTTCGCCATGTTCGAGGTGCCGTTCCGCTATGGCGGCAGGTGGAGTGAGCAGGACGATGCGGCGCGCGCCGCCGACGTGGTCATCAGCGGCGAGCTCAACCAGAAGGTGTTCGGTGGCGCGAACAGCGTGGGTCGCACGATCGACCTTGGCGGCCACGACTACCGCGTGGTGGGCGTCACCAGTCACTGGAACCCGCGCCCGCGTTTCTACGACCTGTTCAGCACTGACGGTTTCGCCGATGAACCGGACATCTACCTGCCGTTCACCCGCGCGATGGACCTGAAGATGTATCCCAGCGGTCGCAACAGCTGCCGTGGCCAGCTCAGCTTCACCAACTGGACGGATTACACCCAGAGCAATTGCGTGTGGATCACGCCCTGGGTGGAACTGGACACCCCGGCCGAAGTCGCGAGCTATCGCAGTTTCCTCACCAACTATGCCATCGACCAGCAGCACGCCGGCCGCTTCAACTGGGCGCCCAACGTGCGCCTGCGCGACGTGGTGCAGTGGCTGGACCACGAGCATGTGGTGCCGCCCGAGAGCCGCATCTCGCTGGTGGTGGCGCTGGGCTTCTTCCTGATCTGCCTGGTCAACACCATCGGCCTGCTGCTTGCCAAGTTCATGCGCCGCGCCGGCGAGATCGGCGTGCGCCGCGCGCTGGGCGCCACGCGCAGGGAGATCTACGCCCAATACCTGATCGAGGCGGCCACGGTGGGCCTGGTCGGCGGCGTGCTGGGTCTGCTGCTCACCGCGCTGGGCGTGTCCGGGGTGGGCATGCTGTTTCCGCCGCAGATCGCGCAGCTGGCGGAGCTCGATGTCTCCCTGGTGGGGCTTACCCTGGTCGTGGCCATCGTCGCCACCGTGCTGGCGGCGTTCTACCCGGCGTGGCGCGCGGCGCACGTGCAGCCGGCCTGGCAGTTGAAGTCGAGCTGAGGAGAGGACGATGAGCATCCAGATCCGCCCCATCCTCACCGCGCTGCGCCGTCACAAGGCGGGCACCGTGCTGATCACGTTGCAGATCGCGCTGACCCTGGCCATCGTGTGCAACGCGCTGTTCATCATCCACGCGCGACTGGCCAGCCTGTCCGAGGTCAGCGGCGTGGACGAATCCAGCGTCTTCGTCATCAAGAACCAGTGGGCGACCGAATGGCCGACGGCGCAGGTCGACGCGCAGGTGCAGGCCGACCTGCTCGCGCTGCGGCAGTTGCCCGCCGTGCGTGACGCCTCGCCGGCCAACGGTTATCCATTGCAGGGAGGCGGTTGGGACAACTTCGTCACGTTGACCCCCGAACAGACTCAGCCGACCACCGATTCCGCGGTGTACACCGGCGACGAGCATTTCATCGACACGCTGGGGGTGAAGCTGGTCGCGGGACGCAACTTCCGCCCCGACGATGTGATGGTGATGGGCACCCAGCAGGCGGTCACCCCACCGACGGTGATCGTGAGCAAGGCGCTGGCCGATCGGCTGTTCCCCGGTGGCGACGCATTGGGCAAGAGCTTCTACGCGATGGGCGCCACGCCCAGCACCATCATCGGCATCGTCGATCCGCTGCATCGCCAGGGCGTGAGTCAGTGGAACAAGGCTTATGCCGGGCAGTCGCTGATCTGGCCGATACGGTCGGCCGATTCGCGCGGCCTCTACTACATCGTGCGTGCCAAGCCCGGCCAGCTCGCCGCCGCGATGCGCGAGGCGCCGAAGGCGCTGTACGCGCAGAGCCGCCTGCGCATCATCGATGCAAAGGACGGCATCCAGGACTACGCCACGATCCGCCACAAGGTGTACGACGGCGATCGCGGCATGGCGATCCTGATGGGCATCATCTGTGTGGTGCTGCTGGCGATCACCGCCGCGGGCATCGTGGGCCTCACCAGCTTCTGGGTCGGTCAGCGCCGCAAGCAGATCGGCGTGCGCCGGGCGCTGGGTGCCAAGCAGCGCGACATCCTCGCCTACTTCCTTACCGAGAACTTCCTGATCAGTGCGGCGGGCGTGACGCTGGGCATCGTGCTGGCGTTCGCCTTCAACCTGTGGACGGTGACCCGTTTCGCGCTGGATCGCATGTCGCTGGCCTACGTGGGCGTCGGCGTGATCGTGCTGCTGCTGCTGGGACAAGCCGCGGTGCTGGCGCCGGCGCTGCGCGCCTCGCGCGTGTCGCCGGTGGAGGCCACGCGCAGCGTGTGACTGCTTTGCTCCCCTCTCCCACTTGTGGGAGAGGGGCCGGGGGAGAGGGCGGGATTTGCAACAACGCCCGAGCACCCTCTCCCCCAACCCCTCTCCCGCAATGCGGAGAGGGGAGCGGCGATTGGCCTCTCCCGCCGGGAGAGGCGCTCAAACAACGGAGAGAACGAAATGTTCGCCTACTACCTCGACCTCGCATTGCGCAGCCTGAAACGCAGCCCCGGCCTCACCGCCTTGATGGTGCTGGCGATCGGCTTCGGCGTGGCCGCCTCGATGACCTCGTGGTCGGTGTTCCGCGCCGTGTCGGGCGACCCGATCCCGTGGAAATCCGCACAGCTGTTCGTGCCGCAGGTCGACAACTGGGGGCCGAACGGCCGCGATCCCGACGGCGATCCGCCGAACGCGATGGACTACACCGACGCGACGGCGCTGATGCGCGACCACCGCGCCAAACTGCAGTCGGCGATGTACCAGATCTCGCCCTCGGTCGTACCCGCGGAGGCCACCAAGCATCCGATCAACGTCAGCGGCCATGCGGTGTACGGCGAGTTCTTCCCGATGCTGGACGTGCCGTTCCTGTACGGCAGCGGCTGGAGCGCCAGCGACGACGCCAACCGGGCGCAGGTGGTGGTGATCAGCAGCAAGCTCAACCAGAAGCTGTTCGGCGGCACCAGCAGCCTGGGCAAGAGCGTCAACATCGAGGGCCACGATTACCGCGTGGTGGGCGTGCTGAACGACTGGAACCCGCAGCCGCGCTTCTACGACGTGGTCAATTCGGGCGGCTTCAACAGCCAGACCGACGATGTGTTCCTGCCGTTCCTGACCGCCATCCAGGCGAACATGCAGAACGATGGCAACACCAACTGCAATGCGGTGCCCAAGGAATCCGGCTTCGTCGGCCTGCAGCACTCCGAGTGCGTGTGGATCGCCTACATGGCCGAGCTGGACGACGCCTCGGCGGTGTCGGCCTACCGCAACTACCTGCAGGGTTACGCCCGCGAGCAGCAGCAGAACGGGCGCTTCGGCTGGGCGCCGAACAACCGCCTGCGCAACCTGCCGGCGTGGCTGGACAACCAGCATGTGGTGCCCAGCGACACCAAGGTCTCGCTGCTGGTGGCGCTGGGCCTGCTGCTGGTGTGCCTGGTCAACACCATCGGCCTGCTGCTGGCGAAGTTCCTGCGTCGCAGCGCCGAGATCGGCGTGCGCCGCGCGCTGGGCGCGCCGCGCATGGCGATCTACGCGCAGTTCCTCACCGAGGCCGGCATCGTCGGCGCGGCCGGCGGCGTGCTCGGCCTGCTGCTCACCTGCGCCGGCGTGGCCAGCGTGGGCTGGGTGATGCCCAAGGACATCGCCGCCCTCGCACGGCTGGACGTCTCGCTGCTGGTGCTGACCCTGCTGGTGGCGGTGATCGCCACCATGCTGGCGGGCCTGTATCCCACCTACCGTGCCTCGCGGGTGCAACCCGCGTGGCAGCTCAAATCGAACTGAGGCCAATCATGTCGTCCTCCGTCGCGCATTCCGTGCCATACAACTTCCCCGTTCGCCCTGAGCGTAGGCGCGCAGCGCCGAAGTCGAAGGGCATTGCATACCAGCCGATGGCCCCACGCCCTTCGACTTCGCTTCGCTACGCTCAGGGCGAACGGTCGGGGGCGGTGGAACGTTGTGTTGGCCATACCTTGTCGAGGAGCGCGCCATGAAACTGCACCCCATGATCGCGGCATTGCGCAAGCACAAGGCGGGCGTGGTGCTGATCGCGCTGCAGATCGCGCTGACCCTGGCGATCGTCTGCAATGCCATCTTCATCATCGGCCAGCGCATCGACCGGGTGAACCGCCCCACCGGACTGGACGAGAGCAACCTGTTCCTGGTCACCCAGCAGTGGGTGGGCGCACCGAGCGCCGACACGCCCAACGGCGTGGCCAAGCTCGACGCGATGCAGAAGGAGGATCTCGCCGCGCTGCGCAACCTGCCCGGCGTGGCCTCGGTGACGCCGATCAACTCGCTGCCGCTGCTCAATTCGTCCTGGAACGGCGCGGTTTCGACCAAGCCGGACCGGAAGTTCAGCGACAAGGGCGACAACGTGCGCACCACGTACTACTTCACCGACGAGCAGGTGATGTCGACGCTGGGCCTGAAGCTGGTGGCCGGCCGTGCGTTCAACGCCGGTGACGTGCAGCATCAGGGTTTCCGCGACAATCCCCCGCGACCGATCATCATGGTCACCAAGGCACTGGCGGACAAGCTGTTCCCGCAGGGCGACGCGGTGGGCAAGCCGATCTATGTCGACGGCAGCAGCTCGCCCAGCACCATCGTCGGCGTGGTGGCGCGCCTGCAGGTGCCTTCCACCGGCACCTGGGTCAACGGCTTCACCTGGAATGCCACCTTGGTGCCCACGCGGCTGAATGCGGGCTTCGCGCGTTACGCGGTGCGTACCAAGCCGGGCCAGCTGGAAGCGGCGATGAAGGCGGCGGCGCCCACGCTGTACAAGGTGAACCCGCTGCGCGTGCTCGACGACGACAGCGTCAAGTCGTTCGCCGACATCCGCGCCGAGGCCTACCGCGCCGACGTGGGCATGGCGATCCTGATGGGCGTGATCTGCCTGGTCCTGCTCAGCGTCACCGCGGCGGGCATCGTGGGCCTCACCAGCTTCTGGGTCGGCCAGCGCCACCGGCAGATCGGCGTGCGCCGCGCGCTGGGCGCGCGCAAGGTCGACATCCTGCACTACTTCCAGCTGGAGAACCTGCTGATCGCGGGCAGCGGCGCGGTGATCGGCATCGTCATGGCGATCGGTTTGAACCTGTGGTTGATGCGCCTCTACCAGATGGATCGCCTGCCGGTGGTCTACACCCTGATCGGCGTGGTGGCGGTGCTGGTGCTGGGCCAGTGCGCCGTGTTCGTGCCGGCCCGACGCGCCTCTAACGTGCCGCCGGTGACGGCCACGCGCGCGGCGTGACGCTTTTTCCCTCCCCCGCTTGCGTGGGAGGTGCCCGCATGGGCGGGAGGGGGCACGGGCGAAGCGCAGCGTCACGCGCTGGCCGAACCCTCTCCCCCAACCCCTCTCCCGGCGGGAGAGGGGAGCAAGTCCTGGCCATTGGGAGATTGGGAATGTTCGGCTACTACCTCGACCTCGCCCTGCGCAGCCTCAAGCGCAACCGCGTGCTCACCGTGCTGATGGTGCTGGCGATCGCGGTGGGCATCGGCGCCTGCATGACCACGCTGACGGTGGTGCATCTGCTTTCCGGCGATCCGCTGCCTGGCAAGAGCAGCGTGCTGTTTTTCCCGCAGGTGGACCCGGAGAATCCCATCATGGAGGGAGTCACCGAGCCGCGTCCGGCGATGGATTACCGCTCGGCCATGGACCTGTGGAGCGCGCATCGCGCCGACCGCCAGGCGATCATTACCAGCAGCCCCGTGAAGGTGCGCCTGCCGAACAGCGGCCAGCCGCCGTTGATGCCGAGCATGCTTTCCACCTCGGCGGATTTCTTTCCGATGTTCGACGTGCCGTTCCAGTACGGCTCCGGCTGGAGCGCGGACGACGATTCGCACCACGCACGCGTGGTGGTGATCTCGGCAGACCTCAACCAGAAACTGTTTGGCGGCGCCAACAGCGTGGGCCGTATCCTGCGCGTGCGCGATGCCGACATGCGCATCGTCGGCGTGCTGAAGCCATGGCGCCCCACGCCGCTGTTCTACGACCCGTGGAACCAGAACTTCAGCAAGTCGGAAGACGTCTTTGCCCCGTTCACCAGCAGCCTGGAAATCAACAAGGGCAACTTCCAGGCCTATACCTGCTGGCATGTGCCGCCATCCATGGGCGACCTGCAGAACGCCGATTGCATGTGGGTGTGGCTGTGGGTGGAGCTGGATAGCCCGGCCAAGGTGCGCGACTACGCGCGCTTCGTGAACGATTACGCGAACACGCAGAAGTCGCTGGGCCGCTTCGCCGTGGGCAGCGAGCATGCGCGGCTGCGCGACCTGATGACCTGGCTGACCTACCGCGGCCAGGTGCCGGGCGACGTGCGCTTGCAGGCGTGGCTGGCGTCGGCCTTCCTCGTCATCTGCCTGTTCAACGCGGTGGGCCTGCTGCTGGCGAAGTTCCTGCGTCGCAGCGGTGAGATCGGCGTGCGCCGCGCGCTGGGCGCCAGCCGCGGCGCGATCTTCGCGCAGTGCCTGGTCGAGGCCGGCCTGATTGGTCTGCTCGGCGGCTTCTTTGGCTGGCTGTTGACGCTGATCGGCTTGTGGCTGGTGCGGCAGCAGCCGGTGGACTACGCCCATCTCGCACACCTGGACACCGCCATGTTCCTCGTCACGTTCGTGCTGGCGGTCGGCACCAGCCTGCTCGCCGGGCTGGTACCTGCGCTGCGCGCGAGCCGCGTGGTCCCCGGCTGGCAACTCAAGGCGCTGTGAGGAGGCCGACCATGCAGATCAAACCGATACTTGCGGCGCTGCGCCGCCATCGCCTGGCCACCTTGCTGATCGCGGTGGAAATCGCACTGGCCTGCGCCGTGTTGTGCAACGCCTGCTTCCTGGTGGCGCGGCGCTGGACGATGATCGAGATCAACAGCGGTGTCGACGAGAGTTCGCTGGCGGTACTGACGGTCAACGGCTTCGAACCGAACCAGGCCGCCGATGTAAACGCACGAATGCTGGCTGGCCTGCAGGCCATTCCGGGTATGCAGTCGGCCACCCTCATCAGCGAGGTGCCGTTCGGGCCGCAAACCGGTGCAGCAGGCATTTCGCATGACGCGGAAAGTTTCAAGAACCTGATCGGTGTGGTGGATTTCGTGCTGGCCGGGCCGGGCACGTACAAGGCGCTGGGTCTGAAGCTGATCGAAGGGCGGCTGCCTCAGCCCGATGACTACCGACCTGCCACCAGTTTCGCTCCCGAGGATGCGCAGGTACTGGTCACCCGCGCACTGGCGGAACACGCGTGGCCGGGCGAAAGCCCGCTGGGCAAGGATTTTTGGTGCGACAAGATGCACTTCCGCGTCATGGGCGTGGTGGACCATTTCGCCCGCGCGCAGCCCAGCCAATACAACATGCAGCAGGGCGAGTGGACGGTGTTCACGCCGGTCGTGCCGGGCGGCTCGCTGGCCGGTACCTATCTGCTGCGGGCCACGCCGCAGGATGTGCAGCGCGCGCTGCAGGCAGCGCGTGCCGCCGTGCCGAAGATCGCCCCCGACGTGGTGCTGGACCAAGACAACAGCAAGACCCTGGGTGACCTGCGCGCGAGCTACTTCAAGACCGACCGCATCATGATCGGCCTGCTGCTCGGCGTGGTGGTCCTCATGCTCGGCGTCACCGCGCTGGGCATCGTCGGCCTTACCAGCTTCTGGGTGGCGCAGCGGCGCAAGCAGATCGGCATCCGCCGTGCGATCGGCGCGACGCGGGGCGACATCCTGCGCTACTTCCAGACCGAGAACTTCCTGATTGTCACGTTCGGCATCGCGCTCGGCATGCTGCTGGCCTTCGTGCTCAACGCGGTACTGATGAAGTTCTACGAGCTGCCGCATTTGCCTTTGTATTACCTGCCGCTGGGCGCGCTGGCGCTGTGGGGGTTGGGCCAGCTCGCCGTGCTTGGCCCCGCGCTGCGCGCCGCGGCGGTACCGCCGGTGGTGGCGACGCGGAGCGTGTGAGGTGCTTGCTCCCCTCTCCCTCCGGGAGAGGGGCCGGGGGAGAGGGTACGGGCTGGCCTCAGTGCCGAAAGCGCCCTCTCCCCCAACCCCTCTCCCGAAGGGAGAGGGGAGTGCAATCAGGGAGGCATGACATGTTCGGCTATTACCTCGATCTCGCCTTGCACAGCCTGAAGCGCAACAAGGCGCTCACCGCCCTGATGGTGCTGGCGATCGCGCTGGGCATCGGTGCGTCGATGACCACGCTCACCGTGCTGCACGTGCTGTCCGGCGACCCGCTGCCGGGGCGCAGCGGCACGCTGTATTACCCGCAGATCGATCCGCGCGACAACGGCGGCTTGCTGCCGGGCAAGGAGCCGCCGGAGCAGCTCACTTACATCGACGGCCTCAACCTGCTGCATGCGAAGCGGGCGGATCGCCAGGCGCTGATGACCGGCGGTGCGGTGCCGATCCAGCCCGACTCGGCCGAGCTCGATCCGTTCTACGTGGAGGCGCGCTACACCACCGCCGACTTCTTCCCGATGTTCGGCACGCGCTTCCGCTACGGCCAGGGCTGGAACGCGGCGGACGACGAGGCGAAGGCGCGCGAAGTGGTGATCAACAGCGAGCTGAACGAACGCCTGTTCGGGGGCGCCAACAGCGTGGGTCGCACGCTGCGCATCGGGGACACCACGTTCCGCATCGCGGGCGTGCTCGACGACTGGGCGCCCAGTCCGCACTTCTACGATCTCAACACCGGTTCGTACGGCTACGCGGAACAAGTGTTCATGCCGCTGCTGACCGCGCTGGACCTGCACATGGATCACAACGGTTCCACCGACTGCTGGGGCAACGGCGCTGGCGGCGCGGGCCATATCTATCCGGCGGCAAGTTGCGTGTGGATGCAGTTCTGGGTGCAGCTGGATACCCCGGCCAAGGCGGCTGAGTACCAGGAATTCCTGATCCATTACTCGGAGCAGCAGAAGGCGCTGGGGCGTTTCGTGAAGGCGCCGAACGTGCGCCTGCGCAACGTGATGCAGTGGCTTTCCTACGAAATGGTGGTGCCCGACGACGTGCGCCTGCAGACCGGGCTGGCGTTCGGCTTCCTGCTGGTGTGCCTGGTCAACACGGTGGGCCTGATGCTGGCGAAGTTCCTGCGTGGCGCGGGCGAGCTGGGCGTGCGCCGTGCGCTGGGCGCGTCGAAGCGGGCGCTGTTCGCGCAGTTGCTGGTCGAGTCCGGGGTGGTGGGCCTGGTGGGCGGCATCGGGGGGCTGCTGCTGGCCCTGCTGGGCCTGTGGGTGGTGCGGCACCGCCCTTCGGACTACGCCGCGCTGGCGCACCTGGACCCGACCATGTTGTTCACCACCTTCCTGCTGGCGGTGGGTGCGAGCCTGCTGGCCGGCCTGCTGCCAGCGTGGCGTGCCTGCCAGATCGCACCCGCCCTGCAATTGAAAAGTAATTGAGGGGACAGCCATGGAACTGCGACCGATACTTTCCACGCTGCGCCGGCACAAGACCACCGCCTGGCTGCTGATCCTGGAAATCGCGCTGACCTGCGCGATCGTCTGCAATGCGGTATTCATGATCGGCCACCGGCTGCAGCACATGCACATGTCCACCGGCATCGCCGAGCACGATCTGGTGCAGGTCCAACTGGCGGAGATCGTGCCCTCGCCCGACGTCTACGCGCGGGCCGAGGAGGATCTCGCCGTGCTGCGCCAGATACCGGGCGTGCAGGCGGTGGCGTTGACCAACCAGTTGCCGCTGCAGGGTTCCTCGTCGAACGCCGGGATCAAGCTGGATATCGCGCAACGCCAGCCCACGCTCAGCGCCGGCACCTATTTCGGCGAGAACCTGCCGCAGACCATGGGTGCGCGGCTGGTGGCGGGGCGTTACCTGCAACCCGACGAGTTCATGCATGCGGACATCGTGTTGAAGGCGCTGGCCACCGGCGACACGAAACGGCTGCCGGCGGTGACGGTGATCACGCAAGCCATGGGGCAGCGCCTGTGGCCAGGGCAGAATCCGCTGGGCAAGAGCTTCTATATCGGCCCGGTCCCGGTGCGGGTGGTCGGCGTGCTGGCGGATCTGGCGCGCGCCAATGCCTACGACGACGCCACCGCGCACTACTCGATGATCCTGCCGCTGTTCTTCGGAGCGGACAAGGACCAGAGCTACGTCATCCGCACCCGCCCGCAGGATCGCGAAGCCGTGCTCAAGGCCGCGGTGGCCGCGCTGAAGAAGGCCGATCCGGAACGGGTGGTGACCAAGCAGCGCACCTACGACGAGCTGCGCGAGAAATTCTTCGAGAACGACCGCGCGATGGCCGGCATCCTGATCGGCGTGATCGTGGCGCTGCTCACGGTGACCGCGCTGGGCATCGTGGGCCTGGCCAGCTTCTGGGTGGGGCAACGCCGCCGCACCATTGGCGTTCGCCGCGCTCTGGGTGCCACCCGCGGCGACATCCTGCGCTACTTCCAGACCGAGAATTTTTTGCTCGCCACCTTCGGCATCGTGCTGGGCATGGTGCTGGCCTACGGCATCAACCTGTTTCTGATGCTGCATTACGAATTGCCAAGGTTGCCGGCGATCTATTTCCCGGTCGGCGCGCTGGCGCTGTGGGCGATCGGCCAGCTCGCCGTGCTGGGGCCCGCGCTGCGTGCATCCAGAGTGCCGCCGGTGGTGGCGACGAGGGCGGTTTGATTTTCCCCTCCCCCATCGGGGGAGGGTGCCCGCAGGGCGGGAGAGGGTACGGGCTGGCCTCGGTGCCGGAAGTGCCCTCTCCCCCAACCCCTCTCCCGCAAGCGGGCGAGGGGAGTGATGAAAGGCCTCTCCCGCAGGGGGAGTCCAACCAAGGAGGCATGGAATGTTCGCGTACTACCTCGACCTCGCCTTGCGCAGCCTGAAGCGCAACAAGGTGCTCACGCTGCTGATGGTGCTGGCGCTCGCGCTGGGCATCGGCGCCACGATCACCACGCTGGCCGTGTTGCGGTTGCTGTCCGGCGACCCGCTGCCGCAGAAGAGCGCGCAGCTGTTCTACCCGCAGCTGGATCCCTATCCCGCGAACCGCCCGTTCTCGCGCAGCGGCAAGCGGGTACCGTTCCTGTTGAGCTACGTCGACGCCATGAACCTGCTGCATGCCGGCAAGGCGCCGCATCAGGCGGCGGTGGCGCTGTCGCAGGTCAAGCTGACGCCGCAGACGCAGCAGGGCAAACCGTTCTATGCGGACGGCGTGATGACCACGGCGGACTTTTTTCCGATGTTCGACGCGCCGTTCCAGTACGGCGCGGGCTGGTCCGCGGCGGACGACGACAGCCGTGCGCAGGTGGTGGTGATCGCGAGCTACCTCAACGACAAGCTGTTCGGCGGCGCCAACAGTGTGGGCCGCATGATCCGCATCGAGGACCACGACTTCCGCATCATCGGCGTGCTCCGGCCCTGGGCGCCGCAGCCGCGCTTCTACGCGCTGCATCTGGGCGGGCGCGATTACGGCAAGGGCGAGGGGGTGTTCATGCCGCTGCAGGGTGCGCGTGCCGACGGCATTTCACCGAGCACCATGATGGGCTATGGGTCGTCGATCGATATGCAGCACCTGGAAAGCGCGCAGGCCATCTGGCTGGGCCTGTGGGTGCAACTGCCCACGGCGGCGGAGGCGGAGGCCTACCGCGAGTACCTGGGCCACTACGCGAAGCAGCAGGTGGCGCTGGGTCGCTTCCAGAAATCCGATACGGCGCTGTCGGGCTTGATGGAGTGGCTGCGTAGCGAGCACGTGGTGCCGGACGACGCGCGTCTGCAGGCGGGGCTGGCGTTCGGCTTCCTGCTGATCTGCGTGGTGAACACGGTGGGCCTGCTGCTGGCCAAGTGCCTGCGCCGCTCGCGCGAGATTGGCGTGCGCCGCGCGCTGGGCGCCTCGCGCGGTGCGATCTTCGCCCAGTTCATGGTCGAGGCCGCCATCGTGGGCGTGGCAGGCGGCGTGTTGGGCCTCGTCTTCGCCGAGTTGGGGCTGTGGGGCATCCGCCATCAGCCGGCGCAGTACGCCAGCCTCGCGCACCTGGACCTGTCGATGTTCGCGTTCACCTTCGTGGTGGCGCTGGCAGCCAGCCTGGTCGCTGGCCTGCTGCCTGCATGGCGCGCCTGCGTGGTGGCGCCGGCTCCGCAGTTGAAAGCGAGTTGAGGAGATGAGCATGGAAATCCGACCGATACTCGCCAGCCTGCGCAAGCACCGCATCCCGGCCACCCTGATCGTGCTGGAGATCGCGCTGGCCTGCGCGGTGCTGTGCAACGCGGTGTTCATGATCGGCCAACGCATGGCCGACATCCACTGGCCGAACGCGATCGACGAGCAGGGCATCTCGGTGATTACGGTGAACGGCACCGACCCCGGGCACGCCGCCAGCGACATTCCGCGCGACCTCACCGCCCTGCGCGGCATCGCCGGGGTCACGGCGGTGGCGGCGGGCACCAGCATGCCGCTCGACCAGAATCCGGCGCTGTCAGGCTTCACCACCACGCCGGACGGCAAGACCACGGTGAACAGCTCGATCTACTTCCTCGGCCGCGGCGGCCCGCAGGCGCTCGGCCTGCATCTGCTGGAAGGGCGCTTCTTCAACGACGACGAATATGCCGACAGCGGCTTCAAGGGCTTCAACTCCACCGGCCACGTGCTGCTGGTCACGCAAAGCGACTCGCAACGCCTGTGGCCGAACCAGAACGCATTGGGCAAGGTCCTGTACACCAATGGTCGCAGCTGGACGGTGGTTGGCGTGGTCGCCGACGTGCTGGCGCAGGATCCGAAGTTCAGCGGGCCGGGCGGGCGCTATTCCACCGTGTTCTTCCCGCTGCAACCGGATGGGGCGATGGGTGACTATGTGCTGCGCAGCGCGCCGCAGGATCGCGCGCGCGTTCTGCGCGAGGCGATGGACACGCTGAGCAAGCTGGAACCGGGCGCGGTGCTGCAGGGTGCGACTTATGCCGGCATGCGCGGCGACTATTTCGCCGACACCCGCAGCATGGTGTGGATGCTGATGCTGGTGTGCGTGGTGATGCTGGCGGTCACTGCGTTCGGCATCGTCGGCCTCACCAGTTTCTGGGTCGGCCAACGGCGGCAGCAGATCGGCATCCGCCGCGCGGTGGGCGCCACCCGCGGCCACATCATGCAGTACTTCCAGACCGAGAACTTCCTGCTAAGCACCGCCGGCGTGGTGCTCGGCATGCTGCTGGCGTTCGGCATCAACCTGTACCTGATGAGCCGCTACGAGATGAGCCGCATGCCCTGGTACTACCTGCCGGTCAGCGCCGTCGCACTGTGGCTGCTCGGCCAACTCGCCGTGCTCGGCCCCGCTCGCCGCGCCGCGGCGGTGCCGCCCGTGGTGGCGACGCGGTCGGTTTGATTTTCCCCTCCCCCTCCGGGGGAGGGTGCCCGCAAGGGCGGGAGAGGGTACGGGCGGAGCGTGGCGTTGCGCGCTGGCCGAACCCTCTCCCCCAACCCCTCTCCCGCGGGCGGGAGGGGGGAGCAAGGCATGGCCTCTCCCGCGAGCGGGAGAGGGGAGTTCAATCAAGGAGAGATGGGATGTTCGGCTACTACCTCGACCTCGCGCTGCGCAGCCTCAAGCGCACGCCGATCCTCACCGGCCTGATGGTGCTGGCGATCGGCCTGGGCATCGGCGCGTCGATGACGATGCTGACCGTGCTGCATGTGATGACGGATGATCCGCTGCCGGGGCGCAGCGCGCAGCTGTACACGCCGCATCTCGATCCCTTGCCGCTCGACTACAAACAGGGCGGCGACGGCCCCGATGCCAGCGACAACCTCACTTGGCCCGATGCGATGGCGCTGCTCAAGGCGCATCGCGCCGTGCGGCAGGCGGCGATGGCGGGCGGCTCGCTGCTGCTGCGCCCGGCAGGCGCAGGACTGCGACCGTTTAATGTGGATGGCCGCTATGCGACGGCGGATTTTTTCGCGCTGTTCGGCGTGCCGTTCGAACGCGGCAGCGGCTGGAGCGCGGCGGACGATGCGGCCAGTGCGCCGGTGGTGGTGCTGGCCGACACGCTGGCACGCAAGTTGTTCGGCGCAGCGAATGCGGTGGGGCGCATGGTGCGGCTGGGCGAGCACGACTACCGCGTGATCGGAGTGACGCAGGATTGGCAGCCATCGCCCATGTTTTACGCGGATGCCTCGGCCAAGCGCTACAGCGATGGCGACAAGTTCTTCCTGCCGCTGTCGACCGCCGTGGCCCAGAAGCTGGATGTCAACGGCAACTTCAGCGGCTGGGGCGAGGATCATGCCGAAACGCGCATGGTCAGCCCGACCACCAGCTGGCTGCAGTTCTGGGTGCAATTGGACACCCCTGCGCAGGTGGCGGCCTATCACCAATACCTGATCGACTATTCCGCGCAGCAGAAGGCGCTGGGCAGCTTCCAGCGCCCGCCGACGAGCGCGAAGCTGTATGGCCTGATGGGCTGGCTGGCGCACGAGAACCTGGTGCCGAACGATGTGCGCCTGCAACTGTGGCTGGCGCTGGGCTTCCTGTTCGTTTGCATGCTCAACATCGTGGCCTTGCTGCTGGCGAAGTTTCTGCGCCGCAGCGGCGAGATCAGCGTGCGCCGCGCGTTGGGGGCGAAGCGGCGCGACATCTTCCTGCAGCTCGGCATCGAGTCCGCGCTGATCGGCGTGGCTGGTGGCGCCTTGGGACTTGCCATCGCCCAGCTGGGTCTGTGGAGCATCCGCCAGCGCCCGGACGACTACGCGAAGTTGGCGCAGATGGACGCATCAATGTTGCTTGGCACGCTGGTGCTGGCTGTGCTCGCCGGCGTGCTGGCCGGCCTGCTGCCAGCGTGGCGTGCCTGCAGGGTGCCGCCGGCGCTGCAGTTGAAAGCCATGTAGGAGCGCGCCCTGCGCGCGATGGAGCCGGCGTCGCCGGCTTCTGCTTTGGAGACAGGCACGATCATGCAAATCGGACCGATTCTTTCCACCCTGCGTCACCACAAGCTCACTGCCAGCCTGCTGACGCTGCAGGTGGCCTTCACCTGCGCCATCGTCTGCAACGTGGCCTTCATGGTGGTGAATCGGGTGCGCCAGGTAAGCCTGCCGAGTGGACTCGCCGAGAGCGAGCTGTCGGTGTTGAAAGTTGCCGGGATCGACCAGGGGGAGAATCCGCAGGCGCGACATGCGATGGATCTGGCGGTCCTGCGTGCGATTCCCGGCGTGCAAACGGCGGTGGCGGTGGACAGCCTGCCGCTCGGCCGCGACGATTCCACCTATGGCACCTGTGGCAGCCAGCAGGCGTGGAACCACGCGATGGCGGTGCGCTCGCTCAATGGCGTGGACGGCTGCGTGAATCCAAGCGTCTACAGCGGCTCGCCGGGCGAGTTGAGTGCGTTGGGCCTGCGACTGGCCGCCGGGCGCGATTTCCTACCGGACGAATACGCACAGGCAAAACCCGGCTACGTCGCAGCCAACGTACCCAGCGCCATCATCACCCGCAGTCTGGCGACGAAGTTGTACCCCGGACGGGACGCGCTGGGGCAGAGCCTCTACATGGGCGGGCGCTCGCCAATGCGCATCGTCGGTGTGGTGGAAAACTTGTTGCGCCCGCGCCTGCGCGAGCCCGGTGTCAATCAATACAGCGTGTTGCTGCCCTCGGTTCCCGGCGATCATGCGGTGGCCTACGTGCTGCGCAGCGCGCCGCAGGATCGCGAGCGCGTGCTCGCGTCGGCGGTTGAAACGTTGACGCGGCTCGATCCCAATCGCTTGATACCGCCGGATGGCGTGCGCACCTACACCCAGATCCGCCACGACTACTTCCAGCGCGACACCACCATGATCGGCCTGCTGATCGCCTCCGCGCTGGGCCTGCTGTTCGTCACCGCGCTGGGCATCGCGGGGCTGGCGAATTTCTGGGTGCAGCAGCGCACGCGCAGCATCGGCATCCGCCGTGCCATCGGCGCCACGCGCAGTGACATCCTGCGCTATTTCCAGACCGAGAACTTGCTGATCGTCACCGCCGGCATCGTGCTGGGCGTGTTGCTAGCGGTGCTGCTCAATCTGCTGCTGATGACGCACTACGAGTTGCCGCGCCTGCCGCTGTGGTACCTGCCGGTTGGTGCGCTGGTGCTGTGGGCGCTGGGGCAGCTCTCGGTGCTGTCGCCGGCGCTGCGCGCCGCGCAGGTGCCGCCGGTGGTGGCCACACGGTCAATATGACGAACGGAGGCTCTGTAGGAGCGGCTTCAGCCGCGATGCTCTTGTACGGCACTGCGAAAAGGCAAGAAGCATCGCGGCTGAAGCCGCTCCTACAGGAATGAGGCATTGAATAAGGAGTACGTGGAATGTTCGGCTATTACCTCGACCTCGCGCTGCGCAGCCTGAAGCGCACGCCCATCCTCGCCGGCCTGATGATGCTGGCGATCGCGCTGGGTATCGGTGCATCGGTCACCATGCTGGCGGTGTTGCACAACCTGTCGGGCAACCCGCTGCCGGGGCGCAGCGACGTGCTGTTCCACCCGCAGGTCGATCCGCGGCCGGCGGACCTGCCGGGTGCGACGGAGGAGCCGCTGGACGATCTCACCTATGTCGATGCGGTGAACCTCTACCAGCTCGGCATCGCGCCACGTCGCGCGGTGATGAGCAGCAACTGGCTGCCGGTGCGCAAGGATGCGCCGGACAGCCCGCTGGCGATGTTCACCGATCGCGCCACCACCGCCGACTTCTTCGCGATGTTCGGCGTGCCCTTCCTTTACGGTTCGGCCTGGTCGGCGCAGGACGATGCGAACCACGCGCAGCTGGTGGTGCTGTCGCGGGCGATGAACCAGAAGCTGTTCGGCGGCGAGAACAGCGTGGGCAAGATCCTGGTGATCGCCACCAAGACTTTCCGCGTGGCGGGCGTGATCGACGACTGGAACCCGCAGCCGCGCTTCTACGACATCAATGACGGTCCCTTCGCCGACGCCGAGCAGATGTATCTGCCGTTCTTTACCTGGCTCGATCTGCCGCAGGATTACGGCTACGGTCCCATGCGCTGCTGGGGCAACGATCCGAACGCGGGCACGCACGACCCCAAGGCCAAGCAATGCACCTGGGCGCAGTTCTGGGTGCAACTGGACACGCCGGCGCAGGTGGCCGACTACCGCGCGGCGCTCACCCAGTACAGCGCGCAGCAGCACCAGCTGGGCCGCTACCAGCGCGAACCCAACGTGCGCCTGCACAGCCTGCTCGATTGGCTGGACGTCAAGCACGTGATCCCGGTGACCGTGCGGATGCAGACCTGGATCGCCTTCGGCGTGCTGCTGATCTGCATGGTCAACACGGTGGGCCTGATGGTGGCGAAGTTCCTGCGCAAGTCGGGTGAGATCGGCGTGCGCCGCGCCTTGGGCGCCTCGCGTCGCGCGGTGTTCCTGCAGTGCCTGGTCGAGGCCGGCGTGGTGGGTGTGGCCGGCGGCTTGCTCGGTCTGCCGCTGGCTTGGCTGGGCCTGTGGATGGTGCGCCAGCAGCCGGTGAGCTTTGCCGCGTCCGCGCATTTCGATCCTTCCATGCTGGGCATTGCGCTGGCGCTGGCCGTGTTGTCGGCACTCGCCGCCGGCGTGTGGCCCGCCCTGCGCGCCTCGCGCGTGGCCCCCGCCCTGCAGGTGAAATCGCTATGAGGATCCTCTTCCAGATCCGCCCCATTCTTGCCGCGCTGCGCAGCCACAAGACGGCGGTGCTGTTGCTGGTGCTGGAGATCGCGCTGACCATGGCGGTGCTCGGCAACCTGGTGTTCATCGTGTACGGCACCATGCAGCGCTCGCATACGCCGACGGGTGTGGCGGAAAGTCAGATCGGCGTCATCCAGAGCATTGGCGTGATCGGCCAGGACAATCCCGGCACGGCCGCCGGCAATATAGCCGTGCTGCGTGCCGTTCCCGGCGTGATGGAGGCGGCCTATGGCGGACCACCGCTTTGGTACGCGGGCGCCAATCCGATTTTCCTCGACCCCGCGCGCAAGCAGGCGGCGGCGCAGGCCTACGAGTTCCAAGGTAGCCAGGGTTTGGTCAGCACGCTGGGCCTGCGCGTAATCCGTGGGCAGTTGCTGCAGCAAGACCAATTGCCGGTAGCGGCCAAAATTACCGACAGCACGGAGTTTCCGGTGTTGGTGACCCAAGCGCTGGCCGCGCATCTGTTTCCCTCTGGCGGCGCGCTCGGCCACTTGATCTACGACGGTGGCAGCAATCCCATGCGCATCGTTGGCATCGTGGATCACCTGCGAGGCGGCATCACCGGGCGCACCAACGACGACTATTCCATCGTGGCCGAATACTTGGTGGGTGCGCAGAACCTTGGCGGAGGTTTCATGATACGCGTCAAGGATCCCGCGCAGCTGCCGCGAGTGCTGCGTGCCGCCGCCGCCGCCCTGCAGAAGGCCAACCCCGGCCATGTGCAGAGCAAGCTGTTCACCATGGCCGAGCTGCGTGCAAACTATTTCAAGAGCGACCTCGCCGCCGGCCGCATGCTGGTGGCGATCATCTTCATTCTGCTGGTGGTCACCGCATTGGGCGTGAGCGGGCTGGCCAGCTTCTGGGTGCAGCAGCGGAGAAGGCAGATCGGCATGCGCCGCGCGCTGGGCGCCACCCGCGGCGACATCCTGCACTACTTCCAGATGGAAAACCTGCTCATCGTCAGCGGTGGCGTGCTGCTGGGTGCGCTGTTCGCCTATGCGCTGAACCTGTTCCTGATGCACCGCTTCGAGCTGGCGCATTTGCCGTCGCATTACCTCGTGGTCGGCGCACTGGCACTGTGGCTGCTCGGCCAGCTCGCCGTGCTCGGACCCGCGTTGCGCGCAGCGGCGGTGCCGCCGGTGGTGGCGACGCGCAGCGTGTGATGCGCGGAAATTTTCATGTACGTAGGCCAGTGGTCATGGCAACCTTTTCAACCGGAGCCGCATCCATGCGGACATGTGCAGGAAACCCATGCGTACCGTACTGATCGTCGACGACAACCCTGCCGTGGGCGAGGCGCTGTCGCTGCTGCTGTCGCTGCACGACATCCGCCCGCTGGTGGCGCTGAACCAGGCCGAAGGGCTGGCCACGCTGGAGCGCGAGCGGGTGGACGTGGTGATCCAGGACATGAACTTCACCGCCGACACCACCTCGGGCGAGGAGGGCGTGGAGCTGTTCCGCGCGATCCGCGAGAGCCACCCCGACCTGCCGGTGATCCTGCTGACCGCCTGGACCCACCTGGAGACCGCGGTGGAGCTGGTGAAGGCCGGCGCCGCCGACTATCTCGCCAAGCCCTGGGACGATCACAAGCTGCTGGCCACGGTGGAGAACCTGCTGGAACTCTCCGAGTCCACCCGCGAGGTGAGCCGCGCGCGGCGCGAGCGCCGTCGCCGTCGCGAGGTGCTGCAGAGCACCTACGACCTGGACAGCCTGGTGTTCGCCTCCGAGGCGATGGCGCGCACGCTGGAGCTGGCCTGCCAGGTGGCGCGCGCCGAGGTGCCGATCCTCATCACCGGGCCGAACGGCGCGGGCAAGGAGCGCATCGCGGCGATCGTGCACGCGAACTCGCTGGTGAAGAAGGGCCCGTTCGTGGCGGTGAACTGCGGCGCGCTGCCGGGCGAGCTGATCGAGGCCGAGCTGTTCGGCGCCGACGCCGGCGCGTACACCGGCGCGAACAAGGCGCGCGAGGGCCGCTTCGAGCTGGCCGACGGCGGCACGCTGTTCCTCGACGAGATCGGCAACCTGCCGCTGCCGGGCCAGATGAAGCTGCTGCGCGTGCTGGAGACCGGCCAGTTCGAGCGCCTCGGTTCGGGCAAGACGCGGCAGGCGAAGGTGCGCGTGCTGTCCGCGACGAACGCCGATCTCAAGGCGATGATCCGCGCCGGCACGTTCCGCGAGGACCTGTACTACCGCCTCAACGTGATCGAGGTGAACCTGCCGCCGCTGGCCGAGCGCACGGACGACATCCTGCCGCTGGCCGAGCACTTCCTCGCCGGGCGCGCCACGCTGGGCGACGCGGCGCGCGAGGCGCTGATGACTTATCCGTGGCCGGGCAACGTGCGTGAGCTGAAGAACGCGATCGAGCGCGCCGCGCTGCTGACTGGCGGCAAGCCGATCACGCCGGAGCTGCTCAACCTGCCGCAAGTCGCACCGGCCGTCGTGCGCAACCTCGACGAACCCAGCCGCGAGGCGGTGGAGGGCGCGCTGCACCAGGCCGAAGGCGTGGTCAGTCGCGCCGCGCAGGTGCTGGGCCTGTCGCGCCAGGCGCTGTACCGGCGCATGGAGCGTTACGGGCTGACGGCGTAGTTACGGTATAACTGCGGGCGATCGGATGCGGGTCATTCGCAGGTCGCCACAAGGAACAGACATGGATCATCGAACGTTGCCGGCGTTGCTCCTTTCCCTGTTTTGCGCGGGTGCATGCGCGCAATCGGCAGTTGCGCCGGTTGCGCAGCATCCGCGCCTGCCGGGAGCCACGGCGGGCGCGGTGGCCGACAAGGTCCAGTTCCACTTCAAGGACGGCGACAGCCCCGGCATGCGTTGGGCAAGGCAGATGGGGCAGGGCGCGGCGCGCGTCGTGGCGCAGGATCACAAGATGACGAACCACACGCTGGTGCAGTACGGACGCCCCGGCGTGGAGTGCAAGGTCTCGGCCATGAAGCCGGAGTGCCCGTAGGCGTCCGGCGGTACGCACCGTAACAGCGATAGCCATAGCGTCACTTTGACTCGAACCGGTCGCCCAGGAGCCCGCATGCGAACTTCACGCCTCGTTGCCCTGCCGCTGTGCCTGCTGGCCTTCGCAGCCGTGGCGCAGACGGCGCCCGACCAGTGGGCGCGCGTCGCGCCTTCCGCCAGTGCCGCCGCTCCGCACGACTATGCCGTGCACGCGGACAAGCCCTCGCCGTTCAAGTTCAAGGAATCGCGCAAGACCTGGGAGAAGGAGCCGCCGCCGCCGCGCGCGAACGACCAGAACGCGGTGATGGGCACCGGGCGCGCCTGGCAGAACGGCCAGCCGCCGGTGAGCTGCGCGCAGACGCCGCACGATCCGGCATGCCGTTGAGCCTCGCCACGCCCAAGCAGGGTCGCCGCTGATGTGGCGCCGCCTGAATTCGCTGCAGTTTCGGCTGACCCTGCTGCTGGCGGTGGCCGCGGTGGCCGGCGCGCTGGTCTACGTGGGCCTCACCCAGTGGCCGCTGCCGCAGTTGTTCGACTGGCTGCACAAGGATTTGTCGGTGTCGTTGCGCACGCCGGCGCAACTGGGCATGTACGGTGGCCTCGTGGTCAGCGCGTTGGTACTGCTGCCGCTGGCCTGGTGGCTGGCATATCTGGTGATGTCGCCGCTGAGCCGCCTGCTGCGCGCGCTGGAAGGCGCGGTGGCGAGCTACCGCGACGGCGATTTCAGTTTCTCCATCGCGGCACGCCGCAGCGACGAGTTGGGCGAGCTGATCCGCATGCACAACGCGCTGGGCCAGACCTTGCGCGAGCAGCGTCAGCACCTGGTGCAGCGCGAGCTGCTGCTGGAGACGGTGGTGCAGAACACGCCGGTGGCGCTGGTGCTCACCGACGGCAACGGCCGCGTGGTCTATTCCAACATTGCCTCGCGCCACTTGTTCAACGAGGGCAAGAGCCTCAACGGGCTGGACTTCGCCGAGTTGCTGACCGAGGCGCCGGAGGCGTTGTCGCGCGCGGTGCAGGGCGGCGAGGACGCGCTGCTCAGCGTGGAGATGGACGGCAGCGAGGAAACCTTCCACCTGTCGCAGCGCGCGTTCCGCCTGCAGGGACGGCCGCACCGGCTGCACCTGTTCCGGCGCATGACGCGCGAGCTGTCGCGGCAGGAAGTGGCGACCTGGAAGCGGGTGATCCGGGTGATCAGCCATGAGCTCAACAACTCGCTGGCGCCGATCTCTTCGCTGGCGCATTCCGGCGCCGAGCTGGCGCGGCGCGGCAACCTGGAGCGCCTGCCCGGCGTGTTCGCCACCATCGGCGAGCGCGCCAAGCATCTGCACGGCTTCATCGCCGGCTACGCCAGCTTCGCCAAGCTGCCGGCACCGCAGCTGCAGACGGTGGAGTGGGAACCGTTCCTTGCCTCACTGGCGTTGCATTGCCATTACCGGCTTGCCGCGCCGGCACCTGCGCATCCCGGCCGTTTCGACCCGGTGCAGATCGAGCAGGTGCTGATCAACCTGATCAAGAACGCGCACGAATCCGGTGGCGCGGAGGACGAGGTAAGTCTGACCCTCCTCGATGCCGGCAGCGAGCTGCGCATCGAGGTGGCCGACCGCGGCCCCGGCATGAGCGAGACCGTGCTGGCACAGGCGCTGCTGCCGTTCTATTCCACCAAACGCTCCGGCACCGGCCTCGGCCTTGCGTTGGCGCGCGAGATCGCCGAGGCGCATGGCGGCCGCGTGCTGCTGGCCAACCGCGAAGGCGGCGGCCTGCGCGTGAGCCTGCGCCTGCCGCAGATCGGTTCGCGCTAGATGCGGTTGCCGGAGCGGCCGCAGGAGCGGCTGTAGGAGCGGCAGTAGGAGCGGCAGTAGGAGCGGCAGTAGGAGCGGCTTCAGCCGCGATCCTCACCACGCCGGTCGCGGCTGAAGCCGCTCCTACGACAACCGATGCGCTCGCCTATACTGAAGCTCTCACTGGGGAATGGAGCGGGTCATGGGACAGTTTCTTGCATTGGTCATCGTGGTGCTGGTGGTGGTCACCCTGCTCAAGATGGTGCGCATCGTGCCGCAGGGCTACGAATGGACGGTGGAGACCTTCGGCAAGTACACCCGCACGCTCACGCCGGGCCTGCATCTGTTGATCCCGGTCTACCAGGGCGTCGGCCGCAAGATGAACATGATGGAGCAGGTGCTGGACGTGCCCTCGCAGGACGTCATCACCAAGGACAACGCCGTGGTGCGCGTGGATGGCGTGGTGTTCTACCAGGTGCTGGATGCGGCGAAGGCGGCGTATGAAGTAGCCCAGCTGGAACAGGCCACGCTGGCGCTGATCATGACCAATATCCGCACCGTGCTCGGCTCGCTGGACCTGGATGAAAGCCTGAGCCAGCGCGACGCGATCAACGCCAAGCTGCTCCGCGTGGTGGACGAGGCCACCCACCCCTGGGGCGTCAAGGCCAACCGCATCGAGATCAAGGACATCGCCCCGCCGCGCGACCTGATCGACGCGATGGCGCGGCAGATGAAGGCCGAGCGCGAGAAGCGCGCGAACATTCTCGACGCCGAGGGCTTCCGCCAGGCGGCGATCCTCAAGGCCGAGGGCGAGAAGCAGTCGGTGATCCTCGCCGCCGAGGGTGAGAAAGAGGCCGCGTTCCGCGCCGCCGAGGCGCGCGAGCGCACCGCAGAGGCCGAAGCCAAGGCCACCACCATGGTGTCCGACGCGATCGCCAGCGGCAACGTCAACGCGCTGAACTACTTCGTCGCCAACAACTACATCGATGCGCTGAAGGCGATGGCCGCCTCGCCGAACCAGAAGATGCTGCTGCTGCCGATCGAGGCCACCGGCGTGATCGGCGCGATGGCCGGCATCGCGGAGCTGGCCAAGGAGTCGCTGGGCCAGCAGCAGGCGTCAGTCAAGGCCGTGCCGCCGCCGCGCTGACGCCTTGCTCGCCTCTTCAATGCTTTGAAAGGTGCAGAAGTGGGCGTTCGTGGAAGCCATCTCGACATCCGTTCACCCTGAGCGTAGCGCCGAAGGCGCGAAGTCGAAGGGCAGGGAATCCGGCCAATGAACTGTTCCGACTTCGCGGAACTTCGTTCCGCTAGGCTCGACACGAACGGGTTTCGATTTTGAGACAGGTACTGGACAAGGAATCTCCCATGCTCGGACAGATCGCAACGCATTACCTGTGGTGGATTCTCGCCCTGCTGTTGATCGCGGGCGAGGTGATGATGCCTGGCTATTTCCTGCTGTGGATCGGTATCGCCGCGGCCGCGATGGGCGTGCTGCTGTGGCTGATTCCCGGCATGGGCCTGCTGGTGCAGGCGGTGTTGTTCGCGTTGCTGGCGCTGGCTGCCTGCTTCGCCTACGCGCGCTGGCTGCGGCCGCGGATCGAGCGGCGCGCGCCCGGCGACGAGCGCCTGAACCGTCGTGCCGAGCAGATGATCGGCCAGCGCTACGAGCTGATCGAGTCCATCGTCAATGGTCGCGGCAAGGTGCGCGTGGGCGACGGCCAGTGGCTGGTGAGCGGTCCGGACCTGCCGCTGGGCAGCACGGTGGAAGTGGTCGCGGTGGACGGCACCACGCTCAAGGTGCGCGCCGCCGCATGAGTGCACCCGCCGCGGGCAGCCAGCCTTCCGTCACCGCCGCGCTGAACACGCGCATCGCCTTCCTGCTGGAGCTGGCACGGCGGTTGCACCAGTACGGCACCTCGGCGCCGCGGCTGGAGATGGCGATCGATCTCTCGGCGCGGCGGCTGGGCCTGCAGGCCGACGTGTGGTCCAGCCCCACCGCGATCATCATTTCCTTCGCCGACCTGGGGCAGGGCGACGAGGGCGTGGCACAGACTACCCAGGTGATGCGGCTGGCCCCCGGCGACGTGAACCTGGCACGCCTGTGCGAGGCGGACGCCATCGCCGACCGGGTGATCGCGGGCGAGCTGGGCCTGCGCGAGGGTTCTCGCCTGCTGCGTGCGCTGGGCGCGCCGGACACGCGCAAGGCGAAGATCAACACCGTCGCCAGTTACGGCCTGTCCGCCGCCAGCCTCGCGGCGCTGTTCCTGCACAGCTCCTGGGTCGATCTGGTGGTCGCCGGGGTGATCGGTTCGCTGATCGGCTGCATCACTCTCCTGTCCGCCACGCGGCCGCGGCTGGCGGTGGCCAGCGATGCGATCAGCGCGGTGGTGGCGACCGCGGTGGCGATCCTGGTCAGCGCGTTCGTGGTGCCGCTGGCGATCAAGTCGGTGGTGCTGGCGGCGCTGATCATCCTGGTGCCGGGCATGTCGCTCACCACCGCGGTGCGTGAGGTGTCCAGCGGGCACCTGGTCTCCGGCATGGCGCGCCTGGGCGGCGCCATGGCGACCCTGCTCAAGCTGGTCTTCGGCACGGTGGCGGCCACTGAGGTCTGCGCCGCGTTCGGCATCCATGCGCGCGATTTCGCGCTGCCGCCGTTGCCGGGCTGGACCGACTGGCCGGCACTGCTGGTGGCGGCGATGGCGTTCGCGATGCTGTTCCGCGCCGCGCGGCGCGACTGGCCGGCAGTGGTCGTGGCGGTGATCGCCGGTTACCTCGCCACGCGCTGGGGCGGCGAGTTCTCCGGGCGCCTGCCCAGCGCGCCGTTTGGCGTGTTCGTGGGCGGCCTGCTGGTCAGCGCGTTGGCCAACCTCTACGCGCGCGTGGCAAAGCGGCCGGGCGCGGTGATCCGCGAGCCGGGCATCCTGCTGCTGGTGCCGGGCAGCGTGGGCTTCCGCAGCGTCTCCTTCCTGCTGGAGCGCGACACCAGCCTGGGCATGGATACCGCCCTGCTGCTGCTCACCCTGCTGGTGTCGCTGGTGGCCGGCCTGCTGTTCGGCGAACTGCTGGTATCCCCCCGCCGCTCCCTTTGAAAAAGGTGATTGCCGAAGTCCCGGACTTCAGATCGCAGGGCCCTGGAAGATGGCGAGCCCGCTCGGCACGTTCGCCCCCTCTCCCGCTTGCGGGAGAGGGTTGGGGAGAGGGGGCACGCTCGCGAAACCCGCTTGTGAACCCCCCACAAAAAAGCGCCGACCCGCAGGTCGGCGTTTTCATTCCAGGCGGATACCACCCAATCAGATCAGCAAATCCTTTTCCTTCTTGCCGGCCTTCAGCGCCTCATTGAACCAGCGCGGGCGCTTGCCACGGCCGGACCAGGTCTGCTCGGCATTCGCAGGGTTGCGGTATTTCGGGGGCACGGTGCCGCCGCTGCGGCGCTTGCCGCGGGCGCCACCGAAGATGTCGTCGAAGCTGTAACCTTCGGCCTTGATCAAGGCGTGGACCTTTTCGCGCAGCTTGACCACCTTTTCCTTGCGCAATTCATGCTGGCGCGATTGCGCCTTGCTGATCAGGTCATTGAGCTGATTGTGGTTGAGATTCTTGATATCGACGGCCATCGGAGGCTCCCGGAACGATGAAATGGTGGTGGCTCGGATCAATGCAGGACAAATGGCATTGCCGGCGCGATGGCCATTCTTGCGCAAATAAACCGCCTTTGCAAAGCGAGCGGTTTCACAAAAAAACCATGGTGGCGTGGTGGTATTGCGCCTGGCCATTAACCGGGATAATCGCCCGGAGAAACGCCCCGGCCGTGAAAACAAACGGCCGCGCATGGCGGCCGTTTGTCGTGGCATTGGCGACCGGTTTTAATCGAGCAGACCGAGCAGTTCGTCGCGGGTCACGGCGCGGCTTTCCGCATCAACGCGGGCGCGGTATTCCAGCGTGCCGGCGGCGAGGCCGCGTTCGCTGACCACCACGCGGTGCGGAATGCCGATCAGTTCCATGTCGGCGAACATCGCACCGGGGCGCAGGCCGCGGTTGTCCAGCACGGTCTCGATGCCGCGTGCGGCGAGTTCCTGGTAGAGCGATTCGGCGGCGGCGGCGACCTCCGGATTGCCCTTCGGATTGATCATGCAGACCGACACGCGCCACGGCGCCATCGCCTCCGGCCAGACGATGCCGGCCTCGTCGTGGCGCTGCTCGATCGCGGCCGCCACGATGCGGCTGATGCCGATGCCGTAGCAGCCCATCAGCATCACCTGGGCCTTGCCCTGGTCGTCGAGCACGGTGGCGCCCAGCGCCTCGGCGTACTTGAGGCCGAGCTGGAATACATGGCCCACCTCGATGCCGCGGGCGAGGTGCAGCATCCCCTTGCCGTCGGGCGAGGGGTCGCCCTCGACCACCTGACGGATGTCCTCGACGCGGGTGATGCGCGCATCGCGCTCCCAGTTGGCGCCGGTGTGGTGGGTGCCGTCACGGTTGCCGCCGCAGACGAAGTCGGCCAGCACGGCAGCGCTGCGGTCCACGATCACCGGGATGGTGTCGGGCAGGCCGGCCGGCCCGATGAAGCCGGGGCGCGTGCCGGTGGCGGCGAGGATTTCCGCCTCGTCGGCGAGTGCGAATTCATCGGGCAATTCCGCCAGCTTGCCGGCCTTCACCTCGTTGAGTTCGTGGTCGCCGCGCAGGCACAGCGCCACCAGTCCGTCGCGGCCTTTCACCAGCAGGGTCTTCACGCATTGCGTGGGTGAAACGCCAAGAAGCGCGCTGACTTCAGCTATGGTTTTCTGGGTGGGCGTATCCACACGCTGCAGGGCGGCGGCGGGAGCGGGGCGCGGCGTGATCGGCGCCAATGCCTCGGCCTTTTCCACATTCGCGGCGTAATCGGAGCCGTCGGAAAACACGATGGCATCCTCGCCCGAATCGGCGAGCACCTGGAATTCGTGGCTGGCATTGCCGCCGATCGCGCCGGTGTCGGCCTGCACTGCGCGGAATTTCAGGCCCAGCCGGGTGAAAATGCGCGCGTAGGCGTCGTACATCGCCTGGTAGGTTTCCGCCAGCGAATCCTGGCCGAGGTGGAAGGAATAAGCGTCCTTCATCAGGAATTCGCGCGCGCGCATCACGCCGAAACGCGGGCGGATCTCATCGCGGAACTTGGTCTGGATCTGGTAGAAATTCACCGGCAGCTGCTTGTAGCTGTTGAGCTCGTTGCGCGCGTAATCGGTGATCACTTCCTCGGCGGTGGGTGCATAGCAGAATTCCTGCTCCTTGCGGTCCTTGATCTTCAACAGCTGGGGGCCGAATTTCTGCCAGCGGCCGGTTTCCTCCCACAGTTCCCGCGGCTGGATCGTGGGCATCAGCATTTCGACGGCGCCGGCGCGATTCATTTCCTCGCGCACCACGTTTTCCACCTTGCGCAGCACGCGCAGGCCCAGCGGCGACCAGGTGTACAGGCCGGACGCGAGCTTGCGGATCATGCCGGCGCGCAGCATCAACTGGTGGCTGGCGATCTCGGCGTCGGCGGGCACTTCCTTGACGGTGGCCAGATGGAATTGGCTGAGGCGCATGCAGGGCGATTCCGGACTGAAAGAATCCGGATTATAGCCGCGCGGAACCGTCTCGACGGTTCCGCAAACAGGCATGGCTTGCTCTGGCTCTGGTCATCAAGCTAACGACAGAAGCTGTTCTTGCGGGAAACGAGCTACAGCCTCGAAACGCCCCGTTACTACCCCGCGCAGAACTGCTGGTATTGCGCATTGGCGCTTTCGACCTGCTGCTTGCGCTGGGCGTCGTCCAGCAGCGCGGGCTTGCCGTTCTCCTGCATCACCACCGGGCCGCTGCCCTGCAGGGTGGCGAGGTTGGATTTCAGCGTGGCGCACAGCTTGGCGCGGTTGTCCGGGGTGTCGGCCACCGGACCCGCCGGGGTCGGTGCGGTGGCGGGCGCCGGCGCGGTTTCGGCGGCCGGTTGCGCGGCCGGGGTGGCGGGGGACTCCACGCCGCCGGCCAGCTTCACCTGCTGGAAACGGGTGCCCTCGGGCGGCGCCGATTGCGAGTAGTGCACCGTGCCCTTGGCGTCCGTCCACTTGTAGATTTGCTGGGCGACGGCCAGCGGGGCGACCAGCAGCAGCGCCACGACGATCAGCGAGCGGGACATGGAGTTCTCCAGGGCAACGCGGATGGGCCGGAGTTCCCCACCCCGGTGCACCGCATTAGTTAACCGCCCGCATCGTCCGGACACAAGCGGGTGATGGTTTACACTTCAGGCATCCTGTCACGGATTGATTCATGAGCGACTCCCTGCCTGTACGCCCGCCCCGGCATCGCGGCATCTACCTGCTGCCGAACCTGTTCACCACTGGGGCGATGGCGGCCGGTTTCTACGCGATCGTCGCCAGCATCGGCGGCCGTTACGGCGACGCGGCGGTGGCGGTGTTCATCGCCGCGCTGCTGGATGGCATGGACGGCCGGGTGGCGCGGCTCACCGGCACACAGAGCGAATTCGGCGTGCAGTACGACTCGTTGTCCGACCTGGTCAGCTTCGGCCTGGCGCCGTCACTGGTGATGTACACGTGGTCGCTGTCCACGCTGCGCGACTTCGGCCCGCTGTGGGGCAAGCTGGGCTGGGCTGCGGCCTTCATCTACGCCGCTTGCGCCGCGCTGCGGCTGGCGCGCTTCAACACCCAGGTGGGCGTGGCGGACAAGCGCTATTTCCAGGGCCTGGCCAGTCCGGCCGCGGCGGCGGTGTGCATGTCCTTCGTGTGGAGCATGGACAAGTCGGATATCACCGGCGCCGAGCTGTGCTTCATCACGCCGTGGATCGCGGCGATCACCGGCCTGCTGATGGTCAGCCGCTTCCGCTATTTCAGCTTCAAGTCGCTGCCGCTGGGCGACCGCCAGCTCGTGCCCTTCGTGTGGATCGTGGCGGCGCTGCTGATCCTCGTGCTGCTCTACCTCGATCCGCCGCGCGTGCTGCTGGCCGGGTTCACGGTCTACCTGCTGTCGGGCCCGGTGCTGACCCTGTGGGGGCTGGCTGCGCACCGCCGCCGTGGACGGCGCGGGGGCGTGGCGTGAACGCGCAGGCTGTCGCGCCCGGCGGTGCCTCGCACCGTGCCCGCGTGCTGCGTGCGCTGGGCCTGACGCCATGGCAGCGCCGGCAGGCGGCGGGGGACGGCGCGATGTCGCCGCTGGACGACGAGCCGTTGCCGGCCACCACCAACGCCGATTGCGTGGTGCTGTTGCCGGCGACGTGCGGCACGCGCGAGCTGGATCTGCTGGGCCGTGCCCTGAACTCCGCCGGCGCCGCCCTGGCGCGTGCCGGACGCGTGCGGGTGCAGCCCGGCGAAGCGGAGATCGCCGTGCCGCAGGCGCGCGCCTACCTGGCCTGCGGCGAGGCGCAGGCGCACGCGCTGGGTCGCAGCCTGCCGATGCAGGCGACCGCGCAGGCGCAGATCGTGCTGGTGGACGAGCCAGGCCGCCTGCTGGGCGATGCGGCCGCCAAGCGGCGGTTGTGGATCGCCCTGCGCACTCTGCGCCGCAGCCTGGCCACGACGGGGCACTGAGCGCCATGGTCGCGGTCGCCCGGCCGGCCAGCCACATGCGCCTGATGCGCATGGACGACCTCGACGAGGTCGCGGCGGTGGAACAGGCCTCCTACGATTTCCCGTGGACGCGCGGCATCTTCGCCGACTGCCTCAAGGCCGGGCATCCGTGCTGGGTGCTGTGCGTCGACGAGGATGTCGCCGGCTACGGCGTGCTGTCGGTGGGCGCGGGCGAGGCGCACGTGCTCAACATCTGCATCGCTCCCGCGTACCGCGGCCAGGGCCTGGGCCGGCACCTGCTCGGCCGCCTGCTGGACGTGGCGCGCTGGAGCGGCGCGCAGCGCGTGTTCCTCGAAGTGCGGCCGTCGAACCCGCTGGCGAAGGCCTTGTACGAATCAGTGGGCTTCCGCGAGATCGGCCGCAGGCCGCGCTATTACCCGGCGAAGGACGGGCGCGAGGATGCGATCGTGATGGCCCTCAATATCGCTGGAAGCGATATTGAGAAATAGGCAAAGGACGCTCTGGCTCTTCCTGCCAAGCACCCTCTCCCCCAACCCCTCCCCCGCAAGCGGGGGAGGGGAGCAAGTTGCTCAGCCTCCCAGCTTCCCCGCCTGCTCGCGCATCGCCGCGAGCTGGGTATTCCAGTCCACGATGCGCTGCCGTTCCTGCGCCACCACCTCGGCGGGGGCGTTGGCCACGAAGTTCGCGTTGCCAAGCTTGCCCTCGATATCGCCGCAGGCGATATCGAGAAATAGGTAAGGGGCGCTCTGCTCTTGTTGCGACGAGAGCCCCTCTTCCCCAGCCCCTCCCCCGCAAGCAGGAGAGGGGAACAGAAGCTCAGCCTTTCAGCTTTTCCGCCTGCTCCCGCAATGCCGCGAGCTGGGTATTCCAGTCCACGATGCGCTGCCGTTCCTGTGCCACCACTTCCGCGGGTGCATTGGCCACGAAGTTCGCGTTGCCGAGCTTGCCCTCGCACTTCCTGATCTCGCCTTCGACACGGGTGATTTCCTTGGCGAGGCGCGCCTGCTCGGCACCGAGGTCGATCAGCCCGGCCAGCGGAATCAACACGCGCAGCGAGCCGACCACGGCGGCCGCGGCGGCCGGTTCCGCGGTGCCGGGCTCGATCCATTGCGGCGCCTCGGTGCGGGCGAGGAAGGCGATCTGCGCGGCGAACTTCGCGGCGCGGGCGCGATCGGTGGCCTCGCCGCCGGCGAGCAGCAGCGGAATGGTCTTGCCCGGTGCGATGTTCATTTCCGAACGGATCCTGCGGATGCCGGAAAGCACGGCCTTGAACCATTCGATCTCGGCGGTGGCCGCATCGTCGGCCGGGAAGTCCGACGCCTGCGGATAGGGCCGCGCATATACGCTGGTTTCGGCGAGGCCGAGGCGCGGCGATACCTCCTGGTAGATATCTTCGGTGATGAACGGAATCACCGGGTGCAGCGCACGCAGCACCGCTTCCAGCACCACCAGCAGCGTGTGCCGCGTGGACGCCGCGGCGGCCGTGTCGCCGCCGTTGAGTGCTGGCTTCGACAGCTCCAGGAACCAGTCGCAATACTCGTTCCACACGAACTCGTACAAGGCTTGTGCGAGATGGTCGAAGCGATACGAGACGAAGTGCTGCTCGACTTCAGCCAAGGTCTGCGTGAGGCGGGTGAGAATCCACCGTTCCGCCTCGGTCGCCGGTTTTGTAGGAGCGGCTTCAGCCGCGATTTCGAGCGCCGGTGTCGCGGCTGAAACCGCTCCTACAGGCGCATCCGCGGGCGGGTCTTCCACATTCATCAGCACGAAGCGCGCCGCATTCCACAGCTTGTTGCAGAACGCCTTGTAGCCTTCGGCACGCTTGAGGTCGAAGTTGATGGTGCGGCTGTAGCTGGCCAGCGCGGCGAAGGTGAAGCGCAGCGCATCGGTGCCGATGGGCTTGATGCCGTCGGGGTATTCCTTGCGGATGCGCTTCTCCACCTTCTCGCGCACCTGCGGGATCAGCAGCGACCTGGTGGACTTCGCCACCAGCGGTTCCAGCTCGATGCCGTCGATCAGGTCCAGCGGGTCCAGCGTGTTGCCCTTGGACTTGGACATCTTCTGGCCTTCGGCGTCGCGCACGATGGCGTTGATGTACACCTCGCGGAATGGCACCTGGCCGGTGAAGTACTTGGTCGCCATCACCATGCGGGCGACCCAGAAGAAGATGATGTCGAAGCCGGTGACCAGCACCGCGCTGGGCAGGTAGATGCGGTCGTGCGACCAGTCGGCGACGACATTGCCGTCCGCGTCCTTCACCGCACCGTCCAGCGGCCAGCCCAGGGTGGAGAACGGCCACAGCGCGGAGGAGAACCAGGTGTCGAGCACGTCCTCGTCCTGCTTCAACGCGCCCACCGGCGCGACGGCGGCATGCGCGCGCGCATCGGCTTCGTCCTCGCCCACGAAGATGCTGCCGGCCTCGTCGTACCACGCGGGGATGCGATGGCCCCACCAGAGCTGGCGGCTGATGCACCAGTCCTGGATGTTGTCCAGCCACTGCGTGTACGTGGTCGCCCAGTTCTCGGGCACGAACCTGATCTCGCCCGAGCGCACGGCGTCCAGCGCGGGTTCGGTGATCGCCTTGCGGCCGCCCGGACGACCATCCGTCTGGACGTCCGAAGTGAGGTCGACGAACCACTGGTCGGTGAGCATGGGCTCGATCACCGCATCGGAGCGCTGGCTCACCGGCACCTGCAGCTTGTGCGCCTTGGTTTCGACCAGCAGGCCGGCGGCTTCGAGGTCGGCCAGCACGCGCTTGCGGGCGTCGTAGCGGTCGAGGCCGCGATAGGTTTCCGGCGCGTTGTCGTTGACCTTCGCGTCCAGCGTGAAGATGGTGATCGGCGCCAGCTTGTGGCGCTGGCCGATCGCGTAGTCGTTGAAGTCGTGCGCCGGGGTGATTTTCACGCAGCCGGTGCCGAACTCGCGGTCGACGTAGTCGTCGGCGATCACCGGGATCTGCCGGCCGCTCAGCGGCAGGGTGAGCGTCTTGCCGACCAGGTGGGCATAGCGCTCGTCCTCCGGGTGCACGGCCACGGCGACGTCGCCCAGCATGGTTTCCGGGCGCGTGGTGGCGACCACCAGCGATTCGTCGCTGCCGGTCACGGGATAGCGGATCGACCACATGTGGCCGTCGCGCTCGACGTTGTTCACCTCGAGGTCCGACACTGCCGTGCCCAGCACCGGGTCCCAGTTCACCAGCCGGTTGCCGCGGTAGATCAGGCCGGCGCGGTACCACTCCACGAACACCTTGCGTACCGCGGCGGAGAGGCCCTCGTCCATGGTGAAGCGTTCGCGCGACCAGTCGGCGGCGGCGCCGATGCGGCGCATCTGGTTGGTGATGGTGGAGCCGGATTCCTCCTTCCACTGCCACACGCGTTCCACGAACGGCTCGCGGCCCAGGTCATGGCGGGTCTTGCCTTCGGCGGCGAGCTGGTTCTCCACGATCTTCTGGGTGGCGATGCCCGCGTGGTCGGTGCCCACCTGCCACAGCACGTTCATGCCGCGCATGCGCTGGTAGCGCACCAGCATGTCCATCACGGTCTGCTGGAACGCATGGCCCATGTGCAGCGTGCCGGTGACGTTCGGCGGCGGCAGCAGGATGCAGTAGGGCTCGCCCGAGCCCGTGGGCTTGAACGCGCCGCTGGCTTCCCAGCGGGCGTACCACGTCGACTCGATCTGGGCGGGTTCGAAACTCTTTTCCATGGGGGCTCGCGATGGCGCGCACCGGTCGGGTGCGGGATCTGGCGTCAAAGCTTGGAATTGTACGGCAGGGGCAGGGCTGACAAAACGCGGGCGCCTCGGCAGCCCTGCCGCCAGGCGGCCACGGGCGGCTCAGGGTTCGACCAGCTCGCCGCCCCAACTGGCGGGATCGGCGTCGGCGACGGTCTGCGTGAACGTCCACAGGTGGCCGCCGGGGTCCATCGCCGAATACTGGCGCTCGCCGTAGGGCCAACTGGTCGGCTCGCTGACGATGCGTGCTCTCGCGGCAACGGCTTGCGCATGGTGCGCGTCGGCATCGTCCACCCGCACCATCACGGACTGACGCGGCAAATGTTCGCCGTTTTCCGGGCCGGCATCGCTCACGACCACCGCGCCATCGCCATAGGCGAGCTGGATGCGGTGGTCGCCGATGCGCAGCCGTGGGCGGAACCCGAACGCCCGGCACAGCCAGTCGGCCGCCGCGGGCACGTCGGCGTAGCCGAGCACGGGGATGATGGTGGCGTTCGGGATGGATCGATTGCTGCGCATGAGCGGATCTCCATGCCACTGCCTGCCCGATGCAGGGTGCGGGCGGCGAGGCCTGATGCCCCGCCCGGGGATCATCCCAACTTCTGCGTGATCACGTAAGTGGCGATGGCGCAGGCGCTGGCGACGTTCATCGACGAATTGTGGCCCCGCATCGGGATGTGCACGGTGGCGTCCGTGGCGTCGAGCAGGGCCTGGCAGATGCCGACGCTCTCGTTGCCGAGCACCAGGCAGATCCGGTCGCCCGGGGCAACCCGCAGTTGCCCCAATGCGATGCTGGCGGAGGTGAGTTCGAGGCCGACGATGCGGTAGCCGGCAGCCTTCAGCGCGACCACCACGGGCAGGGGATCGCTGGCGTACTCCCAGGGCACGTGCTGCTCGGTGTGGCGGGCGGCGGTGTGCAGCTTGGGATGCGGCGGCGTGCAGGTCGTGCCGGCGAGGAGGAGCTTTTCCACGCCCAGCGCATCCGCAAGGCGGAACAGGCTGCCCACGTTCGCTGGTCGCCGCACGTTGTGCGCCAGCATGCAGAGCGGGTGCTTGCCTGTCGCGGGGCGGTGCGCGTGGTGGTCGAGCTGGGTATTCGACATATGGGGAAATGTGGGTCGCGGCTGAAGCCGCTCCTACAACGACATACCTGTAGGAGCGGCTTCAGCCGCGATGACACATGGCGATCAGGAACGATAGTGGTTGATGCTGTCGCGCAGTTCCATCGCCGCGGCCCGCGCGGCCCGCGCGAAATCCTCGCCGCTGCCGGCGTAGAGGATGGCGCGCGACGAGCTGATCATCAGACCCGTGCCGTCCGCGGTCAGGCCGTGCTGCAGCACGGCGGCCACGTCGCCGCCCTGGGCGCCGATGCCGGGCACCAGCAGGGGCATGTCGCCCACCACGTCGCGCACCTGGCCCAGTTCCTCCGGCCAGGTGGCGCCGGTGACCAGGGCGCAGTTGCCGTGGGCGTTCCAGTCGCGCGCGATGGTCTCGGCCACGCGCAGGTAGAGCGGCACGCCGCCGCAGTCCAGCGCCTGGAAGTCCGCGCCGCCGGGGTTGGAGGTACGGCAGAGCAGGATCACGCCCTTGTCGGCGCGATCGAGGAAGGGTTGCGCCGAGTCGCGGCCGAGGTAGGGGTTCAGCGTCACTGCATCGGCGCGATAACGCTCGAAGGCCTCGCTGGCGTAGTGCTGCGCGGTGCTGCCGATGTCGCCGCGCTTGGCGTCGAGGATCACCGGCACGCCGGGATGTTTTTCGTGGATGTGCGCGATCAGCCGCTCCAGCGCCTCTTCCGCGCGCAGCGCCGCGAAGTGCGCGATCTGCGGCTTGAACGCGCAGGCGAGGTCGGCGGTGGCGTCGACGATGGCGGCGCAGAACGCGAACACCGCGTCGGGCAGGTCGCGCAGGTGCGCGGGAAACTTCGCCGGTTCCGGATCGAGGCCCACGCAGACCAGCGTGCCGTGCTCGTGCCAGCGCTGTCGCAGGGTGTCGTGGAAGCGCATGGCGCGTGCCTCGGGCAAGGAAGTGGCTGCACAGTTTAAGGGAAGCGCAGCGGGCACGCGGCATGGCGAACGGGTTGGCGGGATCGCACCGATGGGCGTGTTTGGCCTTCCATTTGTGCCTGATCGGACCTAAGGTCCCAAGGGGTGTGCCGGATCCATCCGGACATTCCCCGCATCTGCCGCCGATCGCGACGCACCTGACCAAGGCCTTCCCCATGTCGAAAAAATGCACGCCTTCCGTCGATGCTTCCACGGACGTCGATCCCTCGCGCCGCAACGTCCTGCGGCTCTCTGGCATCGCCGGCCTGGCACTCGCCGGTTCGGCGTTGCTGCCAGCCGAAGCGAAGGCCCCACTGGGGGCGGCATCCGTCGAACCGGCGGCGGGCGGGGCCGGTCATGCTGCGCAGGCCGCTGCCTCGGTAACGCCGATCCGTCCGCCTGCCGTGCCCCTGGCGGTGCGTCAGCCCTACCTGAGCACCTGGCTGCCGGCAACGCTGTTGCCCGGCAATGCGCCGCAGTTCTGGCAGGGCAGCACCACGGGGATGGTGGGCTTGGCCCGCATCGACGGCGCGGCCTGGCTGTTCATGGGCGACGGCAAGATCGTCCAGGCCATTCCCGATGGCAACCACGGGCAGCAGGCGACGGTCGAGGACTTCCCGCGCGCCATGCGGCAGACCGCGTTGCGCGTCACGGCGACACGGTCGTGCTTCACCCTGCAAGGTGGTGGCGTCGAGCTGGCGGTGGATTTCCTTTCACCGGTGGAGCCGGGCGACAACCGCCGCCAGTCGATTCCGATGAGCTACGTGCGCGTGTCGGCGCGCAGCATGGATGGCGCATCCCATGCCGTGCAGGTCTACATGGAGATCACTGGCGACTGGGCCGGCGACGATGTCGCGCAGGAGCTGGTGGTCGCGCGCGGCGATACGCAAGCCGCCCGGACCTGGACCCTCGCGCGCGCCAGGTCGCAACCGCTGGCGGAGCAGCACGAGTTCGCGGCCTGGGGCCGGGTGCTGTGGTCGACGCCGGCGCGCGACGGCGTCAGCCTGCAGGCGGGCGAGCGGCTGAAGCTGCGGGCGCGCTTCGTCGAACACGGTTCGCTTGACGGCAGCAACGCGGCGGCGCGCAGCACGGTCAAGGCGTTGCCGGCGTTGGCGCTGGCGGTCGACCTTGGCCCTTGTGGTGCTGCTGCGAGTTCTGCGGATTTCGTGGTCGGCCAGGTGCGCGAGCAATGCATCAACTACCTGGGCCGGCCGTTGCGCGCGCTGTGGACGAAGCATTTCGCCGACTGGAAGGCGATGCTGGATTTCTTCCATGGCGACGCCGCTGCGGCGCGCCAGCGGGCCGATGCGCTCGATGCGCGCGTCAGCCGCGATGCGCGTGCCGTCGGCGGGGAACATTACGAGGGCTTGTGCGTGCTGTCGTTGCGGCAGGCCTACGGTGGTACCGAACTGGTGCTGGGACCGGACGGTACGCCGTGGGCGTTCCTGAAGGAGATTTCCAGCGACGGCAACGTGTCCACCGTGGACGTGCTTTACCCGGCCTCGCCGGTGTGGATGTACCTCGATCCCGATTACCTGCGCATGCTGTTGTTGCCCCTGCTCGACTACGCCGGGCGCGGCGGATGGCCCAAGCCCTACGCCGAGCACGACCTCGGTTCCGCCTATCCGCAGGCGACCGGCCACAACGACGGCAAGGAAGAGGACATGCCGGTGGAGGAGAGCGGCGACATGCTGATCATGATCGCCGCCTGGCTGCGCCGCGCGCCGCGTGCCGAGGCGCAGGCCTTCGCCGTGCGCCATTACCCGCTGCTGGAAAAGTGGGCGCAATACCTGGAGCGGAACCTGCCCGATCCGGGCTTCCAGAACCAGACCGACGACTTCGCCGGCTCGATCGTGCACAGCGTCAACCTGGCCTTGAAAGGCATCGTGGCGCTGGCCGCGATGGGGCAGGTGGCCGGGCTTGCCGGCCATGCCGGCGACGCCGCGCACTACCGCGAACGAGCGCGCAAGGACATCGCGTACTGGGCCGCGCATGCGCAGGATCCGCAGGCACCGCACCTGGACCTTACCTATCACGACGCCGGCGGGCAGGGTACGTGGGGAACGCTCTACAACGGCTTTGCGGACAGCTTGCTGGGCACCGGGCTGATCCCTGCGGAAGTCCGCGCCATGCAGGCGGCCTGGTACCTGCGGCAGTGCAATGCCTTCGGGCTTCCGCTGCAGGTGCCGCACAGCTACGCCAAGTCCGACTGGGCGCTGTTCACGGCGGCCTGGCTGGCCGATCAGCCGGTGGCGCAGGAGCTGATCGATCGCGTCTACGCCTATGCCGACGGCACGCCCGACCGGGTGCCGTTCTGCGATCTCTACAGCACCGTCACCGGGCGCCGCGTCGCGTTCCAGGCCCGCCCGGTGCAGGGCGGCATCTTCGCGCCCCTCGCCGTGCGGAGCATGCAGCAGCCTGCCCGTTAGCCAGGCCCGACGAGACACGGAAGAAGACCAGAGGGCTCGCCTGCGCCCACTCCTGCGCTGCCACTGCGTCATGGAATGGCGGGCCGACGAGGCCCGCCGACCGTTCGCGGCGCCGTTTTTTGCGCCGCAGCGTGACTTATCGAGTTCGAGGTGTAGCTTGCGACTGAAGCGTTAAGATCGATCCAAGTCATTGTGATCCACATCACGCCAGTGACACGAGGGGTGAGTGCGGCTTCGGCCGCGTGACGATCGGGCAGGAGTGGGCTGCCCGGGATGTCACGGCTCCTGCCTGGCGGGTTGACGGGGTTTGAGAAATGCAACCACCGAAGCCATCGGTATTTCCACGGTGACGTGCCTGCATGCACCAGGCATGTGCGGGTGCGTGGGCGGAATTCCTGTCCCGGCAGGTTCCGCGGCAACCGGCCGCTTTCGCGGCCTTCGATCCGGGCAATCGCAGTAACGCGTTCGGGATTTTGAAGTGTCGGTCGACGACGGGCATGCGCCCGTTGGCCGATGAAAATTTGGATCGATTCAGTGTTGGAGGAAGCAAGAAAGCGGTGACCGCGCATCCGGTTCATGCGATCGAACGGAGTGCCTTGCGCCGATTCCACAAGAACGCACATCAACGGAGATACTGAAGATGACTTGTCTGCCTCATGCCTTTGCCCGCAAACCGCTCTACGTCGCATTAGCCGCGGCGAGCCTGTCGCTAGCCGGTCTCGGAATCCCCGCGACCGCCTTGGCCGCCCAGACGACGACGCCCGTCGCGACCGCGACGCCACCGCCGGCACAAACCTCCGACGGCACGCAGACCTCCGACGGCACGACGGCAAAGACGGCAGGCAAGAAAAAGAACGACAAGAACGAAAAGCCGATCCTCCTGCCGGGCGTGGTCGTCACGAGCTACCGCCAGTCGATCGACCAGAACCTGCAGGACAAGCGCGATTCCAACGCCATCGTCGAGGTCATCAACGCGCAGAACATCGCGCAGTTCCCCGCCAAGAACATCGCCGATGCGCTGGCGCACGTGCCCGGCGTGGTCATCACCCGCGAATCCGGCGAAGGCAAGACGGTCAGCATCCGCGGCCTCGCGCCCGAGCTGACGCTGACGGAATTGAACGGTAACTACGTGGCCTCGGCCGATACCTCGGCCGGCCTGACGCGCTCGTTCAACTACTCGATGATGCCGGCCAACATGTTCTCGGACATCAAGCTCTACAAGAGCCTGGAGGCGCGCCTGGACGAAGGCGGCATCGGCGGCAACGTGGACCTGCGCACGCGCCGCCCGCTGGAGATGAAGGCGAACGACGGCTTCGTGTCCGTCAACGGTGCGGGCTCCGACAACAGCGGCAAGATCACCCCCCAGGTCTCGGCGCTGTGGTCGTGGAAGAACAAGGACCAGACCTTTGGCGTCCTGCTCGCGGGCACCTACCAGAAGCGCCGGGACATCGACTACACGGCCAATGCGTCGAGCTGGCACTGGTGGGCCGACAACTGCTCCGACGTCGCAACGTGCACCCAGCCGCCCACGGATGTGCATGGCAACCAGTACGACCCGGCCGTGGCCTCCAACATCGACCTGTGGGGCAACGGCGAGGTCGACCAGTCCGGCAAACAGTATTCGGGCTACTGGATGCCGCAGCAGTTCTCCACCAGCCGGAACCAGCTGGACCTGAAGACCAAGGGCGTCCAGGCCACCATGCAGCTCAAGCCCAGCGACCATTTCCTGCTGACGGGCAACTACTTCCGCTTCCAGCGGCAGCAGACCCAGATCACCAATACCCTGGAGGTTCCCGAGTGGGGCCTGCCCAGCAACAACAATTTTGACGACCAGCAGGGCCGGCTGCTCGCTCCCAATGGCCTGACCTTCGATCCCTCGCACACCGTCGTCACTGGTGCGAACTACGTGCTGCCGCCCCCGGGCCAGGGCTGCAACGCGACGACGAACCCCAGCACTGGCGCGCAACGGCAGCCGGTGGACGTCTGCTCCACGGAGATCCCCTGGCTCAACGGCAACTACTCCGTGGAGAAGGCCACCTCGCAGACCCTCAACCTCGAAGGCGAGTGGGACAACGGCGGCGACCTCAGCGGGACGTTCAACGTCGGCCGCACCTGGGCGACGGGCGGCCCGTCGATCGAGCTGGGCATGGCGGCCAAGCCGCGCAACTTCGTCAACGGCCAGTGGGTGGACGGCAGCAACGGGGCCGCGTGGACGCTGAACGGCAAGCCGACCATCACGGCGGCGCCCGACGTGCTGCAGAACATGCTGGCCGGCGAGGGTCAGGTGGATCTCGGTTCGACCGGCTCCAACATGGTCAATACCCGCACCTCGCAGAATTTCGCCCAGGCGGACTTCACCTGGGCCTTCGACAACGGCTGGCTGCAATCGCTGCAGTTCGGCGCGAAGTACCGCGACAACCGCGCCGAGCAGCAGAACAACGAGCTGCGCTGGTACTGCAAGGGCACCACGCTGCAGTTCCAGACCTGCGACCCGAATGCCGGCCAGCTGCCGGCGGGCTTCCTCGAACCGGGCATGCTCGACGGCAACACCGAGGCCTACAACGACAGCATCTTCCCGGCGATCAACTTCCCGGCCTACTACAGTCACCTCAACTCCACCTACGACCGGGTGGTCTACAACCACCCCGAAGACAAATCCACGGTCCGGGAAAAGATCTCGGCGGCCTACGTGCAGGCGAACTTCGACACGGGCACGCTGCGCGGCAACGTGGGCCTGCGCTTCGTCAGCACGCAGCAGGACCTCACCGTCGCCGACCAGATCACCACCAACAATGCGGTGTACTACCACGACGCGAGCGGCAACATCCTGATCTGCCCGGCCAGCGGCGTGAACGCCGGCGGCGGCCCGTGCGCACCGGGCGATTTCCAGTACCTGCCGCGCGAGCAGTCGGTGGTGCAGACGTACTCCAACGCCACCACCTCCAAGCGCTACAACAAGCTCCTGCCCAGCTTCAACGTCGCGTGGACCGTTGCGGACGACTTCGTGCTGCGCGCCGCCGGCTCGCAGGCGATGGCCCGCGCGAACTACACCGACCTCGCCCAGCTGGGCAGCCTCACCAACAACACGCAGGCGTACTACAACGACCGCAAGCAGTTCGGCGCGCCGCCTCCGGGCTGGTACGGCAGCGGCGCCAACGCCGATCTCAAGCCGTTCACGGCCACCCAGTTCGACCTGGCGGGCGAGTGGTACTACGCGCCCGAATCGGTCGTCGGCCTGGATCTGTTCGACAAGAAGGTGAAGAACTTCGTCGTGCCGGTCACCGTCAACAATATCAACGTGGATGTCGGCGGCACCCAGGAGAACTTCCTGCAATACAGCACCAACGCCAACGGCCGCTCGGGCACCTCCAAGGGCGTGGAGCTCTACACGCAGCACACCTTCCAGTCGGGCTTCGGCTACATCGCCAACTACACGCTCAACAAGACCAACGAAACCGCGGTTTCGCTCGGCGACACCCAGGTGGGCAAGTCGGAACTGATCGGCAGCGCCAAGTACGCGGCGAACGTGTCGTTGTTCTACGAGAAGCATGGCCTGCTGCTGCGTGCCACCAGCAATTGGACGGGCCGCACCATGCAAGGGCTTGCCGCCGGCCTGCCGGTCTACACGGAGCCTTACCACCAGGTCGATCTGAACGGCGACTACCAGTTCAACAAGCACCTGATGGTGACCGCGTCGATCATCAACCTGACGCGTGCCAAGCCGCGTTCGTATCTTGGCAGCGACACGACGGCGCGGCTCAATCAGCTGGAATATGCGGGACGCCAGTACTACATGGGCGTCACGTACAAGTTCGGCTCCGGCGATTGAGCACGACGGGCGGGTTCAATCTTGGCCTGCCCATGAGCTTTGCTCCCTCTCCCCGTCGGGGAGAGGGAGCAAAGCGCCGCCGGCGTGACGGATGACGCGCCTTCATTCATGCACGCACCGGAACGGACCATGCATCCATTTTCCGCACTCTCTTGCCGCCGCGCTTCATCGACCCGCAGGCACCTTGCACAGGTCTTCGCGATGGCAGCCCTTGCACTTGGAACCATGGGCGCAGTCCATGCCCAAGGCGACAACGCGTTGCAGCATGCGACGCAGGCCGTCGACGAGGCGAACCCGCTGGTCGGCACCGCGCCGCTGGACCGGCAGTCGCTGATCGGCAACGCGCCGCCGCCGGGCGAGCCGCTGTATTCGGGCATGACCTCGCCGGGTGCGAGCCTGCCGCAAAGCCCGACCGAGGCGACGCCGGTCAACCTCAATGTCGATCTCAGTTATCCCGCGGGCGTCGGCATGTCGTACTACTACCCGAATCCGACGATGATCGGATTCACCGGCGGCGGCTCGACCTATGGCGGCCAGGCATCGCCGATGATCATGCCGGTAGTGGGCGACTGGACCATGCCGCCCGACTACGCGCAGTCGACTTACGACAAGGCGAGCGAGAAGGCGTCGCCGGGCTACTACACGGTGGACCTGGCCACCTTCCACACCAGGGTCGAGCTCACGGCGACACAGCGCACCAGCCTGATGCGCTTCACCTTCCCGGCGAGCCACCGTTCGAATGTCGTCATCAACCTGCGCCGCTCCGGCGGCAACGTGGAGGTGGTCGACGACCACACCATTCGCGGTGTCGCCACGGGCGGGCGCCCGGAACGCGACTCGGACGGCGCCTGGTTCGTCGCCGAGTTCTCGCGGCCGTTCGCCGGATTCGGCACCTTCCACGCGAACCACGATCACGAGGGCTACGGCATCGGCGACGCGGACGTGCAACCGGACCGGCGTGCGGTGTCCGGCAGTTACGCGGGCGCCTACGTCAGCTTCGACACCCAGGCCGGCGAGCAGGTGCTGGTGAAGATCGCCCACGGCCACAGTGCCGACGAAGCCGAGCAGCGGTTGCGCGACGAAGATCCAGGCTGGGATTTCGAGCGCGTGCATGCCCAGGCGCGCGCGGCGTGGGCGCGATGGCTCGACCGCGTCGAAGTCAGCGGCGGCACGCCGAAGCAGCGCATGCTGTTCTACTCGACGCTGTACCACTCCTTCGCCAGCCCGCGATTGCTGGCGCACAAGGGCGAACGCTTCACCGGCGCGGACGGCAAGATCCACGTCGCCAGCTACGACCGCTACGGCCCGGTGCCGTTCTGGGATACCGGTCGCAACCAGATCGTGCTGCTGATGCTGCTCGAACCCAAGGTCGTGCAGGACATCATGCGCTCCGAGCTGGATCGCGCGCGCGAACGCGGCTACATGGACACCTCGTTCCATGGCGACCACGCCGTGCTGCTCTACGACGGTGCGTGGCAGCGCGGCATCCCGTTCGATTACGCCGCTGCCTACGAATACCTGCGCAAGAACGCGACCGACCCCCACGGGCCGCGCGGCTATCTCGCCGAATACATGAAGAACGGCTGGATCTCCGACATCGTGCCGCCGGGGAATCCGAGCCCGCCGTATGCGGGCGGCAAGGCGGGCGTGGCCACCACGCTGGAATACGCCTGGGACGATCACGCACTGGCCGACGTCGCGCGCCGGCTCGGCAAGACGGACGACGCGCAGATGTTCCTGCGCCGCGCCGCGAACTACCGCAACGTGTTCGACCCGTCGACCGGCTTCATGCGCGGCAGGACCGCGGACGGCAAGTGGATTTCGCCGTTCGATCCGGGCGAGCCGTACTACAACTTCATGATGAAGGAGGCCTCGGGCTGGTCCACGCTGTGGCTGGTGCCGCACGACGTGCAGGGCCTGATCGACCTGCTCGGCGGGCGCGCCGCGTTCAACGCCAAGCTCGACGCGTTCTTCTCCACGCCCTACACGGCCAAGGGCATCTGCCGCGACTGCACCGGCCTGATCGGGCAATACGTGCAGGGCAACCAGCCCGACCAGCAGGCGGCCTACTTGTATGCGTGGAGCGGCCAGCCGTGGAAGACGCAGGCGCTGGCGCGACGCATCCTCGCCGAGATGTACGGCAGCGACGCCAGCGGCTACGGCTTCCCCGGCATGGACGACCAGGGCTCGACCTCGTCCTGGTACGTGTTGAGCGCGATGGGCTTCTACCCGGTCGATCCGTCCATGCCGGACTACATCCTCGGCAGCCCGATCTTCGACCGCGTCCGCCTGCACATGGGCAACGGCAAAATCCTCGAGATCGTCGCGCGCAACAACTCGGCGAAGAACCTCTACATTCAGTCCGCCACACTCAACGGCAAGCCGTGGAACAAACCCTGGTTCAGCCAGGCGGACATCGCGAACGGCGCCACTCTGGTGCTTACGATGGGGCCTGCGCCGAACAAGGCCTGGGGCACTGATCCGGCCGATGCGCCGCCGTCGATGTCGGCGGGTGGGGCCGGAAACGGGAAGTGAGTGAATAGAGGGGGCCAGCGAGAGCTTGTCCCCGCTCGTCATTCCGGCGAAAGCCGGAATCTAGTGAAGTATGCGTGCGAAGCACACGAAACAGGTTTTGCGTGCTTCGCACGAGTGTTCGACTGGATGACCAGCCTGCGGCTGTTGAAAAACACCTCCGGCTTTCGCCGGAATGACGGCGAGGACGGTTTCAGATCCTCGCAATATTCGCGCAGTAAAAGTGGGCAAGCTTCACCCCACCTTCCTGCCCTCAAGCCAGCTTCTTGTACTTCACGCGATGCGGCCTGGCCGCCTCGTCGCCCATGCGGCGCTTCTTGTCGGCCTCGTACTCGTTGTAGTTGCCTGGGAAGAACTCCACGTGCGAGTCGCCTTCGAACGCGATGATGTGGGTGGCGATGCGGTCGAGGAACCAGCGGTCATGCGAGATCACGATCGCGCTGCCGGGGAATTCCAGCAACGCGTCTTCCAGCGCGCGCAGGGTTTCCACGTCGAGGTCGTTGGACGGCTCGTCGAGCAGCAGCACGTTGCCGCCCTGCAGCAGGGTCTTGGCCATGTGCAGGCGGCCGCGTTCGCCGCCGGACAGGCTGCCGACGATCTTCTGCTGGTCGGTGCCCTTGAAGTTGAAGCGGCCGATGTAGGCGCGCGACTGGATCTCGAAGTTGCCGATGGTGAGGATGTCCGAGCCGCCGGACACTTCCTGCCACACGTTGTTCTTCGGATCGAGCGCGTCGCGCGACTGGTCGACGTAGGCCAGCTTGGTGGTGTGGCCCAGCTTCACTTCGCCCGTGTCCGGCGACTCCTTGCCCATGATCATCTTCATCAGGGTGGATTTGCCGGCGCCGTTCGGGCCGATCACGCCGATGATCGCGCCCGGCGGCACCTTGAACGAGAGGTCCTCGATCAGCACGCGGTCGCCGAACGACTTGGTGACGTTCTTGAACTCGATCACTTCCTGGCCCAGGCGCTCGCCCGGCGGGATGAAGATCTCGTTGGTCTCGTTGCGACGCTGGTAGTCGACCGAGTTCAGCTCCTCGAAGCGGGCCAGGCGCGCCTTGCCCTTGGACTGGCGGCCCTTGGCGGCCGAGCGCACCCACTCCAGTTCCTTCTCGATCGCCTTCTGGCGCGACTTCTCCTGGTTGGCTTCCTGCTTCAGGCGCGCATCCTTCTGCTCAAGCCACTCGGTGTAGTTGCCCTTCCACGGGATGCCGCGGCCGCGGTCGAGTTCGAGGATCCACTCGGCGGCGTTGTCCAGGAAATAGCGGTCATGCGTCACCGCCACCACGGTGCCGGGGTAGTCGTGCAGGAACTGCTCCAGCCAGTCGACGGATTCGGCGTCGAGATGGTTGGTCGGTTCGTCCAGCAGCAGCATGTCCGGCTTGGACAGCAGCAGGCGGCACAGCGCCACGCGGCGCTTCTCGCCGCCGGAGAGCGGGCCGACCTTGGCGTCCCACGCCGGCAGGCGCAGCGCGTCAGCGGCCACTTCCAGCTGGCGCTCCAGCGCATGAGCGTCGTTCGCGGCCAGGATGCCTTCCAGCTGCTCCTGCTCCTTGGCCAACGCGTCGAAGTCGGCGCCTTCCTCGGCGTAGGCGGCGTAGACCTCTTCCAGCCGCTTCTGTGCGTCGAGGATCACCGACACGCCTTCCTCGACCACTTCGCGCACGGTCTTTTCAGGGTTCAGATCCGGCTCCTGCGCCAGATAGCCGATCTTGGTGCCGGGTTGCGCACGCGCCTCGCCCTGGAAGTCGGTATCCACGCCGGCCATGATCTTCAGCACGGTGGACTTGCCCGCGCCATTGACGCCGAGCAGGCCGATCTTCGCGCCGGGGAAGAACGACAGCGAGATGTCCTTGATGATCTGGCGCTTCGGGGGGACGATCTTGCTCACCCCGTTCATGGTGTAGATGTATTGCATGCGTGCTCCCTGGCTGCGGTGCGCCGGCCACTGCTGGCGCGGTCCGGACGGGTAGGTGGGATAAAGACCGCCAATTATCGCCGATAGGCCGTTTTGCCGCCATGCCGGGCGCCGTTCGCGGCCCGATTCCCCTTGCAAGCTGCTGCCGGTGCGGCCGGGATCGGGATGGACGAATGGATGGCGTGGCAGACGGAGCAAGGCGGGCGCTGCTCAGGCTGGATCGGCGGGTGGCGTATTGGGCACGTCCTGGCGGCCGGCTTGCCGTCTTTGCCCACGAATTCGTGGTGTTCGGCCTCAAGCAAGCCGCTGCCTGCCTGTTCGGCGGCCTGATGGTGGCCTTGCTGTTGGCCAGCTGGCGCTGGTATCCGCGTGACGCGTGGCTGGCGCGCTACGACTTCCTGACCGTGGCTGCCCTGGCGATCCAGGGCATCCTGCTGGCCGCGAAGCTGGAGAGTCGCGAGGAAGCGAGGGTGATCCTGCTGTTCCATGTCGTGGGCACGGCGATGGAACTGTTCAAGACGGCGGTGGGCTCGTGGAATTACCCGGAATCCTCGCTGCTGCGGCTGGGCGGGGTGCCGCTGTTCACCGGCTTCATGTACGCGGCGGTCGGCAGCTACATCGCCCGCGCGTGGCGGCTGTTCGACTTCCGCTTCACCCGGCATCCGCCGTTCGCCGCGACGGTGGCGCTGGCCGTGGCGATCTACCTCAACTTCTTCAGCCACCATTACCTGCCGGATGCGCGGCCGCTGTTGTTCGTGGCAGTGGCGTGGCTGTTCGGGCCGTGCCGGATCCACTTCCGCATCCGCCGCACGCACCGGCGCATGCCGCTGCTGCTGGGCTTCGTGCTGGTGGCGCTGTTCATCTGGCTGGCGGAGAACGTGGGCACTTTCAGCCATGCCTGGCTGTATCCCACACAGCGGCATGGCTGGCACTGGGTGCCGTTCGGCAAGCTGGGCGCGTGGCTGCTGCTGATGATCATCAGCTACGTGATGGTGTCCGCCTTGCACCGCCAGCGGCCGGGCAGTGGCCGCAACCTCCCGGCGGCGTTACAATTTCGCGATTCATCCCCGCCCCCTTGCCCGCAGAGGCCCGAATGTTCCCGAAGGACTGCACGATCGCCGGTTACGACTCCGAACTGGCCCAGGCCATCGCCGACGAAGGGCGGCGCCAGGAAGACCACGTCGAGCTGATCGCCTCCGAGAACTACGCCAGCCCGCGGGTGATGGAAGCGCAGGGTTCCAAGCTCACCAACAAGTACGCCGAGGGTTATCCCGGCAAGCGCTACTACGGCGGCTGCGAGTACGTGGACGTGGCCGAGAAGCTGGCCATCGAGCGCCTCAAGCAGCTGTTCGACTGTGAGTACGCCAACGTGCAGCCGCATTCCGGCTCGCAGGCCAACCAGGCGGTGTACTTCGCGCTGCTGCAGCCGGGCGACACCATCCTCGGCATGAGCCTGGCACACGGCGGCCACCTTACCCACGGCGCCAAGGTCAACCTCAGCGGCAAGATCCTCCACGCCGTGCAGTACGGCGTGGACGCCAACGGCATCGTGGACATGGCCGAGGTCGAGCGCCTCGCCGTCGAGCACCAGCCGAAGATGATCGTGGCCGGCTTCAGCGCCTATTCGCAGGTGATGGACTGGGCGCGCTTCCGCGCCATCGCCGACAAGGTCGGCGCGTACCTGTTCGTGGACATGGCCCACGTCGCCGGCCTGGTCGCCGCGGGCGTGTACCCCAGCCCGCTGCCGCACGCTCACGTGGTCACCTCCACCACGCACAAGACGCTGCGCGGCCCGCGCGGCGGCCTGATCGTGGCGAGCAAGCAGGGCATGGGCGCGGCGGCCGAGGAGATCGAGAAGAAGCTGCAGTCCATCGTGTTCCCCGGCATCCAGGGCGGCCCGCTGATGCACGTGATCACCGCCAAGGCGGTGGCGTTCAAGGAAGCACTGGAGCCGGAGTTCAAGACCTACCAGGCGCAGGTGGTGAAGAACGCCAAGGCGATGGCCAAGACCATCATCGCGCGCGGCTACAAGATCGTCTCCGGCGGCACCGAGAACCACCTGATGCTGGTCGACATGATCGGCAAGCCGATCACCGGCAAGGACGCGGAAGCCGCGCTGGGCAAGGCCCACATCACGGTCAACAAGAACGCCGTGCCGAACGACCCGCAGAAACCCTTCGTCACCTCCGGCCTGCGCGTGGGCACCCCCGCCGTCACCACCCGCGGCTATCTCGAAGCCGACTGCGTGGAACTGGCGAACTGGATCTGCGACGTGCTGGATGCGCCGAACGACGACAAGGTGATCGCCGCTGTGCGCGCCAAGGTCGAGGCGCAGTGCAGGAAGTACCCGGTCTACGGCTGAAAGCGAGAAGTGGGTGAAGAGGAGTGAGAAGTGAGAGAAAGCCGGTGCTGATGCTTTCCTCTCGCTCCTCACTTCTCTACTCTCACTCCTAAGCCCCTATGCATTGCCCCTTCTGCCAGCACGAAGACACCCGCGTGATCGACTCGCGGCTCACCGAGGACGGCGCCACCGTGCGCCGTCGTCGCGAGTGTCCGCAGTGCGGCGAACGCTTCAACACCTTCGAGACGGCGGAGCTGAAGCTGCCGGCGATCGTGAAGAGCGGCGAGCGGCGCGAAGCCTTCGACGAGCGCAAGCTGCGGGTGAGCTTCGAACGCGCGCTGCAGAAGCGGCCCGTGGCCAGCGACGCGGTGGATGCCGCGGTGCGCGAGATCATCAACGATCTGCGCCGCAGCGGCGAGCGCGAAGTGCCTTCGCGCCAGGTCGGCGAACTGGTGATGCGCGAGCTGAAGAAGCTCGACCAGGTGGCCTACGTGCGCTTCGCCTCGGTCTATCGCAAGTTCGAGGACGTGCAAGCCTTCCTCGAGGAAATCGCGAAGCTGGAGCACGACCTGCCGGAGCTGGAGAAACTGCAGCTGTCGCTGCTGGCCGGCGGCGAAGCCGCGGTTGCGGAGCCGCGTCGCCCGCGCAAGGGTTGACGCTTTTCTCCCTCTCCCCGCCGGGGAGAGGGTCGGGGTCAAGGGACGGCCGCGCCCTCACCCTTCCTGGGAGTGGATGACCCGCATGAGCTTCACCTCCTCCGACCACACCCACATGGCGCACGCCCTGCGCCTCGCCAAGCGCGGCCTTTGCACCACCCAGCCCAACCCGCGCGTGGGCTGCGTGATCGTGCACGGCGATGAGGTGGTCGGTGCCGGTTGGCACCGGCGCGCTGGCGAGCCGCATGCCGAGGTGTTCGCGCTGCGCGAGGCCGGCGAGCGCGCCGGCGGCGCCACCGCCTATGTGACGCTGGAACCCTGCGCCCACCACGGCCGCACGCCGCCTTGCGCGGATGCGCTGGTCGCCGCCGGCGTGGCGCGGGTGGTGATCGCTGCGGAAGACCCGTTCCCGCAAGTGGCCGGGCGCGGCATCGAAAAACTGCGTGTTGCCGGCATTGCCGTGGACACCGGGCTGCTGCGCGATGAGGCGCGTGAATTGAACTGCGGCTTCTTCAGCCGCATCGAACGCGGCCGCCCCTTCGTGCGCGTGAAGCTGGCGATGAGCCTGGACGGCCGCACCGCGCTCGCCAACGGCGAGTCGAAGTGGATCACCGGCGAGGCCGCCCGCGCCGACGTGCAGCGCTGGCGCGCACGCAGCAGCGCCATCCTCACCAGCAGCGGCACCGTGCTGGCGGACAATCCCCGCCTCACCGTGCGGCTGGGCGGTGCAGCAGCCACTCTCACCCAACCCTCTCCCCAAAGTGCGGTTGGAGGAGAGGGCTCGGCCAGCCACGGCGCCGGGTTTGGCTCCCTCTCCCCCGGCCTCGCCGGGAGAGAGGGTTGGGGTGAGGGGGTGACCATCGCGCCGCTGCGCGTGGTGCTGGATCGCCAGCTGCGCAGCCCCGCCGGCAGCCACGTGCTGGACGGCAGCACGCCTACCCTGGTGCTGCATGGCGCGGATGCCGCGTGCCGCGACGACCGCTACGCGCGGGTCGAACTCGCTACGGTGGCGGAACAGGGCGGCGCCTTCGAGCTACCCGCCGTGCTGTCCCTGCTCGCCGCGCGCGACATCAACGAACTGCACGTGGAGGCCGGCCCGACCCTGTGCGGGGCGCTGTTCGCCGCCGGCCTGGTCGACGAACTGCTGCTCTACATCGCGCCGGTGCTGCTGGGCGACGCCGCGCGCCCCCTGCTGGCGCTGCCGCCGCTGGCGGACATGGCCTCGCGCTGGCGCCTGCGCCTGTGCGACCAGCGCATGCTGGGGCGGGACATGCGCCTGCGGCTGCATCCGGTGCTTTGATTCGGCGTCGCCCTGGTTGAACGCCGTGTTCCGCCGACGGGTCGGGCCGGTGCCGGCGCAGGTGCTAGACTGCGCGCGCCGGTTCGCCGGCAAGCGTCTTCAGGGCGGGGCGAAATTCCCCACCGGCGGTAGGTGTCCCCAAGACACGAGCCCGCGAGCGCCTTCGCCGCAACGGGAAGGGTCAGCAGATCCGGTCGAATGCCGGAGCCGACGGTCAGGCCAACCCGCATGCGGGGCGGCTCACAGTCCGGATGAAAGAAGACGGTTCGACGCGCGGTCCTGCCACGCGCCGACCTCATGCCTTGAGGCGTTCTCGCCCGTATCCGTGGAGAACGTTTCATGATCACGATGATTGCAAGCAAGACGGCTGCCTCCTGTCGGGAGGTGCGTTGATGTTCACCGGCATCATCCAGTCCGTGGGCCGCATCGCGCGGCTCGAACCGCGCGGCGGCGATCTGCGTCTGCACGTGGACACCGCCAATCTCGACCTTGCCGACGTGCAGCTGGGCGATTCCGTCGCCGTCTCCGGCGTTTGCCTGACCGCCGTGACGCTGGAAGCACGCGGCTTCAGCGCCGACGTCTCCAACGAAACGCTGTCGCTGACCACCTTGGGCGGACTCAAGGCCGGCGACCCGGTGAACCTGGAGAAGGCGCTGCGCCTCGCCGATCGGTTGGGCGGCCATCTGGTCTCCGGCCATGTCGACGGCCTGGGCAAGGTGGTGTCGATCGCGCCCGACGGCCGTTCGCAGCGCTGGACCTTCGAGATGCCGGCGAACCTGGCCCGCTACATCGCCGCCAAGGGCTCGGTGTGCATCGACGGCACCAGCCTCACCGTCAACGAGGTGGCCGGCCACCGCTTCGGAGTCAACCTTATTCCCCACACGGTGGAACACACGGCGTTCCATGCGAAGCGCGCGGGTGATGTGGTGAACATCGAGGTGGACGTGATCGCGCGCTACGTGGAGCGGCTGATCGGCGGCGGCGGTGCACCGAAGCTGGACGAGGCATTCCTGAAACAACACGGGTTCGCCTGACCCGCTGCATCCACCACCCCGGCGTCATTCCCGCGAAAGCGGGAATCCATGTCGATTCATACGTAGCGCAGGATGGATTCCCGCTTTCGCGGGAATGACGTCCGGCAAGAACGAAGCGAACCGGTGATCTCATGCCTTTCAACACCATCCCCGAAATCCTCGACGACCTTCGCGCCGGCCGCATGGTCGTGATCCTCGACGACGAAGACCGCGAGAACGAGGGCGACCTCGTGATGGCCGCGCAGATGGTGCGGCCGGAGGACGTCAACTTCATGGTGCGCGAGGCGCGCGGCCTGCTCTGCCTCACGCTCACTGAGCAGCGCACGCGCCAGCTTGGCCTGCGCCCCATGGTCAGCGACAACACCTCGCAGTACCACACCAACTTCACCGTCTCGATCGAGGCAGCCGAGGGCGTCACCACCGGCATCTCGGCGCACGACCGCGCGCGCACCATCCAGGTGGCGGTGAAGTCGGATGCGAAGCCGCAGGACCTCTCCCAGCCGGGCCACATCTTCCCGCTCACCGCACAGCCCGGCGGCGTGCTCACCCGCGCCGGCCATACCGAGGCCGGTTGCGACCTTGCCGCGCTGGCGGGGCTGGAGCCGTCGGCGGTGCTGATCGAGATCCTGCACGAGGATGGCTCGATGGCGCGCCGTCCCGAGCTGGAGGTGTTCGCGCAGAAGCATGGTCTCAAGATCGGCAGCATCGCCGACCTGATCCGCTACCGGCTGGAAACCGAGAAGACCATCCAGCGCGTGCACGAGGAGGATGTCGAAACCGAATTCGGCCCGTTCCGGCTGGTGGCCTGGCGCGACGCGATCCGCCGTGGCCTGCACTACGCGCTGGTGCGCGGCACGGTGGACGACGGTGCGCCGGTGCTGAGCCGCGTGCACGTGCGCAACACCTTGTCCGACGTGCTGCACCTCAAGCGCGACGACCTCGGCCTCACCGTCACCAGTGCACTGCGCCGCATCGCCGACGAAGACCGCGGCGTGCTGCTGGTGCTGTCCGGCGAGGACACCCCCGAGGCGCTGCTGGCCCGACTCAAGCGTCAGCCCGCGACCCTCGCGCCCGAGGACGCGCAGCAGCAGGAGTGGCGCCAACTCGGCCTGGGTGCACAGATGCTGGCCGACCTCGGCGTGCGCAAGCTGCGCGTGCTGGGCACGCCGCGCAAGCTGGTGGGCCTGGCTGGCTTCGGCCTGGAAGTCGTCGAACACGTGTGATGTGGTTCGTGGGAGCGGTTGTAGGAGCGGCTTCAGCCGCGATTTGTCCAGCTTGGACAGCGCGATGATCGCGGCTGAAGCCGCTCCTACGCCGCCCTGGCGAACATTTTCGCCATGCGCCGGCCAGATGCTTGCCCGCATAATCGGCTGTCCCAACCGTCGGCTGTTCCCATGCCCACCACCCGCGTCCGCCTGATCGCCCCCTCCGGCTACCCGCACGACCGCGCCGCGATGAGCCGCGGTGTGGCCCGCCTGCGCGAGGCCGGTTGCGCGGTGGATGGCCTGGACGTGCTGGAGCGCACCGAACTGCGCTACGCCGGCAACGATGCCGAGCGCGCGGCCGACCTCAACGCGCTCGCCACGCTGGACGCGCTGCCCGACATCGCGTTGGCGATCCGCGGCGGCTACGGTGCCACGCGCCTGCTGGAACACCTGCACTACGACGCGCTGCGCGAACGGCTGGATGGTTCCAGCATGGTGCTGGTAGGCCACAGCGACTTCACCGCGATCCAGCTGGCACTGCATGCGAAAAGCGGCCTGGTCACGTTTGGCGGCCCCATGCTCGGCCCCGATTTCGGCGCGGAGCTCCCGAGCGCGCTGACGGTGCCGCACTTCTGGCGCACCGTGCGCGCGGCGCAGGGTACGGCGGAGTGGACCAGCAGCGGTGAGCATGCGCTGGATCTCGAAGGTGCGCTGTGGGGCGGCAATCTCGCGATGCTGTGCAGCCTGCTTGGCACGCCGTTTTTCCCGCGCATCGACGGTGGCATCCTGTTCGTGGAGGACGTGGGCGAACCGCCATTCCGCATCGAACGGCTGCTGTACCAGCTGCACCTGTCCGGCGTGCTTGGGCGGCAGCGCGCGCTGATCCTCGGCGATTTCACCGACTGCCGACCCAGTGCCTACGACAACGGCTACGGACTGGGCGAAGGCTTCGCGCAAATCCGCCGCGTGGCCGGCATCCCGGTGCTGGACGGCCTGCCGTTCGGCCACGTGCCGGACAAGTTCACCCTGCCGTTCGGTGTGCCGGCACGCTTGCGTGTGGAGGGCGGCAAGGCGCGGCTGGATTTCACGGGCTACCCGCGTTTGCCGAATGCCTCCACCGGCGACGTGTAGGAGCGCACTCTGTGCGCGATTGTCTTGCGCCTTGATCGAGGTAGGAACTGTCGCACACAGGGTGCGCTCCTACCGATCAGCGGCCAGCGCCAGATAGCGTTGATGCAGCTTCGCGACAGCCGTATCCAGCGCTGCCTCGTCGCCGCTGTTGTCGATCACGTCGTGGGCCAGCGTCAATCGCTCCTCGCGCCGCGCCTGCTGTTCCAGCATGCGCCGGGCCAGCGCCTCGTCGACGCCGTCGCGGGCGATCAGGCGGGCCAGTTGCAGCTCCGCTGGCGCATCGACCAGCAGCACGCGGTCGACCCAGCGGTAGCGCACGATGTTCTCGGCCAGCAGCGGAATCGCCAGCAGGCAGTAAGGCGTGGTGTCGGCCAGCGCACGTTCGTGCAGCCAATGGCGCACGCGGGGATGGATGATGCCTTCCAGCGTCCGCCGCGCCGCCGGATCGGCGAACACGCGGCGGCGCATGGCCGGACGATCCAGCCGGCCTTCGGCATCCAGCACCTCGTCGCCGAACGCGGCGACCACGGCGGCCAAACCTTCGCTGCCAGGCGCAACCACCTCACGCGCAGCGACGTCGGCGTCGTGCACCGGCACGCCCAGCGCGGCGAAGCGGCGCGTCACCGCGCTCTTGCCGGCGGCAATGCCGCCGGTGAGGGCGACGACGTAGCTGTTCATCGCAGCCCGGTGAACTGCAGGTAGGCGTGCAGCAGGGCGTCGCCGGCGATGAACCACACCCAGCCGGCCATCGCGATGAACGGGCCGAACGGCATTGGCACGCCACGCTCATGGCGGGAGAGCGCGATCAGGCTGCCGCCCACGATGGCGCCGATCAACGAAGACAGCAGCACGATGGGCAGGATCGCCAGCGGCCCCATCCAGGCGCCCAGCGCGGCCAGCAGCTTGAAGTCGCCGTGCCCCATGCCTTCCTTGCCGGTGAGCAGCTTGAACAGCCAGTACACGCTCCACAGGCTGAGGTAGCCGATCGCGGCGCCGAGGATCGAGGTGGTGGGCTCCACGAACAGCGGCTTCAGCGCCAGCAGCAGGCCCAGCCACAGCAAGGGCAGGGTGAGCTGGTCGGGCAGCAGTTGGGTGCGGAAGTCGATGCCGGACAGCGCGATCAGCGTCCAGGTCAGCACGAGCCCGGCCAGCGCCGGCCAGGTCGGGCCCAGCTTCCACACCACGACGGCGCTCAGCACGCCGCTCAGCAGCTCCACCAGCGGGTACTGGATCGAGATCCGCGCCTTGCAGTAACGGCAGCGTCCGCCCAGCAGCAGCCAGCCGAACAGCGGGATGTTGTCCGCGGCCGACAGGGGATGCTTGCAGTGCGTGCAGTGCGAAGGCTCGCGCACGATGCCCGGCGGCAGGGTCTCGTCGCCAGCTTCCAGCTCCAGCACGTCGCGTGCCTCGCGCCGCCATTCGGCAGCCATGCGCTCAGGCAGACGCAGGATCACCACGTTGAGGAAACTGCCCACCAGCAGGCCGAGCACGGCGGCGAGGGCGATCCAGGCGGTCAGGGGTAGATCGGGCATGCGGGTCGGATGGCGGTTACGGGGCGGCCAAGCTTACGGGCTTGTCCGTAGGAGCGCACCCTGTGGGCGATGGCTTTTAGCTCTAATCGAAACGCAAGCCAAATCCATCGCGCACAGCGTGCGCTCCTGCGACGCGGCGATCAGACGGTGCCGGCGAGCTTGAAGATCGGCAGATACAGCGAGATCACCATGCCACCCACCACCACGCCGAGGATCACCATGATCATGGGTTCGAGCAGGGTGGAGAGAGTATCGACCGCATTCTCCACCTCTTCCTCGTAGAACTCGGCCACCTTGAACAGCATGTTGTCCAGCGCACCGGATTCCTCGCCGATCGCGGTCATCTGTACCACCATGTTCGGGAACAGTCCGGTTTGCTTCATCGCCAACTGCAGCTGGTGACCGACCGAGATGTCGTCACGCATCTGCTTCACGGCATCACCGTAAACCACGCTGCCGGTGGCGCCGGAGACTGAGTCCAGAGCCTCCACGAGCGGCACTCCGGCGTGGAAGGTCACACCCAAGGTACGGGCAAAGCGGGCGATCGCCGACTCGCGCATGATCTTGCCGAAGACCGGTAGTTTCAGCGTCACGCGGTCGAGGAAATGGGCGAACTTCACTGAACGGCGCTTGCCCGCGACTAAACCGACCACACTGCCGATGACGATGATGATGATCAGCCACCACCAGCTCTTCATGAACTCCGAGGCGCTGACTACGAACTGGGTCGGGGCTGGCAGAGCGGCGCCGGCGTCGTGGAAGGTCTGCGCGAATACCGGCACCACGAACAGCAGCATGATCATGCTGACCAGGAAGGCCACCGCAATCACCATGATCGGGTAGAACAGCGCCTTCTTGATCTTCTTCTTCAGCGCTTCGGTGCGTTCCTTGTAGGTGGCCACGGTGTCCAGCACGGTGTCCAGCACACCAGAGGCCTCGCCGGCGCGCACCAAGTTACGGTACAGCTCGTCGAACTGCACCGGGTAGCGACCCAACGCCTCGTGCAGCGACTGGCCACCTTCCAAGCCCTGCTTCACGTCCATCAGCATGTTCTTGAAGCGGACGTTCTTCTGGCCATCTGCAATGATGTCGAAGGACTGCACCAAGGGCACGCCGGACTTCATCATGGTGGCGATCTGGCGGCTGAACACTGCCACGTCACGTGGGCTGACCGAGCTGCCAGCGGAGCCGAACAGCGGCTTGGCGCGCTCGCGCACGGTCTGCGGGTTCATGCCCTGGCGGCGCAGTTCGGCTTTCACCAGCGATGCGTTCTTCGCCGGCATGTCGCCCTTCATGCGCTTGCCGCGCTTGTCCAGAGCCACCCATTCGTAGACGGTGAGCTTGCTGACCGCCGCGCGCTCGGCACCGAGCGCGCGCGTGTCCTTCTTGGCAGTTGCAGAAGCCGTGGCCATGCGCTGTCCCCCCTGATGGTGCGTTCCGGCGGGCCGTTCGGGCCCTGGAACCGTTCTGATACCGAAGCTTACGTCATTTTCCTGCCGTGAAACCGTGGCGGCGGCCACAGCTGGCGCAGGAGGGGTAAAGGAACGGCGTAGGGGTGGTTGTAGGAGCGGCTTCAGCCGCGACTGGCAAGGGAATCGCGGCTGAAGCCGCTCCTACGCCGCTCCTGCGGCTGCGTCAATCCTTGGTCACCCGGTCGATCTCGGTGAGGCTGGTCATCCCCTGCTTCACCTTGAGCAGGGCCGAGGCGCGTAGGTCGTTGATGCCGGCCGCCTTGGCGGCCTCGGCGATCTGCAGCGCATTGCCGCCCTGCAGGATGATCTTCTGGATCTCCTCCAGCATCGGCATGACCTGGTAGATGCCCACGCGGCCCTTGTAGCCCTCGTTGCACTCGTCGCAGCCCACCGCCTCGTAGATGGTGAGGCCCGCGTCGATATCGGCCTGGCTGAAGCCCGCGGCCAGCAGCACTTGCGGCGGCAGATTCTGCGGCTTCTTGCAGCCGTGCAGGCGGCGTGCCAAGCGCTGGGCGATGATCAGGGTGACCGAGGAGGTGATGTTGTACGGCGCGATGCCCATGTTCATCAGGCGCGCCACGGTCTGCGCCGCATCGTTGGTGTGCAGGGTGGACAGCACCATGTGGCCGGTCTGTGCGGCCTTGATCGCGATCTCGGCGGTCTCCAGGTCGCGGATCTCGCCCACCATGATCACGTCCGGGTCCTGGCGCAGGAACGAACGCAACGCGGCGGCGAAGGTCATGCCGCGCTTGACGTTCTGCTGCACCTGGTTGATGCCCTCGACGCGGATTTCCACCGGGTCTTCCACGGTGGAGATGTTGCGCTCGGCGGTGTTCAGCATGTTGAGGCCGGTATACAGCGACACCGTCTTGCCCGAGCCGGTGGGGCCGGTGACGAGCACCATGCCGTAGGGCTTGTGGATGGCGTCCACGTAGAGCTTCTGCTGGTTCGGCTCATAGCCCAGCTTCTCGATGCCGATCTTGGCCGCCGAGCCGTCCAGGATACGCAGCACGATCTTCTCGCCGAACAGCGTAGGCAGGCTGCTGACGCGGAAATCCACCGCGCGGGTCTTGCTGAGGTTGAGCTTGATGCGACCGTCCTGCGGCACGCGCTTCTCGGCGATGTCCAGTTGCGCCATCACCTTCAGGCGCGAGCTGATGCGGCTGGCCAGCTTCAGCGGCGGGCTGGCCACCGCACGCAGCATGCCATCCATGCGCAGGCGTACGCGGTACTGGTTTTCGAACGGTTCGAAGTGGATGTCCGAGGCCCCGCGCTTGATCGCGTCCACCAGGATCTTGTTGACGAACTTCACCACCGGTGCATCGTCAGTACCTGTTGCGTCGATACCGCCCGGCGCCTCATCGACATCGCCGCCTTCGGTATCCAGCTCGCCTAGGTCGTCGCCACCCATGTCGGGCATCACGTCGTGCATGTTGCTGAGTGCGACGTCGATGGTGCGGTTGAGCTGGCTGCGCTCGACCAGGATCGGTTCCACCATGCAGTTGGAGTGGAACTTGATCTCCTCCAGCGCATCCAGCTGCATCGGGTCGGCGATGCCCACGAACAGGCGCTTGCCACGCCGGAACAGCGGCAGCGCGCGGTGCTTCGTCAGCAAGGCTTCGCTCACCAAATTGACCGGGAGCTGTGTGGGGTTCAGTGCGGTCACGTCCAGCATCGGCATGCCGAACTCAAGCGAGGCTAGGCGCAGCAGGCGCAGGCCGTCCACCAGGTTCTGGTCCAGCAGCCACGAGGTCAGAGTGACGCGTTGCTGGTTGCTTTCCTGCACCGCGCGACGCGCGTCCGCCTCCGACAACAGACCCTCGGCTACCAAGCGGCGCGCAAGCCCGGTCAGCCCCGCGAGCGGCGTTTGCATTGCAGATGACATGAGTGGCAGCCCCGAGCCCTAATGGCACCGAATCTACCCCAGTCGGGGCTGCGGGTCATCCGTTCGGCGCGACCAGGTCGGCGGTCGTGACGCCTGCTTCACGTTATGATGCGTCGCAATCCGGGGAGCCAACCGTTGAACCGCCTCAGCATCATCCTGCCCGCCAAGAACGAAGCCCCTGCACTGGCCGAATTGCTGCCGCGATTGCATTCCGCCCACCCTGAGGCGGAGATCATCGTGGTGGACGATGGTTCCACCGACGACACGTGCCGAATCTGTGCCGAAGCCGGTGTGAACTGCCTCAGTTCACCGTATTCGATGGGCAATGGCGCTGCGATCAAGCGCGGCGCCCGTGCCGCCAGCGGCGAGGTGCTGGTGCTCATGGACGGCGACGGCCAGCATGATCCGGCCGACGTGGCGCGCCTGCTGGCCAAGCTCCACGAGGGCTACGACATGGTGGTCGGCGCCCGCGACTGGGGCAGCCAGGCCGGCGTGGGTCGCGGCTTGGCCAACACGCTGTACAACTGGCTGGCCACCCGCATGACCGGCCACCCGGTGGCCGACCTCACCTCCGGCTTCCGCGCCGTACGCGCGGACAAGTTCCGCGAGTTCCTGCACCTGCTGCCGAACGGCTTCAGCTACCCCACCACCAGCACCATGGCGTTCTTCCGCAGCGCCTATCCGGTGGCCTATCTGCCGATCAAGGCCGCCCAGCGCGTGGGCAAGAGCCATATCAAACCGATCAAGGACGGCGTGCGCTTTCTGCTGATCATCTTCAAGATCGCCACGCTGTACTCGCCGCTCAAGCTGTTCGTGCCGACCGCGGTGGCGTTCTTCCTGCTCGGCTGCGCGAATTACGCTTGGACATTCGCGCAGGATGGCCGCCTTACGAACGGCAGCACCCTCATGTGGAGCGCCGCAGTGATCGTGTTCCTGATTGGGCTGATTTCAGAACAGATCACGTCGTTGATCTATCGGCGCGATGCGTAAGCCGATTTGCGTGGTGTGGCCGTGAGAAAGATGCGCCTGCTCGCATTGACGACGTCATATCCGCTGTACCCGGGTAGTTCCGCTGGCGTATTCGTCCAAAGTCTTTATCGACGCCTGTCAGTCAAATGCGCCATAGACGTGGTCTGCCCCGCTGGTGCGAAGCCCATGAAGGCGACATTCGACGATAGCGCGGCAACGGGTATTCGCGTTCATGCGGTGCATTACGCACCTAGGGCGTGGCGCAGGTTGGCCCAGGAGTCTGGTGGAATCGTTACGGGTTTGCGGCGCGCGCCATGGTACGTATTGCTGCTGCCGGGATTGCTGTTTGGACTGTTTTGGCGCTGCTTGTTGCGCGCGGGTGATACGGATTTGATTCATGCCAACTGGGCTGTATGCGGGGCCATGGCGGGCATCGTCGGGCGTTTGCGGAGGAAGCCCGTGATAACAACGTTGCGCGGCAGCGACGTAACGCGCGCGACCCGTTCGTGGCTAGATCGAATGACCCTCGGCTTGGCCGTGCGCAACAGTCGAATCGTGATTTGCGTTTCGGAAGCGATGGCTGAGCAGCTGCGTACGCAATTCCCGCATCGTACTGCCGACATTCATGCATGCCTCAATGGTGCCGATGAGGCATTCTTCCAGATCAACAGGACGGTCTCCGACGACACCGGCTTGCGGGTGCTGGCGGTGGGCAACCTGATTCCTCTGAAAGGCTTCGATGTGTTGATCGAGGCTGTCGCGCGTGCGCGTCATCGTGAGCAAATGCATGTATGCATCGTCGGCGGTGGACCCGAGCGGGAAGCACTGCTCGCTCTGGCGGCATCCCGCGGTGTGTCTTCCTGTTTCACGTTTGCCGGAACCGTGCCCGCAACCGACATGCCGAAACGAATTTCCGAAGCGGATGTGTTCGTCCTTTCCAGTCGTTCGGAGGGGCGACCCAATGTTGTCGTGGAAGCTTTGGCTGGCGGTTTGCCGGTTATTTCCACCGATCTGGAGGGTGTGCAGGGAATGGTCAGGAACGGTGACACCGGCTGGCTGATCGCAGTCGATGACCCAGATGCATTGGCCGCTGCGCTGGATCAGGCGGTCACCGATCGCGCAGAACTTTACCGCCGCGGTGAACGCGCACGTGCGGCCGCACGCACTCAGATCGGGACATGGATGGATACGGCGCGTTGTTACGAGGCGTTGTTCCAGACAGCCTTGACGCAAGACGGGAGGCAGCGCCCCTCATGTGCGGAATAGCCTTTCTCCGGGCCCCGGCGGTTTCATTCGGGGAGCGTCGCGAACGGATGGGAGCGGCCTTGCAACGGCTCAAGCACCGCGGCCCCGACGAATCCGGGTGCTTCGACGGTGACGATTTCGTGGCGGGACACACGCGGCTGGCGATCATCGATCTCGATGGCGGCCACCAGCCCATGCGTGATCCCGCTGGGCGCTGGGTCCTGGTGTTCAATGGCGAGATCTACAACTACCGGGAATTGCGAGCCCAATTGGCGGGGCGCTGGGATTTTCGCGATGACAGCGACACCGAAGTGTTGCTGGCTGGGCTGGTCACGGAAGGTGCAAGGTTCGTCGAACGCCTAGATGGCATGTGGGCGTTCGTGTTGCTCGATGCCGCTTCCGGTGACGTGTTGCTTTCAAGGGACCGCTTCGGCAAGAAGCCCTTGTATTACCGCCGCCACGGTACGACGTTTGCCTGTGCCTCCGAATTGCCGGCACTGGAGGTGCTGACTCCGGATGTGGCCAGCACGGAAGATGCCGCGGGCATCGCGGACTATTTCCGCTACGGCTACGCGTTGCCCGGAACGACTTGTGTGGCAGGCGTCAGCGAGGTTTTGCCAGCACACACGTTGTGGCTGCGCGCGGATGGTTCCATCGTCCAGGAGTGCTATTGGGCGCCATCGGTCGAACCCTGGACTGGCAGCTTCGAGGAAGCGGCCGAGCAGGTTCGCGAACTGCTGACGCAGGGTGTGCGTCGACGCCAGTTGGCATCCGACGTTGAAGTCGGGGCGTTCCTTTCCGGCGGCGTCGATTCGACAACCGTGTGTGCGCTTGCGCAGGAATCGGGGTTCGGAAGGCTGCGAACATTTACCGCGGGTTTTGCCGAACCGACCTACGATGAGCGCGCGCCAGCGGCGCGGGCGGCAGCCGAGCTGGGTACGCTGCACACGGCTGAAGAGATCAAGCCGGATATTGCGGCAGCCCTTGCAACGGAACTTCCCCGCCGCATGGGCCAGCCGTTCGGCGATTCTTCTCTGGTTCCCAGCGCGTTGGTTGCTTCGGTCGCGGCGCGGCACGTCAAGGTGGTTCTGACAGGTGATGGCGCCGACGAGATCTTCGGGGGTTACGCCAGATACGCAGGCCGGTTGCTGCGCCAGCGCTATCACCGGCTGCCAGCCTCGCTGCGTTCGATCGTCGAGCGTGGCGTGCTGGCGACGCCCGAACCCTACGCGCATCACAGCGGCAGCTTCCTGAAACGTGCACATCTTTTCGTGCGGCTGGCGCGCGAGGACAAGGATGCCTACATAGGGCCGCCGGCCATCCGCAAGGAAACGCTCGCGCAACTGGTGCCCGGGCTGGGCGCGGGAAACTCGATGCCCGATCGGCCCTGGCCTGATGACCCGGACGAACTGAGGCACATGCTGCTGATGGACTGTCTGGTCTATTTGCCCCAGGACATCCTGCAGAAAGTCGATCGCGCGACGATGATGCATTCGCTCGAAGCCCGCAGCCCTTTTCTTGACAAAGCGCTGTTTGAATTTGCGATTCGCTTGCCTTGGCAATGGCACTTCTCGGGATTGCGCGGAAAGCGCTTGTTGCAGGCGGCCATGCGCGGTCGCGTGCCTGACTTCATCTGGGATCGTCGCAAGCAGGGATTTGCCTCGCCGGTCAGTCACTGGCTGCGCCATTGGTTGGGGGATGACCTGCTGTCCATGACGGATTCGGGAGACACCGGTGTCGTGGATGCGGCGGGATTGCGCGCGCTGCTGCGTGAGCACCGCGCTGGGCGTGCCGATCATTCGCAGCCACTGTGGCTGGCCTATGCCTATCTGCGCTGGCGCGCCGGTTGACTGCATGACTGCACGCGCTGACCGCATCTTGCTTGTCTTGCCGAGCCTCGAGCGAGGTGGCGGCGAGCGTGTATTGCTGCAACTGGCTGGATCGTTTCTGGCCGCAGGGCGGGAAGTGCACGTAGCTGTCCTGCTTGGCGGTGGCCCGCTACGTCCGCTTGTTCCAGACGCTGTGACGTTGCATGAGCTGATCGATGCCGGCGATGCGCCCAAGGGTCTTGCACTGGCATGGAAGGCACTCCCCAGGTTGGCATCGCTCATCCGCACGATCAAACCGCACGCCGTGTTGAGCACGATGACAGGAACGAGTCTGTTGACTGTGCTGGCATGCATGCGGGCGCGCATCCGTGCACGTCTCGTCCTGCGGGAGGCATCCAGCCTCGTCAACACGAAAAGTGCCTTGAAACGACAAGCGATGCGTTGGCTCTACCGACGCGTTGGCGGGCTGGTCGCGGTGTCAGCGGGGGTTGCGCAGGATCTGCGTGGGCTGGGTCTTGCGGATGACCGCATCCATGTCATACGCAATCCGGTGGATGTCGAGCGGCTGCGGCAACTCGCGGCTGTCGGCTTGCCACCAGCGTTGCTGGACAACGCCCCGTACGTGGTTTCGCTGGGACGCTTGACCGAAGCGAAAGATTTCCCCACCTTGTTGCGGGCGTATGCAACCAGCGCTTTGCGCGGCAGCCATCGCCTCATCATTGTCGGGGAAGGCGAGCAACGCACGAACCTGGAAAACCTGATGCGAGATCTCGGGCTGGCGGATCGTGTCCTGCTCACGGGGGCGATGGACAATCCGTATCGCGTGCTGGCCGATGCTTCGTTGCACGTTCTTTCTTCCCGCTGGGAAGGTTATCCGAATGTCCTGCTGGAAGCCCTCGCCTTGGGAGTTCCGATGGTATCCACCGATTGCCCGCATGGTCCGTGCGAAATACTCGATGGTGGACGCTACGGTCGCCTCGTGCCTGTCGGCGATGCAGCCGCCTTGGCGCATGCGATGGATGCGGAACTGGAGCAGCCGTCATATACGGGCGAGGCGGTTCTTGCCGTTCACCACCCCCAGATCATTGCGTTGCGCTATCTGGCGTTACTGGATGGTGCATACGTAGAAGGATCGACATGATCCGAATCTCAGATATATCGTTTAGTGCGAACAACGGCCTTTGTGGCATGAAATCTGGATCGCCGCCGTGAAGGTCCTATTTGTTCTTCCCAATATCGCAATCGGTGGCGTCGAGCGTGTGCGCCTGACATTGATCGAATACCTTGCGTCGCATGGAATCGAGTGTCGGCTTGCATTGCGCAGGTATCAGGGCGAACTGCTTGAGCGCGGCCTCAAGCTAACGACGGTTGATGATCTTGCGCCGCGCGGGTTGCACCAATTTATTCCTTCACTGGTGAAAGTTATCCGACGTGAGCAGCCGACCCATGTGATCACCGCGTTTCCCGACATGGGCTTACTGACTTGGCTTGCCCTGAAAATTTCAGGAAGCCGGGCGAAGTGGATACACAGCGTGCACGATACGCAAGCCAACTTGACATCGAGGTCTGATCGTTTGGGGCGATTCCGTTACATGATCAAGAGCCGTTCGGGGGATTTTTGCTATCGTCGCGCTGATGCGGTTGTTACGGTCTCGGAAGGTATACGCCGTGAAATTTTGGCCAAATATGTGTTGGCTCCGTCAAAAATCGTGACCCTGCACAATCCTGCGATTCCTGACGAATTGCTCTGTTGGAAACGGTTGCCTCTCGAGAGCGGGGCGAGTCCTTGTCGCATCGTCGCACTGGGGCGACTCGTACATCAAAAGGGTTTTGACGTCCTGATTCGCGCAATGGCAAACGTGCCGGGCCCTTGGCAATTGGACATATGGGGTGATGGAATTGAGCGCTCGAAGCTCTTTGCGCTGGCCGGGGAGCTTGGCCTTCGGGATAAGATTCGCTTTTGCGGTAGCACTATGGAACCGTTCGCTGCAATGCGCGAAGCGGATATTTTTGTGCTGCCTTCACGTCACGAGGGACTTCCCGGTGTTTTGATCGAGGCGCTTGCGTGTCAGTGTCAAATTGTCGCCGCCGATTGTCCTCAGGGGCCACGTGAAATCCTGCAAGAAGGGAAGCTCGGTCAGTTGGTGCCGGTAGAAGACGCCAATGCGTTGGCTGTGGCTATCACGCGCGTGATCGAAGGGAAGCATCGTGTCAATTCAAACTTGTTGCTGGAACGTGCATACGACTTCACGCGATCGGTTTGTTGTGCACGTTGGGAGTCTCTTTTGCGGGATTTGGCTGACTAATCGGCGCGACTTGATTCGAAGCTCCAATCTTTAAGCCGACTCCGCTATGCGAGAAACGCGAGGGACGGACTTGCCAAGTGCTTTTTCTTCATCGCGCGTTTTGGAAATGCTCTAGCCAAGCCTGAAACATCAGGACGTTCCATAGCCTGTAAGGTTCGCCGGTCTCTCCGCTGGCGTGGGTATTCCACGCTTGCCTGATCATCAGCGGGTCAAAAAAGCCTTCCTCGCGCAATCGCCTTTCGTCCAGTAGTGCTTCCGCCCATTCGTGCAATGGGCCGTGCAGCCAGTCTCCGATGGGTGCACCGAACCCAGCCTTGGGTCGGTCTACTAGGGTCCTTGGTACATAACGCTGAAGTACTTGCCGCAATATCCATTTGCCCTGCCCGGTGCGCACCTTTTGTCGCAACGGTGTGCGCCAGGCAAACTCTACGACTCGATGGTCCAGCAACGGCACGCGCGCCTCAAGACTGGCGGACATGCTCGCCCGGTCGACTTTCGTGAGGCAATCATCAGGCAGGTAGCTCACCAGATCGGCATACATCATCCTTTCGAACGGTGTGAGCAGCGCCAAATTCCGCAGTTCATGCGTCAGGTTGGTCGGAACTTCACTGCTGTTCTTGACCACGCGCAGCGCATCATCCCAGTGAGTGATCAGGTGCAGATACCGATCACTGTCGTTCGCCGCGCCGAGCATGTTGCCCAATCTGGTCGCCATGGACAGCGGGTTTTTTGGGCGCAGCTGGGACGGTAGAAGTCGAGCTGCCCGGCCCATGACGTAAGCCAAACTCCCTTGTGGTGCCTTCAGTGCCGCGGCAGCGGAGTTCAGGAGCATGCGTGGGAACATGGCTGTCAGACGCCGGTAGCGTTCGGCTTCGAAATAGCGGCTGTACCCGCCGAACAGTTCGTCACCGCCATCACCTGAAAGGCTGACGGTAACCGCGTTGCGCGCGAGTCTTGAGACGAAAAGAGTGGGTATTTGAGAGGGATCCGCGAATGGCTCGTCAAAGATGGTTGGCAGTTCCGGAACGATATCCAGCGCATCGCGTGCGGTCAGGTACAGCTCTTGGTGGTCGGTGCCCAGATGGGCCGCAACGGCCTTTGCAAAAGGCGCTTCGTTGATATCCTGTGTACCGAAGCCGATTGAAAACGTCTTTACTGGACGTGAGGCTTGTACTTGCATCAGTGCTGCGATAGTCGAGGAGTCGATGCCGCCGGACAGAAATGCTCCAAGCGGAACATCGGCCTCCATGCGGATCTTCACGGCGTCGCGCAGAAGAGTATCGAGTTCGTCGACGGCTTCCTCGTCCGTATAGCCATTTCTGTGTGCAGCGCCGTCCTCTGCAACCCCTCGCGCGGACCAGTAGGTTCGCGTCAGGGGATGAATCGCCCCTATTTCGAGCGGTTGGCGGGCGGTGCGCTCTTCAACGGGCAACCATGTGCCAGGTAAAAGCTTGTAAATACCGCGAAAGATCGAATAGGGAGCCGGGATGTATCCATGGCGCATAAACAACGCTATTGCGTCACGGTTAATTTCGTTGTTGAAGCCGGGTGGCGCCTGGATAGCTTTCAACTCGGATGCGAATACAAACATCCGACCAACCCATCCGTAATAGAGCGGCTTGATCCCGACACGGTCGCGAACAAGCGACAGCGTGCGTTGCTCGCGATCCCAAAGTGCAAACGCAAACATGCCATTGAGACGCTGCAGGGTGCGCTCAAGCCCCCAGTGTTCGACGGCGGTTACGATAACCTCGGTATCCGAGTGGCCGCGGAACGTGGCACCTTGGCTTACAAGCTCGCGGTGTAGCTGCTGATGGTTGAATGCTTCACCGTTGTAGGTGATGACGTATCGCCCATTCGCAGAGGCCATTGGTTGGTGCCCGTGCGCAGACAGGTCCACTACAGACAGCCGGCGATGTCCCAACGCGATGCCGGCACCGGGGTCTACGAACACGCCCGAATCGTCCGGACCGCGGTGCTTGAGCTGCTCCGACATCCTGCGCGCGCGAGCCACCAACTCCTCGCTGGGCAGCGTGGGTGAGTGCCAAAGACCGGATATGCCGCACATTAGTGATTACTCACTGGGTAATGTGTTAAGCCGGATGTGTAGACATTTCGCCGACGCATGTGTCGCCCAAATTCCTGAGGCATAGTCATTGGGTGGTGTCAGTGACCGTACTCGTCTGCTTGCGAAAAATTGCGAGGATGCGCGGTGGCTTTGATTTGATCAGGCCCACCGCACGCGCTGCCCATAGTAAAACGCGCATGCGCAGTGGCCTGAGCTCTGTACTGTTTGCCGATACAAGAGCAAAGCCATGTAGAGACATAAATTCGATCAGCGAGTTTCTTGACCAACTGCGTACGTGTTGCCATATGTGGAAAGTGCGACCGCAATTTGGACAGCATGTGTGAAGTTGTTCTAAATCCTCATCGTTCGGCGTAGTGATAACTACATATCCTCCATTCTTGAGCAAACGATGGATTTCAGTAAGCATTGCTTCAAGTGCGGGATTGGCGAGGTGCTCAACAACTTCTAACGAAAACACGGCGTCGAAACTTTCGCTAGCCCACGATGTGGGGACGCGATTGAGGGTCCGGAGATCGGGTAATGGTTCGATTGATGCGCATGTTTTCTGCGCAATGCGGATTGATTCGTGTGAGAAATCGGCGCCGTGCAACAGTATGTCGGGCCGTAGCTGCGAGATAAATTTGAGAAAGTTTCCAGTTCCGCAACCGAAGTCCAGGATGCGCGCCGATTTGTGCTTGGCGACGCACGACAGAGTGCGCTTTGCGACAGGCATGCCATGGCTAACGCTAAAGTAGTTAGCCGTTGCGGATGGTCGATGCGATTGATAGTCCCAGAACCGCGCGACTTGCTCAGGCGTCCACTCGATGTCTTGAGGTATTGACATGTGCACCTATCCTATTGAAATCAAAGTCGAGTGTGAATTGATTGATGGTGTCGCAAGTAGCCCCACCCTATTGCTGCCATTAGCCACTCCGAACACGCCAACCCTAATGGCAGGCCTTTCTCACCAAATAAAACTGTGAGTGTGGTGGCCATGATGATCAATAGCATCAGTCCAGTGACCTCGAGTGTCACGCGTATCCAGGGCCTGCCCAAGGCCATCAACACGTTGCCCACGGACATGCGTAGAGCCATGCCTGGCAGGGCCACGCACAGCCAGCGAAGCGTATGGTCAAGGCCATGAAATTTTGTGCCGAATACCCAGTCGAATATCGGTGCGGCCAGCCATAGCACGACCGCGGTAGCAAGGCTGTAGGCGAAGGCGGTGCTGAATATCCAGAAGAGCAATTGGACTGTACGTTTCGGTTGCTCGTTGCCTTCGCGAAACAATCTGGGCAACGCCGACTCCATCATAGCGCTGACTGGAAGTGTGGTGGCGGCGATGATACGCGTACCGACTGCGTAGAGACCGGCGACTGGCAGTGGTAGCAATTTGGTGGCAAGCGTCTTGTCGAGTTCACCGGGGCCGCTTGCACTGATGCTTAGCGCGGCGTACCCGGCATTGTCGCGCAGCTCGCCAATGTTCGGCAGACGCCACTGATGCGGAGCCGGCCAAGCGGACGGAAACGTTCGCACTGCCAGCACGAGCGCTAGCAGCGAGGCCACCGGATACACGTAGCCGTAAGCGAGTAAAGGATTGGAGGGGTGTACCAAGAACACGCCGGCGGCGGCAACGAGGCGCAGCACCATCGGCAGGGTTTTCAGTAGTTGCGAGCGTGCAATGCGTCCAAGTCCCTGATGCTCGGAAACGGCCAGGCGGAACAGTGCTTGCAGCCATATTTCGGTGATGCCGATGGCCAGCAGCACCGTCGCGGGCACTTGGGCCGCGCGCAGCATCAGCATGCAGACAGTGAGATAAATGGCCAGCAGTGCGCTTCCGCAAAGCAGCGTGGTCGGGATCGCATAGGCCAGCACCTGGTTGCGGCGCGCCGGCTCCTTTGCCACTTCGCCAAGCAAGATGACGTTTGTGCCGAAAGGCGAAAGCGCTCCAAGGAGCACGGCCAGCGATGCGACGCCTGCAAACCCACCAAACTGGTACGGCCCCAACATGCGCGCCACCAGCAGCAAGGTGCCTGCCTGCACCAGCGTATACAAACCCAATATGAAGGTTGTGCGGATGGTGCCGCGCGCTATGGGGCCTTTCATGGAGGTCGGGGTACCGGTTACGCGTGGCATCTAGTGAATACAAATTCGTTGCAACCCAACCCGCGTGTGAGAGTCTGGCGTCGCAACTCGAACCCATCGGCGGTCAATTTGCGCACAACCTCTTCGGGTTTTGCGACCTCGAACGGGTACCCACCCAGCCAATCCCGCCAGTCGTGAAAGATCGACATGCCCCGCTTTCTTGCGTACTCACGTGCGTGGGTGCCTGGCAGGTGGAAATGCCGCAGGTCCTGCCACATGGAGTACATGGAAAATAGAGGGTAGAACGTCGCCCCAACCAGCCAGCGTCCGGGAGCACTACTGCAGTAAAGGCGCTTTATGGCGTGCCAAATCTGTGAGCGCCAACCCTGATCGTTGTACAGCGCAATGAGCAAGGTACCGTGTTGCGCTACGCGTGACTGAGCCAGTTCAATGGCGGGCCACATGGCTCCCGTATGATGCAGGACGCCCCAGCTGTAAACCAGGTCGAATTGCCCCAGTCCAGCCATGAATGTGGGATCCAGCGCCGAGCCCTGCATGATTTGCCAATTCGTTGCACGGGGGGCGAAGCACCTGCGCAATTCTTCCGTACATGCCACAGAATCGGCGTCATAGTCGAAGGCAACGACATCGGCTCCGAGCTGGTGCATCACCAGACTCGAAAGGCCGCTGCCGGAACCGATGTCCAGTGCACGAATACCGCGCAAGTCATCTCTCCCAAGAGACTCGCACAATCTGCGTCGTGCCTCGTCGATCCGATGCTCGTCGAGCGTCGTGAGAAAGGATTTCCAGTTGCGGCCGAACGCGAACCGCAGGTCCGGGTCTTCGCGACGGGCAAGTTGTGTGGGCGAATTCATGTTGTGATCTTACCAGTGCGAAAACGCGACGCTCGAGCCGCGTCGATGACGCGTGGGTCATTCATTGGACTTGGTAGTCGCGTCGATTTGCTGTCGGAGTTCATGGATATTGCTGTCCAGCCGTCCTCCGATATTGAGCTGCTGCAGCACCTGAATTTGTCGCTTGGCGGCATCCAGGTGCCCCGAGGCGAGCAGCATGCGCACCAGCGTGATGTGATAAGCCGGCTCACCCGGCAGATCCTTCACGGCGCCTTCGATCATGCGAAGGCCCAAGGCGTGGTCACTCAGCACGTTCCATGCGTAGTCGCCGTAGGTGGCTTGCAGTCGCGCGCTGGGCCCGGGGTGGTCCAGGGCAGCCTCGAAGGCTTGCATCATGCGATCAGTGGGCAGAGGACAGGCGCCATCCCTGGCACACTGCGCCAGCGCGGCCAGCGAGCTTTCGTCTTGCACGCCGGCCTTTCGCGCTTTGAGCTTGGCGATCATGCTGTCCCACCATTGCGGCTTGAGCGGCAGCCCCATGCGCGAGTTCATGAAGATCAACGCTTGCTGCGGCAGGATCGAGGATTCAGGGAAGCTGGCAGCTTTCTCCAGCGGAACGTAGGCCAATCGCGTGTAAGGCGAGGCAGGATCGTAGTGTGAATACATGATGTAGGTGCGGCCCAGTTCGTACTGCGCACGCGGCGAATCGGGCGCACGCACGGCCAGATCCTGAGCCAGCCGCAGCGGGTCGCCCCAGGCGTAGGCAGTAGCCGCGGTTAGTCCGATCCACCACAGCAGCAAGCAGGCCAGCAGGGTGCGCCGAGGCAGCAGCCAGCGAGGCCGGCGAATAGAGGGTTGCACGGCTTCAGACGGGACGGCCGCCAACCATGGCACTACGGCCAGCAGTACGCCGAAGCTGGCGAAATAGTTGCGGTGCTCATAAACCAGCTCCAGCGGGATGATGGTGCCGGTCATCACATGGCAGCCCAGGTACAGGGCAACCCCGAGTGCCACCAATGGCTTTTGGCGACGCAGGCAGAACACCAGAACGACCAGTGCGGCGATTCCCAGTACGCTGATCAGTGTCGTCCATGGCGACAGCAAGCCGGTCGAGATGCGGAACTGATCGTGGTAGAAGGACAGTGCCTGTGGTGTTGGCAGCAGCGTCCACCCGATGTAATCGCAGACTATGCGCACCTCGCTCAGCAGGCGGGTGCCAAGGGTGAAGTCGCGCGTGGCCCAATTGGCCGAATTCAGCACGTTGGGCAGCAGCCAGATCAATCCCGCCAGCAGCGGCATCGCCAGTACCACCACAAACAAGCCCGCAATCCGCCAGTCCCATTCCCCGTAGGAGCGCACCTTGTGCGCGACCACTGCCTCATCCGACGCGTTGTCGCGCACAGGGTGCGCTCCTGCGGATAGCGGTGCGTGCTTGAAGCGGAACAGGATCCATTCGACCAGGAATGCATACAGCGGCAGCATCGCCGCCGTTTCCTTGGCCAGTAGGCCGATGGTGGTGGCCATGGTGAGGCTGATGACACAGAGCCATAAACCGCCCCACATGCCTTCTGTGTAGGAGCGTACCCTGTGCGCGAATGAGCGTTGTGAGCTGTCTTGGGGCGGCGCGCTTTCCAAAAGCATTCGTGCACTGGGTGCGCTCCTACACCGCAACATGCGCTGACGCCCGGCGACATACCCGACCAGCCCCAGTAAAACGAACAGGTTGGCCATGCTCTCCTCGCGCTGTACTACATACAGCACGGCGGTGAGATTGATCGGCAACAGCATCCAACCCGCCGCGGTCAGGGCCGCGACGGTACCTGTCCGTTGTTTGTCTCCCTCATTTGCGCGAGGAACTTGTCCCGCACTTGATCCAGGAGGAGGGTTGGGGCGGGTTACGGCCAGCAGCAACATCCTTGCGAGCAAAAACACCAGTACGCCGTTCAGCAAGTGCACGACAAGGTTGAACAGCTTCCAGCTCCAAGGGTTCAGCCCACTTGCCAGGTAGTTCGCGGCGAAGCTCAGCGAGGCGAGCGGGCGCTTGAAATCGCTGGCCGGCGAGGAAAGAGCGGCGCGCACCAGCGCAGGCACGCTGACTTCATGTGGTTGCACACCAGGGTTGTCCACAATGTTCGGATAGTCATCGAACAGCCAGCTGCCGTAGAGGCCGGGCCAGTAGGCCGCCGTGGCAATTAGCATTGCGATCGGCAGCAACCAGCGCATCGCGGGCGTCTTTGGGGAGTGGATCATGTCGTCACGATGGGAGGATGGGTGTCCCATTTTGACGCATAGCTGCGAGTTTCGACGCTTCACAGCCGCCAATTCAGGGTTAAACAGGCCATCGACGCGGGAGGCCCTGTGCGGCGCACTTGTCCCGTACTGACTTGGCGGGTGAGCGTATAAATCGGCAAGGCGGTCCCGGTCAATCGTGCCGGGCCGCAGTGGATCTGCCTCGTTCGGCAAGCTGCTCCAATACCGTGATCTGTCTGTCGAGGCGCCCTGCGTAGTTCAATTGCCGCAACGCGGCTATCTGTTCCCGCGCCTCTCCGATCTGCCCATTGCGGGCATACAGCACGGCCAGGTCGATGCGATAGGCAGGTTCGCTCGGGTCTCCAGCGGCTGCGAGCGTCAAGTATTTTTCCGCAAGCATGTCGTCGTGCAGGATGTCGCGCAGGAAATCTGCATAGATACCGTAGAGTCGCGAGACGGGCTGCGGCCGCGAGAGCGCCGCCTGGTAAGCTCGCTGCAATTGCGCCACGTCGAATTTGCAGGCACCCGCGACATAACAGTTGGTCAGCGTCATCAGCGCGGAGATGTCCTCCTGCTTCGTCGGTTGGCTGCGCAGTTTGCGCACCATCGAATTCCATGGCGCGCCATCCTCGCCTTGCTGACCGTGATCGACGAGCATGATCATCGCCTGATCGGGCAGGGCGGACGAGCCAGGAATCGCGGCAGCCTGCCGAAAATACTTCGATGACTCATCCAGTGTCTTGCCGGGCTGATAGTTTGACGCGATCAGTAGCAGCCGGCCGGCTTCGTACAAGGCGCGCGCCGACTCAGGATGATTGTTGGCCTCGGCGACGGCCAGCCGCAGCGGGTTGGACCACTCCCTTGCGCGCAGGTTGGTGGTCGCCGCGAACCATAGCAGCGCGACCGCAACCAAGGACCCGCGCAGTATCGGCAGCGAGATTTTCCAGCGCGGGCCAAGCAGCAACGCCCCCGCTGCCAGCAATACTCCGATCGACGCGAAATACATGCGTTGCTCGTAGACCAGTTCCAGTGGAATGATGGTCGCAGTCAGCAATTGCGCGGCGAAAAACCAGCCGATGCCAAGCGAAACCAGCGGGTGTCGATTGCGCAGCCAGACCGCGAGCGCGATCAGTGCAGCCAGAAAAACGATCGAGCCCAAGGTGGTCCACGGTGCAAGCAGTCCAGTAGATACCACGATCTCGTCGTGATACAGGCTCAGTACGATCGGATTGGGCAGCAGCGTCCAGTGCAGGTAATCCACCAGCACGCGTGGCTCGGTGAGCAGTCGCTGCACGAGGGTGAAATCGCGGCCGGTCCATGCGCCGGGGCGCAAGACAGAGCGCAACAGCCACGAGAAACCCAGCATGGCTGGAGCGAACAGGGTGGTGACGAATGTCCACCAGATACGAGGATCCTGTTTCGGCTTTCTCTCTCGTTTCAGGGGAGCGAAACCCGAAGGTGCGGATGAGGGCTCGGTGTCAGGAAGAGTTTGCATGGAACTCGCACTCCCACCTTCACTCTCTTTCCAGTTGGACGATGTGATGTGCGTGAATCGCAGCAAGATCCATTCAGCCAGAAACGCGAACACTGGCAGCAGTACTGCGGTCTCTTTCGACGTCAGTCCCAATATCATGCCAAACACGATGCCGCCGACGGCCAATGCGAACCCTCGCCGATCGCGGCGCGAGCTGCGGGCAGTCAGCATCATCCAACGACCGTGCAGATACGCCCACAAGCCAGCCAGTATGAATATCTGGCACAGGCTTTCCATGCGTTGCACCACGTACAGCACCGCCATCAGGTTGATCGGCAGTAGCATCCACGCCACGCTCACGACCAATGCCAGGCGCGTGGTCGCAGCGTTGTCGAATTTGTTGGGTGTGCGTAGCACAAGCAATCGCAACAACGCGCGCAGCATGCAGAACAGCAGCACGCCGTTGACCAAGTGGATGATGACGTTGGTCAACTTGAACGCCCACGGGGCACCGCTGCCGAAATACCAGTTCAGGGAGAACGTAAGCGATGCCAGTGGCCGGCGCAGAAAGCTCGAAGGTGAAGACAGCAGTGAGCCTACCCATGCTCCCAGTGTCGAATGTCCCGGTGTGATGTGGATCTCCGGGTTGTCCACGATGTTCGGGTAATCGTCGAATACCCAGCCGCCGGCGAGGCCTGGCCAGTAAACGGCCGCCGTAGCGATAACCGTCATTGCAAGCAGCAACCAGGGAAGTCGTTGGCGCGTGGTGTCACTCAGGTGCATGCGAGCATTCCAGGTGTAAAGGCCGGCCAGTGGTAGCGATTCGGTTTGCTCAGTCGAAGAGCCGGTTTGACATCGCAGGTATCTTGCTGGCGTTGATCAAGCACGCGACGGTTCACCCGGTTCACCCGGTTCGCCTGGTTTCCGCGTTGCGCCGCCTGTCGCAGGTGTTGCATCCACCGGCCATGGATTGATGGCCAGTGCGCCGATGGGTTGCCCATCCTTCGCGTGCACCATCATTACCAAATCACCGTTGCGTGCCTGGATCGGTAGCCACAGGACTTGTGCCTCGCCCACGGCGTGTCGTTTGAGCCAAGCGTCAATTTCGTCATGCTTGCCTGGGTACAGCTGGAGCAGCGTATGCACTGGTTGCGCTCGCTGCAACAATGCCGGAATGGCCTCGGTGTAGGGAACGTAATACTTCGGAAAATCCTGTACGTCCTTGCCGGTCGAAAGCGTGCTGAACAGTAGCGCGTTGTGCTCCTTTGGGTCAGTGGGCAGCCTGGTGCCCACCAGCACCGGACCCGTCCACGATAGATGTCGCCACTCCGGCCGACTGGCCTGTGCCAGATCCCTCCGTGCGAGCTGGTTGGCATCGACGAGGACAAAGCGGTCGACAGCGGCTACCAAGAATACTGGTCGCGTGCGCACGATTACATCGAAGCCATACACCAGCGCGGCTGTCTGCACGATCCCGATCACCGCTAGGTCGAATTTCAGGCCCTGCTTACCGCTCTTGAACACGATGAAGGTGATCAACGGCCCCAGCGTTACATCCACGCCCATCACGAGTGCCAACAATTCGCCGGCACCGCCGGCATGGAAATACGGCGGCGGATACCACACCAATAGCAGCAGCGCCGCCACGATCGCAGCGATCGTGGCGCTGATGCATAGGTGGATGAGTGCAGCGTTCCAGCGTGACATGCCACGATTCTATATGTGCCGACGCGGGTTATTGAAGCCTGCGCGCTTGGGGCACTGCTTGGCAGATCGCTTGGCCGCGCATCGGAATGCCGCCGTGATGGTGGCTACGCATTGCTTGGCACCATTCTTTGCAAAAGAAACCCCGCTCGAGGCGAGGTTTCGGCAAGGAAGGGCGGGTTCGAAACTGAAAGAATCAGCGGCATTCGGCAGGTGCGTACTTCGCCGGCAGAGTGCCAGTGGTTGCTGTCAGATTGTGGGATGTCGCAGTGGTATCCGTGGTTGAAGCACAAGCCCAGTCAATGGTCCCGGCTGCGCCGGCAGTCAATGCTGCCCCGCCGATATTGGGGGTCAGGATCAGCGTTTTGATTTGTGCGGCGGTTGGCAGGCCGGCGTCCTTGCTGGTGGTGACGGTGATCAATCCGGTGAGCTTGTCGACCTTGATGTTGGAAACGTACTTGGACGCACTGGTGCCGGTGCCGGGGAACTGCGCGTTGGCGGCGGCGAGGCCGTTCACGTCGTTCGTCTGAAAGCCCTCGGCCACGGCAATCTTGGCCGGTTCGACGGCTACGATGCCTTCGCTGATCTTGGCGCGGACGGCATAGTCCTGGTATGCAGGAATCGCGATGGCGGCGAGGATCGCGATGATCGCCACGACGATCATCAACTCGATCAGGGTGAAGCCTTTTTGCATGATCTTCATGGAATGTTCCTTTTGCTTCGTTAGCTAACCTTTGATGCCCCCAGGGTCCATGCCGCACCAAGCGGGATCGACCCTTCATCATGGCCAATAACGACCACGAAGCTGATGAAGTCGAAGCACTTTGTATGCCACGAAACGCCTTGCAAAAAGGGCGCGACAGGGTCACTACGCGCAGTGTGTTGACCATCACGAAAGCGTTTCACCCCTGTCTGGAAAGGCAGGGGTCATCACTACGCAGCAATCTATCCAAGTGGGCAGATGTGGGCACTCGAAGTCTGCGCCTGACGCACCCCAGGCGGATTGCGTGCTCGCACGCTTCGGGGTGTTGTCGAGGGTGACGGCTGCTCATGGCCTTGCTCCATAGCTCTGCAAAAAGAAGCCCCGCGCGAGGCGGGGCTTCGGTAAGGCAGGGTGGGTTCGAAATCGAAGCCAGGATCAACGGCACTCGGCGGGTGCGTACTTCGACGGCAGGGTGCCAGCAGCGCCCACCGACAGCTTGTGGGCCGTCGCGGTGGTATTGGTGTCCGAAGCGCAAGCCCAGTCGATCGTGCCGGTTGCACCAGCCGCCAGAGCCACCCCGCCAATATTGGGGGTCAAGGTCAGCGTCTTGTTTTGTGCCGCGGTCGGCAGGCCGCTGTCCTTGCTGGTCTCGACGGTGATCAAACCAGTGGCTGAGTCGACCTTAACGAACGAGACGTACTTGGATGCACTCGTGCCCGTGCCGGGGAATTGCGCAGCGGCAGCGGCAACGCCGGTCATGTCATTCGACTGGAAGCCCTCGGCCACGGCAATCTTGGCAGGTTCGGCGGCGACGACGCCTTCGGTGACCTTGGCGCGGACGGCGTAATCCTGGTACGCAGGAATGGCGATGGCCGCCAAGATCGCGATGATCGCGACCACGATCATCAGTTCGATCAGGGTGAAGCCTTTCTGCATGCTCTTCATGGTGGTTCCTCTGTTGGCTAGCTAGCGTAGTTGCCCCCTGGGTTCCGGCCCCGATACCCCCTAGGCGGGATCGAACCCCAACACGACTTGGTCAGGAACGACCAGGAAGCTGGCGGAATCGAAGCATCTAACATGCCACGACCACCGCGGACATATTGCCTCATGTTGCGGCGCTTGTGTGTTGTGCATGCGGTCACGAAAGCCCGCCACCGGTAGTGGGGAGGCCTCGTTCCGTGCGCTGGCTGACACTTGGGTTGCTGCGTGAGGACTGGTGATTTTGGGCAGCATGTGACGCAATTTGTCAGCTTGCGGCCGATTGGGCTGGCATGAGTCATCCGGCACGGGCGAGGGACGATCACGGCTGGTGTGCCTCTCAAGCTGCCTTGTAGGGGTTTTGGCGGGCTGGCTTGCGTCGTATTCCCGGTGTGCTTACCTTGCCCCTTTACCAATCACCCTGGGGAACGATCATGAAAAAGGCCCTGACGGCCGCGCTGTTGCTGGCGCTGGCGGCGTCGCCTGCGCTCGCGGTGGACACCGACACGGTGGCACCTATCGATACCGCGATCACCGTGGACCACGCGCCGCATCCGTTCAACGTGCGCGACCTGGTGATGATGCAGCGGGTCTCCGATCCGCAGCTGTCGCCGGACGGGCGCTACGCGGCGTTCGGCGTGCGCAGCACGGATTACGCGGCGAACAAGGGCGTCAACGCGATCGAGGTGCTGGATCTGTCGCGCGGCGGCAAGCCGATGACGGTGGTGGCGAAGGGCGCTTCCTCGCCGCGCTGGGCGCCGGATGGCAAAAGCCTGTACTACGTGGCGCCGTCCGATGGCGTGGCGCAGTTGTGGCGGATGGATTTCGCGGTGGGCAAAGGCGGGCTGGATCTCGCTGGTCACACGGCGCCGGTGCAGGTGAGCCACGGCGCGCTGGACGTGCAGGCTTGGAAGCTGTCACCGGACGGCAAAAGCGTGCTGCTTTCCTATGCGGTGTTCACCGATTGCGGCACGCTGGCCTGCACCAAGCAGATGCAGGACCAGCGCGCGGCGGACAAGGCCACCGGCACGCTGTACAAGAAGCTGTTCGTGCGGCACTGGGATACCTGGTCCGACGGCACGCGCAACCAGCTCTACCTCGGCCGCTTCGATGTACACGGCCAGCTACCGGCCGAGCCGACGCTGCTCACGCGCGGCATCGACGGCGACGTGCCGAGCAAGCCGTTCGGCGACGACAGCGAATTCGCCTACTCGCCCGACGGCAAGACGGTGTACTTCGACGTGCGCATCGCCGGTCGCAGCGAGCCGTGGTCGACGAACTTCGACATCTACAAGATGCCCGCCGACGGTTCCGCGGTGCCGGTGAACCTCACCGCCGAGAACAAGGCCTGGGATGCGTATCCGGTGCCTTCGCCAGACGGCAAGACGCTGTACTACCTTGCGATGAAGGTGCCGGGTTTCGAGGCCGACCGCTTCGGCATCATGGCGCTGGACCTCGCCACCGGTGCGAAGCGCGAGATCGATCCGCACTGGGATCGCTCGCCGGGCGGCATGGACATTTCCGCCGACGGCAAGACGCTCTACGTCACCGCCGACGACGAGGGCGAGCATCCGTTGTTTGCGGTGGATACCGCCAGCGGCAAGGTGCGCGAGTTGGTGGGCGCGGGCTCGGTGGACGGCTACTCGCTGGCCGGGTCGCGGCTGCTGCTGGCGCGCAATGATCTCAAGCGTCCCAGCGATCTCTATACCGCGAATGTCGACGGCAAGGATCTCAGACAGGTCACCCATTACAACGCCGCGCTGCTCAAGAACGCGCACGAGGGCGACTTCGAGTTCTTCACCTTCAAGGGCTGGAACAACGAGCCCGTGCAAGGCTATGTGGTGAAGCCGGCGGGCTATGAGCCCGGCAAGAAGTATCCGGTCGCCTTCATCATCCACGGCGGCCCGCAAGGCGCGATGACCAACAGCTGGAGCTACCGCTGGAACCCGCAGACCTACGCGGGGCAGGGCTTCGCGGTGGTGACGATCAACTTCCACGGTTCCACCGGCTACGGCCAGAAGTTCACCGACTCCATCTCGGGCGACTGGGGCGGCAAGCCGCTGGAGGACCTCAAGCTCGGCTGGCAGGCCGCGCTGTCGAAGTATTCCTTCCTCGACGGCAACCGCGCCTGCGCGCTGGGCGCTAGCTACGGCGGCTTCATGACCTACTGGATCGCCGGCGTGTGGAACCAGCCGTGGAAGTGCCTGATCGACCACGACGGCGTGTTCGATGCGCGCATGATGTACTACGCCACCGAGGAGCTGTGGTTCGAGGAACACGAGAACGGCGGCACCCAGTACGACGTGCCGGCCAACTATGAGAAGTTCGACCCGCTAGCCCATGTCAAGGACTGGCGCGTGCCGATGCTGGTGATCCACTCCGCGAAAGACTTCCGCATCCCGCTCAGCCAAGGCCTGGGCGCGTTCACCGCGCTGCAGCGCCGCGGCATCCCCAGCGAGTTCCTCACCTTCCCGGACGAGAACCACTGGGTGCTCAAGCCGCACAACAGTGTGCTGTGGCACGACACGGTGAATGCGTGGCTGAAGCAGTGGACGGCGGCGCCTGAAACGCAGAAATAGGAGCGGCCGTAGGAGCGGGTGTAGGAGCGGCTTCAGCCGCGACCAAGCACCATGCAAACTCACCCCATCAACGAAACGGCAGCCTGCGGGCTGCCGTTTCGTTGATGGCATCGCGGCTGAAGCCGCTCCTACGCTGGTGCGGTCAATGCCCTACACATTGCATCGCCGTCACCCCATACGATCTGATCGCGGCATCCATGGCACCGCGACGTGCGTGCCAGTCACCATGTCGTATGACCCGAATCCACAACCCCGCCCAGCATCGCCTGCGCATCGGCCGTTGCTCGTTGCCGGGCCAGGTCTATCTGCTTACCACGGTCACCCATCAGCGCCGGCCGGTATTCACCGATACCGAACTCGCACGCCTTGCGGCGCGGTGCATAGGGGAGTCAGAACTCTGGGCTCCAAGCCGTTGCCTGTGCTGGGTGCTTATGCCAGACCACTGGCATGGAATCGTCGAGTTAGGCGACGGCAGCGGAGCTGCCGCGCGTCATGCAGCGGTTCAAGGGCGTGTTTTCGCGGCGGGTGCGCCAACATGCTCGCCTCACCGGGCCATTGTGGATGCACGGGTATCACGACCATGCGCTTCGCCGTGAGGAAGATTTGCGGGTGGCAGCGGATTACGTCATCGCCAATCCCGTCCGCGCGGGGCTGGTGGCCTGCCCAGGCGATTGGCCGTATTGGAATGCGTGGTTTGTCGGTGCGTAGGTGCAGCGTAGGAGCGGCCGTCGTAGTAGCGGCTTCAGCCGCGATTCCAAACGCCGGTCGCGGCTGAAGCCGCTCCTACAACCACTTCGCCCGTTTCAGCGCGAGGTAGATGCCGCCCACCACGCAGGCCACCACGCCGATGATGACGGGGTAGCTCCAGGATTCGGCGAGCTCGGGCATGTGGGTGAAGTTCATGCCGTACCAGCTGGTGATGAGGGTGGGCGCGGCGAGCATTGCGGCCCAGCCGGCGAGTTTCTTCATCACCTCGTTCTGGCCGAAGGTGACCAGCGAGAGGTTCACGCTGATTGCCGCGGTGAGCATCTCGCGCATCGCGCCGATCGAGTCGTTCACCCGCGTCACGTGGTCGTGCACGTCGCGGAAGTAGGCGCGCAGCTCGTCGGGAATCAGTTGCGGATGCAGGCGCACCAGCTGGCTGATCACGTCCTGCAGCGGAGCCACCGCGAGGCGCAGCGTCATCAGGTCGCGCTGCATGTCGTACAGGCGGCGCACGGTGTCGCGGTTGAAGCTGGCGGCGAAGATGTCCTGCTCCAGCTCCTGCAGCTCCTCGCGGAAGTCGCGCACGATCGGCAGCAGGTTGTCGACGATGAAGTCCAGCACGCTGTACAGGCCGTAGCTTGGTCCCAGCGCCAGCAGGTCGGGCGAGTGTTCGCAGCTGCGTCGTGCCGGCGCGTAGGAGAGCGAGGCGCCGTGGCGCACGGTGAGCAGATAGCGCGGACCCAGGAAGATGTGCGTCTCGCCGAACGCGATGTGGCCGCCAATGAGCTGGGCGGTCTGCACCACGATGAACAGCGAGTCGCCGTAGGCCTCGATCTTGGTGCGCTGGTGCGCGCTCTGCGCGTCCTCGATCGCGAGGTCGTGCAGGTCGAACTCCTCCTGCAGCTTCAGCAGCAGCGCTTCGTCCGGCTCGTGCAAGCCCACCCAGACGAAGGTGTCCGGCTCCTTGAGCACTTCGCTGATCGCATCGATGCCCACGTCGCCGATGCGCCGGCCGTCGTTGTGGTAGGCGACGCAGTTGACCACCATGCGGGTGTCGGTCGGGGCGGGTACGGCGGGCGTCGACGCGGTCATGCCTGCATGATGCCGTGCAGGCCGATGCCGGGCAATGAACGAATCCCCACATCCGGGTAGGAGCGGGTAGAGGCGGGTAGGAGCGGCCTCAGCCGCGATGCCTTGAACGGGCCTACTCAAGAGCATCGCGGCTGAAGCCGCTCCTACGGGGAAGGCGGAGGAGTGAGTTGCCGCAGGCTCCACGCCAGCACATGCTGGATCACCGCACAGTTCGCGAACGGGGCAGTCTGGTGGAAGGCACTGCCCTGTACCATCACCGGGTTCGTATTCGGAATCACGCAGGGGCGCAGGGGCGATGAAGGGACACGATTACCGGCTGGGTTACCGCGCCGATCTGGAAGGCCTGCGTGCCGTGGCCATCCTGCTGGTCGTGGCGGTGCACGCCGGGGTGCCGTGGTTGCGCGGCGGTTTCGTCGGCGTGGACGTGTTCTTCGTGTTGTCCGGCTTCCTGATCACCGGCCTGCTGGTGCAGGAGGTGTCGGACACCGGGCGGCTGCGTTTCGCGGAGTTCTACGTGCGTCGCCTGCGTCGCCTGCTGCCGGCCCTGCTGACAATGCTGCTGGTCGTCGGCGCGCTGGCCTCGCTGCTGCTGGCGCCGACAGAGCAACGTGAGCAGTCGTCCGCGGCGGCGATGGCCGCGTTGTGGCTGAGCAACATCCATTTCGCCTTCGCGCCGCAGAACTACTTCGCGCCCGGTACCGAGACGAATCTGTTCCTGCATACCTGGTCGCTGGGCGTGGAGGAGCAGTTCTACCTGGTCTGGCCGGCGCTGCTGGTGTGGCTGCTCGGTCGCGATGGCGAGCGCGGCGTGGCGCGGCTGAAGATCGGCATGTTCGTGGTGGTGGTCGCCAGTTTCGCGACGTGTGCGTGGCTGAGCTACCAGGTGCCGCAGCTGGCGTTCTACATGATGCCCCTGCGCGCCTGGCAGTTCGCAGCCGGTGCGCTGGTCTGGCTGTATTTCAAGGTGCCCGGCGACTGGCGGCGCGTCGTGGTGGAGTCGCCGCCCCGGGGCGCTGCATGCCATCGGCTGGCTGGGCCTTGGGATGGTCGCGCTCGCAGGCGTGCTGTTCAGTGCCGATATCCCGTATCCCGGTGGCTACGCGTTGCTGCCCACGCTGGGCGCCGTCGGCATCGTTGCGGCGGGCTGCGTGGCCACGCGGCCGTTCGGGGTATCGCGGCTGTTGTCGTGGCGACCCTTGCAGTGGATCGGCGGCATCTCCTATTCGTGGTACCTGTGGCATTGGCCGATCCTGCTGCTCGGCCGAGCGGTCACGGGCTCGGATGCGCCGGTGTATCGCATCGCCTGGGTGTTGCTGTCGCTGGTGCTAGCCTGGTTGTCCTGCCGGTTCATCGAGTCGCCGATCCGCAATCGGCGGCAGTGGTTGGCGCGTCCGTGCATGGCAATCTTCGGAGCGCTGGCGCTGATGCTGCTGGCCAACAGCCTGTGCATGCGCTGGAACAACCAAGCGGCCGAACGGATGCAGTCGCCCGCCATGCAGCGTTATGCCATGGCGCACGGCGATGCGCCGGCGATCTATGGCATGGGTTGCGACGATTGGTACTACAGCGACCGGGTGCACATCTGTGCCTTCGGCCCTGCCAACGCGGCGCATACGGTGGTGCTGATGGGCGACAGCCATGCCGGGCAGTGGTTTCCCGCCGCCGCCAAGGCATTCGATCGGCCGGGTTGGCGCCTGCTGGTGCTCACCAAGTCGTCCTGCCCGATGGTCGACGAGCCGTTCTTCTACGAGCGCATCGGCAAGGAATACACCGTGTGTTCGACCTGGCGCACGCATGCCTTGGCGAAGGTCGCTGAGATCAGGCCCGATGTGGTGCTGCTGGGGACCGTGGGCGGGGGCGGGTACAAGTTCTCGAAGGCGCAATGGATTGATGGCACGACAAGGGTGCTCGATGTACTCAGTCCGGCAGCTGGACATATCTATCTGCTGCGCGATACGCCACACCTGCCGTTTGATGGACCGGATTGTCTGGCGGAACACACGGGGCGACCGGCGTGGCTGGGGCTGCGGCATGCTTGTCGCGCTCCGGCCGATGATCCGCATGCAGACCAGGTGTATCAGTGGCTGGGCGAGGCGTCGGGACGCTTCGCCAACGTCGGTATGCTGGACATGAATGCACAAGTCTGTCCGGGCGACATGTGCTCGGCGGAGCGTGATGGCATGGTGGTGTTCCGTGACAGTCAGCATTTGACCGGCAGTTTCGCGGCCTCGCTCGGGCCAGTGCTGGCCGGGAAGCTGGGCATCGATGCGGCAACTGCGACCAGTGACAGCGGCAAGGCCAAGACGCCGCCGTAGGAGCGCGCCCTGTGCGCGAAAACTTTTGGCGACGGTCGAAGCGCCAAAGCATTACCGGGCAATGAACGAACACCCGCCTCCGGGGAGGAGCGGGTAGGAGCGGCTTCAGCCGCGATGCTCTCGGGTAGGCAGCTTCAAGAGCATCGCGGCTGAAGCCGCTCCTACGGAGAAGGCGGAGGCGCGAGCTGCCGCAGGCTCCACGCCAGCGCCAGCCACACCGGCAGCGCGAACAGGATCCACGGCTGGTTCTGCTGCACGGTGCCGGGCAGCAGGTGCAGCAGCACGGTGGCCAGCGCGGCCAGCAGTTGCAGCATCAGCACGCCGTTGACGAAGCGTGTGGGTGCGAGGCCACGGCGCGTGCGCCACAGCGCGGGCAGCAGCAGGAAGGCGAGCGGGCTGAACAGCAGCAGGTTGGCGTTCGCCCAGGCGGAGTGGTGACTGGTCAGCGTCCACAGCGCCAGCAGCAGCAGGCCGACGAGGCCGGCGGCGACGAGGTACAGCGTGCCGAGCAGGGCGAAGCCGGTGCGCCAGCGGCGCGCGGTCAGTGCGAGCGCGATGGCGAGGATCAGGCCGGCCGCGCCCAGCGGCAGGCGCAGGTCCGGCGCCTGCGCGGGCGGCGCCTGCAGGCGGTTGGGCGATAGCAGTTGTTCGTCCTGCACCAGCGGCTGCGTGCCGCCGTGGCCGTCGGGCACACGGATGCCGCGCAGGTTCGCCTGCAGTTCGTAGGGCAGGAAGCTTTCGCTCCACGCGGTCATCGGCTGGTCGGCGTACGGGCCGAGGCCGAGGTCGAGCAGCAGCATCAGCCAGGACTGGCCGCTCATCAGGCGATCGGTCTGCTCGCGATACGTCATGCCGCCGGGTTCCGCGGCGAGGCGCACCTTGAGGATGCCGCCCAGCGCCTTGTCCAGTGCATCGCGAACGCGGGTGGTGCAGTTGTCGATGTAGTAGTCGTAGTTGTAGCCGGCGTTCTCGGGGCGCAGGTTCCAGAACAGGAAGTCGCGCAACGCGGCCGCCTGCGTGGGTGTCAGCGCGAGCTGCTGGCGGGTGATCGAGCGGCCCACCTGCACGTACCAAGCTTCCTCCGGGCCGGTGGACTCGGCGTCCATCAGGTAGTGCATGCGGCCGCGCGCGAAGTTCAAGAAGAAGTTCTTCTCGTTGAAGTCGAACACGCCGTAGTTGAAGTTCACCGCCTCGCCGCTGACGGTGTCGCGCAGCTCGATCGCGTCGTGGCCGAAACGCTCCCAGTAGACGTCGCCCGGGCCATAGGTGACGAGCGCGACTTCCAGGTTTGCACCGGGGGCGTTGGCGACGCTGGCATGGGCCGGGCCGATGGCCAGCAGGAGGAGGGCGAGCAGCAGGGCGATGGTTTGGCGCATGGTCGGATCTGCCGCAGGTGTTCACGGTGGGAGCGCACCCTGTGCGCGAATGCTCTGGCGTTGATCGGGGCAAAGCATTCGCGCACAGGGTGCGCTCCTACGGGGTGTCGATGTATCAGGCGTCGGGGCGACGGGTGACGCGGAACTGCTGCACGCGGCGGTCGTCGGCTTCGGTGACGTGGAACAGGAAATCGCCGGCGCCGGCCTCCTCGCCCGCCTCGGGCAGGTGGCCGAACTCGGCGGTGATCAGGCCGCCGATGGTGTCGAACTCCTCGTCGGAGAAGGTTGCGCCCACTTCCTCGTTGAAGTCCTCGATCGGGGTGAGCGCGCTGACCAGCCATGAGCCGTCGGTCTGCGCGTGGATCAGCGCGGGCTCTTCCTCGTCGTCGTGCTCGTCGTCGATCTCGCCGACGATCTGCTCCAGCACGTCCTCGATCGTGATCAGGCCGGCCACGCCGCCGTACTCGTCCACCACCAGCGCCATGTGGTTGCGGCTGCGGCGGAACTCGGCCAGCAGCACGTTGAGGCGCATCGACTCGGGGATCAGTACCGCGGGGCGCAGGATCGCCTGGATGTCGAAGTCGGCGCCGTTGCCGAAATACTTCAGCAGGTCCTTGGCCAGCAGGATGCCGAGGATCTCGTCCTTGTCCTCGCCGTGCACGGGAAAGCGCGAGTGGCCGGATTCGACCACGGCGGCGAGGATGTCCGAAAGCGGGGCGTCGGCGGCGATCATCACGATCTGCACGCGCGGCACCATCACGTCGTCGACGGAAAGCTCGGTGACCTTGAGCGCGCCCTCCAGCATGGGCAGGGTGTCGGCGCTGAGCAGGCCGTTGACCTGGGCGGCGCGCAACTCGTCGATCAGTTCCGCGCGGTTGCGCGGCTCGCCGGAAAACAGATGGCCCAGTCGATCCCACCACGTGCGGTGGGCCGGGCCATTGGTACTGCCGGGGTCGTCGTTCATTACTCGGGTTGCAACTGCCCGATGTCGGGCGGGAGTACGAGTCTAGCGGAAAACCCGTGACAATTCAGGGTGTAGGAGCGGCGTAGGAGCGGCTTCAGCCGCGATTCGTGCTGGTGGTCGCGGCTGAAGCTGCTCCTACGAGAATCCATACCGACGTCAGGCGTAAGGATCGGCGATGCCCAGCCCGGCGAGGATGTGCGTTTCCAAGGCCTCCATCGCCTCGGCTTCGGCTTCCACGATGTGGTCGTAGCCGAGCAGGTGCAGCGTGCCGTGCACGGTGAGGTGGGCCCAGTGGTCGCGCTCGGGTTTGCCCTGTTCGGCGGCCTCGCGCGCCACCACGGGGGCGCAGATCACCATGTCGCCGATCAACGGCAGCTTCAGGCCAGGCGGCAGCTCGGCCTCGAAGGAGAGCACGTTGGTGGCATAGTCCTTGCCGCGGTAGTCGCGGTTGAGCGCGCGACCTTCGTCGGCGTCGACGATGCGGATGGAAAGCTCCGCCGGCCTGCGCCGCGTGGCCCCGCGCAGCGCAGCCTCGACCCAGCGGCGAAAGCTGGCCGGCGAGGGAATGCCCGCACGTGGCACGGCGTAGCCAAGATGCACCGTCGTGTTCGCGGGCAGGAGCGGCTTCAGCCGCGATTGGGTGCCGGTCGCGGCTGAAGCCGCTCCTACGACCGCTCCTGCGCGTTTCATTTGGCGTCCTCGTCCTTCTGCTCGAAGGCTTCATACGCGCGCACGATCTTCGCCACCAGCGGGTGACGAACCACGTCGCGCGAGGTGAAGAAGGTGAAGCTGATGCCGTCCACGCCGCGCAGCACTTCCACCGCGTGGCGCAGGCCGGAGCGCACGTTGCGCGGCAGGTCGACCTGGCTGACGTCGCCGGTGATTACCGCCACCGAGCCAAAACCAATCCGGGTGAGGAACATCTTCATCTGCTCGACGGTGGTGTTCTGCGCCTCGTCGAGGATCACGTAGGAGTCGTTCAAGGTGCGCCCGCGCATGTAGGCGAGCGGCGCGATCTCGATCACGTTGCGCTCGATCAGCTTGGCCACCTTCTCGAAGCCGAGCATCTCGTACAGCGCGTCGTACAGCGGGCGCAAGTAGGGGTCGACCTTCTGGCTGAGGTCGCCGGGGAGGAAGCCCAGCTTCTCGCCGGCCTCGACGGCAGGGCGCACCAGCAGCAGGCGCTGTACGCGGTTCGCCTCCAGCGCCTCCACCGCGCTGGCCACGGCGAGGTAGGTCTTGCCGGTGCCGGCCGGGCCCACGCCGAAACTGATGTCGTGGCGCGCGATGGCGTGCAGGTAGCGCGCCTGGTTGGGGCCGCGGCCCTTGATCACGCCGCGCTTCACCTTGATGACGACATCCTGCGCGCCTTCGCCCGCGTCGCCAGTCAGCGCGTCCACGCCCGACTCGGCCAGGTGCAGGTTGATCTTCGCGCCGTTCAAGGTCTCGTTTTCGGTGACGGCATACAGCGCGCGCAGCACCTTCTCGGCGGCGCGCGCTGAGGCTTCCTCGCCGATCGCCTTGAACAGGTTGCCGCGGTGGTCGATCTCCACGCCCAGGCGCAGTTCGATCTGGCGCAGGTGCTCGTCGAACGGGCCGCACAGGCTGGCGAGCCGGGCGTTGTCTTCCGGGGCTAGGGCGAAATCGCGTTCGTTGAGGCCTGGGGTCATGGGTTTGGTGAAATATTTGGGAGTGAATCCTTCTCCCTCCGGGAGAAGGTGCCGGCAGGCGGATGAGGGGGCGGGCGGAGCGTGTCATTGCAGCGTTTCGCAAGCCACGGACCCTCTCCCCAACCCCTCTCCCAAGGGGAGAGGGGCTTTTGGATCAGGCCGCTTCCTCGGCCAGCGCGTGCACCCGCCCGCGCAGCGAGTTGCTCATCGCCTCGGTGATCGTCACGTCCACGAAGCGGCCGATCATGCGCGCGTCGCCGGGGAAGTTCACGTAGCGCATGTTTTCGGTGCGGCCGGCGAGTTCGTTGGGATTCTTCGTGCTGGGCTTTTCCACCAGCACGCGCTGCACGGTGCCGACCATCGCCTCGTTGATCGTCTTGGCGTTCGCGTTGATCGCGGCCTGCAGACGCTCCAGCCGCGCATGCTTCTCCGCCATCGGCGTGTCGTCGGCGAGATTCGCCGCCGGGGTGCCGGGGCGGGCGGAGAAGATGAAGCTGAAGCTCTGGTCGAAGCCCACGTCCTCGATCAGCTGCATGGTCTTCCCGAAATCCGCGTCGGTCTCGCCGGGGAAGCCCACGATGAAGTCCGAGCTGATGCAGATGTCCGGGCGCACCGCGCGCAGCTTGCGGATCTTCTGCTTGAACTCCAGCGCGGTGTAACCGCGCTTCATCGCGCTCAAGATACGGTCGGAGCCCGCCTGCACCGGCAGGTGCAGGAAGTTGGCGAGCTTGGGCACGCTGGCGTAGGCCTCGATCAGCGAGTCGGAGAACTCCAGCGGGTGCGAGGTGGTGAAGCGGATGCGGCCGATGCCCTCGATCTGCGCGATCGCGTGGATCAGCACGGCGAGATCCGCGATGCCGCCGTCGTGCATGGGGCCGCGGTACGCGTTGACGTTCTGGCCCAGCAGGTTCACCTCGCGCACGCCTTGCGCGGCGAGCTGGGCCACTTCCACCAGCACGTCGTCGAACGGGCGGCTGATCTCGGTGCCGCGGGTATAGGGCACCACGCAGTAGCTGCAGTACTTCGAGCAGCCTTCCATGATCGAGACGAAGGCGGTGGGGCCTTCGGCGCGCGGCTCGGGCAGCTTGTCGAACTTCTCGATCTCGGGGAAGGAGATGTCCACCTGCGGCTGATGCGTGGCGCGATTCGCCTCGATCAGCTCGGGCAGGCGGTGCAGGGTCTGCGGGCCGAACACCAGGTCGACATGGGGCGCGCGCTTGATGATGGCCTCGCCTTCCTGGCTGGCCACGCAGCCGCCCACGCCGATGACGACTTGCCGGCCGCCCTGCTTGTGTTCCTTCCAGCGGCCGAGCTGGCTGAACACTTTCTCCTGCGCTTTCTCGCGGATCGAGCAGGTGTTGATCAGGATCACGTCCGCCTCGGACTCGTCCTGGGTCAGCTCCAGGCCGTGCGAGGCCTTCAGCACGTCGGCCATCTTGGCCGAGTCGTACTCGTTCATCTGGCAGCCGTGGGTCTTGATGAAAAGCTTGCCGCTCATGGGTGCTGGTTACCGTGGTTGCGCGAGGCGCGGCGCAGATGGCGCCGAACCGCGCAGTTTACGCCGACCGCCCCCCGGCTTCCAGCAAGCATGCCAGCCGGATCAGGTACTTGGGGTGCTTTCCGGGCGGGCATGGCGCACGAAACGGTGCGTCCACTCTTGGCGCGGACACGGCGCGGCGGCACACTGCGCCCATGTTCGACGCCGTGCGCCACCGGGGGAGTGTCGGCCGGCCCGTCGCAGGCTCCCCGTCCTTCGCCACGATCCCGCAGCGGATCGTGCTGGGCTGTGCCCTGCTGGCAGGCGCGCTGTGGCTGCCCGTGGCGCATGCGGGCAATCTTTACCGCTGCACCGGCGCCAATGGCGAGGCGGTGTTCACCGGCAGCACCGCGGGTTATCACGACTGCCGCAAGCTGGGCAGCTACGGCGCACCGGCGCGGCGCGCGCCTGCGGCCTCGTTGCAGCACGTGCAGGGAACGGTGGTGGGCGCGAAGCCGCAGGCCGATGCCGACGTGACCTCGCTGGCGGCGGTGCGCGGCAGCGTGCTCAGCACCGCGAAGCTGCCGGCGACCGATCCGTTGCCGCCCGCTGCGGCGCCCACTTCGGGCGCGGCCGCCGCGGCCGTGCCGGCGGCCTTGCGTGGGCGCTGGACGTACCAGCAGGCCAGCGGCGGCGCTGGCGCGCTGCCCGACATGCCAGTCGCCACGGCGCCGGGCGACCGCGTGCTGCGCGGCGCGGTGTACCGCATCGCGCGTGCCGACGGCAGCGTGGAGTACACCAACATCCGCCCCGCCGGCCGCGCCGCGCAGCAGGCGAAGATGCTGTTCAGCTACATCGCCACCTGCTTCGCCTGCAACCTGCATTCGACCATCCACTGGGGCAGCGTGCCGCTCAACATCACTGCCTATGCCGACGCGATCCGCGCGGCCAGCGTGGAGTACGGCGTGGACGAGGCCTTCCTGCGCGCGATCATCCATGCCGAGAGCGCGTTCAACCCGCGTGCGCTGTCGCTCAAGGGCGCGCAGGGGCTGATGCAGCTGATGCCGGGCACGGCCGGCGACATGGGCGTGCTGGACGCGTTCGACACCGGCCAGAACATCCGCGGCGGTGCGCGCTACCTCGCCCTGCTGCTGCGCGACTTCGGCGGCAACGAACGCCTGGCCGCCGCGGCCTACAACGCCGGTCCCGGCGCGGTGCAGCGCTACAACGGCGTGCCGCCGTATGCGGAGACCCAGGTCTACGTGCAGCGTGTGGATACCTTGCGCAAGCGCTACGAGGCGGCGCTGCATCCGCCGCTGGCGGCGGCGCGATCGATGTAGGAGCGCACCCTGTGCGCGAATGCCTTTGGCTCCGATCAACGCCAGAGCAATTCGCGCACAGGGTGCGCTCCTACGGGTTGCTCTCGGGTGTCGCGGCTTCCACGTTCATCGGCGGGCGCTCGGTCAGCGTGGCCTCGGTATGGAACGGGCTGCCGTTGCGCAGGCCGGAGATCTCCACCGTGGTGCCGGGCTTGATCGCCGATTCGCGCCGGCGCAGGTCGGCGGGGTCGCGGATGTTGTCGCTGCCGATGCGCAGCAGAATGTCGCGCGGCTGGATGCCGGCCAGTGCAGCGGGGCTGCCGGGGTACACGTCGGTGACCTGGGCGCCGCGCGCAGCCGCGGGCAGGCCGCTGTTGGCGGCCACCGGCACGAAGCTGTAGTCCGCGCCCAGCCAGCCGCGCACCACGTGGCCGGTGGCGACGATCTGGTCCAGCACCTTCTTGGCGGTGCCTGCGGGGATCGCGAAGCCGATGCCTTCGGCATTCGCGGCCTTGCCGATCAGCAAGGTGTTGATGCCCACCAGCCGGCCCTCGGCGTTGACCAGCGCGCCGCCGGAGTTGCCGAGGTTGATCGCGGCGTCGGTCTGGATGAAATCCTCGGCGCTGGAGCCGTACAACTGGCGACCCACCGCGCTGACGATGCCCATGGTCACGGTCTGGTTGAGGCCGAGCGGGTTGCCGATCGCCAGCACCACGTCGCCGGAACGCGGGTTTTGCTTGGCGAACTGGATCACCGGCAGGTTGCCGGCGTCGATCTTCAGCACCGCGAGGTCGGTTTCCTCGTCCGAACCGACCACGGTGGCCTTGGCCACGCGGCCGTCGTACAGCAGCACCTGGATGTCGGTGGCGTGCGAGATCACGTGGTAGTTGGTGAGCACGTAGCCCTGTGCGCTCACGACCACGCCCGAGCCCAGGGTCTTCTCGCGGCGCGCGTAGGTGGTGAGCGTGCCACCCAGCAGCTGCTGCAGGATCGGGTTGTCGTACATCTTGATCGCCCGCTCGTTGACGATCTTGTCGGCGTAGATGTTCACCACCGAGGGAGCCGCGGCGGCGACCGCGTCGGCGTAGGAGGCCGGTGCGGCGACCGGTGCCCCGGTCGCCGGTGCACCGGGCAGGCCCAGCCGCGCGCGCAGGCGCTCGCCGCTGCCGGGCCAGAACAGGCCGATCACGAACGCTGCCGCGAGGCCGATGACGACACAGCGGGCGAGGAAGGCGAGCGTGCCGGCGGCATGTTTCATGTCGTGCTGCAATCCGTGACGGGCGGGCGGACGGTAGGGTAGGCTGGCCGTGCAGCCGAGGTCGGGCAAGGTTCCCCCAGCGTCGATACGCCGCGGCGCTTTTATTGTACGGTGTGAGGGCTGACGCTAGACTAACGCGATTTTCAGGGGTTCCAAATCTATTGCTGGGCGCGAGCCCAACCTGACGCATCATGTACCGGAGAGCCTGATGGCGAACGAAGTCGTCGATCATGGCCGCCGCCGGTTTCTCACAGCCGCCACTTCGGTGGTGGGCGGTGTGGGAATCGTCTCGGCAGCCGTGCCCTTCATCAAGTCGTGGGAACCCAGCGCGCGCGCCAAGGCCGCCGGAGCACCGGTCACCCAATCCCTCAAGAAGATCGAACCCGGCCAGCAGCTGATCGTCGGCTGGCGCAGCCTGCCGGTGTTCATCGTCAACCGCACGCCGGCGCAGCTGGCGACGCTGCCGAAGCAGGATCCGCGCCTCGTCGACCCGAAGTCCGACGGCGCCTCCGCCGCGCAGCAGCCGAAGTACGCGCAGAACGAGACGCGCTCGATCAAGCCCGAGTGGCTGGTGATGGTCGGCATCTGCACCCACCTCGGCTGCGTGCCGAACTACGTGGGCGAGATCAAGCCCGAGCCGTTCGATCCGAACTGGCAGGGCGGCTACTACTGCCCCTGCCACCACTCGCGCTACGACATGGCCGGCCGCGTGTACCAGGGTGTACCGGCGCCGAAGAACATGGAGATCCCGCCGTATCACTTCATTGACGACACGACCGTGCAGATCGGCGTGGGTCCGAAGGAGACCGCGTGATGGCGAACGTATTCGCGAGCATCGGCGACTGGGTCAGCGAGCGCGCACCGGGCCTCGCGCCCGTGTACCGCAAGCACATGACCGAGTACTACGCGCCGAAGAACTTCAACCTCTGGTACTACTTCGGTTCGCTGGCGCTGCTGGTGCTGGTCAACCAGATCGTCACCGGCATCTTCCTCACGATGAACTACAACCCGAGCGCGGCGGGCGCGTTCGACTCGGTGCAGTACATCATGCGCGACGTGGAGTGGGGCTGGCTGATCCGCTACATGCACTCCACCGGCGCCTCGCTGTTCTTCGTGGTGGTGTTCCTGCACATGTTCCGCGGCATCATCTACGGTTCGTTCAAGAAGCCGCGCGAACTGGTGTGGCTGCTCGGCATGCTGATCTTCCTGGTGCTGATGGCCGAGGCCTTCATGGGCTACGTGCTGCCGTGGGGCAACATGTCGTTCTGGGGCGCCAAGGTGATCGTGTCGCTGTTCGGCACCATCCCGGTGATCGGCAGCCACCTGGTCGAGTGGATCATGGGCGACTTCCTGCCGGCGGACTCCACGCTGAACCGCTTCTTCGCGTTGCACGTGATCGCGCTGCCGATCGTGCTGCTGCTGCTGGTGGTGCTGCACCTGGCCGCGCTGCACGAGGTGGGCTCGAACAACCCCGACGGCGTGGACGTCAAGCACGGCCCGAAGGGCAACCGCTGGAGCCCGAGTGCGCCGATGGACGGCATCCCGTTCCATCCGTACTACACGGTGAAGGACCTGGTCGGGGTGGGCTTCTTCCTGATCGTGGCGGCTTTCATCATCTTCTTCGCGCCGACTTTTGGCGGTTGGTTCCTCGAGCACGACAACTCGATCATGGCCAACAACCTGGTCACCCCGGCGGAGATCAAGCCGGTGTGGTACTTCACCCCGTTCTACGCGATCGTGCGCATGATCCCGTCGTTCGTGGGTACCGCCGTGTGGGGTGTGCTGGCGATGTTCGGTGCAATCGCGGTGCTGTTCCTGCTGCCATGGCTCGACCGCGGCAAGGTCAAGTCGATCCGCTACCGCGGCACCGGCTACAAGGTGGCGCTGACGCTGTTCGTGATCGCGTTCTTCGGCCTCGGCGCGGTGGGCGCCGGCATCACCGCGGAAGTGATCCCGGCCTGGTTCGGCAACGTCGACGTGACCACGTGGGAAAACGCGTTCGGTCGCACGATGACGCTGATCTACTTCGGCTTCTTCGCGTTCCTGTGGGCCTATACCTATTTCGGCTGGGAGAAGACCAAGCCGGTTCCGGATCGGGTGACGATGCATGACTAAGCCGACGCTCTTGATGAAACCCAGGCTCCTGATGAAGCAACTCCTTCCCGCGGTCGCGCTGACCCTGGGCCTGCTGGTCGCCGGCCAGCCGGCGGCACGGGCCGAGGGCGGCGAGCAGCTGATGGCGTCGGGCTCCAACGTGCGCGACCAGGCCTCGCTGCAGCGCGGCGCCAAGCTGTTCTTCAACTACTGCGTGGGCTGCCACTCGCTGAAGTACATGCGCTACTCGCGCATTGCCGACGACCTCGGGCTGACCGAACAGCAGGTGATGCAGAACCTCAACTTCACCGGCGCGAAGTTCGACGATCCGGTGATCTCGCACATGCCGGCTGAGGACGCGACGAAGTGGTTCGGCAAGGATCCGCCGGACCTGTCGCTGGAAGTGAGCGCGAAGACCGCCGACTGGGTCTACACCTACCTCAACACCTTCTACCTCGACCCGAAGAGCCCGATCGGCTGGAACAACACCACGCTGCCGAACGCGGCGATGCCGTTCCCGCTGTGGGAGCTGCAGGGCCAGCAGACCGCGGTGATGAAGCCCGGTACCGACGAGGTCGAAAAGCTCGACCTGGCCCACCCCGGCAAGCTGACCCCGGCGCAGTACCAGCAGGCATCGCGTGACCTGGTGAACTTCCTGGAGTACGTTTCGGAGCCGGCGGCCCTGCAGCGGCACGACTACGGCGTCTGGGTAGTGCTGTTCCTGGCGCTGTTCACCCTGCTGGCTTACTTTCTCAAGAAGGAATACTGGAAAGACGTGCACTGATTTCCGGGGAACACCCATCGAATGCGGCAGCCCCTGGCTGCCGCATTCGTGCAACCGCAACAGGGAATATCGCGCATGGTTCCAAGCGCCCGCTCGCGTACCGCACTCACCCTCTACACCACGGCCGACGACATCCAGTGTCACCGTGCCCGTCTGGTGCTGGCCGCCAAGGGCGTCAGCTACGAGCGCGTGCTGGTCGATCCGGGCAAGCCGCCGGAAGACCTGCTCGACCTCAACCCCTACGGCAGCACGCCGACCTTGGTCGATCGCGACCTGACCCTGTACGACGCCAGCGTGGTGTGCGAATACCTCGACGAGCGCTACCCGCACCCGCCGCTGATGCCGATCGACCCGCTGTCCCGCGCGCGCCTGCGCGTCGCCGCGGTGCGCATCGAGAAGGACTGGCTGACCGAAGTCGACACCATCCGCGCCGGCGGCCGTTCCGCCGAGCCCGCGCGCAAGCGCCTGCGCGCGCACCTGCTGGCCGCGCTGCCGCTGTTCAAGGCGGCGAAGTTCTTCCTCAATCCCGAGATGAGCCTGGCCGATTGCCTGGTGGCGCCGGTGATATGGCGGCTGCCCTGGCTGGGCGTGGACCTGGGTCGCGAGGGCAAGGCTATCGTCGACTACGGCGAGCGCCTGTTCCACAGTCAGGGTTTTGCGCGCAGCATGACCGAGCAAGAAAAGGCCATGCGACCCTGATGACTGATGTAACCCATCCGATGAGTTCCAATCGTCCGTACCTGCTGCGGGCGATCTACGACTGGATCAGCGACAACGGCCTGACCCCGTACCTGCTGATCGATGCCGCCGGCGAAGGCGTTCGCGTGCCGCCGCAGGTGGTGAAGAACGGCCAGGTGGTGCTGAACATCGCGATGCGCGCGGTGGCGAACCTGGAACTGGGCAACGACTGGATCGGTTTCTCCGCGCGCTTCTCCGGCGTCAGCCAGGCGGTGCGCATCCCGGTCGGCTCGGTGCTGGCGCTGTACGCCCAGGAAAACGGGCAGGGCATGATGTTCCCGGCCGAAGAGGAAGGTGGCGACACACCGCCGCCCGCGCCGGCACCCGACGAGCCGCCGTCCGGCCAGGGCGGCAACGGCGACGACAAGCCCAAGCGCGGCGCGCCATTCCTGCGGGTCATCAAGTAGGAGCGGCTGCAGCCGCGATACCTGCCGTCAGTGCAACGTGTCGCCACCACCGGAATGCCGGCGCGGTCGCAGCGGCACCACGTTGCTGCCCGATGCGGGTTCGTCCGGGTGATCGGCCGTCGGCGCGGACAGTGCGGCGGTCGGGTGACGTGGTTCCGAGCCGATGGACGGAATCTCCGCCGCTGTCGTCGGCACCGCCGGCATGAGCACCACCGTGGGCAGCCGCAGTTCGCTCATCGTGCCGCCCAGCATCCACAGCGAACCTTGCTCGCGATCCGCGCCGTCGATGCTCACCTCGAAGCCGTAGCAGCGCTCCAGCCGGCGCTGGCCGGCCACGCGACGCAGGCGCAGCGCGCGCAGGCCTACGGTTTCGTCCAGCAGTTGCACGCCGTAGCGTTCGCACTGCGAGCGCGCCTCGGCGGTCGCGCGCTCGCGCGCCGCGCTCAGCTTCAGCCACAGCCCGATCACGGCGATCAGCGCCAGCAGTACCAGCAGATCGTTGACGTTGCCCATGCCTGCAGTGTGTGGGCGGGCAGGGCGGCGCGCAAGCCGGGGGCCGTCCGCGGAGCGCAGCATGTGCGCGAAAACCCATGGAGTGAGTGAAGAGGAGTGAGAAGTGGGAGAAGAGCATGGCCACGCCGCTTCTCATGTTCTTGGCTTTCTCTATCTACTCACTGCTCTTCACTCATCTCGCCTGCGCGCGCAGGATGTGATCCTGCAGGGGATTATCAGCCCAGGCGCAGCCGCAGCGAGAGATCGATCGCGCGGACGTGCTTGGTCAGCGCGCCCACCGAGACGTAGTCGACGCCGGTGCGGGCGTACTCGCCGATGGTGGTGAGGTCGACGTTGCCGGAGACCTCCAGCGGCACGCGCCCGGCGGCGATCTGCACGGCCTCGCGCATCTGCGGCACGCTGAAGTTGTCGAGCATGATTCGGTCCACGCCGGCGGCCAGCGCCTGCTGCAGCTCGTCCAGGTTCTCCACCTCGACCTCGAGCAGCAGGCCGGGATGCAGGCGTCGCGCCGCCGCCACCGCGTTGGCGATGCCGCCGGCGGCGATGATGTGGTTTTCCTTGACCAGGATCGCGTCGTACAGGCCGATGCGATGGTTGTGGCCGCCGCCGCAACGCACTGCGTACTTCTGCGCCAGGCGCAGGCCGGGCACGGTCTTGCGGGTGTCGAGCACGCGCGCGCCGGTGCCCGCCACCGCGGCCACGTAGGCGGCGGTGGCGGTGGCGGCGCCGGACAGCAACTGCAGGAAGTTCAGCGCCGAGCGCTCGGCGCTGACCAGTGAGCGGGCGTGGCCGGAAAGCCGGCAGATCACCGTGCCGGGCGCCACGCGTTCGCCGTCGCGCGCCTGCCACTCGATGCGCACCGCCGGATCCATGCGCCGGAAGCAGGCATCGAACCAGGGCGCGCCGGCGATCACCGCCTCGTCGCGGCAGGTGAGCGCGGCCTCGGCCACGGCGTCGGCGGGCAGCAGTTCGGCGGTGGCGTCGCCCTTGCCGAGATCCTCGGCAAAGGCGCGTTCCACATCGGCGGCAATCAGTTCGGCGGAGGGCGGAGCGAACGGGAGGCTGGAATTCATTCGGTGTCCGTGCCGGGCTGGGGCGTGCCGGGCTGGCGCAGGCGGCTGACGATGGCGCTCATCGCGCGGTCGAACAGCGCATTGGTGGCCAGCACCTGGGCATGACCGCCGGCCAGCAGCACGGCCAGTTCCTGCGGCGCGTAATCGGCCACCTTCAGGCCGCGCCGGTTGACGAACAGGTAGCGGCCGCTCATCGGGCTGATCCACGACAGCTTGGCGCGCACCATCGGTTCGTCGGGCAACTGGAACTCCAGCCAGACGCCGGGCTGCAGCGCTTCCACCTGCCGCCATTCGGGGCTGTCGATGGCGACCGGCACGCTTTCCTCGGGCAGTTCGTCCTGCTCGGCCTGCGGCTCGACGAGGGGCTGGATGCTTTCCGGGATCGCGGCAACGGCAGCGGCGGCGACCTCGGCGGCCGGCACGGCACCGCGCGAGGGTTCACCCAACTGCTGGCCGTACCAGTCGCGCAGCTGCGCCAGCAGGCGCTCGATGTCCTGCGGCTGGAAGGCCACGTTGACCAGGCCCTGGCGCAGCGCGCGTTCGATGCCGGGCAGCAGCTGGCGCAGCTGCTGGCGCGTGGTGGCGTCCTGCGCCGGCCGCGTGCTGGCGATGAAGTCGTCCACGAAGCGCAAGGCGTCGCGGAACTCGCCGGAATCCTCGCCCTGGCGCAGCAGCACCAGCACCAGGTGGTTGGCCCAGGCGCGCGCCAGCACCTCGTGCACCAGCGGCGGCAGCTTGCGGCCGTCGATGCGTTCGACGATCTCGCGGGCGGCACGGCGGCGCGCCTGCTCCAGCTTCTCGCGGCCACGGGTGGATTCGGCCACGCGCTGCTCGGCCAGTTCGGAGCGCCGGCGGTTGGTCTCGTGGAACTGCTGCAGGTCAAACAACAGGCGTTCGAAGATCCCAAGGTCGTCGTCGAACTCGTGCAGCAACTGGTCGACGATGGCCTTGACCTTGTCGTGCAGGCGGCCGTCGCGGTCGGATTCCGGCGACCAGCCCTTGGCCTGTTCGGCCAGGGCGTCGAGCAGGCGGCGCGCCGGGTGCTGGCGGTGCGCGAACAGCTTGCGGTCGAGGATCGCCGCCTTGAGGTAGGGAATCTGCAGCCGCGCCAGCATCACCTGCATCTCGGCCGGCAGGGTGTCGTCCTCGAGGATGAACTCGAACAGCATGCCGACCAAGTCGATGGTGTCCTCGTCGATGCTGGCGACATGGCTGGGCCGCGCGCCGCGCAGCGCGCCGAGCTGGCCCAGCAGCTGTTCCTTGAGCTGCGCCACGGCCTCGCGATCGAAGCTGCCGCCGCTCACCATGGACGGCGCGGCGAGGCCGCCGGACGCCAGCTGGGTCTGCAGCACGCTGAGCGCGCCCAGCAGCTCGCCGACGGAGGGCGGCGGGCTGCCGGCGTCGCCGGCCTGGGCGGACGACGGCGCGACGGCGCCGCGTCGCGCGACGAACAGGCCGTGCAGGGTCTGCAGCAGTTCGGCGGCCGCCGGGATCGGCGACCTCGTCCGTGCCCGCGCCGGCCATCGCGGCACCGCCGGCATGCGCCGCCTGGGCGCCGCCGCGGGGCGTGCCGGCTCCGCGCGACGCGACCGGGCGCAGCTGCGGCAGCACGCCGGCGCGGGCCAGGTCGGCGTTCGCCTCGGCGTACAGCTCTTCCAGCGTGGACAGCACGTAGCGGTCGAACAGCTTGTAGATGAGCAGCTTGACGCGCATGTCCGCGCCCAGTTCCTTCAGCGCCTGGCGGAAGGCCTGCGACAGCGCCGCCGGGGCGATCGGATTGCCGGCATCGTCGACCTTGCGGCCGCCGCAGATCACCGAGAGGCGCTGGTTGATCGCGAACAGGTCGCGCGCCAGCCGGCTCTCGTGCTTGCTGCTCATGCTGGTGATCGCCAGCGATTCCTCGAGCTCGGCGTCGGCCACCAGCGACAGTTCGGACATCGCCGGCGCGGGCGCCGAGGTGCCGGGTGCGGCGCGCCCGGCCAGGTTGCCCAGCTCGCGGTTGACCGTGGCGAGGAAGTTGCGCTCGATCGCCGGACGGCGCTTGCGCACCTCGCGCATGCCATCGAAGTAATGGGTCTGGGTGGCGTTGTTCTCGGCCTTCTCGGCGAGGTCGAACAGCGCGTCGTCGACGTGCTCGAACAGGTTGCCCAGGCATTGCTGCAGGCGCTTGCCGGCGACCCCGCGCACGGCGTTCAGCAGCTCGCCCACGCGCTCGCCGGCGCTGGCGTCGAGGCGCGGCGCCAGGGGCACGATCTTGGGCGGTTCGTAGGCTTCGTTCATGGCCACACCGGAAGTTTGTCGTTGGCGCTTGCGGGCGAGTCGTCGATCCGTCGGCGAGGGTTCGGGGCGTGGGGACGCTGCTTCAGGGGGCCGGGAAATCGTTCAACTGGGTGGTGCCGATGCCATCTTCGGGCAGCATCACGGGGATGCCGTCGTCGACACGGTAAATCAGCTTGCGGTCGATGGTGATCAGGCCTTCGTCGACGCGCTCGCGCACCGGGCTGCCGGCCGTCGTGACCACACCGCCGGCCACGATGGCGCCGTTCAGCGCGTCCAGTTCGGCACGGCCGAGCAGGCGCACCGGCGTCTTGCTGACCGGGCAGCACAGGATGTCGAGCAGGCGCTTGTCCATGTGGCGGAATCGTTGCGGAACCGGAAAGCCGTACAATAACCATTTTTGGACGGCTGGACCATGACAGCGACGACGGAAACGCCAAGGGTAGGCGTGGTGATGGGCTCGCGTTCGGACTGGGAGACCATGGAGCACGCCTCCGGCGTGCTGACCGAGCTGGGCGTGGCGCACGAGGTGCAGGTGGTGTCCGCCCACCGCACGCCGGACCTGCTGTTCCGCTATGCCGAACAGGCGGCCGGGCGCGGCATCCAGGTGATCGTCGCCGGCGCCGGCGGAGCCGCCCACCTGCCGGGCATGCTGGCGGCCAAGACCCGGCTGCCGGTGCTGGGCGTGCCGGTGCAGTCCAAGGCGCTGAGCGGCATGGACTCCCTGCTGTCGATCGCGCAGATGCCGGCCGGCATCCCGGTGGGCACGCTGGCGATCGGCCGCGCCGGTGCGGTGAACGCGGGCCTGCTCGCTGCCGCGGTGCTGGCGTTGCACGATCCGCGCCTCGCGCAGGCGCTGGAGAGCTGGCGCAGCCGGCAGACGCAGGCGGTGCTCGACCAGCCGGACCCGCGCGCATGAGTGCATCGCGGCAGCCCGTGCTCGGCATCCTCGGCGGCGGCCAGCTGGCGCGCATGCTGGCGCTGGCGGCCGCGCCGCTGGGCGTGAACACCCTGGTGGTGGACAGCGCCGCCGACGCCTGCGCCGGCCAGGTGGCGCCACTGGTCCGGGCCGACTGGACTGACTACGCCGCGCTGGAAGAATTCGCGCGCCAGGTCGACGTGGTCACCTTCGATTTCGAGAACGTGCCGGCCGAAACTGCACAGTGGCTGGCCGAGCGGGTGGCGGTGTTCCCGAACCCGCGCGCGCTGGCGGTGGCGCAGGACCGCCTCGCCGAGAAGACCCTGTTCCGCGAGTGCGGGCTGGCCACGCCCGGGTTCATGGCGGTGGATATCCGCGCGGATCTCGATCGTGCGCTGGCCGCGGTGGGTGCCCCGGCCATCCTCAAGACCCGCCGGCTGGGCTACGACGGCAAGGGCCAGTTCCGGCTGAAGTCGCTGGCCGACGCCGACGCGGCCTGGACCGCGCTGGGCGCGCAGGCGGCGAAGCACGGGCTGATCCTCGAAGCCTTCGTGCCGTTCCAGCGCGAGCTGTCGGTGCTGGCCGTGCGCGGCCGCGACGGCGATTTCCGCACCTGGCCGCTGACCCGCAACTGGCACGTGGACGGCGTGCTCAGCCTCAGCCTCGCGCCTGCACAGGACATCGCCGCGCTGCAGCCGCGCGCCACCGCGCTGGCGCGCACCTTGGCCGAACGGCTGGACTACGTGGGCGTGTTCGCGCTGGAGCTGTTCGTCAAGGACGGCGAGCTGCTCGGCAACGAGATGGCGCCGCGCGTGCACAACTCCGGTCACTGGACGATCGAGGGTGCGCACACCAGCCAGTTCGAGAACCACGTGCGCGCCGTGCTCGGCCTGCCGCTGGGCGACACCGGCGCGCGCGGCCTGTCGGCGATGTTCAACTGGATCGGCGAGCTGCCCGATGCCGCATCGGTGCTGCGCACCGTCGACGCGCACTGGCACGACTACGGCAAGCAGGCGCGACCGGGGCGCAAGGTGGGGCATGCCACGGTGTGTGCACCGGATGCGGCGATGCTGGCCACGCGGCTGGAAGCGCTGGGCAAGGCGCTGGGGCGCGAGGCGCAGGTGGCGGGGGCGCTGGGGATGTTGCGGGGGTGATACGCCCATGGATGGGCGCACGTTCTGGCAGGCCGTTGGCCTGCCAGACGGAGCCTGACTCGCTTGGCGAGTCAGGCGAGCCAGAAAAGGGCAGGAGCCCTTTTCTGGCAATCAGGCACGGTGCTCTGGCTCTTCGCCCTCGACGTACGGATACGAAAAAGCCGCGGATGCCCGCGGCTTTTTCGTATCCGTGTGTTTGGCGGAACAAAGCAAGAGCGTTCGTGCCTGATGGTCAAAAACGGGCTCCTGCCCGTTTTTGACTCGCCTGATTCGCAGGGCGAATCAGGCTCCGCTGCGCGTGCGCCCATCCATGGGCGCAGGGCGCGGAGCGCGCGAGCGCGCTCCTTAGACTTGCATCGCCTTGGCGACTTCGGCCAGGTAGTCTTCCTGCACCTTCTCGATGCCTTCGCCCACGGCCAGGCGCACCACGGCGGCGACGTCGGCGCCTTCCTTCTTCAGCGCGTCGCCCACGGTGACGTTGGTGTCCAGCACGTAGGGCTGTCCGACCAGGGTGACCTCGGAGACGATCTTGTTGATCTTGCCCGCGACGATCTTCTCCAGGATCTCGGCCGGCTTGGCCTTTTCCTTGTCCGACATCGCGGCCAGCGCGATTTCCTTTTCCTTGGCGATGAAGTCGGCGGGAACGTCCTCGGCCTTCACGTAGGGCGGGTTCATCGCCGCCACGTGCATCGCGATGCCCTTGGCCAGCTCCTCGGAGCCGCCCTTGAGCGCCACCAGCACGCCGATGCGGCCGCCGTGGATGTAGCTGCCGATGGTGCCGTCGCTTTCCACGCGGGCCACGCGACGCACGTCGATCTTCTCGCCGATGGTGGCGATCAGCGCCTTGGCGGCTTCCTCGACATTGCTGGCACCCGGGTAGGCGGCAGCCTTCAGCGCGTCGATGTCGGCGGCGCCGGACTTCAGCGCCACGTCGGCGACGGTGTCGCTGAACTTCACGAAGTCGGGGTTCTTGGTGACGAAGTCGGTTTCGCAGTTGACCTCGACCAGCACGGCTTTGCCGCCGGCCTGGGCGGCCACGATGCGGCCTTCGGCGGCCACGCGGCCGGCCTTCTTGTCGGCCTTGGCGAGGCCGGACTTGCGCAGCCACTCCATCGCGATCTCGATGTCGCCGTGGTTCTCGACCAGCGCCTTCTTGCATTCCATCATGCCGGCGCCGGAACGCTCACGCAGCTCCTTGACCAGTTGGGCGGAGATATTGCTCATCGGTATTCCTCGAATGCTTGAGGCGTCGTGGCGGATCGCGCCACGACGCCGGACGGGCTTTGTCTTGTCGCAGCGACGGCGGTTGCCCGCCGTCATCTCGCCTTACTTGGCGTCGCGCGGGGCGCGGCCATCGCGGCCGCCGTCGCGGCGCGGCGCACCGGCGCCCTTGCGGGGAGCGGCGTCGCGGCGCGGTGCGGCCGGCTTGCGCTCGGCCTTGGCGACCGGGTTGCCTTCCTCGTCCAGCTCGACGAACTCGTTGGCGTCGCCCTGGGCGGCGGCCGGCGCGGCAGCCTTGCCTTCCAGGATCGAGTCGGCGGCGGCGCGGGCGTACAGCTGGATCGCGCGGATCGCGTCGTCGTTGCCGGGGATCGCGTAGTCCACCAGCTCCGGGTTGTAGTTGGTGTCGACCACCGCGATCACCGGGATGCCGAGCTTCTTGGCTTCCTGCACCGCGATGTCCTCGTGGCCGATGTCGATCACGAACAGCGCGTCGGGCAGGCGGTTCATGTCCTTGATGCCGCCCAGCGAGGCCTGCAGCTTGTCGCGCTCGCGGCGACGGGCCAGCACTTCGTGCTTGACCAGCTTCTCGAAGCTGCCGTCGGTCTCGGCCGCTTCCAGCTCCTTGAGCTTGGCCACCGACTGCTTCACGGTGCGGAAGTTGGTGAGCATGCCGCCCAGCCAGCGCGCGGTGACGAAGGGCATGCCGGCGCGGGCGGCCTCCTCGGCCAGCGCCTCGCGGGCGGAGCGCTTGGTGCCCACGAACAGGATGGTGCCGCGCTTCTGCGCCAGGCCCGACAGGAAGTTCATCGCGTCGGTGAACAGCGGCAGGGTCTTCTCGAGGTTGATGATGTGGATCTTGCCGCGGGCGCCGAAGATGTACGGCGCCATCTTGGGGTTCCAGTAACGGGTCTGGTGACCGAAATGGACGCCGGCCTCGAGCATTTCGCGCATGGTGACTTGAGCCATGGTGTAACTCCTTGCAGTGGGCCTTTTCAGGTGGCCCGGGGGGTTGGGACCTCCACGCATCCCCGGCTTCGACCGCGGCAGCGAATGCTGCGCGCGGCACCCCGAAGAACGGTGCCGATGCGTGTGTGGCGTTGGTTTGGGCTTGTACCGCGGGGCGGTTACAATCCCGTCTCGTTTTGCGTTGTGCGGGCGTCGATGACGCCGGGTGCAGCCTGCAAAACCGCGCAATTGTAGCCGGTGCGCCGGCGATGCGGCAAGTCGCTGGATTTCCAGCGTTTGTGCCGCCATATAGGCAAAACCATGGCGATTACCCTGAAATCCCCCAAGGACCTCGAAGGCATGCGCGTGGCCGGCCAGCTGGCCGCCGAGGTGCTGGCCATGCTCAAGGAGCACGTCAGGCCCGGCGTCACCACCGAGGAACTGGACCGGCTGGCGTACGAGCACATCGTCAACGTGCAGAAGGCGGTGCCGGCCAACGTGGGCTATCACGGCTTCCCGAAGACGCTGTGCACCTCGGTCAACCACGTGATCTGCCACGGCATCCCCAGCCCCGGCAAGGTGCTCAAGGACGGCGACATCGTCAACCTCGACGTCACCGTCATCAAGGACGGCTGGCACGGCGACACCAGCCGCATGTACTTCGTGGGCACGCCATCGGTGCTGGCGAAGAGGCTGGTGGAGACCACCCATGAGGCGATGATGCGCGGCATCCGCGCGGTGCGCCCCGGCGCCACCCTGGGCGACGTGGGTCACGCGATCCAGCAGCACGCCGAGGCGGCGGGCTTCAGCGTGGTGCGCGAGTACTGCGGCCACGGCATCGGCAAGGTCTACCACGACGAGCCGCAGGTGCTGCACTACGGCAAGCCCGGCACCGGCGTGGAACTCAAGGAAGGCATGACCTTCACCGTCGAGCCGATGATCAACGCCGGCAAGCCGCACACCAAGCAGCTGCCGGACGGCTGGACCGTGGTCACCAAGGACCACTCGCTCTCCGCGCAGTGGGAGCACACCATCGCGGTGACCGCCGACGGTTTCGAGATCCTCACGCCCTGGCCGGATGCGTAGGAGCGCACCCCCGGATCAAGTCCGGGGCAGGCTCTGTGCGCGATGGCTCTGCGTCCTGACCGCAGCAAAAGCATTCGCGCACAGGGTGCGCTCCTACAGGTAATGCCGGGCGGCGTGGCAGACTGACAGTTCCCAACCGCTGCCCCGAACTCCACCGATGAGCATCGTGCTTCCCCCGCTGCCCCGCCTGCCGTCGGCCGTGCCGCGCTCGGGCGTGTCGGCCGATGCGCGACGTGCGTTGCGGCAGTTGCTGGGCGACGTGGATCGCGCGCTGGCCACCGCGTTCCGCGACGGTGCCGACGCCAGCGCGCTGGCGCGGCGGCGCGGCGAGGCGGTGGCGCGCATCGTGGCGCACGTGTGGATGGCCTGCCTGGGCGAAGTGACGGGCGCGGCGCTGTTCGCGGTGGGCGGCTTCGGCCGCGGCTTGCTGTTCCCGCACTCCGACGTGGACCTGCTGGTGCTGGCCGAGCGGCCCGAGCCGGCGCGCCTGCGCGCGCTGGAGCAGTGCTTCGCCACGTTGTGGGACGTGGGCCTCAAGGTGGGCCACGCGGTGCGCGAACCGGCGCAGTGCCGCGCACTGGCCGCCGCGGACGCCAGCGTGTTCACCAGCCTGCTGGACGCGCGCCGGCTGGCCGGCGATCCGGCCATGGACGACGCCTTGCGCGCCATCGTGGACGATCCGGCGCTGTGGCCGCCGCGCGACTACCTCGCCGCGCGGCTGGCCGAGCGCGACGCCCGCCACGCGCGGCACAACGACACCGCGAGCAACCTCGAACCCAACCTCAAGGACGGCCCGGGCGGCCTGCGCACGCTCGATTCGCTGCGCTGGCTGGGCCGCCGGCTGGCGCATGCCGGCGGCTTCGAGGCGATGCAGGATGCCGGCCTGCTCGATCCGGCCGAGCGCGCCAGCCTGTGCGAGGCCGAAGCCACGCTGCGACGCTACCGTTTCGCGCTGCACCTGGAGGCGGGACGGCCGGAAGAACGCCTGCTATTCGACTATCAGCGCGCGCTCGCCGGGCGGCTCGGCTTCGAGGACGAGCACGAGAAGAACCTCGGCGTCGAACAGTTCATGCAGGGCTATTACCGCGCGGCCAGCCAGGTCGAGCGGCTGGGCGTGCAGATCGCCGAGCGCTTCGTCGAACTGCTGGAACCGCCGGGCGAGGCGAAGCCGGTGGGCGAGGATTTCGTGCGCCACGGCACGCGGCTGTCGGCGCGCGATCCGGAGTTGTTCGCGCGGCGGCCGGCGGCGCTGGTCGAGGCCTTCATCGCGCGGCTGGACGAGCCGGGCCTGATCGGCTTTTCCGCCGAGACCATGCGGCGCATCCACCAGGCCACTGCGCAGCACGATGGCGCGCTGGCCGACGATCCCGACGTGCTGGCCGCCTTCCTGCGCCTGCTGCGGCGGGGCGCACCCGCGGTGGATGCGCTGTGGCGGATGAACCGGCACGGCCTGCTGGCCGCGATCCTGCCCGCGTTCGGCAAGGTGGTCGGGCGCATGCAGTACGACCTGTTCCACGTCTACACCGTGGACGAACACACGTTGCGCGTGCTGCGCCAGATGGCGCGCTTTGCCGATCCCGAGGCGCGTGCCGAATTCCCCGTCGCCTGCGACGTCTGGGCCAGCCTGGGCCAGCCCGAACTGATGCTGCTGGCCGGCCTGTTCCATGACATCGCCAAGGGCCGCGGCGGCGACCATTCCGTGCTGGGCGAAGGCGACGCGCGCGCGTTCTGCGCGAAGCTGGGTTTGCCCGCGGCCGACGGCGAGCGCGTGGCGTGGCTGGTGCGCTGGCATCTCCTGATGAGCACCACCGCGCAGCGGCAGGACATCACCGACCCCGACGTGGTGCGCCGCTTCGCCGACACGGTGGGCGACCGCGAGCGGCTGGGCCGGCTCTACCTGCTCACCGTGGCCGACATCATCGGCACCAGCCCGAAGCTGTGGAACGGCTGGAAGGATCGCCTGCTGGCCGACCTGTTCGCGGCGGCGCGGCAGGCGCTGCGCCGCGACATGCGGCCCGGGCACGACGCCGCGGCGCGCATCGACGCCTGCCGGGCGCAGGCGCTGATCCTGCTGCAGGCCGAGGGCACCGATGCCGCGGCGGCCGAGCGCGCGTGGAGCGCGTTCCCCGACTCCAGCTTCCTGCGCCACCGCCCCGAGCAGATCGCCTGGCAGACCGCGGCGATCGTGCGCGCGGACGGCGCCTGGCCGCTGGTCGCCGTGCATCCGCTCTCGGTGCGCGGCAGCACCGAGCTGTTCGTCTGCACGCCCGACCGCGACGGCCTGTTCGCCAGCGTCACCGCGATGCTGGACCGGTTGCACTTCTCGGTGGTGGAGGCGCGCATCCTCAATTCCAGCGCCGGCATGGCGATGGACACCTTCCTGCTGCTGGAAGCGGACGGCCAGCAGCCGGCCAGCGCGGATCGCGCCGAGGAACTGCGTTCGCGCATGCAGCGCGCGCTCGCGCAAAGCGGCCAGATCCTGCCGCCACGGCGCAGCATGTCGCGCCAGCTGAAGCACTTCCAGATGCCACCGCGCATCGATTTCCGCCAGGCCGACGGGCGTACCCGCATGGCCCTGGTGTGCAGCGACCGCCCCGGCCTGCTGGCCGCGGTGGCGCAGGTGCTGGTGGCCTGCGCGGTGCGCGTGCACGACGCGCGCATCGCCACCTTCGGCGAGCGGGTGGAGGATTTCTTCCAGCTCAGCGACCGCGCCGATGCGCCGCTGGACGAGACCCAGCAGGAACGCTTGCGCCAGTCGCTGCTGGCAAGGCTGGGGCAGGGCGCCTGACCAGGCGTCGCTTCGCCGGACTCACTCCGCCGCGTCGGCGCCCCACAGCGCTTCCATGCCGACCCGGATGCCCAGCGCCGCCAGGTCCACCACTTCGGTGACCGCATGCGCCTCGATGTCGCCGCGCCGCCGGATCGGCGAGTGCAGGCGCAGGCCGTCGTGCGTGGTGAGCGAGGCCACCACGGGCTGGTGGCCGGCCGACTGGCGGTGGAGCACCACCGCGAGTGCACCGTTGCGCAGGCGCACGCCGGTGCCGGGCGGATAAACGCCGAGCGTCTTGATGAACACCCGGGCCAGGTGTTCGTCCAGCGCCGCTCCTTCGTTGAGGAACAGCCAGCGCAGCGCCTGCGTCGGCTGCAGCGGCGGCCGGTACTCGCGACCGGCGACGCGCGCGCAATAGATGTCCGCCAGGGCCACCAGGCATGCCGCCCGACCGATCTGCGCGCCGCGCTTGCCGTCGGGATAGCCGCTGCCGTCGCTGCGCTCGTGGTGGTCGCGCACGGCGTCGAGCCAGGTGGTGCTGGTGATCCCGCGCTCGCGCAGCATCGCCACGCCGAGCCGGCAATGCGCGCGCACCATCGCATGCTGCACGTCGGACAGCGGCCCCTCGCATGCGACCAGCGTATCGTGCAGGGTGAACATGCCGATGTTCATCGTCAGCGCGGCCGCGACGATGGCCGCCAGTTCGCCGGCATCGAGCGCCAGCGCCATGCCGGTGAGCTGGCAGGCGACCGCCGCGTTCACCGCATGGCGGCTGCTGTACGGGCCGTCGGTGTGCAGCAGGATGCTGGCCAGCGCCACGTCGGGATTGATCCGGCAGGCCTCGCGCACCTGCGCGGCGATGTCGGCCAGCGCCGCCGGGAAATCCGCCGGCTCCGGATCGGCCAGCAGGGCCTGCAGGCGCTGGCGCGCGTCCAGCAGCCGCGCCAGCGGCGAGCGCGCCGGTTCCGGCGACGGCGGCAGCGGGCCGCGGCATTCCTCCTCGGAACCGTAGAACAGCCCGTGCTGCAGCAGCATCTCGCGCTGCGCCGTGCTGCCGATCACCTGGCCCACGCACAGCAACAGGTTGCCTCGACCGTCGTAGGCATTGAAGCGCATGGGCAGGCCCACGGTCAGTTCGGTCGCGTCGAGCGGGCGCCGCGGCACGGCTCCTCCTTTCGTCCGGATGTGCGGTCAGTGCGGCAGGGCATGTCAGGCTTCCAGTGGTTCCGCGCAGGTCCACGAGGCCAGCACCGGCAGCGGTCCGGGTTCGGGCAGGCGGGCGAATGTCGCGTGCAGCGCATCGATCGCGCTGCCCGCCGGCGGCGTCGCCACCGGCGCCACGCCGGCCCAGGCGTTGCGGCCCTGGCGCTTGGCCGCGTACAGGCATTCGTCGGCGATGTTCACCACCTGCTCCCAGTTCAGCCGCTCCGGTTCGCTGGCGTAGAACGGGTAGCTGGCGAAGCCGATCGAGCAGCTGAGGTGCACGTGCCGGCCGTTGCCCAGTTCGAAGTGTTGTGCGGCCACCGCCGCGCGGATGCGCTCGGCGAACTGCGGGCCGGCTCCGGGCGGGGCGAAGCGGGCCACGATCAGGAACTCCTCGCCGCCGCGGCGCACCGGCGTGTCGGATTCGCGGGTGACCGAGAGCAGCACGTCGCGGAACTGCAGCAGCACGCGGTCGCCGGTGGCGTGGCCGTAGCTGTCGTTGATCTGCTTGAAGTGGTCGATGTCCACCATCAGGAACAGCAACTGCGCGCCGGGGCCGTGGTCGCGGCAGTGCCGACGCGCGGCGGCGAGGTCGTGCTCGATGTGCTCGCTGAGGTAGCGGCGGTTCTTCAGGCCGGTGAGCGGGTCGGTGACGATCTGCTGGGCCAGCGCCTCGTTGGCCTCGCGCAGCGCGCGGTTGGCCTGCGCCAGTTCGCCGGTGCGCCGTGCCACCAGGCCGGCCAGCGCGCGGTTGCGCCGGCGCAGCGCGGCGGAGCGCCAGCGCACCAGCAGGCTCAGCGCCAGCATGCCGGCGGCGATCCACAGCAGCCAGGCCCAGGCGGTGCGGTACCACGGCGGCAGGATGCGGAAATCGAACGTGGCCTCCCGGCCCTGCCGGCCGTGCACATTGCGCGCGCGCACGTGGAAGCGGTAACGGCCGTCCGGGAGGTTGGTGTAGTCGCGGTAGGCGTCGTCGCTCCACGGCGACCAGTCGCGGTCCAGACCCTGCAGCCATACCTGGTAGCGATTGGCGTCCGAGTGCTCGTAGCTGGGCAGCGCGAACTCGAAGCGGATCGAGTTCTGCGCGTAGGGGATTTCCGGCGGCTGCGCAGTGGCGAGGTGGTCGGCGAACAGCACCCGGCCGCCCTGCTCGGCCGCCATGCGCAGCAGCGTCCGCGGCGGCGGGTCCGCCGATGCGGTGAGCGCGGGCCGGTAGCGGTACAGGCCCTTGTCGCCGCCCAGCCACAGGGTGCCGTCGGCGTCGTCCAGGAACACCGACATGTCGATGCCCGCCAGCGGCTGCAATGGCGTGTCCGCCCAGCGCCAGCCCTGGCCGGCGTGCACGGCGTGGCCGGTCTGCTTGCCGCCGTCGGCATCGGCGACGGCATACACCCACAGGCCGCCACGACGATCCTGGTGCAGTACGTCGACCGGCTGCGGGCCATTGGGGAACAACCCCGTGAACGCCGGGTCGAGCGAGAAGCGGCCGCTGGCCTCGTCGAAGCGATAGATGCCATGCGGGGTGGTGAAGCGCAGCCGGCCGTCGATCATCACCAGGTCGTTCTGTTCCGGTGGCAGGCCCTCCGCGGTGCCGAAGCGCTCGACCCTGACGGCGCGCCCGTCGCGCGGCCCCTGCCAGTCCGGCGGCAGGCTCAGGCGAATCGCGCCGCCGACCCACAGGCTCAGCCACACATGGCCGTCGGCGTCCTGCCGGATCGTGCGTACTTCCTGGCGCACGCCGGCGATGCGGCCTCCGTCGATCCAGCGGCCACCCTCGTGGCGCAGCGTGCCGATGCCGTCCGGGTAGCCCACGAACACGCGCGCGGGATTGCGCGTGGAGCGGCGCAGGCTGAGCGCTGCGGTCGAGAGCGCGCCCTGGCGGGTGTCGAGCAACTGCCTGGACGTGCCGTCGGCGAGCGCGAACACGCCGTCGCTGCTGGCGACCAGCAAATCGTCGTCGACCTCGGCCAAGCCCCAGATCTGTCCCGTCACCCGGGGCAGCCGTTCGAAATGCGCGTCGGCGCCATCCACCAGGCGGTACAGCCCGTCGGTGGTGCCCGCGTAGAGCGTGCCCGCGTGGCGCTGCAGTGCCTGCACGCCGTCCGGCAGGCCGCCGCGCTCGCCGTAGTAGGTCAGCGGCGAACCGAGGCCGATGCGGCTGATGCCGTTGCCGGCGGCGATCCACAGGCCGCCCTCGCGATCCTGGAACTGCGCCAGCATCATGTTGGTGCTCAGGCCGCTGCCGCGCGTCAGCGTGCGCAGCAGGTGGCCCTGCGCATCGAGCAGGAACAAGCCGCCGCGCAGCGTGCCCGCGGCGAGCCGGCCGTCGGCCAGCCAGCTCGCGTTGTACAGCTGGCCTTTGCGGATCGCCGCGTCGGCTTCGGTGATCCAGGGCCGCCAGCTGTCGCCGTGGCGGATGAACCAGCCCTGCGTGCGCGTGCCCGCCAGCAGGTCGCCGGGCTGCGCGTCCGGTCCGCGCCAGGGCAGCAGCGCGTAGATCTTCTCGTCGGCGAAGCGGCTGCCGCCGGGCGACAGTTCCAGCCGCTCGCCGTCCAGTTGCAGCAGGCCCAGGCCGACCTCGCGGATGTACAGCTTGCCGTCGACCAGGAAGCTGAGGTGGAACGAGGTCTTCGGTCTCCAGACCTCCATCGCGCCGTGGCGGTAGCGGAACAGCTGGGTCGTGGTGGCGAAGAACACGCCGTCGGCGGTGGGGTGGATCGACCACACGTCGGCGAAATCGCGCTCGCTGGGCGGGATCTTGTCCCGCAGCGAGACGAAGCCCAGCTGGCCGGTGGCGTCCGGCTCCAGGTAGCCCAGGTCGCCCACCGTGCCCACGTAGATGCGGCCGTCCGCGCCCAGTGCCAGCGAACGCACCGCGGCGCGGTTGGGCACCGGGATGCGCTGCCAGCGCGCGCCGTCGAAGGCCAGCACGGCGCCGTCGACGTTGCCCACGTAGATCACGCCCTGCCGATCCTGCGCCAGCGACCAGTTCTGCGCCGCGGCGCCGTAGCTGCGGGGATCGAAATTGCGGATGAACGGCAGGCCCGCCTCGATCGATGCCGCCGGCGCGGACGCGGCCCATGCGGGCGCGGCCAGCGCGAGGCCGGCCAGCAGGCCGCACGCGACGAGCGCCAGCACCCGGACCAGGCGCGGGCGGCGTTTCATCGGCTTGTCTACGGCGGCGCCCCTCTCATCCATCACGTTCTCAGCGTGGCCGGCCGTTGCGGCAGGCCCGGTACAGACCGGCAAGCAAGAGTCTTGCCGAGTTCGGTATCGGCCATCGGCCGCCGAACTTGAGCGGGCAGGAACGGGACGGCAAGGTGACCACCGTGCCGGGGGGAACAGACGCCGCCGCCGCCCGGTTTTGTCCGATGCGGGACCAGCCGGAGGCTTCACCTCGCCGCCACGATCTGGTTAAATGCTATCGATTCTCATTTGCGAAATTGCCGCATGTCATTGACCCATCGCTTCCTCAAAGGCTGCCGCCTGGTACACCTCTACCTCGGCGTGTTCACCGCGCCGGCCCTGCTGTTCTTCGCGATCACCGGCGGCCTGCAGACTTTCGGCCTGCACGAGGCCAAGCGTGGCAGCAGCTACGCGCCGCCGAAGTGGCTCGCGGTGGCGGGGCAACTGCACAAGAAACAGGACATGGCCGTGCCGCCGGCCAAGCTGCGTCCGCCGGCCGCGCCGGCGACGGAGAAGCCGGCGGCCGCGATGCCGGCCCCGGCCATCCGTGCAGAGGCCGGGACGACCGCGCCGCGGGCGAAGAACCCGCTGCCGCTGAAGATCTTCGTCGCGCTGGTCGCATTCGCACTGGCCGTGTCGACCCTGACCGGTCTGTATCTCTCCTGGAAATACACGCGGCGTGCGGGGCGCATCCTCGCGATCTTCCTTGCCGGCATCGCGGTGCCGATCCTGCTCGCGCTGGTTTAGCGCGTACCGGACAAGCGCGTGCCGGCCCTCCCGATCCGCGGGCGAATCGTGGCGCGAGCATGGGTGCCCGCCGGTCGTCCTTCGTGTGAGCGCGGGCTTCCGGGCACCGGCGGTTTCCCCCTGCGGCGCGGGCGGGCACAATGGCGGGGCTATCTTCCGGCTGATTTGGACGTCCATTCCCCATGCAAAGCATCGAATCCCTGATCGACGACGCGTTCGAGCGTCGCAACGAACTGACCCAGGCCGAGGTCGAGACCCACCTGCGCCCCGCGCTGGGGCAGGTGCTCGACCTGCTCGAATCCGGCGAGCGCCGCGTGGCCGAGCCGGACGGGCAGGGCGGCTGGAAGGTCAACCAGTGGCTGAAGAAGGCGGTGCTGCTGTACTTCCGCATCAACGGCAACCGCGTGGTGGACGGCGGTCCGGCGCTGGCTTTCGACAAGGTGCCGCTGCGCTTCGCCCACGGCGACGACGCGGAACTGCAGGGCCTCGGCGCACGCGTGGTGCCCGGCGCGCTGGTGCGCCGCGGCGCGCACATCGCCAGGGACGCGGTGCTGATGCCCAGCTACGTCAACATCGGCGCGCACGTGGGCGCCGGCACGATGGTCGACACCTGGGCCACAGTGGGTTCCTGCGCGCAGATCGGCGCCGGCGTGCACCTCTCCGGCGGCGTGGGCATCGGCGGCGTGCTGGAGCCGCTGCAGGCCAATCCCACCATCATCGAGGACGGCTGCTTCATCGGTGCGCGCTCGGAAGTGGTCGAGGGCGTGGTGGTGGAGCGCGGCAGCGTGATCGGCATGGGCGTGTTCCTCGGCCAGTCCACCCGTATCTACAACCGCGCCACCGGTGAGGTCAGCTATGGCCGCGTGCCGGCCGGCAGCGTGGTGGTCGCCGGCAGCCTGCCCGCGAAGGACGGCTCGCACAGCCTGTACGCGGCGGTGATCGTGAAGCAGGTGGACGAGAAGACGCGCGGCAAGACCAGCATCAACGAACTGCTGCGAGCCTTGTAGGAGCGCACCCCCGGATCAAGTCCGGGGCAGGCTCTGTGCGCGATGGGATTTGCAGCGAGATCGATCGCCCACAGGGTGGGCCCCTACAGGAAATCCGCATGATCCAGCCAACCCTCTACGGCCTGCCCACCTGCGACACCTGCCGCAAGGCGCGCAACTGGCTGGACCGCTTCGCGGTGCCTTACACGTTCGTCGATTACCGCGCGAACCCGGTGCCGGCGGCCACGCTGAAGGCCTGGGCGGCGCAGCTCGGCGGCTGGGAGGCGCTGGTCAACAAGTCCTCGACCACCTGGCGCAACCTGCTGCCGCAGCGCAAGAACCCCGGCAGCGATCCGGAGTGGACCCTGCTGCTGAAGGAATATCCCGCGCTGATCCGCCGCCCGGTGGTGCTCAAGGAGGACGGCAGCGTCAGCACGGGCTTCAGCGACAACGGTTTCAAGAAACTGTTTCCGCGCTGAGCCCCACCGCATCGACGGAACGCGATCCGTCCTCACCCGCATCGGGGCTTCGTTGCTAGGCTGCGCGCCTCCGCCTGCCCGCCACACCTGCATGACGACCAGCAACGTCCGCCGTTACCGCATCAACCTGCGCATCGAGCGCGACAACGCCGCGCTGTACGCGCGGCTCGCCGAGCTGACTGCCGATGCGCGGCTGGCGCGCGCCTACCGGCGCATCGCCGAGGGCGAGCAGGCGAACGCGGCGTTCTGGGAGTCGCATCTGCGCGAGGCGGGCGCCGTGGTGCCGCCGCCGCGGACGGGACTGCGCGTGCGCGTGCTGGGCTGGTTCGCGCAAGCCTTCGGCACCGAGTTCGTGATGCCCACCGTGGTGCGGCTGGAACATGCCGACCACGGCGCCACGCCGGTGGACCGCAGCGGCCACCGCGACCACTTCGTGCCGCCGCAGCTGCGCGCCGCACGCGGCCACAGCCACCGTGCGCAGAGCGGCAACACGCTGCGCGCCGCCGTGCTGGGCGCGAACGACGGCCTGGTCTCCAACGCCTCGTTGGTGATGGGCATGGCGGGTGCCGCCGCCAGCGATCGCGCCGTGCTGCTCGCCGGCCTCGCCGGCCTGGTCGCCGGTGCCTGCTCGATGGCGCTGGGCGAGTGGCTCAGCGTGAACAGCTCGCGCGAGTTCTACCAGGCGCAGATCACCGAGCGCGCCGAGCGCCTCGCGGTGGCGCCGGAGGACGGCGTGCGCCACATCGCCGGCATCTACCGCGACAAGGGCCTGGGTCGCGCCGAGGCCGAACACCTGGCCGAGCATCTGGCCGAGACGCCGCGCACCGCGCTGGACACCGTGGTGCGCGAGGACCTGGGCATCGATCCCGCCGAACTGGGCGGTTCGGCATGGAGCGCGGCGTTGTCCTCGTTCTGCCTGTTCGCGTTCGGCGCGGCGTTCGCGGTGGTGCCCTACCAGTTCCTGCACGGCCACGCCGCGATGCTGGGCAGCATGGCCGCTACCGTCGTGGGGCTGGCGCTGATCGGTACCGGCACCTCGCTGTTCACCGGCCGCAGCGTGCTGTTCTCGATCGCACGGCAGTTCGTGATCACCCTGGCCGCGGCAGCGATCACCTACGGCGTGGGGCACCTGCTGGGCACGGTGGTCGCCGGCTGAGCACGCGCCTTCTGCTTGCTATGCTGCGTGCTTCACCCCACGCGACCGCCTGCGCCATGTCCGACGTGCTCGACCTTGCCTGCGAACTGATCCGCCGCCGCTCGGTGACGCCCGACGACGCTGGTTGCCAGGCGCTCTTGGCGGAACGGTTGCAGCGCGCCGGGTTCCGCATCGAGCACCAGCGCCACGGCGAGGTGGACAATCTGTGGGCGGTGCATGGAGGCCATGCTTCATCGGAGCCGGACCCCACGCTGGCCTTCCTCGGCCATACCGACGTGGTGCCCAGCGGTCCCGAGGATCGCTGGCAGAGCCCGCCGTTCGAGCCGGTGGTTCGCGACGGGAGATTGTTTGGCCGCGGCGCCGCCGACATGAAGGGTTCGGTGGCGGCGATGGCGGTGGCGCTGGAACGTTTCGTGGCGGCGCACCCCGATCATCCCGGCCGCGTGGCGCTGCTGCTCACCAGCGACGAGGAAGGCCCGACCAACCTCGACGGCGTGCGCAAGGTGGCCGCGGATTTCCGCGCCCGCGGCGAGCGCATCAACTGGTGCGTGGTGGGCGAACCCTCGGCGAAGGCGAGGCTGGGCGACCTGATCCGTGTGGGCCGGCGCGGCTCGCTCTCGGGCACGCTCACGGTGCGCGGCGTGCAAGGCCACGTGGCCTATCCCGAGAAGGCGTTGAATCCGATCCACGCCTTCGCACCCGCGCTGGCGGAACTCGCCGCAGAGCGCTGGGACGAAGGCAACGCGGATTTCCCGCCCACCTCGTTCCAGGTCTCCAACCTCAACGCGGGCACCGGCGCGAACAACGTGATTCCCGGCGAGCTCGTCGCCCTCATCAACTTCCGCTACTGCACCGCGAGCCGCGCGGAGGATCTGCGCGCGCGTACCGAGGCGATCCTGCACAAGCACGGGCTGGATTTCGCGCTGGAGTGGAACCTCTCCGGCGAGCCCTTCCTCACCCCGCCCAGCGGCAAGCTGCGCGAGACGGTGGTGGCCGTGTGCCGCGAGCTGTGCGGCATCGATCCCGAGCAGAGCACCGGCGGCGGCACGTCGGACGGCCGTTTCATCGCGCCGCTGGGCGTCGAGGTGGTGGAACTGGGGCCGGTCAACGCCACCATCCACAAGGTGGACGAATGCGTGGACGTGGCCGAGCTGGAGCGCTTGCCGGATTTGTACCAGGCGATCTGCGAGCGGATGCTGGCGGGCTGACAACCGTATTCATCGGAGGCAGGCATGCGAATCGAATTCCACGGTGCGGCAGGCGGCGAAGTCACCGGTTCCTGCCATCTGATCGAGGTCGCCGGCCGGCGCATCCTCTTCGACTGCGGCATGGTGCAGGGCAGCCGCGACGCGGAGGCGCGCAACGCCGAGCCGTTCGCGTTCGATCCCGCCTCCATCGACGCACTGGTGCTCAGCCACGCGCACATCGACCACATTGGCCGCGTGCCGCTGCTGGTCAAGCGCGGTTTCAGGGGGCCGATCTGGGCGCAGGCCGCCACCTGCGACCTGTTTCCCATCATGCTGCTCGACGCCGCCTCGCTGGCCGAGCGCAGTGCGGAATTCGACAACCGCGATCGGGCGCCGGGCGAACCGGAAGCCGTGCCGCCCTACACGGCGGCAGACGTCGTCGTCGCGCAGAAGCAGCTGCATCCGCTCGCCTACGAAACCGACACGACCATCCTGCCGGGCGTGACGGTGCGCCTGCACGAGGCGGGGCACATCCTCGGTTCGGCGATGATCGAATTGCGTGCCGACGGCCGAAGTCTGCTGTTCACCGGCGACGTCGGCATGCGCGGCACGCCGATCCTGCGCGATCCCGCGCCGCCGCCGCGCGCCGACCTGATCCTGATGGAATCGACCTACGGCGACCGCAACCACAAGGATCGCGCCGCCACGGTGGCCGAGCTGGGGCAGATCCTCGCCGCGGCGCGCGCCGACGGCGGCAACGTGGTGATCCCCGCGTTCGCGGTGGGGCGCAGCCAGGAACTGCTGTACTGGTTCGCGGAGCACTTCGGGGACTGGAACCTCGCGCCGTGGACGATCTTCCTCGACAGCCCGATGGCGGCGAAGGTGATGGCGGTCTACGACAGTCACGAGGAGCTGTTCGACACCGATGCCGTGAAGGTCTGGGCCGGGCGCATCAAGCCGTTCAAGCTGCCGAACCTGCGCGTCAGCGAGAGCGTGGACGAGAGCAAGGCGATCAACCGCATCCACGGTGGCGCGATCGTCATCGCCGGCTCCGGCATGGCCAACGGCGGGCGCGTGCGCCACCACCTGGCGAACAACCTCGCGTTCGCGCGCAACCACGTGGTCTTCGTGGGCTACCAGGCCACCGGCACGCTGGGCCGGCTGCTGGTGAACGGCGTGCCGCGCGTGCGCCTGTTCGGCGAGGAGATTCCGGTGCGCGCGCAGATCCACACCGTGGGCGGCCTGTCCGCGCATGCCGACCAGCAGGGCCTGCTGGACTGGTACGGCGCCAGCCCCAACCATCCGCCGGTGGCGCTGGCGCATGGCGAGAACCCGGCGCGCGAGGCGCTGGCGGTGGAACTGAAGCGACGCTACGGCGTCACGGTGACGCTGTCGCAACCGGGCATGCGGCTCGACGTTTGACGCAGGCGGCATTCACCAGGAGGCGTACTCATGCAAGCCACCGGCACCTTCACGGTAAAACTTGAACCGCAATCGTCCACCCACGCCGACAGCGGGTTGGGCCGCATGGGCATCGACAAGCAATTCAGCGGCGACCTCGTGGCGCACAGCCTCGGCGAGATGCTGGCGTACCGCAGCACGGTGGACGGTTCGGCCGGCTACGTGGCGATGGAGCGGGTCACCGGCACGTTGCACGGCCGCCATGGCGCCTTCGTGCTGCAGCACTCCGGCACGATGGATCGCGGCGCATCCACGCTGGTGGTGAGCGTGGTGCCGGATTCGGGCAGCGAGGAACTCGCCGGGCTGACCGGTTCGCTGGCGATCCACATCGACGTCCAGGGCGGCCATTCGTACACGTTCGACTATCGCCTGCCCTGAGCCGCCGCATCAGCGTCTGGTACCGATCTGTCCCGGCGCGCGCGCGGCTGACCGGCGAGGAAGCGCTCCACCCGCTCGAATGGAATGCGGTCGCCGGCATCCTTGCCGTAATAGGCCTCCACGATGCGGCCCCTGGCGTCGATCAGGAAATCCGCCGGCATCAGGTTGCTGGTGTTCAAGCCCGCCAGGCCCACGATGCGCAAGCCACGGATCAAGGCGGGCATGCGGGTGACGATGGCCTTCAACTTGCGCCAGAACGAGCGCTCGATGCCGTAGGCGGCGTGCGCCGCGCCGTCGGGATCGGCGATCACCGGGAACGGACGTGGTCTGCATGCCACGAAGCGGCGCACGTCGTCCGTGGTGGCCACGAACACCGCGGTAATGGCGAGCCCGCGCGCGTGCAACGACGGATGGCGCTCGGTGAGCTCGTACACGCGCAGGTTGCAGAACGGGCAGGCGGCGTCGCGGAAAAAACAGAGCAGGGTGGGTCGCCCGCCGTCGCCGAGCGTGATGGTCTGCCCCTGGGTGTCGGGCAGTTCGAGCTGCGGAGCGGAGGTCGGTGCGGTCAGTCGCATGGGCTTGGCCAGGTGTGGTGGAACCGCGGGTCTGCACATCAGATGTACAGGGTGGCACGGGCGTTCCCGGGAACGCCGCGGCGCCTGCCTGCATCCAATGGACAGGAACGCCCCGTGCGGGCGATTCGTGGAGAGCGTGATGGCGAGGCCCAAGACGGCCTGGGTATTCAGCGGTGGCGGCAGCCTGGGCGCGGTGCAGGTGGGCATGCTGCAGGCGCTGGCCGAGGCGGGCGTGCAGGCAGACTTCCTGATCGGTGCCTCGGTGGGCGCGCTCAACGCCGCGTTTTACGCACAGGCGCCCACGGTCGAGGGTGTGGCGCGGCTGGCCGGGTTGTGGCGCCGCCTGCGTCGCAAGGACGTGTTCCCGTTGACCTTGCTGGCGGGGCTGAAGGCCTTGCTGTTGCGACGCGACCATCTGGTCGAGCCCGATGCGCTGCGGGTCATCATTGCGGCAGCGCTCGATGTGCGGCGCATCGAAGAGACGCGTGTGCCGCTGCACGTGGTGGCCACCGATGCGATGACTGGCGCCGAAGTGCTGCTTTCCTCCGGCGCCATCGACGTGGCACTGCTGGCCAGCACGGCAATTCCGGTGGTGTTCCCACCGGTGGTCGTGGCCGGGCGGCGCCTGATCGACGGCGGCGTGGGCAGCAACACGCCGATTATCGGCGCCTTGGCGCTGGGCGCGCAGCGCATCCTGGTGCTGCCCACCGGCACCAGTTGCGCCTTGCAGGAACCGCCGCGTGACATGGCGGCGCGGGCCCTGCAGGTGATGAGCCTGCTGTCGATGCGCCAGCTCGATCGCGACGTCCAGCACTGCACCGCGCTGGCCGAGATCGTCATCGTGCCGCCGCTGTGCCCGCTGGCGGTGTCGGCCTTCGATTTTTCGCAGACCGTGGCGCTGATCGAGCGCGCCGCCGCGCAGACCCGCGACTGGCTTGCGAGTGGCGGGTTGCGCCGCAGCGGCCCGCTGCACGTGCCGCTGGCCCACCAGGATCGGCTTCATGCCGTGCACTGACCCGACTTCCCAACCACCCAACCGAGGACTATCGACATGCTCAACTACGCTTTGCTTGCCTTCGCGATCGCTGCCGTGGGCGGCCTGATACTCGCGGCCCATGTGCTGCGCGGCAAGTTCGCCCCCTGGGCCTTGTCCGTGCTGCATGCGCTGCTGGGTGCCACTGGCCTGGTACTGCTGATCGTGATGCTGGTGCAGGGTTCGGTGCCGCAGCGGGTGCTGGCCGGTTTCGTGCTGCTGCTGATCGCGGCGCTGGGCGGCTTCTTCCTGGCCTCGTTCCACTTGCGCCGGAAACTGCCGCCCAAGGCGGTGGTGCTGGTGCATGCGAGCGTCGCGGTGGTCGGCTTCCTGACCCTGCTCAGCCTGCTGGTGTGACCGTCATGCGTCATCCCCTGCATCCGGCGTTGGTGCATTTCCCGGTGGCCTGCTGGTCGCTCGCGGTGGCGGTCGATTTCGCCAGCCTGCATTTCGGCGCGGCGGCCTGGTCGTGGTCGGCCGGCCTGCTGGCCGTGGGTTGCGGCATGGCGCTGCTGGCGATGCTGGCCGGGCTGGTGGAACTTGCCCGCGTGCCGGAGGGGCCGGCGATGCGCGACGCCTATTGGCACATGGGCGTGATGCTGCTGGCGCTGGCGCTGTTCGCCACCCGCCTGCTGCTGCGGCTGGATCACCTGCAGCCGCTGGTGCCGGACACGCTCTCGCTGCTGCTCGATGCGGGCGGCTTCCTCGCCCTCGCGGTGGGTGGTTGGCTGGGCGGCCGGTTGGTCTATGGTCACGGCGTGGGCCGCGACTGATCTTGTTCGCCGAAGGAGTGACGCATGCCCGCCCCGTCTGCCGTGGCTGTACTGCAACCCGATGCCGGTACCGCATGCTTGCCGGTGTCCGGACGCATCCGTGCCCGTCTGATTGAAGCGGGTTGGCGCTATCACGCCAACGACAACATTGCGGGCTTCATCCGGGGTGGCGAGCTGGCCGAGCTGCGCGAGGAAGTGGCGGGCCGGCTGCAGGAGGTGCTGCATGCGCTGGTGATCGATGTGGTCGGCGATCACAACACCCGTGGTACGGCGCAGCGCGTGGCAAGGATGTTCGTCGACGAGGTGTTCGGTGGCCGATACCGGAGTGCGCCTGCGACCACGGCTTTTCCCAACGTGGAGCGTTTGGCGGAGCCGATGCTGGTAGGGCCGATCCGCGTGCGCAGTGCCTGCTCGCACCATCTGTGTCCGATCATGGGCAGGCTGTGGATCGGCGTCCAGCCGAACCCGGACTCGGCGCTGATCGGGCTGTCCAAGTATGCCCGTCTCGCCGAATGGGTGATGCGCCGCCCGCAGATCCAGGAGGAGGCGGTGGTGATGCTGGCCGATGAGCTGGAACGCTGCGTGCAGCCCGCGGGTCTTGCGGTGGCGATGAAGGCCGAGCATTTCTGCATGCACTGGCGCGGAGTGGAACAGGATGGTGCGTCGATGCGCAACGTGGTGGTGCGCGGCAGCTATGTGCACGATGCCGAGTTGCGGCGCGTGTTCCTCGATACGGTAAGCCGCGACGGCGGTTGAACCCGGTGGAGACGAAGTCCATGCAATACAGTCACACGACGATGGCACCGATTGGCAAAGACACGCCGGATGCCGAATTGGTGCAGCGGGCGGCGACGGGCGACAGCAGTGCGTTCGAGGCCATCATGCGGCGCCACAACCGGCTGCTGTTCCGCACCGCGCGCAGCATCCTGGGCGTGGACGAGGAGGCCGAGGATGCACTGCAGGATGCCTACCTGCAGATTTGGCGCGCGTTGGGCAGTTTCCGTGCGGAAGCAAGGCTCTCCACCTGGTTGGTGCGCATCGTGGTCAACCAGGCGCTGGCGCGCCGGCGGCGCAAGGCCGCGCCCGTGGTGCCGCTGGACGCCGCGCTGTATGCGAGCGACGCGGCCACCCGGTCGGCATTTGCCGACGATCCCGCCCGGCTACCGGAGAAATTCGCCATGCGCGCCGAATTGCGCCGACTGATGGAAACCCGCATCGACCTGTTGCCCGAGGCGTTCCGCACCGTATTCATGCTGCGTGCGGTGGAGGAATTGAGCGTGGAGGAGGTGGCGCAGGCACTGGACATACCCGAGGCCACGGTGCGCAGCCGCTTTTTCCGTGCACGCAGCCTGTTGCGCGAAGGCCTTGCCAGTGAGGTCGACCTCGCGGTGGCCGATGCCTTTGCGTTTGACGGTGCGCGTTGCGACCGCATCGTGGCGACGGTGCTGGCGCATGGGCGCAGCGCCGGGCTCACGGGCAGCGGCTGATCCGGATCGCGGCGTGGCCGGCGGGCAGGTTCAGAGCTTGCCCTGCTCCACCTGGCGCTCGCGCTGCATCAGCGTCCACTCCGCGTGCTCGGTCAGCGCGGCGTCGCCCAGCGCGAGCAGGATCGCGCGCTGCTCCACCGGATCGCGGGTGCGGTCGAGCGCCGTGCGCGCGCCGGCGAAGATGCGCTGCATGAAGCGGTACTGCTTGATCAGCTCCTTGTCGGCCTTGCGGTACGCATAGGCCTCGCGCACCGCGGCGATGATCGACAGCACGGCCATCGCCGTCACCAGCACGGTCTTCGACCCTTCCGACAGCCGGAACACGAACAGCGCGAGGAACACGCTGATGGTGACGCCGCCCCACAGGCTGATCGAGCCTATCGTCTCGGTGACATGGTGCAGGCCGCTGCGCTCGGCGGTCTTGCGTTCGTAGTAGTGGAGCTGCCCCGACTTGCCCGATTCGCCGACCCATTCCGCGATGACGCGCGCCAGTTCGGCCGGCGCGGGTTCCTCCGTGCCGGCGGGCGAGGCCAGGGCGGAGACGCGCATCACGTTGCGGATCCAGCCGAGTTCGACGTTCTGCTTCTGCAGGAAGTTGTCGTGGACGAATTCGTGCTCGCTGTTCACCGCGATGCCGGCGCGCCGCCAGTACGACTGGATGCGCAGGCCTTCCGCCAGCGCGCGGTAGTCCAGGTACTTGCGGTGCCAGTCGCGGCGACGGGCGAGCACGGCCACCAGCGCGCCGAGCGCGAACAGCAGCAGGAACAGGTAGATCAGGACGTTCTGTCCCGGCAGGTGCGCATAGCAGGTGAAGGCGATGCCCATCAGCGCGGCCAGCGTGTAGGTCGAGCGCAACGCCAGCAGCACGCGCCCCTGGAAATGCAGTGCCAGGCGGTCGGCCGCATGGAACAGGCGGTCGACGTTCGTCGCGGCGGCCGCCGACGCATCGGGCGGGCTTGCCGCGGCATCGATGGCCACGGCGTACCTGGCGCAGTCGGCATTGAACTCGGCCATGTGCGCGAACATGCGGCGGAACTCGGCCTCGGGCGTCGCGGCCGTGTCGGTGCTGCGCCAGCGGGTCTGCATCGGCAGCAGGCCGTCCGCGGGGGCGCCGTCGGGGGCATCGCGCGAACAGACGATGTGGTACAGCAGGCGCTCGTCGCCGGCGCCCAGCACGTGGCGTGCGCCACGATGCCGGTGATGCGGGCCGGGCATGACGCCGCTCAGGTGGTACCTCACGATCTGCGCGGTACCGCCGATCCGGTGCGAAGGCTTGCCGTCCCAGATCGCCAGCAGGATGTGGCAATGGCTGGCGATGTAGACGCCGACCCGCGCGTACTGGCCGTCGCGCGCCGCGCCCGGCGAGCCGGTCTCGCGGGGCGACGGTTCCGCCTGCAGCGGCAGCTGCATGACTTCGGCGCGGGCGCACAAGGCGTCGAAACGGGCGTGCGAGGCCGGATCGGTGAAGTCCTCCACGTACAGTTCCCGCGGCAAGGGCAGCGGGGCCAGCAGGTGGGCGCCGGCGGCCAGTGCCTCCTCGGCCACCAGCTGGTCGCCGCCTTCGGCCAGTGCCGACAGCAGCACCAGCGGCAGCCCGGGAAGCTCGCGTTGCAGCCGGGCCAGGAAATCCCGCACGCACTGGCGGATCGGCTCGAGCTCGCGTGCGGGTATGTTGCGGTGGCTGGTGACGCCGATCACCAGCGGCACCGCGACCGGCGCCGGGCTTTCGCCGCCAGCTGGCGCGGCCGTGGCGTCCGATCCGGCGGCGGTCATCAGGTGTTCTTGATCGTGGGGTTGGACGTGTCGGACGCGCCGTTGGTGCTGGTCCATGGCGTCTGGCAGATCCGGTCGCCGAAGCGCGCGAACAGCTGGTAGTGCCACTGGCCCCGGCTGTCCTGGCCGGTGTGGTGGTTGAGCATGTGGAACTTGTTGGGTGCGGGTTTCGCGTGCGAACGGAAGATGCCTTCGGGCGGTTTCCGGTGCGGCCACTGCAGGCAGGGCGTGTCGCTGTCGAGCTCGCAGAACTCGCCGTGGCTGGCGTTGCCGGTGAGCGTCCAGCAGATGCCCTGGCCCTCGGGGTGCTCGTTGAATTCGTGCACGTGCTTGCCGCCGTTGACCACGAGATACGCGTGGCCGGGCAGATCCGTGTTCAGCGTGACGCTCAGTTCGAGATCTTTGTTCATGGCGGACTCCTGCGGGTGAGAGACGGGTGTTCGTGACGCTTGCTGCCGAGGTTTTCTCGTTCGTGGGCTCCTCGTTCAGCGCGATGCTGCAGCGGTGCCTGCGCTGGCTGCCGCCAGCTGTTTCCGGAAGGCGGCATTGGGCGGATAGGCCGCGCCTGCGTGCGGCAGGGCGGCCAGCAACTGCGCATCGCGATAGCCGCTGTTCCACAGTTGCCGGGTCAGGGCCTGCGCTTCGGCGCGGTTGCCCAGCGCGAGCAGCGCCTGCACCCGCAGGGACTGCAGGCGCGGATCGCCGCGCCCGCCGGGCTGGTCCCGCGCCCGGTCCGCCACCTCGCGGCGCAGCTGCATGGCCGCACCCGGATCGGCCGTGAGCCTGGCCAGCAGCAACTGGGCGTCCAGCGTGGCCAGCAGGGTCGTGCGATTGTGCGGCTGCCGGGCGAGCAGGGGGGCGAGCCCATCGAGTGCTGTCCTGGCCTGTGCACGGGCCGCGGCGAGCTGTCCGCCGGCCAGGGATTGCGCCGCCTGCTCCGCCTGCGCTTCGGCGAGCTCGCGTTGCAGCTCGGCATCGGTGGAATCCTGCCGGGCCAGCCTGGCCAGGATCGACAACGCGCGTGTGTTCAGCGTCGTGGCGGCGGCAGGATCGCCGTTGAGGCGTCGCAGCCGCGCCAGCTGCGTGGCGTAGCGCGCCAGGTCTTCCTGGATGCCGCCGTTGCGGGGATCGACGCGTGCCAGTTCGGTCGCCAGGTCGACCGCCTGCTGCAGGTCGCGCATGCCGGCTGCATCGTTGCCGGTCATGGCCAGCGTGCGTCCGAGGATCGCGCGCACGATCAGCATGTTCTCGTGCTGGCTGTTGTTGCGTGGATCGCCCGCCGCCAGCCGCGACTCGATCGCGTCGTCGGCGCCGTACTGGGCGACGGCCGTGGCGAGGTCGCCATGCAGCAGCGCGAGCTTGCCGAGGTTGTTGTGCGCGCTGCCGAGCTGCACGGCCCACTCGGCGCGGTCGGGTTGCAGCGCCACCAGTTGCTGCGCCAGCGCGAGCATCTGCCGGTACTGGGTCGCGGCCTGATCCAGTTCGCTGCGCGCCTCCAGCACGTGGCCGATGTTGTTGTCGATGCTGCTGAGCTGGGAGAGCAGGGCCGGGTCCTGGCCAGCCTGCGCGCGGGCGCCCTGCAGGGCGCGCTGGGCGGCCTCGAAGGCATGCTGCGCATCGTCGAGCCGGCCCTGGTACCAGTAGGTCATGCCGACGTAGGCCAGCGTGCGGGAGTAGGCGACCTGCCGGGCGGCGTCCCGGGGCGCGGCATGGGCCAGCGCCCCGGCCAGCTTCGCGGCGGCCTGGTACGACTGCAGCGCGGCCGGCAGGTGGCCCTGTTCCTGGCGCACGTTGCCGATCTTTTCCAGCGCCTTGGCGCGCTGGCCCAGCGCCTGGTCGGTCACGTCGCCGGTCGGCAGGGAAGCGAAGTACGCCATCGCCTTGTCGTCGACGGCTTCGAGGATGTCGAGGCGCTTCACCTGCGCCAGCTTGTCGTTGAGGTCGCCGAGCATGAAGCCGACCAGGTTTTCCGCCTGCTTCTGCCGGCGCTCGGCGTCGTTGCGGGCGACCACGGCGGCATGGCGGGCGAACAGCGCGGCGACCGCGAGCATGGTGGTCAGCGCCATCACCACCAGCGCCAGTGTGGTGATCGCCGCCATGCGCCGGTGCCGCCGCTTCAACTCGCGCTGCTTGAGCCGGTCGTAGTCGAGGTCGAGCAGCCCGGCGATCAGCTTCAGTTTCGCGTTGCCCTTGCCGTCCCTGCCGGTGCGAGCGTCGGCGGCGACCGGTTCGCGGCGCTGCGCGCCCGATTGGCCGTCGGCGCCCAGCGTGTGGCGCAGCGCCGGCGCGAAACACTCCCGGGCATCCGGTCCGGCTGCGTCGCCGGCGTTCGGCTCGCCTTCCACGATCAGGCAGAAGATGCGCTCGTCGCGGCCCAGCCGCTTGAACGCCAGCACCTCTTCGTTGACCCAGTGCGAGGTGGCCGAGCGCGGCGAGCAGATCACGATCAGGTTCGCCGATTGCGCCAGCGCCTCGCTGACCTTGCGGCCGAGGTCGGTGGCGCTGGCCAGTTCCTCGCGATCGCGGAAGATCGGCGCGAGGCGTTTCGGAATCACGCCGGCCGCCGTGGTCTTGCCAACCAGCCGCCGCGGGATCGCGTAGGTTTCCAGCGCCTTGTGCAGCCAGTCCGCCCAGGACTTGTCCTGGTGGCTGTAGCTGATGAAGGCGCGGTACCGGAAATCCGGCATCGCGGAGGCTGGTGTCATGGCGCACCGCGCTCCCGCACGAGGTGATGCATTCCCTTGCCGGGAAATTCACAACCGCCGACCGGGAATCGGGCGCCGAACAATCGCGGTGGTACGGCGTGTCACGACCCTCGCAGCGGGACAATAGCACGCAAAAATGTGATGCACATCACATTATTTGGTGTCCATGGTCCTCGGCTCGAGCGTCAGCGTGTGCTGCGCGGGGCCGGGTTGCAGCGGGGTGGGGCGGCCGTGCACCCAGTCCTCGTGGCCGGCGCCGTAGTACGGCGACAGCGGGTGACCGCTCTGGCCGCCGGGCATTTCCAGCACGCCTTGCGCCTCGTGGCCGGGCGACACGTCCAGGCGCTCGGAGACGCCGAAGCCGGGGCGCGCCACGCGTGGCATGTCGTCATCGCCGGGCAGTTCGTCGTCGGGCATGTCGAGGAAGTGCGCCACGAAGCCGGGCAGGGCGCGCGACAGCGGGTGATCGATGCCGGCGTGGTTGATCTCACCCCAGCGGCGCGCGGCGAGGCCGCCGGGCTGCTTGCCCAGGGTGTCGGCCACATGGCGCGCGGCGGCCAGCAGCAGCGCATGCCAGTCCGGGTAGGCCGGGGCCAGCAGGTTCGGCGGCTGGCGCTGCACCAGCATCCACACCGCGGCCTCCGGGTCGCCGAGGCCGGGCCAGGCGAAGTCGGGATACTTCGCCATGACGCGTGCGGCGAACGGTGCGAGCACGGCGTCGTGCACCGCGTCGCGGAACGCGCGCACCAGCCGGTAGTCCACGCTGTCCGGGTCGGCACGGTTGCGCCAGACGGCGGTGAGCTCGCGCAACTGGCGCAGCGCCGGTTCCTGCGTGCCGGCCAGGGTCTGCTGCAGCAACTGCTGCCAGCGGCTGAGGAAGACGGCGCGGTCGTCGAGCTGGATGTCGAGCAGGTTGCCGGGGGTGAAATCCGCATGCGCGAACAGGTCGTCACGGATCTGTTGCGCACGGGCGCCGAGGTCGTGGCCGCCGTGGCCGAGCAGGGCCAGCGCGGCGCCGCCCACCACGCGGTTGTTCGCGGTCCACAGCCGGCCGTCGGCGGGGTCGAGCACGCGCGGGTACTGCGCGGGCGTGGCCCAGCCGGTCCAGCCCGTGCCGGGCTGCGACCAGTCGGAGGGCCGCCGGGCATCGGCGTCGCTGCGCAGCGGGACGCCGTTGCCGGCGATGGTCCAGCCGATATGGCCGGCGTCGTCGGCCACCAGCATGTTCTGCGGCGGCATGCCGAACGTGGGCGCGAGCTCAAGCGCGGCCGCGGCGCTGGCGGTGCGTTCCAGCTGCATCAGGCCGAGGTTGTAGCTGCGCGGTTGCTGGGCGATCCAGGCCAGCGCCAGCGGCGTGCCGTCGGCGTCCTTGGCCATGATCGGGCCCCAGCGCGTGTCCTCCACCTTCAGCGTGTGCGGCGCCCCGCCTTTCACGCGGATGATCTCCTCGTGCGTCTGCAACGCTGCCCAGCCTTCGGGCACCTTGTAGCGCGAGGGATCGTGCGGATCGCGCAGCACGCGCACCCAGTCCATCCAGTCGCCGTAGCTGTTGGTGAAGCCCCAGGCGATCTGGCCGTTGGAACCCACGATCATCGCCGGCGTACCGGGCAGGCTCACCCCGACCACGTCGCGCTTGCCGTGCGGCGCGCCGGGATCGGGGTAGCGCAACCTAGTGCGGAACCAGATGTCCGGCACGCGCAGCGCCAAGTGCATGTCGTTCGCCAGCATCGCCGCGCCGGTGCCGGTGAGCGTGCCGGCCACCGCGAAGCTGTTGCTGCCGGGGCGGCGCGCGTCGTGGGTGGGCGCGAGCACGGCGGCGAGGTCGGCGACTGGCCTGGTCGCGGGCAGACTGCGCAGGTCGAACACGCTGGCGTCGGGCGGTACCGGCTCCGGCGACAGCGGGCCTTCGAGCGGCGCTTCCCAGGTGGGATCGGGTGCGAGCAGGAAATCCACCAGCGGGGCGGGCAGCGTCGCATGCATTTCGGCCACGCGCAGCTCGCGCGTGTTGCGGCCGTCGTGGTTGAGGTCGAGGTACATCGCGGCGATCACCAGCAACGTGTCCTCGGAGCGCCACGGCTTCGGTTTCGCACCCAGCAACAGGTAGGTCCACGGCCGCACGCGCAGCGCGGCGAGTCCGGCGTTGACGCCGTCGCGGTAGCGGTCGAGTTCCTGCCGCTGCGTGGGCGGCAGTTGCGCATAGGCCGCTTCCGCCACCGCGCGCAGGCGATGGCGGCGATGACCGAGGTCGGCAGCCAGCGCCGCCGGACCGACCAGTTCGGCCAGCTCGCCCGCGGCGGTGCGGCGCGTCAGGTCCATCTCGAAGTAGCGCTCCTGCGCGTGCACGTAGCCCAGCGCGTAGTCGAGGTCGCCGCGGCTCTGGCCCCTGAGCGTGACCGTGCCCAGCGCGTCGCGCTGGATCTCCACCGGCGCCTGCACGCTGCCGGTGCGGACGCGGCCGTCCAGCTGCGCGCGGCTGCCGGCGAGCAGGTACCCGCCGGTGCCGAGCGCGGCCAGCAGCAAGACCGGCACCGCGAGCAGCAGGCCGCGCAGCCAGCGGAAACGGCGCCGGGTCATTGCGGCACGAACACCGCGAAGATGCCCGCGTAGGGCTTGACCAGGAACGCCGGCGCGCCGGCGTAGCCTTCGCCGTCGACGAAGACCTGCGAGATGCTGCCGTCCAGGTACAGCGCGTCGCGGCAGCCCAGCTTGTCGCGGAACAGCCGCGCGAAGCCGTGGAAGTTCACCGGCACCTCGCTGACCGCGAACACCACTTCATGCGGCGTCTTCGCGCAGACGCCGCTGCGCCATTTCAGGCTGCCGGAATCGTCCACGAAACTGGGGTTGAGCTGCCCGTCGATGACCAGCATCGGGCCGGACTGGGTGGCCCAGCGCACCGGCTTGCCGTCGGCCTTGAATGCGGCGCTGGTGTGCACGGCGGCGTGGCCGTCGGGGTAGATCGCGAACACGCCGTTCGGCAGCAGCGAGAAGTTGCCGGAGGCGGGGTTGCCGTGCGCCATGTTCAGCGGCACCAGCGTCTTGCCGTTCTCCACGTACAGGCCCAGCGGTGCGGCCTTGCGGTCGTAGATGCCGGCGTTGGTGGCGAACAGCAGGCGCCGGCCGTGCGCCTCGCCCCATTGCTGCAGGGTCTCGATGTCGCCGTAGGCCTCGCCGCTGGCCGGGTCGCGCCAGTGCAGGCTGAGCGGGTCGTGTTTCAGGTCGAGCGTCACCACGCGGTAGGTCTGGCCGTCGAAGCTCAGCTCGCGGCTGTGCGGCGCGCGCGCCGAGGCGCCGCAGCCGGCCGCGCCCGCGAGCAGCGCCAGCAGCGGCAGCCAGCGCCAGCGGCGAGTGCAAGGCTCGGAGGATGGGCGAAGCATCATGCGCATTCGCCGATGGTCGCCGCCCGGTGCGGGTCGATGCAAGTCCGCGCCAAGGGGCGTGGCCGGCGCCGCTACAATCGACGCTTTCCGCGGTCGTTTCGCCATGCCTTACACCCCCATTGTCGCCACGCTCGGCTACGTGCTTTCGCCCGACCGCACGCAGGTGCTGATGATCCACCGCAACGCGCGGCCGGACGACCAGCACCTGGGCAAGTACAACGGCCTCGGCGGCAAGATGGAGCCGGGCGAGGACATCGCCGCCTGCATGCGCCGCGAGATCCGCGAGGAGGCCGGCATCGAGTGCCTGTCGATGCAACTGCGCGGCACGTTGAACTGGCCCGGCTTCGGCAAGCAGGGCGAGGACTGGCTGGGCTTCATCTTCCTGATCGACCGCTACGAAGGCACGCCGCTCGAACGCAACCCCGAAGGCACGCTGGAATGGGTGGCGCGCGACCGGTTGATGGAGCTGCCGATGTGGGAAGGCGACCGCCACTTCCTGCCGCTGGTGTTCGATGCCGATCCGCGCCCGTTCCACGGCGTGATGCCGTACCGGGACGGGCGCATGCAGTCGTGGTCGTACACGCGGCTGTGAGTGTCTTGCTGCTCTTCCCGCAGACCGGGACGGAGGGGAGAAAAGCGTGGCGTCAGGGCACGTCGGCGATCCAGGCGTACGTGCCGAACTTGTCCTCCACGAGAGCCTGCGCCTGCGCCAGTTCGTCGTCGCGCAGGTGGTCGTCGGCGAGGCCGTGCAGCCGTCGGAACGTGGCCAGCATGCGCTCCACCACGGCGGCGCGCGGCAGGCCGGTCTGGCTGCGCAGCGGGTCCACGCGCTTGGCGGCGCTGGCGGTGCCCTTGTCGGAGAGCTTCTCGCGGCCGATGCGCAGCACATCCAGCATCTTCGCCGCGTCGATGTCGTAGGCCATGGTGACGTGGTGCAGCAGCGCGCCGCCGCGGCGGGTCTGCGCGGCGCCGCCGATCTTGCCCGCGGCGGAGGCGAGGTCGTTGAGCGGCTGGTACCAGGCCTCGATGCCAAGCTCGCGCAGCGCTTCGAGCACCCACGAGTCCATCAGCGCATAGGATTCCTGGAAGCTCAGGCCCTCGACCATCGACAGCGGCGCGTAGATCGAATAGGTGATGGTGTTGCCCGGCTCGATGAACATCGCGCCGCCGCCGGAGATGCGCCGCACCACCTCGATGCCGTGGCGTTGCGCGGCGTCGCCGTCCACCTCGTTGCGCAGCGACTGGAAGCGGCCGATCACCACCGCGGGGGACGCCCATTCCCACAGGCGCAGCGTGGGCTGGCGACGGCCCGCGCCGACCGCGTCAAGCAAAGCCTCGTCCAGCGCCATGTGCAGCAGCGGCGACTGCGGTGCCGCGTGGATCAGCTGCCAGTCGTGGTCGCGCCAGTCGCTGCGGCTCATGCGGGCGCTCCTTCGTGCAGGGCGCGGCGCAGCGCGACGACGATGGCTGCGCTGGAGATGCCGTACATCGTGGTGCCCGCGGGCAGGGCGGCGTCGATGGCGGTGCCCAGCGTGGCGTCGTCAATGGCTATGGGCTGGCCTTCGAGTGCGGCATTGATCGCCGGCAGCGCCGCGTCGGGTTCGAGGAAGAAGTCTCCGCTCAGCCGCACGCCGGCGAAGCGGCCGTCGTGCAGAGTGAGGTCGACCACCACCAGCTTGCCGCCGGGCATCTTGTATTCGCCGTGCATCGCTTGCGCGCATCCGTGGCGTCCGGCCATGCCGGAACGGAAGCGACGAGTCTAGCGCGACGGCGCGGGAGCGGCCCTGCGGCGCAGGCGCACGGGCTTACCAGCCGCGGCCGTGGAAGTGGCCCTGGCCCACGCCGATCGAGAAGTTGACGGAACCGCTGGGGTGGTCGCAGTCGCCGAGCTGCTTGCTGACGCTGACCGTGCCGGTCTGGTAGTTGCCGCTGGCGTGGTTGCCGGCGACGACGCCCATGCCCACGCTGCCGTGCACCTGAGGCTGGTTGTAGGTGGAGTCGTCGCAGCGTTGCAGGCTGGCGCTGCGCTCGTCCGCATGGCTGGTGCTGCCGCTGGTGTCGCCGTAGTACATGCCGGGCGTGCTGCTGGCGGGCTTGGCCGTGCTGGCGCTGCGGGCGGGCAGGTCGGTCGGCGGCATGTCGCTCTGCGGCGGCAGCTTGAGGTTGAGCGGCTGGCTGGCGCTTTGCGCCCAGGCGGGCGCGGCGAGCAGGCAGGCAACGATGAGGACGAGCGGCTTCATGGACTTGCTCCGGGGAATGCCGTCTTCAACGCATGAGTGGCGACGGCGTGTACCGACGTTTGACGGCTCCGGCGGCGCGAGGTTCCCCGTAGCCCTTGTGGGTCGGGATTCATCCCGACATCAGCTGGCCGTGACATCCATGTCGGGATGAACCCCGGCCTACGCCGTCGTCTCGATGCGTTCGACGCGGCGCAGGCCGCGCGGCAGCAGGCCGCCGCGGGTGGCGCGGTTGCCGCCGTATTCCACCAGGTCGGCCCAGCGCAGGGTGAGCTTGCGCGCGCCGGCGTACATGGTGACTTCACCCTTGCCTTCGGCGACCACGGCGACGCCAGCCACGCGCTCGCCCTCCATCAGCTGCTTCTTCGGAATCTCGATCAGCTTGTTGCCCTTGCCCTTGTCGAGTTCCGGCAACTCGGCCACCGAGAACATCAGGAGATGGCCTTCCGTGGTGACCACCACGATGCGGTCGCGCGCGGGGTCGGCGCTGGCCTGCGGCGCCAGCACCTTGGCGCCGTCGCTGAGGCTGATGATCTGCTTGCCGGCCTTGTTGCGGCCGGTGAGCGCCTCGAAGCGGGTGACGAAGCCGTAGCCGAAGTCGGTGGCGAGGATCAGCCGGGTGTCGTTGTCGCCGGCGGTCAGCGCGTCGAAGCTGGCGCCGGCCGGCGGCGTGAAGCGCCCGGTGAGCGGTTCGCCATTGCCGCGCGCGGAGGGCAGGGTGTGCGCGGGCGTGGAATAGCTGCGGCCGGTGGCGTCGATCACCGCGATCTGCTGCGTGGTGCGCGCCTTCATCGTGGCGAGCAGGCCGTCGCCTTCGCGGTAGCTCAGGCCTTCGGCGTCGATGTCGTGGCCCTTGGCCGCGCGGATCCAGCCCTTCTGGCTGAGCACCACGGTGACCGGCTCGCTGGCCACCAGCGCGCTTTCGTCCAGTGCCTGCGCGGCTTCGCGCTCGACCAGCGGCGAGCGGCGGGCGTCGCCGTATTTTTCCGCGTCGGCGCGCAGCTCGTCCTTGATGAGGCTCTTCAACTTGGCCGGCGACTTCAGCAGCACGTTGATGCGTGCGCGCTCCTCTTCGAGCTGGTCGCGCTCGGCGTTGATCTTCATCTCCTCCAGCCGCGCCAGCTGGCGCAGGCGGGTTTCGAGGATGTAGTCGGTCTGTTCCTCGCTGAGGCCGAAGCGCGCCATCAGCTTGGCCTTCGGCTCCTCCTCGGTGCGGATGATGTGGATCACCTCGTCGAGGTTGAGGTAGGCGATGCGCAGGCCTTCCAGCAGGTGCAGGCGGCGCTCGACCTTGGCGAGGCGATGGTTGAGGCGGCGCGTCACCGTCGAGGTGCGGAACGTCAGCCATTCGCCGAGGATCTTCTTGAGATCCTTCACCTGCGGGCGGCCGTCCAGGCCGATCATGTTGAGGTTGACGCGGAAACTCTTCTCCAGGTCCGTGGTGGCGAACAGGTGCGGCATCAGCTCGTCGGCGTCGACGCGGCTGGAGCGCGGCACCAGCACCAGGCGGATCGGGTTCTCGTGGTCGGACTCGTCGCGCAGGTCCTCGATCATCGGCAGCTTCTTCGCGCGCATCTGCGCGGCGATCTGCTCGAGGATCTTGGACGGGCTCACCTGGTGCGGCAGCGCGGTGATGACGATGTTGCCTTCCTCGCGCTGGAACACCGCGCGGGCGCGCACCGAGCCGATGCCGTTCTGGTACATCGCCAAGAGTTCCGCGCGCGGAGTGATGATTTCCGCCTCGGTGGGGTAGTCCGGGCCGCGCACGTGCTCGCAAAGCTCGGTCACCGTGGCGTCCGGCTCGTCCAGCAGGCGGATGCAGGCGGTCACCAGTTCGCGCAGGTTGTGCGGCGGGATGTCGGTGGCCATGCCCACCGCGATGCCCATCGAGCCGTTGAGCAGCACGTGCGGCACGCGCGCGGGCAGCCAGCTGGGTTCCTCCAGCGTGCCGTCGAAGTTCGGCACCCAGTCCACCGTGCCCTGGCCCAGTTCGCCCAGCAGCGCCTCGGCGATCGGGCTGAGCTTGCTCTCGGTGTAGCGCATCGCCGCGAAGCTCTTCGGATCGTCCGGCGAGCCGAAGTTGCCCTGGCCGTCCACCAGCGGATAGCGGTAGGAGAACGGCTGCGCCATCAGCACCATCGCTTCGTAGCACGACGAATCGCCATGCGGATGGAACTTGCCGATCACGTCGCCGATGGTGCGCGCGGATTTCTTCGGCTTCGCGCTGGCGGCCAGGCCCAGCTCGCTCATCGCGTAGACGATGCGCCGCTGCACCGGCTTCAGGCCGTCGCCCACGAAGGGCAGGGCGCGGTCCAGCACCACGTACATCGAATAGTCGAGATACGCCCGCTCGGCGTATTCCTTGAGCGGGATCTGTTCGTAGTTGGCTTGCAGGTTCATGCAGATGCGTCGACAGGCGCGCGATTCGCGCGGATAACCGGGCGATGGTGCCAGAACGCGGCCGGACGCAACAGCTTGACGGGGTGTCCTGGACGAGCGCCCGCGGTATCAGCGCGGCACGCGATAGCCGCCCGGCACGCCGTCCGGGCTCAGGGTGAGCTGCCACAGCTGGTCGCGGCGGCTGCGGAACACCGCGGCGGAAGCGCCGAGGTAGTAGCGCCACATGCGGCGGAAGCGCTCGTCGTAGTTTTTCGACAGTTCCGGCCAGGCGGCGTCGAAGTTCGCGCGCCAGGCGGTGAGCGTGCGGTCGTAGTCGGTGCCGAAGTTGTGCCAGTCCTCGACCACGAACAGGCCTTCCAGCGCGGCGGCGACCTGGCTGGCGGCCGGGATCATCGAGTTGGGGAAGATGTATTTCTCGATCCATGGATCGGGTTGGGCCGGCGTGCCGTTGCTGCCGATGCAGTGCAGCAGCGAGAGGCCGTCCTCCTTCAGGCAGCGCCGCACGGTCTCGAAGTAGGCGCGGTAGTTCTTGCCGCCCACATGCTCGAACATGCCGATGGAATACACCGCGTCGAACGGCTCGTCGATCTCGTGGTAGTCCTGCAGGCGGATCTCGATCGGCAACTCCTTGCACAGCTCGCGGGCGAACTCGGCCTGCTGCTCGGAGACGGTGATGCCCACGCCGCTGACGCCGTAATGCTCGGCCGCGTACTTCAGCGCCTCGCCCCAGCCGCAGCCGATGTCGAGCACGCGCTGGCCGGGTTGCAGCCGCAGCTTGCGGCAGACCAGGTCGAGCTTGGCGGCCTGCGCGTCGTCGAGGTTGCCCGCCTCGGCCCAGTAGCCGCAGGAGTACACCAGGCGCTTGCCCAGCATGGCGTGGAACAGGTCGTTGCCGAGATCGTAGTGCGCCTTGCCGATCTCGAACGCGTGCTCGCCGCGCTGCAGGTTGATGAAGCGTGCCTTGAGGTGGGCGATCAAGGTGTCCAGGGTCTTGAGGTGCTCGTCCAGGTGCGAGGACAGCAGCTTCGTCATGAAGCCGGGCAGGTCGTCCACGTCCCACCAGCCGTCCATGTAGGCCTCGCCGAGGCCCAGCGAGCCATGCGCGAACACGCGGGCGTAGAGGTCCTCGTCGTGCACGCGCACGTCGGTGGGTGCGTTGCCGTCAATGCGGATGCCGGCGTGTAGCAGCAGGTCTTCGGCGCGCTGCTTCAATGAATCCTGGCTCATCGGGTTTCCTCGTTGCCGAGCACGCCGAAGCGCGCGGGGATGCGTGAGTACACCAGCTCCACGCCGGCCGCGCGTACCAGTTGCAGCAGGGTCTCCGCCTCGCTCTCGCGCAGTAGGAATTCCACCGCCACCGGGAGGTCGTCGGCGAGCTCGAAGAACGCCTCCTGGTGCAGCACGCCGTGGCGGCCGAAGCCGGCGATCGCGCGGAACACCGAGCCGCCGCCGAGCTTGTGCCGCTTCGCCAGCTCCAGCAGCCACTGGGACACCAGCAGGCCGTCGTGGCGCGCGTGCATGTGCACGTAGAAGCGCAGCTGCACGCCGTCGATCGAGGTTTCCGTGCTCATGGATGCTTGCTCCTCAATGCCGCAGCAGGCCGCGGGTGAGCGCGATGCCCACGATGGTCATGCCCAGCGTGCCGACCAGGTGCATCGCCACGTGGCCGCCGAACCACAGGTATTGCTGGCGCAGCAGCAAGGTGTCGGCCTCGGCGGAGAATGTGGAAAAGGTCGTGAGGCCGCCGAGAAAACCGGTCAGCACGAACAGCCGCAGTTCCGGCGGCAGGGTCTGGAAGTGCTCGAAGATGCCCATCATGCAGCCCATGATCAGGCCGCCCAGCAGGTTCGCCGCCAGCGTGCCCAGCGGCACGGTGGGGAAGATCGGGTTGAGCGCGATGCCGAGCAGCCAGCGCAGCCAGCAGCCCAGCGCGCCGCCCAGGCCCACCGCGATGAATCCGTTGAGGTTCACGTGTCATGTCTCCTGTCCGCGAATCGAGGCATCCGCGACGACAGGCACGCCTGCGCCGCCGGAATCCGGTGGTGCAGGCATCATCAGCTTCGGTGCGGCTGCACTTCGGCGGTTCGCTCCATGGCTGGAGCAGGAGGCATGCCATCTCCCACATGAGCCGGCATGCTAGCCGATGCGCAATGGCATGTCAGGCGACGCCGGGTGGCGCACCCACCACGTCGTCGCGCAAGGCCTGCTCCAGCGTGGGCGAGCGGTAGTCGGCGGCGAGCCGGCTGTGCCGCCACACCGACTCGTCCACGGTCTCGTTGACGCCGTTGCCGATCACCCGGTCGAACGGCGGCTTGAACGTCTTGTAGATGCCGTACATGAATTCGCCGTAGGAGTCGCGAGGCACGCCTGCGGCGGCATCGGGCGCCGGCACGCAGAGTTCGCTGCAGGCCAGCCCGGCCGCCATCGCCTTGCGCTGCAGCCAGGCCAATGCGAGCTCCGGCAATGGGTCGGGCACGCGGCCGGCGCCGTCGTGGTCGTTGCCGCCGCCCACGTCGGCGTGCGCGCCGATGAACCAGCGCTGCTCCACCTCGACCTGCTCGGCCTTCTTCGCGGTGGGCGATTCGCCGGGGGCGAGCATGTCGGGGTTGCGCGTCCACTTGGTCGGCGCGAAATCAGCGCGGTGCTCGTCCAGCGCCAGCGCCTGGTAGGCGTGCTTGACGATGCAGCTGAGGTCGGTGTCGTGGAACTGGTAGCGCGAACGGGCGAACGGAAACCACGAGGCGGTGTCCGGGATGCCCAGCGAGCCCACGGTGTCCCACACGCCGATGAAATGGATGTCCGTTTCGGTCGAGCGCGCAGCGCGCCAACGCACGGCATCGGGGTCGCCCGGCTTGATCGCGGTGTCGCGGTAGAACGCATAGGCGCTCGTGACCGCCTCGTCGCTGACGCCGCCGCCGGCGTCGCGGCGCAGCAGGCCGCACTTGCGGATCATGCCGCCGAGGCTGCGCGCGGTGTAGGCGCCGCGGCTGAAGCCGAACAGCCAGATCTCGTCGCCGGGCTGCCACTGCCCGCACAGCCAGCGGTAACCGTCCTTCACGTTGCCGGACAGGCCGTAGCCGAATGCGCCACCGAGCAGGCGGGCCACGCCCGGCTCCACGCCCACGCCGGGGATGTACTCGACGAGCTGCTCGACGCCGACCGCATCGCGCGGCGCGATCAGCCGGCGCAGGCGTTCCACGTTGGTGTTCGACTCGGGCTTGTTCCAGGTGCCGTCGAACAGCACGACCGATCTGCGCTTGCTCATGTCGTCCCCGTGGCGGCATGCAGCCGCGTCCATCGAAACGTCAGGTCACCTTGAGGAAGCTTTGATTTTGCTCGTCATCCCGGCGGAAGCCGGGATCCAGTGCCTTGAGGTCATTGAACACCAAAGGCACTGGATGACCAGCTTCGCTGTTGTGAAGCGCTTCCTGCTTGACCAGCCTTCGGCTGTTGAAAAGCGCCTCGCAGGAATGACGAACAAAAAGCCTGTTGTTCGAACCATTCTTGATCGTCCGCGCCTGGCCGGGCGGTGACAATGGATTCCGTCACAGCACCGGCGAGTCGTCGCCCAGCATCGCCTTGCGCACGATCGCGATCGGCGCGAAGCCCTGCTGCATGAAGGCGTCGTGGAAGCGTTCGAGGTTGAAGTCCTTGCCCTGCTTCTTTTCGAGGTCGGCGCGCAGCTTCTGGATCTCCAGCTTGCCCAGCGTGTAGTAGAGGTAGGTTGGGTCGGCGGTGCCGCGCTTGGTTTCCACCTCGCCCACGGCGCGCGACTGGTAGCCTTCCTTGACGAAGAAGTCCACCGCCTGCGCCATCGTCATCTGGCCGGTGTGCAGCTTGATGCCGACGATGAAGCGCGCGTTGCGCAACAGCGCGTCCTGCAATTGGCCGAGGCGCAGCAGCAGTTGCTGGCGGCGGTCGTGCGGGTAGAGGAACTGTGCCAGGCCCTCGTCCAGCATCATCTGCTCGCAGTAGTGCGCCCAGCCTTCCACGTTGGTGTTCGCGCCCAGGAGCTTGCGCACGCGGTCATGCAGGTCGTGCATCCACAGGAACTGGATGTAGTGGCCGGGATAGGCCTCGTGCGTGGCCACGCTGTTGATCACCGGGTAGCTGAACTGCGCCATGAACGCCTGCGTGCGCTGCTTGTTCCAGCCGGGATCGGGCAGGGTGACGTTGAAGTAGGCCTCCTTCGCCACTGTCTCGTAAGGCCCCGGCGTGTCCATCGAGGCGAACGTGGTGGCGCGCATGAACGGCGGCGTCTCCTCCACGATCGGCCGCACGTCGGAGGGGATCGTGATGATGTGCTTCGCGCGGATGAAGGCGACCAGCTGGCCGAAACTGCCGCGGAAGGTGTCGAGCAGCTTGTCGCGCGGCGGGTGGTCGGCGGCCAGCTCGGCCAGCACCTGCTGCGGCGTCTTCGTCGGGTCGAGCTCGTGCGCCACCTTGGCGAACTCGGCCTGGTTGGCCCGCATGTTCGCCATGTCGATCGCGACCAGCCGGTCCAGCGGCAGGGTCACCATCTCGTCGTACTTCAGCTTGTCGCGGAAGGCTTGCGCGCCGATGCGGAAGTCGCCGTGCGAGCGCGGCAGCAGGTCGGTCTTCAGCCAGGCCTGGTAATCCTGCAGCGCCTTGATCACTGCGCCGTTGCTGGCGGCGAACTGCTGCTTCAGGTCCGCGTCGGTGACCTCGGCGAAGGCGGATGGCACGTCGTGCTGGAAGAAACTCACCAGGCCGGGCAGCTGTTCCAGCGCGATCTCGATGTAGATCTTCGGCGGGTTGTCGAGGTTCTTGCGCGCCTCGGCCAGCACCGCCGGCATCAGCTTTTCGCGGGCGATCAGCGCGCGCAGCCGCGTTTCCGGCGATGCGAACTTGCGCTCCATCAAGGTGAACGCGCTGCTGGTGATGCCGCTGGAATAGCTGTCCGGGTTCTTCTGCCACGGTCGTATCGTTTCCAGCGTGAGCAGGGTGCTGCGGATGTTGTTGAGCACCAGTTCGCGGTCGCCTTGCACGAACTCGCCGAGCGCCTTCGGGTCTGTCGCGGCGATGCGCGCTTCCCACTGCTTGAGCGCCTTGACGTTGGCGTCGACGCCGGCGCGCGAGTAGTCCTCCAGCTTGCCGTCCCACGCGTGCAGGCCGTCGGCGGTGGCCACGCTGGGGTTGGCGGGGAAGTAGTAGTCGTCGAAGTACTGGTCGGCCAGCTGCGTGAAGGCCTGGTCGGCGCTCGTGGTCGTGGTGGCGGGCGCGATCTGCGCGGCGAGGGTGCCGCTGCCCAGCGGCAGAGCGAGGGCGAAGGCACAGGCGATCCGTGTGAGCGGCTTCATCGAGGTTTTCCTGTGGCGCGATGGGCCGCATCCGCAGGTGGCGGCGCGGCGACACGGGAAGACTAGCGCAGCATGGGGCAGTGTAGGAGCGCACCCTGTGCGCGAATGCTTTTGGCCCTGATCGAAGCATCAGAGCATTCGCGCACAGGGTGCGCTCCTACAGCCGTGCGGCGAGCTCGCGCGCCACGGCCTCGGGTGCGAGCTCGTAGGCGTGGATCACGTGGTTGCCGGGGCCGTAGGGGCCCCATTCGTCGGCGCGCGTGGTGGTGAAGATGCCCAGCGTGGGCACGCGCGAGGCGCAGGCCAAGTGCATGATGCCGCAGTCGAGGCTGAGGTAGCCGTCGAGGTTGGCGAGCACGGCGCCGAGCTGGCGCAGGTCGGTGGAGAAATAGCTGGGATAACGCGAGTCCAGCATGGAGCGGCCATTCATCGGCACGATTTCCACCAGCTGACAGTCCGGACGCAGCTGTTCCAGCGTCGCCAGCAGCGGGTTCCACCAGCCGGTGCCTAGCAGCTTGGGGCCGGTGGCGTTGGCGAACACGCCGATGGTCTTGCGGTGCCGAGCGTCGGCCGGGGCCGTGGCCAGCACGCGGTCCAGCACGCGCCGGCCGCGCGCAAGCTCGGTCTCGTCGAGGCGGATATCCGGCACCGGGTAGTCAGCTTTGGCGTGATCGCCCAGCGCCTGGCGCAACAGATACACCGGGCGCTGACCCTTGTTCTGCACGTGCTCGGGCACCACGACCGCGTGGGTCACGCTGCCGCTCTTTTTCGGTCCGCTGAAGCCCAGCGTCCAGGTGGCGCGCGCCTTCAGCAGCAGCAGGCGGCCGGTCTGCGATTGCGGATCGACGTCGATCGCGAGGTCGTAATGCGCCTTGCGCATGCTGCGCAGGGCACGCAGCCACTGGCGCGGGTGGCCGAAGCCGTGCGCGGGCATCCGGAACACTTCGCTGATGCGGTCGTAGTGGCCATACAGCTCGCGCCCGACCTGGCTGCGCGTGACGATGTCGATCTGGGCGCCGGGATACGTGGCTTCCAGTTCCCGGATCAGCGGCGTCAGCAGCAGCGCATTGCCCAGTGTGTGGCTGATGTGGCAGACCAGGATGCGATGGATGCCCCGGCGCGGCAGCGGTTCGCCGCTGGGCTCGGCGGCCTTGCCGAACAGCAGGCGCATCAGGCCGCGCGCCACGCGGCGGCGCAGGTGGTCGAGGTCGAAAGCTTCGTGCGGGGATCGCGCCACGATGGACCTGTAGGTGGAGGTGATGGAGTCAGCCAGCAGCGCGCATCGTAGCGTCAGCCGAAGCGGGAAGCGCGCCGTCGGGCGCGAGCAGGCCGCGTTCGACCAGCCAGCGCCGCGCATTCTCGGCGTCCTGCTCGAACCAGGCGCGGGTGGAGCCGAGCCGGAAGCTGTAGCCCCAGGCGTCCATGTCCGCCATCAACCGCGCGCGGCCCACGCCGGGGAGTTCGTCGGCCAGCACGATCTGCAGGTAGCAGGTCGCGTCCTCCTCCTCGATCGAGTCGGTGGCGTCGGTGTGCACGGCGGCGCGTCGTTCGGACGGCAGCACGATCAGGTGGCAGGCTTCGTGCAACAGTGAATGCACCGGCGTGTCGCCGCGCGCGTACACCGTGTGGCCGATGACGCCGGCCTCCTCGTCGCCCCAGTAGCTGCCGGGAATGGGCGCACCGTCGGCCACGCGCTGCAGCGCGAGGCCGTGGCGGGCGAGCAGGGCGGTCGGCGCGGCCTCGCCGATGTCGGTGAGGCGCAGCACGCCGGGAGCGGGAGCGGTATCCGGCATGGGATGACGTCGCCCCGGCATGGATCGGGGGCGACGGTGCGATCAGGTGGCCGGCGTGGTCGCGGTCTTGCCGTCGGGGAGGGCCACCGACAGCTCCAGCACTTCGTGCCCGCTGTCGCGCTCGAAGCTGATGTTGATCGCCTCAAGGTCGACGTGGACGTATTTCTTGATCACTTCGAGCAGCTCGTTGCGCATCATCGGCAGGTAGTCCGGCGCGCCGCGGGTGGAGCGCTCCTGCGCCACGATGATGCGCAGGCGCTCCCTGGCCACGCTGGCAGTAGCTTCCGGCTTGCGCTTCAGGAAATCGAGTATGCCCATCGTGATCAGCCTCCGAATACACGCTGGAGAAAGCCCTTCTTGGGCACGTCGACGAAGCGCAGCGGACGTTCCTCGCCGAGGATGCGCGCCACGGTGTCGCTGTAGGCCTGACCGGCATGCGAGTTCTCGTCCAGGATCACCGGCACACCGGAGTTCGACGCGGCCAGCACCTGTTCCGATTCGGGGATCACGCCCACCACGTTGATGCCGAGGATGTCCTCGACGTCCTTCACGCTGAGCATGTCGCCGTTGGCGACGCGCGTCGGGCTGTAGCGCGTCAGCAGCAGATGCTGCTTGACGGTGGTGCCGTTGGCGCGCTCGGCGTGCCGGGTCTTGCTGGCGAGCAGGCCGAGGATGCGGTCGGAGTCGCGCACCGAGGACACTTCCGGATTCACCACGACGACCGCGTGGTCGGCGAAGTACATCGCCAGGTGCGCGCCCTTCTCGATGCCGGCGGGCGAATCGCACACCACGTAGTCGAAGCCGTCCTCGGACAGGCCGTCGAGCACCTTTTCCACGCCCTCCTGGGTCAGCGCGTCCTTGTCCCGGGTCTGGCTGGCGGCCAGCACGTAGAGGTTGTCGTGGCGCTTGTCCTTGATCAGCGACTGCTTCAGCGTGGCCTCGCCGTGCACGACGTTGACGAAGTCGTACACCACGCGACGTTCGCAGCCCATGATCAGATCGAGGTTGCGCAGGCCGACGTCGAAGTCGATCACCGCGACCTTCTTGCCGGCCATCGCGAGGCCGGTGGCGAGCGAGGCGCTGGTCGTGGTCTTGCCGACGCCGCCCTTGCCCGAGGTGACAACAATGATTTCAGCAGTCAAGTAACCATCTCCCGGGAACGTTCTTGTCGTTGTGGTTGAAGCGCCCGGTCACAGCCGGGCCAGCAGCAGTTTTTCGCCTTCGAGCCAGCATCGCACGGATTGGCCTTCGAGGTCTTTCGGTATCTGTTCGAACACGCGGTAGTGACCGGCGATCGCCACCAGCTCGGCGCGGAAGTCGTGCACGAAGATGCGTGCGTCGGCGCTGCCCTGGGCGCCCGCCATGGCGCGGCCACGCAGGCCGCCGTAGACGTGGATGTCGCCGTCGGCGATCACCTCGGCGCCGTTGGCGACGGTGCCGGTGATCACCAGGTCGCGGTCGCGCGCGTAGATCTGCTGGCCGGAGCGCACGGTGCCGTCGTGGTGCAGCGAGCCTTGCGTCCGTTCGGGCGCGGATTCGGCGGCCGGCGTCTCGCGCGCCGGTGTCGATGCCGGTACGGCCGCCGGTGCGGGAGCGACCGGTGGCGCGATGGCGCCGCTCGCCGGCTCGTAGGCGGCGCGGAACTTGGCGATCAACGGCAGGCCCATGCGGCGGGCCAGCGCCTCGGTCTCGCTGGTGCCGTAGGCCAGCCCCACCGGCAGCATGCCGGCGCTGCGCACGGCTTCCAGCAGCGCGTCGACGGCGCCGTCGTCGGGCAGGTTCAGCAGGTGGCTGAGATCCAGCACCACGGCGGCGCGGGCGAACAGCTGCGGCGCGGAGCGCACGCGGCGTTCCAGTTCCTCGCACAGCGCGGCGGCGTCCACGCGCTTGATGCGCACGTTGGCGATGCCCACCTGGCCGAAGCGCAGGTCGCAGGCGTCCGCCGTATCAACGGTGGCGGTCATGCGTGGCGCTCCCCGGCCTGCCGAAGCGGGCTGGAGGCCGGTGCCGGGCGCCGGCGCTCGGCCAGCCAGGGCAGGTCGGGCAGGCCGCCGTGTTCGAGCCAGGTTTCGCGCACGTAGGCGTAGCTGGGCAGGTCCTTGGCGAGCAGGCTCACCTGGCGCCCCTTCCTCGACCCCATGCGCTGCTGGCCCACTTCCTGGAAGCCGTAGGTGCCGTGGAACAGCACGATCACGTCGTCGCGCGGCTCCAGGAACACCTCGCAGGTGAGCAGCGGCACGCGCACCTCGGCGTAGCTGGTGACGTCGCAGTAGAAGATGCGGCCGAGGCCGTGGCGGCGGTAGGCATTCGCGATCACGATGCGATCGATGTACACGAACGCGGGGTAGTGTTCGCTGAACCACACGTAGTTCGGGCTGTGGTAGTCGCCGCCTTCGCGCAGCGCGATCAGGAAGCCGGCGATATGGCCGTCGATCTCGGCCACGCGGAAGTAGTCCGCGCGCTCGAAGAAGTAGCGCAGCTGCGCGGCGTCGAGGGCGATGATGGATTGACCGGCAGCGTTGTTGAGGGCCAGCACGGCGTCCAGGTCGTGCTCGCTGACGTCGCGGATGGCAAGGGCCATTCGTTGCTCCGCAGGAATGAGGTGGGCCGAGGCCGGCATGGCCTCGCGGCAATGGCGCATTATGGCATGCACCCGCCACCCGCACACCTCGCGCCGCCACATGTAAAGACGTCGTAAAGCAATCGCATGCCTTTCGGCAGGGATGACTTCCCGCGCATTGCGCGGGCCGGGCGCGTGTCCAATGATGTGCGGCATGTCCCAGGTCAATTTCAGCCATATCCGGCTGCTGCGCTTCGCCGGATTGTTCACCTATCTGTGCGTAGGCACGCCGTTGCTCACGCATTGGGCGACCGATCGCCTGAGCCTGCTGCACCGATCGGATTTCGCGCTGCTGCTGTGGACGGTCTGCTACTTGGTATTTGGCGTGCTGTACTGGGCGGTGACTTACGACCTCGGCTCGCGGCGCCATCTCGGGCTGCGCCTGCTCGGCCTAATGGTGATGACGCTCGCGTCGCTGGCCGTCGGCTGGTACAGCCACAGCGGCCTCACCGCGATGTTCCTGGCGGTGATGGCGATGGTGCTGCCGTGGCTGCTGCCATTCTGGCTGGGCGTGCTGTGCATCGTGCTGCAGAACGCCTGCCTGGTGGCGGTGTTCACCCGCTTCCCGGAATACCCCTCGCTGGCGCTGGCTTTCCTGCAGACCATCATCTATCTCGGCATCTGCGCGCTGGCGTTCGTCGCCTCGATGGTGGCGAGCCGGCAGACCGACGAGCGCGAGGCGCTGCGTCGGCTCAACTCCGAGTTGCGCGCCACCCGCGCGCTGCTGGCCGAGTCCAGCCGGCTGGCCGAGCGCATGCGCATTGCGCGCGAGCTGCACGACCTGATCGGCCACCACCTCACCGCGCTGAGCCTGAACCTGGAAGTGGCCAGCCACGTCTGCAACGAGGACGCCGTCGCGCATGTGCGCAAGGCGCAGGCCACCGCCAAGCACCTGCTGACCGACGTGCGCGAGGCGGTGAGCGAGCTGCGCCAGGACGACGCGATCGACCTCACCCAGGCGCTGCGCAGCCTCACCGAAGGCGTGCCGGGGCTCAAGGTGCAGGTGAGCATGCCGCCGCGTTTCAGCGTGGAGGATCCGCGCCGGGCCCAGGTGCTGCTGCGCTGCGCCCAGGAGATCATCACCAATACCGCGCGGCACGCCGGCGCACGCAACCTGTGGCTGACCTTCGCCTACGCCGGGCCGAGCCTGCTGGGCCTGCATGCGCGCGACGACGGTCGCGGCGCCATCCAGCCGGAGGCGGGCAACGGCCTGTCCGGCATGCGCGAGCGGCTGGCCGAGTTCGGCGGCAGCCTGGTGCTGGAAACCGCGCCGGGCGAGGGCTTCGCGCTCACCGTGCGCCTGCCGCTGGGCGAGCAGCCGGAATTGGCGCATGCGCCTTCGCGGCTCGAACCGCCGGCGCTGAGTGTGCCGTGATGCTCACTATGAGTTCGCGCCACGCGCTTTTCGCATGCCAGAATGCGTCGGTTCGGACACCGCATTGTTTCCCCTGTCGTTCGATGCCGCACCGGAACGACGACCGCTTCGAGGATCCGCGATGATTTCCGTCTGTCTCGTCGACGACCAGAACCTGGTGCGCCAGGGTGTGCGCTCGCTGCTCGATCTGGCCCAGGACATCCGCGTGGTGGCCGAGTGCGCCGACGGCGCGCAGGCGGTGCAGGAGATCCCCCGCGTCAAGCCCGACGTGGTGCTGCTGGATCTGCGCATGCCGAACATGAGCGGGCTGGAAGTGCTGCAGGCGCTCGCCGCGCGCAACGAGTTGCCGCCCACCATCATCCTCACCACCTTCGACGACGACCAGCTGGTGCTGCAGGGGCTGAAGGCCGGCGCGCGCGGCTATCTCCTGAAGGATGTCTCGCTGGAGCAGCTGGTGGAGGCGGTGCGCACCGTGGCCGCGGGCGGCTCGCTGGTGGCGCCGATGGTCACCCAGCGCCTGCTGGCCGGGGTGGGGCGCATGCAGAACCAGTTCACCAGCCTGGAGCAGCCCGATCCGCTGACCGAACGCGAGACCGAGATCCTGCGCCTGCTTTCCGGCGGCTACTCCAACAAGGAAATCGCCAACTCGCTGAAGGTGGCCGAGGGCACGGTGAAGAACCACGTCTCCAACATCCTCTCCAAGCTGGGCGTGCGCGACCGCACCCGCGCCGTGCTGAAGGCGCTGGAGCTGGGCATCGTCTGAGCCACCGCGCGCCGGCGCTTCCATGCGCCCGCGGATGCTGCGGCGCAGCGTCCGGCGCGGTCCGGCAAGCCTGCCGCAACAAGGCCTTGCAGCCGTCCATACGGCATGCCGGAACCCGATGGCGTTCCGGCGCATGAGCAAGTAACATCCAGTCCTTCGGCGTTTGCCGACCCCCGGTCATCTCCCCGCGATCGAGCCGCAGCAAGGCCCGCGCGACGGCTGGGGCAACACCTGAGTACCGCGTACAGACGCTCGGAGACCCTGGAATGATGCGTGTTCGTGTTCTTGAATTTCTGATGGCCTGCGCCATCGTCATCGGCATCGGCGTGCTGGCCGCGGTGATCATGCCCGGCAGCGGCCACATCGAGCGTTCGCTGGTGGTCGGCAAGGACATGCGCCAGGTCTACGACGTGCTCGCGAATTTCCGCCGCCTGCCCGAGTTCTCGGTGCTGAACTCGTACGATGCGCACGTCAAGTACAACTGGTCTGGCAAGGCCTTCGGCCCCGGTGCCGAGGTGAGCTGGACCAGCAGCGATCCCCGCGTGGGCAGCGGCTCGCTGACCATCGACAGCGCCACCCCGGATTTCAACAAGGTCGACGGCACCGCCAAGAGCGCGAAGATCGTGTGGGACCTGGACAACGGCTGGAAGGGCTACGACAAGGCCTTCACCCTCGACCTGGAGCGCCAGGGTAGCCGCAACCAGCTCACCAACATCACCTGGTCGTATGACGTGAAGTACGGCTGGAACCTGGTGAACCGCTTCGCCAACCTGTACATCCACGGCGATCCCGACTCGTTCATCGAGTTCGGCCTGAACAGCCTGCAGAACGTGCTGGCCTCGGTGCCGAACGTCAGCTACGGCGACCTGATCCCGTACATCCGCCAGACCGAGCAGACCCCGGTGCTGCTGGTGCCGGCCTCGATCCAGCGCAAGGACGGCATCGAGGGCCTGGCCGACACCGTCAACAAGGCGGTGGCGCAGATCCAGGCCACGGCGAAGAAGCTGGGCGTGAACGTCACCGGCCCGCGCATCATCTTCACCACCAACTACGGCGACACCACCTACACCTTCGACGTGGCGATGCCGATCGATTCCAGCACCGTCAACGTCAACGGCCAGACCCAGCAGCTCACCGCGCCGACACCGCCCGCGCTGGACAGCAGCGCCCCGGCCGACGCCGGCACCGCCGCGACCCCGGCCGCCCCGGCCGCGCTGAACCCCGGCGACCACGACAAGTTCGGCCGCCTGATCGTCGACGGCGACGTGCGCGCCACCCTGGCGTTCGGCGGCGCCGCGCTGGAAGGCGTGTGGAACGGTACCGCCGCCGGCGTGCCGCAGACCCGCGACATGCTGAAGGCCTATGCGCTGACCCACGGCTACAAGTTCGACGACGTGGTGAACCGCATGTACGACATCCTGGCCAAGCCGGAACTGAAGGACGCGCAGGGCAACATCACCAGCTACGCCGAATTCGACGTGTACCTGCCGATCACCAACGCGCCGGACCAGACTCCGGAGCAGGCCGCCGGCATCAAGCAGCCGACGCTGGAAGTGCAAGGCCCGGCCGCTGCCGGCAGTGCGCCGGCCCCGGCGAGCACCGCCCCGGCCCCCGCCAGCAGCCACTGAGCCCCGCTTCTCGTTTCATCGAAAGGCCCTTCTCCGGAAGGGCCTTTCGTTTTTATGGCGCACATCCGTGTGCGCCACCTTTGCGAGCGTCCTGCGGACGTGCAAAACGGCAGTCCTGCCGTTTTGTGCTTGGACCGCTGCCGATGCGCCGGAACCTTCCCGCACGCTTGCGGTACATTGCAGGTGATCCCGCCGCCCGCCCATCCATGATCGAGACCGAACGACTCACCCGCCGCTACGGCCAGCTCACCGCGGTGGACGCGCTGAGCATCCGCGCCGAACCCGGCCAGGTGCTGGGCCTGCTCGGGCCGAACGGCGCCGGCAAGTCCACCGCGATGCGCATGATCGCGGGTTTCCTCGCACCCACCAGCGGCACCGCGCGGGTCTGCGGGCACGACGTGCAGCGCGCGCCGCTGGCCGCGCGCCGCGCGCTGGGCTACCTGCCCGAGGGCGCGCCCAGCTACGGCGAGATGACGGTGCGCGAGTTCCTGGTGTTCATCGCGCGCATGCGCAAGCTCACCGCCGAGGTGGGGCACCGCCGCTTCGACGAGGTGGTGGGCTGGCTGCAGCTGGAGGACGTGCTGGAGGCCGGCATCGACACGCTGTCCAAGGGGCTGCGCCGGCGCGTGGGGCTGGCCCAGGCGATCCTGCACGATCCGCCGGTGCTGATGCTGGACGAGCCCACCGACGGCCTCGATCCCAACCAGAAACACACCGTGCGCCAGCTGATCGACGCGATGGCGCGCGAGCGCACGATCCTGATCTCCACGCACCTGCTGGAAGAGGTGCATGCGCTGTGCAACCGCGTGGTGATCGTCGCGCGCGGGAAGCTGCTCGCCGACGCCACGCCGGCCGAACTGGAGGCGCGTTCGCGCTACCACGGCGCGGTGTCGTTCAGCGCGCCGGGCAGCGGGGTCTCGCAGGAGATGCTGGGCCGGCTGCCGCAGGTGGCTTCGATCGAGGTGGATCCGCTGGATGGGCGCATCACCGTGTTTCCGAAGTCGGGCGCCCGCATCCTGGAGCCGGTGGAGCAGCTGCTGCGCGAGCAGGGGCTGGAAGTTTCCGAGATCCAGCTCGAACGCGGGCGGCTGGACGAGGTGTTCCGCCAGATCACCACCGCGCAGGACGGGGTGGGGGCGAGCGCATGAGCCCGGTCAACGCGGTGTTGCGGCGCGAGCTGCGCAGCTTCTTCGTGACGCCGATGGCCTACGTGTTCCTGGTCATCTTCCTGGTGCTGGCGGGCATCCTCACGTTCTACACGGGCGACTTCTACGAACGTGGCCAGGCCGACCTGCAGCCGTTCTTCGTGGTGCATCCCTGGCTGTACCTGATCCTGGTGCCCGCGGTGACCATGCGCATGTGGGCGGAGGAGGCCAAGGGCGGCACGCTGGAGCTTCTGCTGACCCTGCCGCTGACGCTGTGGCAGGCGATGCTCGGGAAGTTCCTCGCCGCCTGGCTGTTCATCGGGCTGGCGCTGGCGCTGACCTTCCCGATCTGGCTCACCGTGAACTACCTCGGCGCGCCCGACAACGGGGTGGTCTTCGCGGGCTACCTGGGCAGCTGGCTGATGGCCGGCAGCTTCGTGGCGATCGGCGCCTGCCTGTCCGCGCTGACGCGCAGCCAGGTGGTGGCCTTCGTGCTCACCGCCACGGTGTGCGTGCTGCTGATCCTGGCCGGCCAGCCGCAGGTGCTGGACTTCTTCTCCGGCGCGCTGCCGCGCCGGCTGATCAATGCGCTGGCCTACCTCAGCATGCTGCGGCACTTCGAGGCGATCGCGCGCGGTGTGCTCGACCTGCGCGACCTGGCCTACTTCGTGCTCAGCATCGTCGGCTGGCTGATCGCCGGCGTACTGCTGCTCGAACTGAAGCGGGTGCGCTGACGATGGGCCGCCTGCGTCTTCCTCCCGTATTCACCACGCCGCTGCGCTGGAACCGGCGCGCCACGCTGTACACGGCGCTGGTACTGCTGACCCTGGTCACCGTGTCGCTGATCGTGTCCAGCGGACACTGGTTGCGCACGCGGCGCATCGACCTCACCGCCGACCGGCTGTACACGCTCTCGTCCGGCACGGTGCAAATCGTCGACCGCCTGCAGCGGCCGCTGCGCCTCACGCTGTACTTCTCCGAGCACGCCACCCGCGACCTGCCCAAGCTGCGCAGCTACGAGCAGCGCGTGCGCGACATGCTGCAGGAGATCGCGGCCCGCTCGCACGGGCGCGTGCAGCTCGCGGTGGTCGACCCGGTGCCGTACTCCGACGACGAGGCCAGCGCCGAAGGCGCGGGGCTCACCCCGGCCAGCGGCGGCAGCAACGGCGAGCGGGTGTTCTTCGGCCTGGCCGGCAGCGTGCTGGCCGGCGGCGCTGACGGCGAGACGGCCGAGGCCGCACCGGAGCGCGCGCTGGCGATCCCGTTCTTCGATCCGGCGCGCGAATCCTTCCTCGAATACGACATCGCAAAGCTGCTGTACGAGCTCAACCAGGTCAACAAGCCGCACATCGGCGTGATCAGTTCCCTGCCGGTGGAGGGCAACCCGGTGCTGGGCCAACAGCCATGGGTGGCGATGCAGCAGTTGGCCCAGCTGTTCGAGGTGAAGACGATCAATCCGGACCGGCTCAAGCAGGTCGGCGCGGACATCCGCGTGCTGCTGCTGATCCATCCCAAGAACCTGCCGACGGACGCGCTGTACGCGATCGACCAGTACGTGCTGCGCGGTGGCCGCCTGGTGGTGTTCGTCGACCCGGATGCGGAACTGGACGACACGCCGGGCGATCCCGCCAGCGGCACGCTGCCCGACCACAGCTCGAACCTGCCGCGGCTGTTCGCGGCCTGGGGCGTGCGCTACGACCCGCACGAGGTGGTGCTGGACCGCGCGCACGCATTGACCATCGAGCTCAACGGCACCAACGTCAGCCATCCGGCGATGCTGGGGCTGGACGCGCAGCAGCTCAACCACGGCGACGTGGTCACCGCGAGCCTGCAGCGCATCGACCTGTCCACCGCCGGCCACTTCGACCTCGCCCCGAACGCGAGCGCGCGGTTGATCCCGTTGCTGCAGAGCAGCGCCGATGCCGAGGCGGTGCCGGCGGTGCGGGTGCTGCAGGCCAGCGACAACCCGGCCCTGCTGCTGCAGGACTACAAGCCGGACAACACCAACTACGTGTTCGCCGCGCGTTTGCGCGGCAGCTTCGCCAGCGCGTTTCCCGAGCGCGCGAAACAGCCCGGCCACCTGGCGCGCTCGGCCGCCGGCGACGAGGTGATCCTGGTCGCCGACACCGACCTGCTCAGCGACCGGCTGTGGGTGGAGCCGCAGACCATCCTGGGCCAGGTCATGATGCGGCCGTTCGCCAACAACGGCGAGTTCGTCAGCAACCTGGTGGACAACCTCAGCGGTTCCTCGGCGCTGCTGTCGGTCCGCGGCCGTTCCACCTCGCAGCGGCCGTTCACCCGTGTGGAGGCGCTGCGCAACGTGGCCGACCAGAAATTCCTGCAGAAGGAACAGGAGCTGGAACGCGAGCTGGCCGAAACGCGGCAGCGGCTGGAGGAGCTGCAGCCGGGCAAGGGCGGCCACGGCGGCAACGTCAGCACCGAGCAGCGGCGCGAGATCGAGCAGTTCCGCCAGCGCCAGCTGGCGATCAACAAGGAGCTGCGCGACGTGCAGCACCAGCTCAACGCCGAGATCGACGCGCTGGGCCTGCGCCTGAAGGTGATCAACATCGTGGTGGTGCCCGCGCTGGTGGCGCTGCTGGGCCTGCTGTACGGCTGGCGTCGCACCCGCCGCAACCGGCGGCGGCCGTGAACATGCCGGCGCCGCGGGCGGCAATCCGCCGCAATGGGCGCGCCACTGCCGGCGCTATGCTGGACTGATGGCGACGTTGCTGAAATGGATCGTGCCTTGGGAGTTCTCGTGGGTGTTCCTCGCGAGCTTCCTCGTGGCCGGCGTGCTGTACTGGCGCGGCAGCCGGCGCCTGCGCGTGAGTCGCGCCCGTCGCGCGGCGTTCTGGGTCGGCATGGCGATCATCTGGCTCACGCTGCAGACCTACCTGGATTTCTATGCCGAGCACGAGTTCTTCGTGCACCGGCTGCAGCAGCTGCTGCTGCACCACCTCACGCCGCTGCTGATCTGCGCCTCGTTCCCCGCCAGCGTGCTGCGCGCGGGCCTGCCGCGGCGCTGGCGCGTGCGCTGGTTGAAACCGCTGCGGCGCTCGTGGCCGTGGCGCGCCGTCAGCGGCGTGCTGTTCCAGCCGCTGCTGGCCTCGGTGCTGTTCGTGTTCTTCGTGCTGATCTGGCTGGTGCCGGCCATGCAGACGCTGGCCATGCTGGACTGGCGCGTCTACCGCTTCATGAACTGGACGATGCTGCTCTCGGGCTTCGTCTACTGGTCGCTGATCCTCGACCACCGGCCGCACCCGCCGGGGCGCATGGGCGCGGGCATGCGCGTGCTGTCGCCCGGCATCACGATGGCGCCGCAGATCCTCGCCGGCGCGATCGTCACGTTCTCGCGCAGCGACCTCTACCCGATCTTCGAGATCTGCGGGCGCGCGTTCACCTTCAACGTGCTCACCGGCCAGATGATCGGCGGGGTGATCACCTGGGTGCCGGCGGCGTTGCTGGAATCGATCGGCGGTCTGCTGGCGCTGCGCCAGTGGCTGCGGCTGTCGCGCAGCGGACGCCTGCCGCGCAAGACCTGGCAGGAACGTGCAGCGGCATCGCAGGCGCGCACCCTGCGCGCGACAGCGAGTGGTGAGTGAAGAGGAGCGACGAGATAGGGCAAGCTTGAGAAACAGCGGACTCTGCTCCTCACTCACTTCTCACTCCTGTTCACTCACTCCCTTCTTCCCGGCGCGCTCCCGCCATGGCTAGCCCCGGTCGTCCAGCGCGTTCGCCGGACGGGCGATGAAATCCACCGGCAGCGTGGAGCCGTCGTCGAACTTCAGCGTGATGCGCACGGTGTCGCCGGGCCGCACCGGCTGTTTCGCGTCCATCAGCATCAGGTGGTAGCCGCCGGGTGCGAGTACCTGTGTGCCGTGGGCGGGGATCGCCAGCGCGTCGACCATCGTCATGCGGCTCACGCCGCCCGCGCGCGAACTTTCATGCAGCATCGCCTCGCCGTAGGCGGGGCTGCCGGCAGCGGTCAGCGCGACCGGCATGTCGCCGTCGTTGCGCAGCACGACGTAGGCGCCGGCCGGCAGCGTGCCGGGCAGCACGCGGATCCAGGCGTGGCTCGCGGTCACGTGCCCGGTGGCGGCATGCGCGAGGCCGGCGACGAGCAGGCCGGCGAGCAGCAGCGGCAGGACGATGTGCTTCATGCGGAAGTCCCCGTGCCCAGCAGCAGCTGCAGGTCGTGCACCAGGTCGTCCTGCGGCGTGCCGGGTGTGGAGAGCACGCGGGCGCGGCCGTCGCGGTCGAACACGTAGATCGCCGAGCTGTGGGTGACCTCGTAGTTGCCGTCCTTGCCGGAAGGTTCGCGGGTGAACGCCGAGCGGTAGCGCTTGCTCAGCGCCTCGATCGCGCGCGGGCTGCCGGTGAGACCCACTGCGCGCTTGTCGAAGGCGTTGACGTAGGCGTGCAGCACCGCCGGCGTGTCACGCGCGGGGTCGACGCTGACGAACAAGATACGCACCCCGTCGCCCGGCTTGCCCAGCTTCTGCAGCGCCACGTGCAGCTGGGCCAGGGTCAGCGGGCACACGTCGGGGCAGTGCGTGTAGCCGAAGTACAGCAGCAGCACCTTGCCGCGGTAATCCGCGGCGCTCACCGCCTTGCCGTTGTCGTCGGTGAGCTGGAATTGCAGATCCGGCATGTGCCCGCTGATGTTGGTCAGCTTGAACGGCAGCGCGTCGCGATGGCAGCCGGCCAGCAGCAGGGCGCCGGTCAGCGGCAGCAGGAGCAGGGCGAGACGCAGGAGGCGCGGGAACTTCATGCGAGAATCCGTGGACTGCAAGCGTCCAAGCATACGCTGCGCGACCACCTGTTTCCGGAGTCCGGCCATGCTGCGACAAACTGTCCGATCCTCCTCTGGCCTGCTCGTCGGCCTCGCCGGCGCCAGCGCGGTGCTGCTCGGTGCGTTCGGCGCGCACGCCTTGCGCGGCGTACTCGATCCCGCCCATCGCGAGCTGTGGCACACCGCGGTGGAATACCACGCGTGGCATGCGCTGGCGCTGGTGCTCGCGGTGGGGCTCGGCGCGGGGCGCGCCGGCCGTTGTGCAGTGATCGCGTTCGCCTGCGGCATCGTGCTGTTCTGCGGCAGCCTGTACGCGCTGGCCCTGGGCGCGCCGCGCTGGACCGGCATCGTCACGCCGTTCGGCGGCGTGGCGTTCGTGGTCGGCTGGATCGCGCTGGGTATGGCGCTGCGTCGGGGCAAGGACTGACGCGAGCACGGCGTCACGCGCGTGTCATGCCGGGGCGCGAGCATGTCTGCATGCATGCCGTCGCGCCCTCGTCCCCGCGCTCCTGGTGGCCTGCCCTCGGCCTGTGGGCGGGCCTGCTGGCGATCGTGTCGGGCGGCTTCGGCCTGGCGCATCCGCCGTCGGGCTCGGGGCAGTTGATGCGCTGGCACGATGCCGGCCACGACTGGCTGCTGGCCGCCGACGACGAAGCCGACCAGCTGAGCGTGTACGACGCGGCCGACGGCCGCCTGCTGCACCGGCTCGACGCCCGCACGGTGGGTGACATCGCCACCCTGGCCAGGCGCGACGGGCGCCTGTACGTGGTGGGCGACGACGGGACGCGCAGCGAACTCCGCTTGCCGCAACTGACGGTGGCGATGTCCGGCACGCGTTGAGCGGGCGTGCCGGGCATGCCGCCGCATCAGCCGTTGCCGCCGCCGGAACCGACGCCGTTGCCGGCGGTGCCCGCGGGCGAGGCGGGCGCGCTGTCGATCGGCGCGTCGAAGAGTTCGGTGACCGACTTGACGCTGTCGATGCGCAGGCGGCCGAACAGATCGGTGACGCCGTAGAAGTGCCAGGGGTCGCCATCGCCGCTGTCCAGTGCGAGGTGGGTGCTGTCGAAGTGCCGCAGCGCGGCGTCGTAGCTTTGCCAGCGCTGGCCCGTCCATGCCTGCACCCAGGCGTGCGGCACGAACACGCGCGCGGCGTTGCCGTAGCGGTCGGTGTAGACCATGCCGGTGACCACGCGCGCGGGCACGCCTGCGGCGCGCGCCATCGCCGCCAGCAGCACGGCGAATTCGGTGCAATCGCCCTGGCGGTGGTTCGCCACTTCCAGCGCTGAGGCGTAACCCACGTCCAGTCCGTGCTGGGTGATGTAGCCGCTGACGAAGTTGCGCAGCCGGCGCATCTTCAGCACGGGCGTGCCGGCGTTGCCGATCGCTTTGGCGGTCAGCTCGCGGATGATCGGGGCATCGGATTGCAGCCAGGCGTTGGCCGCGAGGTCGCCCGGTTGCGGCGGCGGCTGCCCGTGCACGTGGGGGCCGCCGGTGTCGATCTGCCAGTCGCCATGGCCGAGTGGGATGACGCGCTGCTCGTCGGTGTCGATGAACGGCTGCGTCGCGTCGCCGTCCACGTGTACCCGGTAGCGCAGCGAGGTGGTGCGCAGGTTCGGCGTCAGCGCGCGCGGCGAGTCCACCATCGCGGCGCGGAACATGTCCACGCCCTGTGCCGGCGCCTGCGCGCAGGCGCGGTCGCAAGCCAGCATTTCCATGCGGCTGCCCAGCATGCCGAGCAGCCCCTTGCGCACCCGGCCCTGCGCATCCAGCCACAGGTCCAGCACCTGCTCGCCGCGCGCCTGGTGCAGGATCTGGCGCTGGTGGCTCAGGCGTTCCGCGCCGCCCGGCAGCTGCACCGTCTCCTCGCCGAGCACCTCGGTGTCGACGTCCAGCACCTGCCGGCTGGCCGGGTCGAACATGGTCAGCCGGTAGTGCCGGCCGGGCTGCCGGCCGGCGTCCAGCATGGCGAGGCGCTGACCCTCGGCGAGCAGGGCGCCGGCGGCCCAGTCCATGGTTTCCTGCCGCGTGGCGCCGCCCACGGTGATGTCGACGCGGAAGCGGCCGTCGGGCAGGCGCGTGCCTTCGACCACGCTGTCCATCGCCGACATCGTGGTACGCGCGCCGAAGCCCAGCGGCCGACCGTCCGGCGTTTCCACGCTGCGGCTGGTGTTGCCCAGCGGGATGCTCTTGCCGTTGCGGGTCAGCAGGATGGACAGCGTCTGGGTGGTCGTCACCGTCTGCCCTTCGCGCTGGCGCTCGACGTGCAGGCTGCCGATCTTGCGGCCGCCGAGCAGCACGCTCATCCAGGTGTCTTCGCTGGTTGGCGGGTTGGTTGTCGGGCTGCTTGCCGCGCTGGCGGCGGGAGCCTGCGCGCGAGTCGTCGCGACGAACGTGCAGGCCAGGCACAGCGCCAGCCGGAACAAGGCGTTCGGACGACCCATGGGATGGCTCCGCGGGGACGGGTGCGGCCAGTGGAAGCCGCGGCGCGGGCGCGGTCAATGCGCGGCGCAGCAAAATCTTGCGCCGACGCGACAGCCACGGCGCTACGCCTACAATGCGCTCCCGCCCAACGACGGAGCACGTCCATGAAACCCTTCGGCACGCCCCATTCCGACCATGCCGTGCGCGTGCTGCTGCTGGGTTCCGGCGAGCTGGGCAAGGAGCTGACGATCGAGCTGCAGCGCTACGCGGTGGAGGTGATCGCGGTGGACCGCTACGCCGACGCGCCGGCGATGCAGGTGGCGCACCGCAGCCACGTGATCGACATGCTCGACGGCGCCGCGCTGCGCCGCGTGATCGAGGCCGAGCATCCCGATCTGGTGGTGCCGGAGATCGAGGCGATCCACACGCCCACCCTGGTGGAAATGGAGCGCGGAGGCCTGCACGTGATCCCCACCGCGCGCGCCGCATGGCTGACGATGGATCGCGAGGGCATCCGCCGGCTGGCCGCGCAGGAACTGGAGCTGCCCACCTCGGCCTACCGCTTCTGCGACAACGAGGCTGATTACCGCCGCGCCGTGGCCGACATCGGCTACCCGTTCGTGATCAAGCCGGTGATGAGCTCCTCGGGCAAGGGCCAGAGCATCGTGCGCAACGAGTCCGAACTGCAGCCTGCGTGGGACTACGCGCAGTCCGGCGGCCGCGCGGGGCAGGGCCGGGTGATCGTGGAAGGCTTCGTCGACTTCGACTACGAGATCACCCTGCTCACCGTGCGCCACCAGGGCGGTACCAGCTTCTGTGCGCCGATCGGCCATCGCCAGGAGGACGGCGACTACCGCGAGTCGTGGCAGCCGCAACCGATGAGCGGCAAGGCGCTGGCCGAGGCGCAGCGCCAGGCCGCGGCGGTGTCGAACGCGCTGGGCGGCTGGGGCGTGTTCGGCATGGAGTTCTTCGTCAAGGGCGACAACGTGATCTTCTCCGAGGTCAGCCCGCGCCCGCACGACACCGGCCTGGTCACGCAGATCTCGCAGGACCTGTCGGAGTTCGCGCTGCATGCGCGGGCGATCCTCGGCCTGCCGATTCCCGTGATCCGCCAGCTCGGCCCCTCGGCCTCGTGCGCGGTGCTGGTGGAAGGCGAGGGCCGCGCGCCGCGCTACCACGGCGTGGCGACCGCGCTGGCCGAGCCGGACACCCAGCTGCGCCTGTTCGGCAAGCCCGAGGTGAAGGGCCGCCGGCGCATGGCGGTGACGCTGGCGCGCGACGCCGACATCGAGGCGGCGCGTGCGAAGGCCGTGCGTGCGGCGGCGCAGCTGCGCGTGGAGCTGTAACGATCTTTCCCTCTCCCGCCAGGGAGAGGAAGAACCGCGCGTTTCGACTTCCTCGCGCACCAGGGAGCAGCCATGCATGGCTGCTCCTCGCGTTCGTCCACCACGCGAGCTACGCTCGACGCGATCAGCATTTCCACGCAACACACGGGAGTCGCACATGGAATCGACGGGTTTCGCGCACTGGCTGGTGGTGCTGGTGGAAACGTTCGCGGCGCTGTTCGTGTTGCTGCTGGTGGTGGCCGTGGTGGTGATCGCGGCGGTGTGGGTAGTGGACCGCAACCAGACCGCCAACGCGGTGCTGCGCAACTTCCCGGTGATCGGCCACTTCCGCTACGGCTTCCTGCGCCTGGGCGAGTTCTTCCGCCAGTACCTGTTCTCCAGCGACCGCGAGGAGCTGCCGTTCAACCGCGCCCAGCGCGTGTGGGTGTACCGCGCGGCGAAGAACGCGGAGAACACCAACGCGTTCGGCTCCACCCGCGACCTGCGCGGCGAGGGCGTGCCGTTCTTCGTCAATGCGGCGTTCCCGTCGCTGGGCGACCACCACGTGGAACCGAAGCCGGTGCGCATCGGCCCGTATGCGCGCGAGCCCTACGACCACGCCGCGTTCTTCAACATCTCGGCGATGAGCTTCGGCGCGCTCGGTGCGCCGGCGGTGCGCGCGCTGTCGCACGGCGCGGCCAAGGCCGGCATCTGGATGGACACCGGCGAGGGCGGCCTCGCGCCGTACCACCTCGAAGGCGGCTGCGACATCATCTTCGAGATCGGCACCGCGAAGTACGGCGTGCGCACGAGCGACGGCCAGCTCGATGACGGCAAGCTCGCGGCGATCTGCGCGCACCCGCAGGTGAAGATGGTCAGCATCAAGCTCGGCCAGGGCGCGAAGCCCGGCATGGGCGGCTTGCTGCCGGCGGCCAAGGTGACGCCGGAGATCGCCGAGATTCGCGGCATCCCGGTGGGGCAGGATTCGCAGAGCCCGAACCGACATCTCGACATCGCGAACGTGGCGCAACTGATGGACGCCATCCGCCACATCCGCGAACTCACCGGCAAGCCCACCGGCTTCAAGGCGGTGTTCGGCGACATGCGCATGATCGAGGAGCTGTGCGACGAGGTGCACAAGCGCGGCATCGAGAGCGCGCCGGACTTCATCATCGTGGACGGCTCCGAAGGCGGCACCGGCGCCGCGCCGCAGACCCTGATGGAAGGCGTGGGCCTGCCGCTGCACGAGGCGCTGCCCGCGCTGCTCGACACGCTGATCGTCAAGGGCTTGCGCGAGCGCATCAAGGTGATCTGCTCGGGCAAGCGCATCACCGCCTACGACGTAGCCTGGGCGCTCTCGGTGGGCGCGGACTTCGTCAACTCTGCGCGCGGCTTCATGCTGGCGCTGGGCTGCATCCAGTCGCTGCAGTGCAACCGCAACACCTGCCCCACCGGCATCACCACGCAGGACCCGAAACTGCAGCGCGGCCTGGTGGTGACCGACAAGAGCGAGAAGGTGGCGAACTACGCGCGCAACGTGATGCACGAGGTGGGCATCATCGCCCACAGTTGCGGCGTCGACGACCCGCGCCAGCTCGACCGCACGCACTGCCGCGTGGTCGGCGACGACGGCATCTCGGTGCCGCTGGTGAAGCTGTTTCCGTATCCGGTGGTGCCGCAATCGGATTGAAATGAGGGAAGGTCATGATGCTTATGCTGGCCTTGGCGCTTGCAACTCAAGCTGCGCCTTACGACTGTGGCGCTGCGAAGTACATGCAGAAGCTGCGCGACACGGAAGCATTGATAGTGCAGCGAGTTGCCTTGAAGGATGATCTGGTGGGTGAAATGCCGACCAAATCAGGTCGCCCCGCGTGCGTCAGATTCGCATTCAGTATCGACGCTGACGGACATGCCAAGAACATCACGGAAGAAGAATCGTCTCGCGATTACCTGATGATCGTGGCAGCTCGGCGAGCGCTTGAAGCATACCGATTCAAGCCGGCTGCGCGCGGCGGCTGGCATATGCTGGTTTTTCGCGCCGTCGTGGATAAGGCGCCGCCTTTTCCCGATGCCGGTCACTGAGTGGAACGCAGCATCGGAGACAGATGCAATGCACGTTGTCGGCGTGGCAGCAGTGTGAGCCGCTCTTTTTCGAGTGGGCTCGGGGGAGAGACCCGCAGGCTCAGGGCATCGCCTGCCAGCCCTCGGCCGTGCGCAGCTGCAACGGCCGGAAGCGTCGCTTGTAGTCCATCTTCGGATGGCCTTCGATCCAGAAGCCCAGGTACACCCAGGGCAGGTTGCGGTGGCGGGCCAGTTCCACCTGCTTGAGGATGGCGAAGGTGCCGAGGCCGCGGGCTTCCTCGTCGGGATCGTAGAAGGTGTAGACCGCCGACAGGCCGCTGCGGCAGACGTCGGTGACCGCCACGCCGAGCAGGCGCTCGCGCAGGCGGAATTCCAGGAACACGGTGGGGCTCCACGGCGCGGTGAGGAAGCGACGGAAGTCGCTGGCGTCGGCCTCGTCCATGCCGCCGCCGGGGTGGCGCCTGCGCAGGTAGTTCTCGTACAGCGCATGGCGCTCGGCGTTGTAGCCGGCCTGGCATTCGGTCACCGCCAGGTCGGCGTTGCGCTTCAGGCAGCGTCGCTGCGAACGGTCGGCCTCGAAGTGCAGCGCGTCGATGCGGCAGGGCGTGCAGGCGCGGCATTCCGGGCAGTGCGGGAAGTACAGGTGCCCGCCGGCGCGGCGGAAGCCGCGTTCCAGCGCCGGGCCGTACAGCCGGTCCAGCTGCGGCGCGGCCGGATCGATCACCAGGTTCTGCGCCGTGCGCTCGGCGTAGTAGCCGCAGGCGTGCGGCAGGGTCTGGAACAGGCGGACGTGTTCGGAGCGCATGCCCGATTCTAGGCCGGAAGACACGGCGCGCGCACGCCGCGTGGCGCAAACCCTTGCGAACGCTCAGATCACGTGCAGATAGCGCAGCGTCATCATCGCGACGATGCCCAGGATGGCCAGCAGCACGATGCGGCGCACCCGCGCCACCGCGTGCCGGCGCCGGGCCTGGGGCGTGGGGCTGCGCGCCTCGGCCAGCTCCTGGCCGTGACGGATCACCGGTTCGATGCCCAGCTCGCGCAGCAGCGCGCGGGCGCGGGTGTAGTCGTCGGCGCGGGCGATCCACACCTGCTCCCAGTGGCTGCGGTCGGTATCCGGCTCCTGGTAGCTGAAGCGGCGGTGGCCGGGTTTCCGCCAGCTGGAGCGGTTCTCCACCGTGGCCTCGATGCCGTGTTCGGCCATCAGGGCGACCACGCGGTCGATGTTTTCGGGGCGGGGCGAGGTGTAGATCTGGCGCATGGCTGCTCCTTGGCTCCTATTCGCCGCGCAGGCGGATCAGGCCTTCCTGCGCGGTGGAGGCGACCAGCCGGCCGTCGCGGCTGAAAATCTGCCCGCGCGCCAGGCCGCGGCCGCCCTGGGCGGTGGGGCTGTCGAAGGAGTACAGCAGCCACTCGTCCACCCGGAACGGGCGGTGGAACCACAGCGCGTGGTCGAGGCTGGCCATCTGCACGTTGCGGGTCATGTAGGAAATTCCATGCGGCAGCGTGGCGGTGCCGATCAGGTGGAAATCCGAGGCATAGGCGAGCAGGGCGCGATGCAGGATCGCCGAGTCCGCGACCGGCGCGGTGAGCCGGAACCAGATGTGCTGGATCGGCGGCCGCTTCACCGGGTGCATCTCGTCGCGCGGCCACACCAGGCGGAACTCGAACGGGCCGTCGATGCCCAACCAGCGCTGCAGCTTCACCGGCAGCCTGGCCAGCTCCTCCGGCGGCAGCGGGCGCATCGGTTCCACGTCTTCCGGCGCGGGCACCTCCGGCATCGCGGTCTGGTGCTCGAAGCCCTTTTCCGGGACCTGGAACGAAATCGAGCCGTTCAGGATGGGTTGGCCGTGCTGGATCGCCAGCACCCGCCGCGACGAGAACGAGCCGCCGTCGCGGGCGCGCTCCACGCTGTAGACGATAGGCGCGTCGATGTCGCCCGCGCGCAGGAAATAGGCGTGCAGCGAATGCGCCTCGCGCGACGGGTCGACGGTCCGCTGCGCCGCCGACAGCGCCTGCCCCAGCACCTGGCCGCCGAACACGAAGCGCGTACCGATGTCGCGGCTCTGGCCGCGGAACAGGTTGTCCTCCAGCCGTTCGAGCTGCAGCAGCTCGACCAGTTCGTTGACGTGTGCTTCGCGCATGGCGGGTCCTTGGCGGGGGATTCGCCAGTATACCGGGGCGCCCGCCGGGGCCGCGTCAGGAGCCGGACGCGGCCGCCTCCGCCACAGTCACTGCCTCCAGCGCCACCGCGACGCCGGCAGGCGCCAACGCAGCCAGGAAATCGCGCGCGTCGAACGCCTGCCCGGCGGCCAGTGCCCCGCAGCCGCGGACCCGGCCGTCGAGGATGCGCTGCAGCGCCTCGGCCAGCAGCGGCGCGGTGACGGCATAGATGTCGCGCCCGCTGGCCGTGGCGCGGCCGTGGTGTGCGCCACGGCGCACGCGCACGTCGACCATGAAGCGCTGCGCGGAGCGTCCGCTGTCGTCGGTGGCGACCGGCGCCGGCGTGGCCGGATCGTGCAGGTCACGCAACGGGGCCAGGTTCATCCATGCGTGCAGGTTGCGGCAGGCGATGTGGTGCGGCACCAGCACCGCCTCGGACAGCGTGAGCAGCACGGTTTCCTGCCGTCCGAACGGCACCGGGAAGTCCGTGGTGCGTACTGGCGCCGGGTCGGGCAGGTGGAGCGTGCGTCCGTGCTCGATGTAGCTGCGCGGATGCCGGTTGCGCTCGCCGGTGATGCGAGTGCCGCGCGTGGGGTGCCAGCCGTCGAGCGCGACGGCGATGTCCACCGCATCCGCGTCGCTGGCGCCATCGAGCGCGGCGCTGGCCAGCAGGTCGGCAAGGCCGCCGTAGAAGGCCATTGCGGGCAGCACCGTCAGGCCCGCGGCCCGCGCCTCGGCGTCGCGCGCGAGGGTGTCGGCCACCGCGCGCTGCTCGGCCGCCACGTCGAGGTAGTGGATGCGCGCGCGCAGCGCTGCGTCGAGCACGGGTGCCGAGGTGTCCATGAAGGTCCGGCGCAGAGCAGCACGGCGGCGGTGCCGGCGAAGGCGGCGTCCAGCGCGGCGGGATCGTCGACGTCGGCGACGCGGGTTTCGACGCCGGTGGCCGCGGCCAGCGCCGCCAGCTTCGCCGCGTCTCGCCCGCAGGCCACCGGCACGAAGCCGCGGCGGCGCAGTTCGGCTAGCACGAAGCGGCCGGTGTGGCCGTAGGCGCCGTATACCGCGATGCGATCGGGGCGGGCGGCGTTCATGCGTGTTCCCTCCAGAGTTCGAGTGCTTCTTCGGCGATCACGTCCGGGCGTTCCTCGGGCCAGAACAGCTTGCTGTCGGGCAGCCGGCGCACGCCCTGCGAGTGGCCGAAGGCACGGTCGAGGAAGCCGGCGTCGCCGGGGGAAAAGATTGTGTCGGCGTCGCCCCAGACGATGCGCACCGGCATGCGGGTGCGCGCCAACGCGGGACCAATGCCGGCCAGCGCGTTGTGCTCCAGCGCGATGGCGTAGGCGTGCGCCAGATCGCGGCTGTGTTGCGACGCCAGCAACGGCGCGAAATACGTGTCGATGGCCTCGTCGCTGGGATGCGCGGGATCGGCATAGCACATGCCGCCGATGCCGGCGGCCGAGCGCGCCAGGGCGTGGTCGCGATACCAGTGGCCCAGCCAGTCGTCGACGAAGCGCCCCTGTTTGGCCAGCTCGATCACCGGCAGCATGGCCGGCGGCGGGCAATCCTGTTCGGTGTCGCAGTTGGTCAGCAGCAGGCTGCGCACGCGCTCCGGGTGCTGGGCAACCAGCAGTTGCGCCACCGCGCCGCCGCTGTCGCTGGCGACCACGTCGGCGCTCTCGATGCCCAGCGCGTCGAGCAGGGCGACCAGCATCGCCACCTGCGCGGCGGGCGCACACGACCGCCCCTCGGCCACCCGGGTGTAGCCCAGGCCGAGGAAGTCGGGCGCGATGCAACGCCGGTACGGTGCCAGCCTTCCCAGCGCACCGCGCCACTGGAAGCTGTTGAGCGGGAAGCCGTGCAGGAACAGCGCCGCCGGCCCGCTGCCGCGCTCGACGTGGGCGATGTCGCCGAACGGGGTGTGTGTGTAGCGGCGTGCGGCGTGGAACGACGCGGCATCCATCGCCGGGGCGTTTGCGGCGGTGGCGCGCGGCCAGCGGGCACAGCCGGCGATGCCGGCCGCGCAGGCGGCCGTGGCCAGGGCGAGGAAGCGGCGCCGGCCTGGATCCGGCGCCGCGGGCCGTGCAGCGAACGAAAGGATTTCGCCGCTCACGACTGTGCTGCCGCCTCGCGCAGCTTCTGCGCGCATTCTTCGCAACAGACCTCGACGGTGCGGCCGCCGATGGTTACCTCGATGGCGTTGCCGTCGAGCGGGTAGTCGCAGGCGGCGCAGGTGGCTTCTTTCGCTTGCATGGTGGTGCTCCGGTGATGCCCGTGATCGGGCAGGCACAGGAGACCATGGGCCGCTGTCGGCGGCTGTCAGGATCTTTAGCTCTTCGCGGTACCCGGGGGCAGCGTCGCCTGGCGGAACTCGCTGGGCGTGCGCCCATAGGCCTGGCGGAACGCGGCGCTGAAGTGGCTGTGGCTGGAGAAGCCCAGGTCCAGCGCCAGCGCGGCGACATCTTCGCAGTCGGCCACCAGGTCCAGCGCGCGTGCCAGGCGCAGGCGCAGGTGGTAGCGGTACAGCGGCAGGCCCTCGACCTGCTGGAAGGCCTGGGTGAGGTAGACCGGCGAGCCGCCGACTTCCGCCGCGATCTCCGCCAGCGTCCAGCGCCGGGTGAGGTCGCTGGCCAGCAGCAGCTTGGCCCGGTCCACCAGCCGTTGCCGTGCGTGGGTGGCGCCGGGCGCGCGGGTGGTGCGTGGGCCGAGGCTGCGGCATACCAGGGTCAGGGCCAGGCTCTCGGCTTCCAGTGGCTCGATGGCACCGTTGTGCAGGCTGTGGCGCAGCAGCGCCACCAGCACCTGGGCGCGCTCGTCGATGCGCAGCGACTGGCCGTGGAACACGGGGATGTCGCGCCGCTGCAGCAGCTCGGCCGGCGCCAGTTCGCGCAGCAGCGGCTGCGAGATCGACAGCGACAGGCAGGCGTCGCCGCCGGTCGCGGGATGGCTGACCTGATAGCCCTGGCCGGCATTGAAGAACAGCACATGGTTGGCGTCGGCCACCGACTGCGTGTTGCCCACGTGGCGCAGGAACAGGCCGCGGTAGGGAAACACGAGCTGGGTGGCGCTTGCGCATTCCTCGGCACTGCGATGGCGGCACTCGCCACGGCAATGCACGTCGTGCGCCGAGACAGTGGCCGACTGCAGCAGCGGCTGGACGGTGAACTCAGGCATGCGGCGCGAGCCGGGGCGAGTTCGGTGCGGTCTGGCGAAGCCGCTCCAGGCCGCAGGCGGGGACGATGGCGTCCCACGGGAACAGCGGGCCGGGATCGAGCTTGCGCGGCACGGTCCGCGCGGGGTCGTCACTGGCCGCCACCCGGGCGGTGTCCAGGTCCTCGTGGCCGGCGATCTCGTGCAGGCCCGGGAATTCCTCGCGCAGTTGCGCCAGCAGCGCGCGCAGGGCATCGATCTGCGCGGCAGGGTAGGGCTCGGTCATGGTCTGACGGCGCGAGTCGAACCAGTCGGGGTAGCGGCCGGTGTTCACCAGTTCGATGCCGATGGACTGCGGGTTCCAGCCGCGCACGTGGTGCGCCACGCGGGTGCCGGGCACGTAGCGGTACGTCGTGCCGTCGCGGTCGACGTAGTAGTGGCCGCTGTTGCCGGCGCCGCTGTCGTACAGCACCTTCTCGCCGTACTCGCGGGCCGTCGCGAGGTCGGGCAGCTCGGTGCAGTGGATCACCACCAGGGTCACCGCGGCAGCGGGGCGCTCGGGCAGTTTCGCGGCGTAGGGCAGGGGCTGGTCATGGATGGTCGGCATGCGCGAAGTCTCGCACGGTGGCCGGTTATCATGGGCGCCTTGCAGCCCGTACCGGAGACCGCCATGCGCGGCCAGATCATTCTTTCGCACGGTTCGGATTCCGGTCCGGGCGCCACCAAGATCAGCGCGCTGGCCGACTGGGCCGAGGCGATGGGCTGGCGCACGCAGCGGCCGGATTTCCGCGTGCACGACGGCCACGGTTACGCCGCGGCGGTCGCGCCGCGCGTGGCGCAACTGTGCGAGGTCATCGCCGCCTGCGAGTCGCCGCCGGTGCTGGTGGGTTCCAGCATGGGCGCGTTCGCCTCCGCGCTGGCCTCGCTGGAAGTGCCGGTCGCGGCGCTGTTCCTGCTCGCCACGCCGCCGGCGATCCCCGGCTGCGCGCAGGCGCTGGAGCTTCGGGCCAACGTGCCCACGCTGCTGGTTCACGGCTGGCGCGACGAGCTGTGTCCGGTGGAAGGCGTGCAGGCCTTCGCCGCGCGTCGCCGGCTGCCGCTGCTGCTGCTGGACGACGACCATCGCCTGCTGGCCAGCATGGACACGATCGCCGCGCAGTTCGGCATCCTGCTGGGGGCGCTGGCATGAGCCGTTGGTTTGCCACCTGCCCGAAGGGCATGGAATACCTGTTGCGCGACGAACTCGTGCAGCTCGGCGCGACGGAGGTGCGCGAGGCGCTGGCCGGCGTGCATTTCGAGGGCCCGCTGGCAACCGCCTACCGCGCCTGCCTGTGGTCGCGACTGGCCAGCCGCATCCTGCTGCCGCTGGTCGAGTTCGATGCGGCGACGGACGAGGCGCTGTATGCCGGCGTGCAGGCGATCGACTGGTCCACGCACCTCGCCGCGCATGCCACCCTGGCGGTGGATGCGCACACCGCGCTGAGCAAGCTCACGCACAGCCAGTTCATCGCCCAGCGGGTGAAGGACGCCGTAGTCGACCAGTTCCGCCAGCAGGGCGGCACCCGTCCCGGCGTGGACACCGACGAACCCGACGTGCGCCTCAACCTGCGCCTGAAGCGCGATCGCGCCACGCTGTCGCTGGATCTCGCCGGCAGCCCGCTGCACCGCCGCGGCTGGCGCGAGGTGCAGGGCGAGGCGCCGCTGAAGGAGAACCTCGCCGCGGCGATGCTGCTGCGTGCGCGCTGGCCGGAGGTCTACGTGCAAGGTGGCGCCTTGCTCGACCCGATGTGCGGCTCCGGCACCTTGCTGGTCGAAGGCGCGCTGATGGCCGCCGACGTGGCGCCGGGCTGGCGCCGCGACTATTACGGCTTCCTCGGCTGGCAGCAGCACGACCTCGCGCTGTGGCGCAGCCTGCTGGACGAGGCGCGCCAGCGCGCCGAAACGGGGCTGAAGGCCTTGCGCCCCTGCTTCTTCGGTTCGGACGCCGATCCGCGCATGGTGCAGACCGCCAAGCGCAACGCGCAGGGGGCCGGCGTGGCCGGCTTCCTCGTGCTGGAGAAGCGCGACGTGGCGCATGTCGAGCCGCCGGCCGGTGTGGAGCGCGGCCTGGTCATCACCAATCCGCCCTACGGCGAGCGGCTGGGCGAGCGGGCGCAGATGCCCGCGCTGTACCACGCGCTGGGCGAGCGCCTGCGCACGCAGTTCCCCGGCTGGCGCGCCGCCGTGCTGGCGGGCGACGCGGAACTGGGCCGTGCGCTGGGCCTGCACGCGGAAAAGAAGTACGCGCTCTACAACGGCGCGCTGGAAACCCAGCTGCTCACGTTCGAGATCCGCGCGCGCGACGAAGCGCCGCGCGAGCCGAAGCCGCTCTCCGCCGGCGCGCAGATGCTGAAGAACCGGCTGGAGAAAAACCTCAAGCACCTGCGCAAGCGGCTCGTGCGCGAAGGCATCGCCTGCTGGCGTGCCTACGACCAGGATCTGCCCGAGTACGCCGCCGCCATCGACGTCTACGCGAAAGACGGTGGCGAGCCGTGGCTGCACGTGCAGGAATACCGTGCGCCGGCCGAGGTGCCTGCCGAGACGGCGCGCATTCGCCTGCGCGAGACCGCCCGCGTGGCCGGCGAGGTGTTCGCGGTGCCGCGCGAGCGCATCGCGATCAAGACTCGCGAGCGCGGCAAGGGTGGCTCCAAGTACGGCCAGTTCGACCAGCGCGGCGAGTTCGTCGAAGTGGACGAGGGCGGGTTGAAGTTCCTGGTCAACCTCACCGACTACCTCGACACCGGCCTGTTCCTCGACCATCGCCTGGTGCGCGCCAGGCTGCGCGAGCTGGCGGCGAACAAGCGCTTCCTCAACCTGTTCGCCTACACGGCCACCGCCAGCGTGTATGCGGCGGCGGGCGGCGCGAAGGACACCACCAGCGTCGACCTCTCCGCGACGTATCTCGACTGGGCCTCGCGCAATCTCGCACTCAACGGCTTCACCGGCGCGAAGCACCGGCTGATGCAGGCCGACGCGATGGCTTTCCTGCGCCAGGATCGCGCGCACTACGGGCTGATCTACGTCGACCCGCCGACCTTCTCCAATTCCAAGCGCGCCGAGGATTTCGACGTGCAGCGCGACCACGCGGCGCTGCTGGACGCCTGCGGCGAGCGGCTGGCGAACGACGGCGTGATCGTGTTCTCCAACAACTTCCGGCGCTTCAAGCTGGACGAGGCGGCGCTGGCGGAGCGTTTCGATATCGAGGACTGGAGCGCGGCCAGCATCCCGTTCGATTTCGCCCGCCGCGCCGACATCCACGGTTGCTGGCTGTTGCGGCCGAAGCGGGCGCCGGCCGCGGCCAATCCATGGGATGCGTCACGGATCAAACGCTGAGGTTTTGCTTATAGGAATCGCTTCAGTAGGCATTAAGTGCCTCGGACTCAGCATCCATACCGCAATCAACGGAGGTGCATCTCATGTCCAAGCGCAATGTCGGCAAGTGGATGGCGATCGGTCTGGCCGTGGCCGCCGCGGTGGCGATGCCGCTGAGCGCCTCCGCGCACGATCACGATGGCTGGGGCCATGGTGGCGGCTGGGGCCATCACGGCTGGCACGACGGCGGTTGGGGACGCGGCGGCTATCACGGCGGCTACTACCGTCATGGCGGTGGCTACTGGAGCGGCGGCCGCTGGATCGCCGGCGCGATCGTCACCGGCGTGGTAGCTGGCGTGGTCAGCGACGCACTGGCGCCGCGGCCGGCTTATTACGCCCCTGCCCCGGTGGTCTACGGCCCCCCCACGGTGGTTTACGAAGACGCGCCGGTAGTGACGCGCCGCGTGGTGACCCGTACCGTGATCTACGACAACGGCTACCCCACGCGCTATGTGCGTGACGATGGCGACGACGGCGATTGATCGTCGCCGACCGCCCAAGCCAAAGAGCCCGGCAATGCCGGGCTCTTTTCGTTTGACCGGGCGTAGCGGATTCAGGGCTTGAGCGGCTGGTCGGCGCCGCTGCCGCTGCGGCTGGCGTGCGCGCTGAGCTTGTCGAACTCGGCCTTGTCGATCTTGCGCACCGACTGGATAGGGCAGGGCGGCTGTTGCAGCGCGCGCACCGATTCGCCGGCTTCGCCGCAAATGCTGAACGGGATCACCGCCTGGTTCGCCGGATTGGAGTGGAACAGCAGGGTGGGCGGCCCGTAGCTCAGCCGCGGGCAGGCGACCTGCAGCTTCACCAGGTAGCGGTCGGGGCCGGTGCGCACGGTGACGGTGCGCGGATCCACGATGTGCCATTCGTTGATGCGGTCGGTGCGCAGGCAGTCGGCGACCGGGCGCAGCGGAGTGTAGGCGGGGGCTTTGGATTTCGTCTGGGCGGACGCGGCGTTCGCGGCGACCGCGAGCGAGAGCGCGAAAAGACCGGTCAAGGCGGGTTTCATGGGTACACCTCATCAGCGGATGTGGCGGGTCGCGGTGGTGCGCCATGGCGACACCGTGCGCAATCATCGGCCGGTTGGGTGGCACGGGATGTGAACGAAAAGCGGCCCTCTCCCCCGGCCTCTCCCCCGCGAGCGGGGGAGGGGAGAAAGGCTCAGTGCACGCCGTACAGGCTCTTCACGTCGCGCAGCAGGTCGGCCTGGCTGTCCGGGCGGGCGTAGAACATGTGGCCGCCGGGGTATTCCTTCACCTGCACACGGGTGGGGTCGCCCATCGCCGGCATCTGGTCGACGATCAGCACCGAGGCCATGAACGGGCAGGAGAGGTCGTCCCAGCCGTGGGCGATCAGCACGCGCAGGCCAGGGTCGTTCGCCACCGACTCGCGCAGCTGCTTGGTCGAACCGAGCCGGGCGTCGTCGTCCTCGTGCCACAGCCGGCCCACCTCGTAGCTCAGCGCGTTGTAGCGGCCGTCGTATTTCCAGCCCACGGTCCGGGTCACGAAGTTCACCATCGCCGTGGTGGTGGGGGCGATGATGCCGTTGAGGATGGGGTCGCCCGAGCGCTGGTGCGGCGCATAGGGGAACGGGTCCCACGCGGTGACGTTGGAGTCGTAGCGGCTGCCCAGCTTGCCCTCGGCGCGGTACACCTCGCGCAGGTAGGCCTGAGTCTCGATTCGGCCGCCGGAGCGCTTCACGAACAGCGGGTCGAGGCCGGTGAGCTCGGCGACCTTGTGGATCATCGCCTCGGTGGCGGCCGGGTTGGCGCGACCCTGCATCAGCGTGGTGGCGTAGGTGGAGCGGGTGTAGTCGATGATAGTCTGCATCGCCGCGGCCGTGAGCTTGTGTTCGCGCTCCAGGTGGGCGGCGGCGATCGAGGGCAGGGTGAGCATCCACGGCAGCGGCGACACGTTCTCGTCGTCCGAGGCCGCCGGGTCGAGGTAGGGCGACAGCAGCACCACGCCGTTCATCGCCACGCCGAGCCGGGTCTGCAGGTAGTCGGTGATGCGCGGGCCGCGGAAGCCGCCGTAGCTCTCGCCCACCAGGTACTTGCGCGACTCCATGCGGCCGTTCTTCACCAGCCAGTCGTAGACGATGCGCGACAGGTACTGGATGTCGCTGTCGGTGCTGTAGAACTGCTTGGTCGCTTCCTTGTCGTCCACCAGCGCGCGGCTGAAGCCGGTGCCGACCGGGTCGATGAACACCAGGTCGGTGAAGCCCAGCCAGGTGCCGGGGTTGTCGTGCAGCGTCGCCGGGTCGGACGGGTTGTCGCCTTCCACGCCGAACTTCACCTTCTTCGGGCCGATCGCGCCGAGGTTCAGATACACCGACGAGGCGCCGGGGCCGCCGTTCAGCGCGAACGTCACCGGACGGTTCTTGCCCGGCATCGTGTAGGCGGTGAACATCACCTGCGCGATCACCTTGCCCTTCTCGTCGCGTACCGGCAGCGAACCCACCGTGGCGGTGTACTTCAGGGTGCGGCCGTCCGCCGTGGTGGACTGTGAGACATGCGCGTCGGCGGGGAAGGGCGGCAGTTGGAAGCCGTCGCTGACGCCCGGTGCCTCCGCCGCGGCGGGCGGCTTGCTGTCGGCGGCCAGCGCCGAGTGGTGGAATCCGGCCAGCAGCAGGGCTGCCAGCAAGCTCGTCTGCAGCGGCTTGCGCACGGGTCTTTCCTCGCGGGGGCAAAGCCCCAAGCCTAGCGAGCCGGGGCAGCGCGCAACCGTGCCTGAAGGCATGGATTGGCACGGGGCGTGCTTCCGGTGGTTGCGGATGCGGGCGGGAATTTCGTTCGTCGGGCGCTGGCGCCGCCCGGACTTGCCCTATCATCGCGCGATGCCATCAGCCGCCCTGCCATCCCTGCACGACACCCGCCGCGGCAGCCTGAGCTGCGTGGGCCTGGGCATGACCCTGGGCTCCCACCTCACACCGCTGGCGCGCAGCCATATCGAGCAGGCGGATGTAGTGTTCGCCGCGCTTTCCGACGCCATCGCGGAGGAGTGGCTGAAGCGCATGCACCCGGACGTGCGCAGCCTGCAGCCCAATTACGCCGAGGGCAAGCCACGCATCAAGACCTACCGCGAATGGGTGGCACTGATGATGGCCGAACTGCGTGCCGGCAAGCGCGTCTGCGGCGTGTTCTACGGTCACCCCGGCATCTTCGCCTGGTCGCCGCACAAGGTGATCGAACAGGCGCGCGCGGAAGGCTACGAGGCGCATATGGAACCGGGCATCTCCGCCGAGGACTGTCTGTATGCCGATCTCGGCATCGATCCCGGCACTTACGGCTGCCAGCACTTCGAGGCCAGCCAATTGATGTACTGGGAGCGGCGCATCGACCCCGCGGGCTACTTGGTGCTGTGGCAGGTAGGGATCATCGGCAACCGTTCCGTGGGACGCTTCGACATCGGGCCAGCCTACCGCGCCTTGCTGGTGGAGCGACTGGGCCAGGACTACCCGCCGGATCACGAGGTCATCATCTATCGCGGCGCCACCCTGCCCATCGAGCACCCGTGCATCCAGCGCATCACCTTGCGCGAGCTGGTCGATGTGCCGTTGACCGCCGAGGAAACCGTGGTGCTGCCGCCGGCTGTGACCTTGCAACCGAACCGTGCCATGCTTGATCGGCTGCAAGCGCTGGATGCGAAGAGGCGGGAAGCTACGGCGGCCTGAAGCGGGACGGTGCGGTACATTGGTGCCGCCCGAACAAGGGGACAAGGGGAACAACATGAGCGATACGATCAAGTTGCTGGAGACCATCGGCAGCGATGCGTCGCTGCGTTACGCGTCGGCCGACGAGCTGAACGGGGTGCTGAAGCACGCGCAGGCGAGTGTCGAGCTCACGATGGCGGTGACGACAGGCGACTGTGCGACGCTGCGTGTGGAACTGACTGTCCAGGGTATGCCCCACTTCCCCCAGACACAGGTGCCGGGCCAGGAAGACGAAGAAGAAACTGACGTTCCGCAACCGGAGCCGCAGCCCGCCCCTTCCCCGTCACCTTCTCGCGTCAAGCGGGCTCGTCGCGCAGAATAGTGACCGACGTAGCGACATGTCGCGGGGATCGAGCAACCTGTATCGATGGGCCGCATGCACGGCCCTTATCAGTTGCCTGTGTGGCAGGGCTAGCCTTGCCACAACCTCTATGGCTGTCCCAGATGCCTTCCTCACGCAAACCGAGGCGCTGCAACTCACGGATCACCCGCGATTCCTTCAGCAGCTGGCCCAACTCAACGGAAAAGCCTCGCAACTGACGCCAGAGCAGCAATGGCATCTGAGGTTCATGAATGCTTGGGAGGCCATGTACGAAAGTGACTACGCCAAATCGGGGGCGCTGTTTCAGGACGTCATCCAGCATTCCGGCAATCCGTACTTGGCTGATTACGCATCTGCGTTGCTGATGAGTCAGTTTGGCCTTACCCGGCATTACACCGAGGCATTCGAGCTGGCTAATCGCCTCGCAGCTCGCTTGCCGCAGATCACGGATGCGAAAGTTCACCTCAAATTGTTGCTGAACCTTTCGGCATCGCTAGGTCTGGCCGGCCAGACCGATCTGGCCATCCGTTACGCCCAGATGGCGATGTCCGCTGTTCCTGTTGGTGGGAGTCGGTGCTATCCCGCATCCATGATGGCTGAGGCGCTCTATTACGGTCATCGGCTCAAGTCCAACAGTCCGGAGTTGCTGCAGGCCGTGGCGGACTGCCCCGCGGCCAAGGAGCCGGTGTACAACGCGAACCTGCAACTCACGCTCGCTGACCTGTATGTGCAGGAAAGGCGGCCCCGCAAGGCACTAACCCTGCTCGACCGGGTTGAGCCCAACCTCGATATCCTGGGCGATGCGTCCTACAAGTTGACGGCCATGTTGATCAGGGCGCAGGCGCTGGCCGCGCTGGGCGACGATGCTGTTGCCAAGAAAGTGGCCTTGGTCGTGGTTGCGCAGAACAAATCGGGCGATTTCGATGCGTGGCTGAAAGACACCTACGAAGTGCTTTATCGTATAGAGAAGAAACAAGGTCATGCCGCCGCTGCACTCGACTACTACGAGAAATACGCTGCGCTGGACAAGGCCTACCTCGACGATGTCAATGCGCGCGCGATGGCCTACGAGACGGTACAGCAGCACGTGCTGGCGCAGAAGCTGGAGACGGAGAACCTGAGCCGGCAGAACGCGCTGCTGCGCATGCGGCAGACGCTGGATGCCAAGACGGCCGAGACCAACCGGCTGTACCTCGCCCTGCTGCTGATGGCGCTGGCCTTTGCCGCGCTCTGGATGTTCCGGATCAAGCGCTCGCAGCTGCGTTTCAAGAAACTGTCCCACCTCGATGGCCTGACCACGGTGTTCAACCGCCAGCATTTCATGGGCGAGGTGGAGCGCACGCTGCGCCTGCTGGAGAAGCGCGCCGGCACGGCTTGCCTGGTCTTCATCGACCTGGACCACTTCAAGCGCATCAACGACACCCACGGCCACGCCATGGGCGACGAGGTGCTGCGCCAGGTGGTGGTGGTGGGCAAACAGCAATTGCGCCCGGCCGACCTGTTCGGCCGGCTGGGTGGCGAGGAGTTCGGCATTCTGCTGGTGGGCTGCTCGCACGGGCAGGGCATGGCCATCGCCGACCGCATCCGCCACGCGGTCGAGGCGACGAAGGTGGAGTGCGAGGGCACCGTCATCGCGATCTCCACCAGCGTGGGTCTGGCCTGCACCGGCGTCTGCGGCCACGACCTGCGGCGCCTGTGCCGGGAGGCCGACGCCGCGCTGTACCGCGCCAAGCGCGGTGGGCGCAATCGGGTGGAAGCTGGCGCCGAGGACAGCATTCCCATCGCGATCTGAGCGGCGCGGTCGCGGGGCGGCGGGTGCGTACACGCTTGCCTGTCGCCGGCGTTATGATCGCGAAAACGGGGGGCATCATGGAAACGATGGAATCGCCGGAAGCGATCGGCACCACTGCGCTGCGGTGCAGCGCTCCGGGTAGCGGGATGGCGGACGTGTCGGTGCCGCCCGGCTTCGTGCAGCGACTCGTGGACGGCGGCGCCAAGCCGGTTGGCGATCCCCGGATTCCGGGTCAGGGCGCCCCGGCGCTCCGGCGTTAATCCGGACGGCATGTACTCGCGATCGGGCAGCTTGCGGTCATGGCTCGCTTGGGCGGGCCTGGCGGGTTGCGTGTTCTGGCAGGTGGGGCTTGCCGTCGACGCCGTCGCCGATCCTTCCGCCCTGCTCAAGCAGACCTGGCCGTTGCCGGTGACGGATCATCCGCGGTTCGTCCGCCAGCTGGCCCAGCTCAATCAGGTGGCTTCCCGGCTGGCGCCGGACGAACAATGGCAACTGCGCTATCTGGACGCGTGGGAGGCCATGTACGAAGGCCAATACGCCAAGTCGGAGGTGCAGTTTCGCGACATCATCCAGCACTCCAGTGATTCGCGCATGGCCGACCGTGCGGCAGCCATGTTGGTGAGCCAGTACGGAATCACCCGGCACTATACGGAGGCATTCGAACTGGCCAATCGCCTTGCGGCGCGGTTGCCACAGATCACGGATGCCAAGGTCCGCTTCATGGTGACGCTGAACCTGTCGCAGTCGCTGGGCCTGGCTGGGCAGACCGATTTGGCCATCCGCTATGCGCGCATCGCGATGGGTGCCATCCCGGCCGGAGATGGTCCGTGTTATCCCGCCGCCAGTCTGGTCGTGGCACTCGAGACCGGCCATCGGCTCAAGTCGGGCAGTCCGGAGTTGCAGCAGGCGCTGGCGGCGTGCCCGGCGGCCAAGGAGCCGGTTTACAACGCCAACCTGATGCTCACGCTCGCCGATCGGTACGTGCATGAGGGCCAGTCGCACCGGGCGCTTGCACTGCTCGACCGGATCGCGCCCAGCGTCGAAGCCAACGACTATGCCCCGAACAAGCTGTCGGCCCTGATAAGCAGGGCGCAGGCGCTGGTTGCTCTTGGCGACGACGATGGTGCCCGGAAGGCGGCCCTCGCCGTGGTCGCCGCGGGAAAGCCGGGCGATATCGACGACTGGCTGAAAGATGCCTACAAGGTGCTTTACCGCATCGAGAATCGGCAGGGCCACGCCGCCGCCGCGCTCGATTACTACAAGAAGTACGCCGCGCTGGACAAGGCCTACCTCGACGACGTCAGTGCGCGTGCGATGGCCTATCAGACGGTGCAGCAACACCTGCTGGCGCAGAAGCTCGAGACGGAAAAGCTGGGGCGGCAGAACGCGCTGTTGCGCATGCGGCAGACGCTGGACACCAAAAAGGCGGAAGCCAACCATTTGTACCTGGCGCTGCTGCTGATGGCGCTGGCTTTCGCCGCGTTGTGGATGTTCCGGCTCAAGCGCTCGCAGCTGCGTTTCAAGAAGCTGTCCCACCTCGATGGCCTGACCGCGGTGTTCAACCGCCAGCATTTCATGGGCGAAGTGGATCGCATGCTGCGTTTGCTGGAGCGGCGCGCGGGCGCAGCCTGCATGGTCTTCATCGACCTGGACCACTTCAAGCACATCAACGATACCCACGGCCATGCCATGGGCGACGAGGTCTTGCGGCACATCGTCGCCGTCTGCCGGAAGCACTTGCGTGCCGTCGACCTGTTCGGTCGCCTCGGCGGCGAGGAGTTCGGCATCCTGCTGGTCGAGTGCTCGCGCGGGCAGGGCGTGGCGATTGCCGAACGCATCCGGCTCGCCATCGAGATGGCCAAGGTGGAGAGCGACGGCGTGGCCGTCGGGATATCCACCAGCGTGGGCCTGGCCTTTACCGATACCTCCGGCTACGACTTGCAGCGCCTGTGCAAACAGGCGGATGCCGCGCTGTACCGCGCCAAGCGGAGCGGGCGCAACTGCGTGATGGTTGATGATGAGGGCGATGCCGACCGCCTTGCGGCGGTTTGACGTGCTGCGGTAGGAGCGCACCCTGTGCGCGAATGCTTTTGCTCCGATCAGCACCAGCGCATTCGCGCACAGGGTGCGCTCCTGCCTCAATGCACGCTCACCAGTTCCACGTCGAACACGAGTGTGGCGTTCGGCGGCACGGCGTCGCCGGCGCCGCGGCCGCCGTAGGCCAGCCGCGCAGGGATGATGAGGGTGCGCTTGCCGCCCACGTGCATGCCGCGGATGCCCTGGTCCCAGCCCTGGATGACTTCGCCCGCGCCCAGCGTGAAGCGGATCGGTTCGCCACCCTGCGTGCTGTCGAATTCCTTGCCGTGGTGGTCCGTCGCGCTCGCGTCGTACAGCCAGCCGGTGTAGTTCACCTGCACCACGTCGCCGTCGTTCGCCACCGCGCCGCTGCCGACGACCTGATCGATCTTCTGCAGCTGGGTGACGTCGTCCGCGGCGAACGCGGGCAGGATGCAGGCGGCGAGGGCGAGCGTGGCGACGAGCAGCAGGCGGCGCATGCGATGGATTCCCCGAGAATGGTGCGCGCAGTCTAGTGGGGAAGCTCCTGTTCACCCCAGCCCTCTCCACAGGCGAGCCGGGGAGGGGGCTTACCGCGCCAGCTGCGCCTGCACCTCGTTGATCGAGTCGCGGATGCTCTTGGAGAACATCGAGTCGAGGTGGTGGATCAGCACCAGCCGCTCGGTGGCGCGGGTCATTGCCACGTAGAGCAGGCGCGCCTCGTCGACCTCGCGCTGGTTTTCGCGCGGCAGCGAGCCGAGGCCTGGGATGATCACGAACGGAAATTCCAGGCCCTTGCAGGAGTGCATGGTGAGCAGCTTCACGCTGTCCTTGACCACGAACAGCGCCTGCTTGCCGTTTTCGTCGGCGAGGCTGGAGGGAATGGCGAGGCGCTCCAGCGCATCGTGCAGTTTCTCGCCCTCCCAGCCGGCGCGGTAGATCACTGCCATCTCGCCCCAGGGGCGGCCGTGGGCGTGCTCGTCGCGCAGCTGGGCAATCAGCGCATCGAGCTGGGCGGCGGCGGTATCGGTGCGGATCAGCTCGGGCAACGGGCCGCGCCGGCCGGCGCTTTCGGGGGCGATCAGCGGCACGCCGTCGTCGTCGTCGCTGCGCGCGGCGAGCAGTTCGCCGGCGAAGTTGCGCGCCACCGCGAGGATCTCCAGCGTGTTGCGGTAGTTGAGCTTGAGGATGGTGGTGCGGCCCTGCGCCTGCACGCCCAGGCTCTTCCAGCTCAGCTTGCGGCGGCCGGCCTTGCCGTAGATGTTCTGCGCGTCGTCGTACAGCACCAGCAGCGAGTTGGTGGCCGGGTCGATCATCTGCACGATCAGCTTGTACCAGTCCGGTTCGAAGTCGTGGCCCTCGTCGACCAGCACGGCGCCGTACTGGAAGCGCGGGATCTGCTCCTTGTCCACGCCTTCCATCACCCGCTCCACCATCGCCTCGAAGAAGTGCTCGCCCTTGGGCGGCAGCGCCACGTGGTAGCTGGTGAGCATGCGGTGGCACCAGCGATGGAAGTTGTAGACCTGCACCTTGTCGGCCAGGCCGCGCTCGCCGATCAGCTGCTCCAGCCGCGCCGCCAGCGTCTTGTTGTAGCAGAGCACCAGGATCGGCCGGCTCAGCGACTGCGCCAGCTGCATCGCGCGGAAGCCCAGGATCATGGTCTTGCCCGAGCCGGCCACGCCGTGGATGACGCGATGCTCGTCGCCCAGCGAACGCGCCAGCTGCTCCTGCTGGGCGTCCATCACCTTCACCAGGTCGGGGATCTCCAGCGCGCGTGCGTCATGGCCTTCGGCGGCGAACAGGCCGAACTGGCCGCTGCCCGGCTCCACGCGGATCTCGGGGAACAGGTGCCAGCGCACGCGGTCGATCTGCGGCAGAGTGAGCGCCACCGGGAACACCTGCGGGAACATCGCCCACAGCCGTTCCTGGAAGGCCTCGCTGTCCACCGTCTCGTACAGCTCGTCGCGGCAGATCGCCAGGTGCGCCGGAATCACCGCCTCCAGCCCGCCTTCCTCGAACTGCTTGCGCGTGAGGTTGGCCAGCACAGCACCCCAGGCCCACGGCATCACCAGCTTGCCGGCATGGCGATGGCCTTCGGGGTAGCGCAGCGCCGGATCGCGTTCCAGCACCACGCCGATCTCCAGCGCATAGGCGCGCGCCTGCAGCAGCGGGTTCGTTTCCTTCGCCAAGCCGCGTTCGGTGACCAGGGTGAACTGGGTCGTGTCGGCATGGCGGATGGTGTCGGCCTTCCAATCCTTCACTTCCAACACCAGCAGGCCGCGGCACGGGTGGAACACCACGAAGTCGGGGCGGCGCTGCTTGAGGCCGATCGGCACGTCGTACCAGAGCAGGTAGTCGTCTTCGAGCTTCTGTTCCAGCCGTTCGGACACGCGCTTCTCGCCGCCGGTCATCCGTGGCAGGCAGCTGTTGCGGGTGGGTATGAGCGTGGCCAATGGCGTCCCCTGGTCGGTTCGCGGGAAGTTAGCGGAACCGGTGGATATGCGCAAAAGGACTTTGCACGCGCCGAAAGCCTGTGCTATCACTGACTTCCCATGACCCACACCGCCCGCCAGTATTTTTGGTTTTATGGCTATCCGAAGCCGCTGGCGGAGGCATGGGTGCGTTTGGTCTGAAGTCCTGAAATCCCATCCCGAAAGCCGCCAGCAACCCAGGCGGCTTTTTTCATGGCCGCCGCTGGCACCCCACCCGAGGAAAGCCGCCGCCATGCCCCAGTCCGCCACCGACGATCTGCGCATCCGCACGATCACCCCGCTCGCCACGCCCGCCGAGGTGATGGACGAATGCCCCGCCACGCCCGCCGCGCTCGCCACCGTGGGCAACGCGCGCACGGCTCTGCACCGCATCCTCGCCGGCAGCGACGACCGCCTCGCGGTGGTGATCGGCCCGTGCTCCATCCACGACCCGCGCGCCGCGCTGGAGTACGCGCAGCGGTTGGCGGCGCAGCGCGAGCGCCTCGGCGGCGAGCTGGAGATCGTGATGCGGGTGTACTTCGAGAAGCCGCGCACCACGGTGGGTTGGAAGGGGCTGATCAACGACCCGGACCTGGACGGCAGCTTCCACATCCGCAAGGGTCTGCGCGTGGCGCGCCAGCTGCTGTGCGACATCAACGCGCTGGGCGTGCCGGCCGGCAGCGAGTTCCTCGACATCATCTCGCCGCAATACCTCGCCGACCTGGTGGCCTGGGGCGCGATCGGCGCGCGCACCACCGAAAGCCAGGTGCATCGCGAGCTGGCCTCGGGGTTATCTTGCCCGGTGGGCTTCAAGAACGGCACCGACGGCAACGTGAAGCTGGCGGTGGACGCGGTGCAGGCGGCCGCGCATCCGCACCACTTCCTCGCGGTGACCAAGCAGGGCCAGGCCGCGATCGCCGCCACCAGCGGCAACCGCGACTGCCACGTGATCCTGCGCGGTGGCAAGGTGCCGAACTACGACGCCGCCAGCGTCGAGGCCGCTTGCAGCGCGATCGCCAAGGCCGGCCTGCCGGCGCGGGTGATGATCGACGCCAGCCATGCCAACAGCGGCAAGAACCCGGACAACCAGCCGCGCGTGATCGCCGACATTGCCGCCCAGCTCGAGGCGGGCGAGTCGCGCATCGTGGGCGCGATGGTGGAAAGCCACCTCGTCGCTGGCCGCCAGGACCTGGTGGATGGCCGTCCGCTGACCTACGGCCAGAGCGTCACGGATGGCTGCATCGGCTGGGACGACTCGGTGCGCGTGCTGGAGCGGCTGGCTGCCGCGGTGCGTCGGCGCCGCGAGCTGGCGGAGGACGAGATGGCGGCCTGACGGCGGCGGTATGCTTGGCGGCATCGTCCACGGAGATCGCCATGCAGCTCGACATCCAGCACAACCGCGCTGCGCAGCGTTTCGAGGTGGAGGTGGAAGGCGCACACTGCGTGCTCGACTACACGCTCGCGGAAGGCGGCATGGCGATTACCCATACCGAGGTGCCGCCACCGGCCGGCGGTCGCGGCGTGGCTGGCGAACTGGTGCGCACGGCGCTGGATTTCGCCCGCGCGAAAGGCTGGAAGGTGGTGCCGCTCTGCTCGTATGCCGAGGCCTGGATGAAGCGGCATCCCGACTACGCGGATCTGCGCGCATGAGCGGCGAGGCATCCGGCACCAACGGCGCGTCGAAGCCGCCGCGCTGGCGGCCGTTCCGCTACGTGACGGCGCGGCCGCGGCTCAGCGCCTCGTTCGTGATCTTCGTGATCGCCGGCGCCGTGCTGATCGCGCTGGGCCTGCGCGTGGCCACCGCGATCCTGCTGGGCTTCGACCTGGCCGCGGTGATCTACCTGCTGGCACTGGCGCGGCTGTTCAACCGGTCCACGCCCTTGCACATGCGCCGGCAGGCGAAGGCGCAGGACACCGGGCGCTGGGGCGTGCTGTGGAGCGCGGTGGTGCTCTCCGGCGTGGTGCTGGTGGCGCTGGGCACCGAACTGCACGCGGCCAAGGGCGGCGGCCTGCCCGCATTGGGCGTGGGCGCGCTCAGCGTGGTGCTGAGCTGGCTGTTCCTCAACATCATGTTCGCGCTGCACTACGCGCACGGCTTCTACGGCGACTTCGGCGAGAAGCACTCCGGGCTGGAGTTTCCCGACACGCCGAAGCCCGACTACTGGGACTTCGCCTACTTCGCCATCGTGATCGGCATGACCTTCCAGGTCTCCGACGTGCAGATCAGCAGCCGCTACCTGCGCCGCGTGGCGCTGCTGCACAGCGTGATCGCGTTCTTCTTCAACGTGTTCATCATCGCGATCACGGTGAACATCGTGGCGGGGATGGGGTAGGGCCACGGATGGCCCGTGCGCCAGCCAAGCGCATGCGCTTGGCTGGCGGAGCCGAGTCCGGCTGCGCCGGACTCGGCGAGTCGGGAAAGTGCAGGAAGCACTTTCCCGACATTCGACAAGGCTTCGGCTCGAATGCTCCTGTCTGTCGCTGCCACGGCTGGGATGAGCGAAGCCGAAGCTCCCTCAATCGCGGAAGTTGTCGAACTGCAGCGGCAGCTCCACCTCGGCCTTGCGCAGCACCGCCATCGCGGCCTGCAGGTCGTCGCGCTTCTTGCCGGTCACGCGCAGCTTGTCGCCGTTGATCTGCGCCTCGACCTTGAGCTTGGCCTCCTTCAGCGTGGCCACCAGCTTCTTCGCCACCGGCTGCTCGATGCCCTGCTTCACGGTGATCTTCTGCCGCGCGCCGGCGAGGTTGGTTTCCACCTCGCCGATGTCCAGCGCGCGCACGTCGATCTTCCGCGAGATCAGCCGCCCGCGCAGGATGTCCAGCATCTGCTGCAGCTGGAAATCGCTGGGTGCGCTCTGGGTGATGACGAAGTCGTCCAGCACGTATTTCGCGTCCTGACCCTTGAAGTCGAAGCGGTTCGCCAGCTCGCGGTTGGCCTGGTCCACGGCATTGGTCAGTTCGTGCTTGTCGACTTCGGAGACTACGTCGAAGGAGGGCATGGCGGCGGCTCGCGGGTGAATGAGGCGGAAAGTGTAAGCGATGCGGCTGGGCGATAATGCCGCGTTCTCAAGCCCGTCATTCCGGCGCAGGCCGGACAAGCGCGAAGCGCGCAGAACGCCCGAAGGGCGGCCCCGCAGGGGCGAGCGCAGCGAGTCATCCAGTGCCTTGGCTTGCCATTGGCCGCTGGATTAGCCTGCGCCGGGATGACGAATGATGCGGTGCTCGGCAGGCAGGTGATGGCGTGAAAACGGATGTACTGATCGTCGGCGCCGGCGCCGCGGGCCTGATGTGCGCGATCGCCGCGGGCCGGCGCGGGCGTCGCGTGCTGGTGGTCGACCACGCGAACAAGCCGGGCAAGAAGATCCTGATGTCCGGCGGCGGGCGCTGCAATTTCACCAATCTCGGCGTTACGCCGGCAAATTACCTCAGCGCGAATCCGCACTTCGCCAAGTCCGCACTGGCGCGCTACACGCCGTGGGATTTCATCGCATTGGTGGAAAAGCACGGCATCGCGTACCACGAGAAGGAACTGGGCCAGCTGTTCTGCGACGAGTCCTCGAAGCAGATCGTGCGCCTGCTGCTGGACGAATGCGCCGCGGTGGGCGTGCGCGTCGAGACCGGTTGCGGCGTCGAGCGCGTGCGCAAGACGGACGAGGGTTTCAGCGTGCTCACTGCGCACGGCGAGGTGCACGCCGAGTCGCTGGTGGTGGCCAGCGGCGGCTTGTCGATCCCCAGCATGGGCGCCAGCGGTTTCGGCTACGAGCTGGCGCGCCAGTTCGGCCATGCGGTGCTGCCTGTGCGCGCCGCGCTGGTGCCGCTGACCCTGAGCGGCAAGCACCAGGAGCATTACGCCGACCTCGCCGGCGTGGCCCTGCCGCTGGCCGAGGCGCGGGTGGGCAAGCGCGCATTCCGCGCGGGCCTCTTGTTCACCCATCGCGGCCTGAGCGGCCCGGCGATCCTGCAGATTTCCTCGTACTGGCAGCCGGGCGACGAGCTGCGCCTCGATCTCGCACCGGACGCGGAACTGGGCGACTGGCTGCTGGCGCAACGCGCCGCGCGTCCGGCGGCCGAGCTGAAGAACGTGCTGGCCGACGCGCTGCCGAAGCGTCTCGCACAGCGCCTGTGCGAGTTGTGGTTTGAAAGTCGCCCCATGCGCCAGTACCGCGACGCCGAGTTGCATGAGATCGGTCGGCAACTGCACGACTGGCCGATCATCGCCAGCGGCACCGAGGGTTACCGCACCGCCGAGGTGACCCTGGGCGGTGTGGACACCGACGGGCTCTCGTCCAGCACGATGCAATCGAAACTCGTGCCCGGCCTGTACTTCATCGGCGAGGTGGTCGACGTCACCGGCTGGCTGGGCGGCTACAACTTCCAGTGGGCCTGGGCGTCGGGCCACGCGGCGGGCGAGGTAGCCTGAGCCCGTAGGCGCACCCTGTGCGCGATTGCTTTGTGTTTCGATCAAGGCAAAAGCAATCGCGCACAGGGTGCGCTCCTACACATGGGCCTTGCAGGCGGGAATAGCGCGTCAGCGTTTCCGCTGCGCCAGCCACCGGTCAAGCTGGTTCGCAAAGGCTTGTTTGTCGCGCGCATGGAACGCGGCGTGGCCGCCGGTGTCGACGCCGGCGCCGCGCAGCTCGTCCATGAAATTGCGCATGGAGAGGCGCTGGGCGATGGTGTCGGGGGTGTGCAGTTCACCGCGCGGATCCAGCGCCAGCGCGCCCTTCTCGATGACCAGCGCAGCCAGCGGAATGTCCTGGGTCACCACCAGGTCGCCGACGGCGACGCGGCGCACGATCTCGTGGTCGGCCACGTCGAAGCCGCCGGGCACCTGCACGGCGCGCACATGGCGCGAGGGCGGGGTGCGCAGGTACTGGTTCGCGACCAAGGTCACGCTGACCTGCTCGCGTTCGGCGGCGCGGAACAGGATCTCCTTGATCGCCACCGGACAGGCGTCGGCGTCGACCAGGATCTGCGCGCTCACGCCGCGTTCCAGTCCAGCGCGCCGTCGATGATGGTGTGGCTGCGGCCGCCGATCCACACCGTGCCATCCACAATGTGGGCGACGAGCTGGGCGTCGTGGCCGATCTCGCGGCCCTGGCTCACCACGTAGCCGCCGGCCAGTGGGCCGTGCGGTTCAGCCTGCGCGACGTACGCGGCGATCAGGCCGTTGGCGGCGCCGGAGGCTGGGTCCTCGATGATGCCCACGCCGGCAGGGAAGGCGCGCACCACCAACTGGTAGTCGGGGTGTGCGCTGCGTGCGAACGCGCACAGACCCATGCTGTCGCTGGCGTGGGCCAGTGCGCCGATCGCGCTGTGGTCGGGTTGCCAGGCGCGCAGCGCGGCTTCGCTCTCCACCTCGGCCAGCCACCAGCGGCGCCCGCCGTCGACCAGGGCGGGCGGCAGCGTGCCGGCGCCGATGCCGGCCAGCGCGGCGGCGAGCAGCGGGTGCGCGTCGCGGCCGGTGCGCAGCACGCGTTCGCCGGGCGATTTCAGCAGCAGACGGCGCTGCGGGCCCGTACCCTCCACCCGGATCGGCAAGACGCCGGCGCCGCATTCCTGCCACAGCAAGCCGTCGACGTGCTGCGCCAGTCCGCATGCCAGCGCGGCGTGCGCGCTGCCCACGCTGGGATGGCCGGCGAACGGGATTTCCTTGTGCGGGGTGAAGATGCGCACGCGGTAGCTGGCGTCGCTGGTGGCGGGCGGCAGCAGGAACGTGGTTTCGACCAGGTCGGTCCAGCGTGCGAAACGCTGCATCGCCTCGCCGCTCCAGTGCTCCGCGCCGATCACCACGCCGAGGTGGTTGCCGCCGCCGTGAGTGGCGGCAAAGACGTCCAAATGCAGGTAGCGCAAAGCGGGCATGACGGCGGGATTCGTGGGGGAGCGCGCATGATAGCCGCGTTGGCCCGGGGTGGCGCGGATTCGACAAGCGGCCATGCTGCCGCCAAGATGCCGCCACCTCATCGCCCGGGCGCGGAAACGTTCATGCCGATCACCCTCATCATCCTCGCGGTCACCTGCATCGTCTCGTTCATCGCGTTCAGCAACAGCCGGCTGATGAACGACCTGATCCTGTGGCCGCCGGCGATCAGCCGCCATCGCGAGTACCACCGGCTGGTGACCTACGGCCTGGTGCACGCGGATTTCGGCCACCTGCTGTTCAACATGATCACGCTGTTCTTCTTCGGGCGCGTGATGGAGGGCTTCTACGCCAGCCAGCTGGGTACGTTCGGCTTCGCGCTGTTCTACCTCGGCGCGCTGGTGGTCTCGATCCTGCCCACCTATCTCAAGAACCGCAGCAACCCGAACTACCGCAGCCTGGGCGCCTCGGGTGCGGTGTCGGCGGTGCTGTTCGGCTACATCCTGCTGGCGCCGTGGTCGCGCATCATCGTGTTCGTGATACCGATGCCGGCGATCGTCTACGCCGTGCTGTACACCGGTTACTCGATCTACATGGACCGGCGCGGGCAGGACAATATCAACCACAGCGCACACCTGTGGGGCGCGGCCTACGGCGTGCTGTTCACCGTGCTGGTGAACCCGCGGGTGCTGCCGCATTTCCTGGATGCGCTGCTGCAGCCGCGATTCTGACTGCGCGCCGGCGGCGGCATCAGCGCCGGTTCAAGCGGGCGGGCGCAAGCTGGCGCCATCGTCTCCGATGGAGGCTGTGCCATGAAACGCCTGCTCAGCGGTTTCGTCCTCGTCGCGCTCGCCGCGCTGCTGTCGGGTTGCTACTACGATCCGGGCTACAGCTACGTGCGGGCCAGCCCGTATGCCGGTCCGGCCTATTACGGCAACGGCGTGGTCTACGGAGACGGCTACTACGTGGCGCCGGGGTGGTATGGGTACGGGTATGACGGCTGGTACGGCTGCTGCTATGCACCGGGCGTGACGATCGGCGGCGTGTGGTACGGCGGCCGGGGGTATCGCCACTATCGCGGCGGCAACTGGCATGGCAGCGGCGGTGGCCATTGGCACGGTGGCGGCGGCAACCATGGCCGCTGGAGCGGCCATGGCAGTGGCGGCGACCATCATCACTGAGTCCCGTCCCGCCGGCCGCTGCGGCATCATGGCGGCATGATCCGGCTGCCGGCGACGCTTCATCGCGACTTGCCCAGGCTCATCGCGTTCGCGGCGATGAGCTGGGTTCTGTGCGCCTGCGGCAGCATCCGCTACTACGCGCAGGCAGCGCACGGGCAGGGCGAACTGGTGTTCAAGCGGCAACCCGTGCGCAAGCTGCTCAAGGACCCGGCCACCGACCCGAAACTCGCCGCGCGGCTGTCGCTGGCGCTGGCCGCGCGCGAGTTCGCCAGCCGCCACCTCGACCTGCCCGACAACCGCAGCTACACCAGCTACGTGGACCTGCACCGGCCTTACGTGGTGTGGAACGTGTTCGCCACGCCGCGCTACTCGGTGGAGGCGATCCGGCACTGCTTCCCGATTGCCGGCTGCGTGGCCTACCGCGGCTGGTTCGGCGAGGCCGCCGCCGAGGCCGATGCGGCTCGCATGCGGCGTCGCGGCGACGACGTGTGGGTGGGTGGCGTGCCGGCGTATTCCACGCTGGGCTGGTTCGCCGATCCCATCCTCAGCAGCATGTTGCGCTGGGACGACGACGAGCTGGCCGGCACGATCTTCCACGAGCTGGCGCACCAGCTGATCTACGCCAAGGGCGACACCGCGTTCAACGAGTCCTTCGCCACGTTCGTGCAGACCGAGGGTTTGCGCGAATGGCGCGCCGCGCGCGAGCTGCCGGCGGACGACGGCCACGCGCAGGCGATGGCCGACGGTTTCACGAAGCTGGTGCTGGACCTGCGCGAGCGTCTGAAGACGCTGTACACCAGCGGCGTGGACGCGGAGGTGATGGCGGCGGGCAAGCAGCGCGAAATCGCCGCGTTCCGTGCGCGTTACACCGCGTGGCGCGATGCACACTGGCCAGGCGATCACCGCTACGACGCCTGGGTGGAGAAGCCCATCAACAACGCGCGCCTGCTGCCGTTCGGCCTGTACGACCAGTGGACGCCGGCGTTCGCCGCCATCTTCCGCGAAAGCGGCGCGCAATGGCCGGCGTTCTACGCACGAGTGCGAGCACTGGCGCGCGAGCCCAAGGCGAGGCGCGATGCCACGTTGCAGGTTTTATCGCCGCCACCGTAGGAGCGGCTTCAGCCGCGACCGGCTGGGGAATCGCGGCTGAAGCCGCTCCTACGCCGTTCCTACGGCGGCGATGTCTTGCGCTTCGCCATGTAGCGCAGGTAGGCCAGCACCGCGTCGAGGTCGGCGTCGGACATTTCCTTCGTCGTGGGGAAGCCCTGCATCTTGGCCTCGGGCCAGCGGTGCAACGTCTGCGGGTTGCGGATGAAGCCGCGCAGCAGGTCGGGGCGCAGGTATTCGGTGGGGTTCCAGGGGAGGTTGAGATCCGGCCCCAGCCGGGCGTCGCCCGCGCCATTCATGGTGTGGCAGGCGAAACAGGTGCGCTTGAACACCGCGTAGCCGCGCAGCACCTGCGCATCGGCGCGGGCCTCCGGCACGATGGCCGGGAAGCGCGCGTCGACGTCCGGGATCGCGCGGATCGTGGCCAATTGGTAGGGCCATTCCTCCGTGCTGACGTGCGCGGCCTGCGGGTCGGTCCACACCAGGTAGAACGGGCCGGCATGCTTGCCGTTGTCGGCGGACGCGGGCCACGGATGCGCGGAATCCTCCACCGCCAGCCAGGCCTCGGCGCCTTGGCGGTTGAGGATCACCGCGGCTGGAATCTCGGCGGCGAAGCCGTCGGTGGCCACGAACTGCAGATGCTGGTCCGGGCGCAGGCCGGGCAGCAGCGCGCGCAGAGGCACGGCGCGGTAATGCATGGGGCGGCGGAACGCCACGTCGTCCGGGATCGTCACCGCGGTGGCATCGGCGCGGGCGAGCAGTTGCGCGGTGGTCCAGACCCTCGCGCCCTGGCCGAGGTCGATGCGCAATTCGGCCGCATGGGCGAGCAGCGGCAGGCACAGGCAGAGCAGGCAGCAGCGCAGCAGGATTTTCATGACGGTCCCCCGGTGACGCGGCATTGTAATCGCGCACTGCCGTCCCCATATGTTGAAAATCCGTGGCGCGTGGCTGGCTGGAAACTGAATCATTTCGTGCGGGTTCCTTGAACTTTCGCCGCAGCGGCTACACTAAGCATCACGTATCGCCGTGAGGCGACAGGAGACGGGGCAGCACATCGCACCGTCGGGGGGTCGGCCCCTCTCTCCCCTCTTGACGCGCCGACCTGACGAATCCCGGTAGCTACTCCCCTGGCTACCGGGATTTTTTATGCCCGCGACTCGCCGTCGGCATGGATAATCGTCCACTTGGCGCCGCGTGCGCCGCTGCCGTGCAGGACGACGGATGATCATCGAATCGCTGCTGGACACCGACCTCTACAAGTTCTCGATGATGCAGGTGGTGCTGCATCACTACCCGGCCGCGCAGGTCGAGTACCGCTTCAAGTGCCGCAATCCCGGCATCGACCTGGCGCCGCACATCGAGGAGATCCGGGCCGAGCTGGAGGCGTTGTGCACGTTGCGCTTCACCGAGGACGAGCTGGACTACGTCCGCCGGATGCGCTTCATCAAGAGCGACTTCGTGGACTTCCTCGGGCTGTTCCAGCTCAACGCGAAGTACGTGACGATCGCGCCGACGGAGGCGGGCAACGGCGAGATCGAGATACTCATCCAGGGGCCGTGGCTGCACACCATCCTGTTCGAGGTGCCGCTGCTCGCGATCGTCAACGAGGTGTATTTCCGCAACACGCGGCCCGATCACGACCTCGCCGAAGGGCGGCGGCGGCTGCAGGCGAAGATCGCGCTGCTGCGCGACACGCCGGACTACGAGCAGTGCCGCATCGCCGACTACGGCACGCGCCGGCGTTTCTCACGCACCTGGCACGAGGAGGTGCTGATCGCACTGCGCGACGGCCTCGGCAAGCAGCTCGCCGGCACCAGCAACGTCTGGTACGCGTGGAAGCTGGGCCTCACCCCGCTGGGCACGCTGGCGCACGAATACCTGCAGGCGCACCAGGCGCTGGGGCCGCGCCTGCGCGACTCGCAGGTGGCGGCGCTGGAGGCCTGGGCCAAGGAGTACCGCGGCGACCTCGGCATCGCGCTCTCCGACGTGTACGGCCTGGAGGCCTTCCTGCGCGACTTCGACATGTACTTCTGCAAGCTGTTCGACGGCGCGCGCCACGATTCCGGCGACCCGTTCGACTGGGGCGAGCGCATGCTGGCGCACTACCGTGCCAACCGCGTCGATCCGCGCAGCAAGGTGCTGGTGTTCAGCGACGGGCTGGATATCCCCAAGGTGATGCAGCTGTACGAACACTTCCGCGGCCGCTGCCTGCTGGCCTTCGGCGTGGGCACCAACCTCAGTAACGACACCGGCCCCGAGCCGCTCAACATCGTGATCAAGATGATCCGCTGCAACGGCCAGCCGGTGGCCAAGCTCAGCGATTCGCCGGGCAAGAACATGTGCGAGGACGCGGCCTATGTGACCTACCTGCGGCAGGTGTTCCAGATCCCCGCCACGCAGGGCTGACGATCGTTCAGCCGGCCTGCCGCGCGAGCGCCCAGGCCACGTGCTCGCGCACCACGGGCGAAGGGTGGTCGGCGCGGGCATGCAGCGCCGCGCATACCGCCGCCGACTTCGGCGCGTTGCCCAGCGCCACCGCGATGTTGCGCAGCCAGCCTTCGTAGCCGGTGCGGCGTATCGCCATGCCTTCGGTGCGCTTGAGGAACTCGTCTTCGCTCCACGCGAACAGTTCCACCAGCTTCGCGCCGTCGAGGCGGTGGCGCGGCGCGAAATCCGGTTCCTCCGCTTCCTGCGCGAACTTGTTCCACGGACAGACCAGCTGGCAGTCGTCGCAGCCGAAGATGCGGTTGCCCATCGGCGCGCGCAGTTCCTCGGGAATCGATCCGCGCAGCTCGATCGTGAGGTAGGAGATGCAGCGGCGGGCATCGAGCTTGTACGGCGCCAGGATCGCCTGGGTGGGGCAGATGTCGATGCAGCGGCGGCAGGAGCCGCAGTGCGCGCTGGCGGATTCGTCCACCGGCAGCGGCAGGTCGGTGTACAGCTCGCCGAGGAAGAAGTACGAGCCGGCGTGGCGGTTGATCAGCACGGTGTGCTTGCCGATCCAGCCCAGTCCGGCGTTGCGCGCCAGCGCCTTTTCCAGCACCGGTGCGGAATCCACGTAGGCGCGGTAGCCGAAATCGCCCACCACGCCGTGGATGCGCTCGGCCAGCTTCTGCAGGCGGTTGCGCATCAGCTTGTGGTAGTCGCGGCCCAGCGCGTAGCGCGATACGTAGCCGGCCTCGCCGTCGCGGATCACCTCCCAGGCGTTGCGTGTGCCGGGCGGCACATAGTCCATGCGCACCGAGATCACCCGTTGCGTGCCCGGTTCCAGTTCGGCCGGGCGCGCGCGCTTGGCGCCATGGCGCGCCATGTAGTCCATCTCGCCGTGGTAGCCAGCCGCGAGGTAGGCTTCCAGGTGCCGTTCGTCCTCGCCCAGCGCCACACCGCTGATGCCGGCATCGGCGAAGCCCAGCTCACGGGCCCACTGCTTGATGTCGCGGGCGAGGGCGGCGTAGTCGATGGTGGTGCTGGCGGACATGCGGGCATTGTAGGCGGCGCGCGCCCGCGTCGCGGATGTGCGCCGCGAGGCATCGCGCCGCCGGGATGCGACGATATTGACCATCGAGGGGTGCGTGGTGCGTGCTACATTGCCGTATCGCACCTTCCCGACGGTCGATTGCGTGTTGCGACACAAGACCAGGCGGCAACCCATCGCGTGGCTGGCATGGCTGGCCATGGCGCTTCTGGTCGTGGCGCCACTGGTATCGCGTGTCCTGCCCGCGCAAGCACCGATGACGCACACCATGGTGGGCGGGGATTGTGCGCATGGCACGGTGCACGCCGGCCATCCCTGCAGGCACGCAGGCACGCAGGATCCGACGGATTGCTGCGGCTACTGCGTGTTGCTCGGACAGCAGTCGCTGCTGGCTGCGAGTCTCCTCCCTCATCTGCTGCCCGCGGCGCCGCGCGAAGCGGTGGCGGTCGCCTACCGGGTTCCATCGCCCGAACACCGGGGTCGCCTCTGGGCTCGCCCGCGCGGGCCTCCATACCGGGCCTGAGCCCCGGCCAACGCCTGCGCCGACCCGGCGCCGGGCCGATGCTTTCATTCCCATCCGCGAGTCGCGCACCGGCCCTCGCATGCCATCGCATGCGGCTGCGGCGTCGGGACACGCGATCACATCCTTGCCAGGCGAACCACGTTGGCGTTCGCCGCTCTTGCCAGATCACGCAGCCATGAAACCCACAGCATCGTCGCTTTCCATGCCGGCACCCCGCCGCTCGCCCCCGCGCATCGCGGCCCGTGGCGGGGCACTCCTGCTGGCAGCGGCCTGCATGCCGCAGCTTGCCCACGCCTGCGCCACGTGCGGATGCACGCTGAGCACGGATGCCGCCACCGGCTATTCGACCGCCAGCGGCTGGCGGATCAATCTCGACTACACGTATATCGACCAGAACCAGCTGCGCCACGGCAGCGGCAAGGCCTCGCCCGGGCAGGTGGTCGACCAGCCGTCCGATCCGCCGCTGGGCGGCGGGGAGATCGAGAAGGGAACCACCAACCGCTACATCAACCTCGGCGCGACCTACCGCTTCAACGCCGATTGGGGTGTGTCGTTCGTGGTGCCGTACGTCATCCGCGACCACGACACCTATGGCACGCAGCTGGCGCCGTACACGCCGGGCGAGACCGCGCCCGACCAGGTCAGCGGCGCCCACGTGGCCGGCCTCGGTGACGTCAAGCTGATCGGCAGCTACCAGGGCTTCCTGCCCACGCACAATTTCGGCGTCCAGTTCGGCATCAAGCTGCCGACGGGGCACTACGGCGGCCAGACCGACGACGGCATGCTCGTCGGTCGGCCCACCACCTTCCATTCGGGGCCGGGCCTTGGCCAGTCGCTGGACAGCAGCCTGCAGGCGGGTACCGGCAGCACCGACCTCATCGTCGGCGCCTACTACTTCCAGCCCGTGAGCCAGGATTTCGACATGTTCGTGAGCGGGCAATTCCAGGCGGCGGTGCGCGAGCGACTGGACCGGCCCGGTGCCGACTTCCGCCCGGGCAACCTGGCTTCCGCCAGCTTCGGCCTGCGCTATGAAGCCCATGCGGACTGGGTGCCGCAGCTGCAAGTCAACGTGTTCCACCGCAGCGCCGACCAGGGGGCCTTCGCCGATAGGCCCGATACGGCCGGCACGGTGGCTTATCTCAGCCCCGGCATCAGCGCCAGCCTGGGCAGGAACCTGCAGGTCTACGCCTTCGTGCAGCTGCCCGTGTACAGCCATCTGCAGGGATACCAGCTGTTTCCGCGCTGGACCGGCACGGTCGGCCTGAGCATGCAGCTGTAGCCGCCTCATGTTTTCCACGTCATTCCTGCGCCGCCTCGCCCTCGCATGCCTGCTGTGCGCCGGCGGCATGTCGCCGGCCGCCTTCGCGAACGGACTCCGTGTGGGCCAGCCTGCGCCGGACATCACGCTGGACACGCTGGACGGCCAGCACGTCTCCCTGCACGCCCTCCGCGGCAAGACGGTCATCCTCACGTTCTGGGCGACCTGGTGCGGCCCTTGCCGCGAAGAGCTGCCGATGTTGTCGCGATACGCGCGGGAGCATGCGCGCGACGGCCTCGTCGTGCTCGGGTTCAGCCTCGATACGCCGGACACGCTGGCACAGGTGCGCCAGGTCGCGGCCACGCTGGATTTTCCGACAGGGCTGCTTGGCGATCCCCATGTCGACGGCTATGGGCGCATCTGGCGGCTGCCCGTGAGTTTCGTGGTGGATCGCCACGGGTTGCTCGTGCACGATGGCTGGAAAGACCGGCAGCCGGCCTTGACGCGCGAACGGCTCGACCAGGTCGTCACGCCGTTGCTGGATGCCCCGCGGCATTGAGCGGTGCGTGGCGGCAAGGTGGCCGCGCCTTCGCGGCCTTCGGAGGGTTGACGCAGCTGCCTATAATCGCCGCATGCCGCCACCCTCCCACCGCCACGAGCTCTACACCGTCGCCCAGGTGCGCGCGCTGGATCGTCGCGCGATCGAGGTGCTGGGCGTGCTCGGGTTCGAATTGATGCGCCGTGCGGCGTGGGCGGCGTTGTCCAGCCTGCGTCGGCACTGGCCGCAGGCGCGGCGCATCGCGGTGCATTGCGGACCGGGCAACAACGGCGGCGACGGTTTCCTGCTGGCGACGCTGGCGCGCGAAGCCGGCTTGCACGTGGACGTGCTGGCGCTGGGCGAGGCGTCTTCCGGCGATGCCGGCGCGGCGCGGCAAGCGTGGAGGGATGCCGGCGGCAGCGTGAGGTTGTGGCAGATCGGCGACGCCCTGCCCGAGGCCGACGTGCATGTCGACGCGCTGTACGGCACCGGCCTGCGCCGGGCGCCGGAGCCGCCGGTGGCGGCGCTGATCGAGGCGATCAACGCCAGCGGCGTGCCGGTGCTGGCGCTGGACGTGCCCTCCGGGCTGGATGCCGACACCGGCCACGTGCCGGGTGCGGCGATCCGTGCCGCTGTCACGGCGAGTTTCATCGCCGCCAAGCGCGGCCTGCACACCGGTCGCGCCGCGGCCTTCGTCGGCGCGCTGGAACTGGACGCGCTGGGCCTGCCCGAGTCGTTGTGGCAGGGCGAGCCGCCGGACGCGCAGTTGTTGACCGCCACACAGCTGCCGCCGCGTGCGCGCGACGCGCACAAGGGCACCAACGGCCATGTGCTGGCGATCGGCGGCGAGCATGGCATGGGCGGCGCGATCCGCCTGTGCGGCGAGGCCGCGTTGCGTGCGGGTGCGGGTCTGGTCAGCGTGGCCACGCGCACCGAACACATCTTCGCCATGAACGCGGCGCGGCCGGAATTGATGGCGCACGGGGTGGACGGCCCGCAGGCGCTGGAGCCGCTGCTGGCGCGCGCCAGCGTGCTCGCACTCGGTCCCGGCCTCGGGCAAAGCGCGTGGAGCCACGCGCTATGGCTCACCGCGCTGGACAGCGGCAAGCCGCTGGTGCTCGATGCCGACGGTTTGAACCTGCTGGCGCGCGAGCCGCGCCGCTTCACGCAGCCGGCCGTGCTGACGCCGCATCCCGGCGAGGCGGCGCGCCTGCTCGGCGGCACCGTGGCCGACGTCGAGGCCGACCGTTGCGCGGCGGCGCGCCTGCTGGCGGGGCGCTACGACGCGGTGGTGGTGCTGAAGGGGAGCGGCAGCCTGATCGCCGATCCGGATGGACGTCTGGACGTCTGTCCGTGGGGCAACCCGGGCATGGCCACGGGCGGCATGGGCGACCTGCTCACCGGCGTCATCGCGGCGCTGCTGGCGCAGGGCTGCGACGCGTGGCAGGCGGCCTACCTCGGCACAGGATTGCACGCACGTGCCGGCGATCGTGCCGCGCGGCAGGGTGAGCGCGGCCTGCTCGCCAGCGATCTGCTGGCGCCGCTGCGCGCACTGGGCAACGGGCTCGACGATGACTGAACACGTTTGGCGACTGGCCGACGAGGCCGCCACCCTCGCGCTGGGCCGCCGCTTCGCCACGGCGCTGGACGGTGGCGGCATGGTGGTCTACCTGCATGGCGAACTGGGCGCGGGCAAGACCACCTTTGCCCGCGCGCTGCTGGGCGCGCTGGACGTGGGCGAGCGCATCAAGAGCCCCACCTACAGCCTGATCGAGGGCTACGAGGCGCAAGGTCGGCCGGCCTGGCACCTGGACCTGTACCGCATCGCCGATCCCGGCGAACTGGAATGGCTGGGCCTGGATGCGCTGGCCGATCCGGCGGCGCTGGTGCTGGTGGAATGGCCCGAGCGCGGTCGCGGTGCCTTGCCCGCACCCGATCTCACCCTGCACCTCGCTTATGCGGACGGTGGCCGGCAGGCGCGGCTGCAGGCGCATACCGCGCGGGGGCGGGATCTGCAGCAGCGCCTGCGCTGAGCCTTCGCTGCAAGTCGCGGTTTCCCTTGGAAAAATGCCGGTGGCCTGGCGAAGGCCCGATGCTCTCGTGTGTGCGCAGCAACCGCCACTTGCGATCCATAGCTAGATGCAGGCTGACGAATGATCTGCAGGTTATGGATATTCAAGGGAAAACTTCTTGCAATCCGCGGATGCCTGCGATTCAATGCGCCTCATGCGGGGATACCTGAACAGCTTGGGTGTGGTGCTTGTCGTCGCGCTGGCGTCTGCGCTGGCGCCAAGCGGCGTGCACGCGGCCGACGTGACGGCGGCGCGCGTCTGGGCCGATGCCAGCCATACCCGGCTGGTGTTCGACCTTGACGGCAAGCCGGATTACCGCGTCGATCGCCAGAACGACCAGGTGGTGGTGGACTTCGCGCGCGGCAAGCTCGCGCCGGGCTACACCGATCCCGCCGCGCAAGGCCTGTATCGCGGCATGAGCCAGGGCCAGCAGGGCGAGCGCCTGCAGCTCACCGCGAAGATGACCGTCGGCAGCCAGGTGCGCAGCTTCGTGCTCCCGCCGAGCCAGGGCGACCACTACCGGCTGGTGCTGGACCTGCTGCCGGGCAACGGCGCGGACAAGGCCGTTGCGGCGCCGATCGCCGTCGCGAAGCCGGCAAGCGCGATTGTCGCCGCGCCGCCGCCCGCCGTCGCGACGGTGAGCGGGCGCCACGGCGGCAAGACCGTGGGCATGAGCCGCCAGATCACCCAGCAGGCCGCCGCGCTGCTGGACGGTCAGCGCAAGGTGGTGGTGTGCATCGATGCCGGCCACGGCGGCAAGGATCCCGGCTCGCACGGCCCGGACGGCACGCTGGAGAAGAACGTCACCCTCGCGGTGGCGCGCGACCTCGCCGCGCAGATCAACAGGCAGCCGGGCATGCAGGCCATCCTCACCCGCGACGGCGACTACTTCATCCCGCTGGCGCGCCGCTACCAGATCGCGCGCGAGCACGACGCCGACCTGTTCGTCTCCATCCACGCCGACGCCTTCACCAGCGGCGACGCGCGCGGCTCCTCGGTGTGGGTGCTGTCCTCGCGCGGCAAGAGCTCGGTGGCGGCGCGCATGCTGGCCGACCGCGAAAACAGTTCCGACCTGATCGGCGGCGTGTCGCTGGACGACAAGAGCGATGGCCTCGCCAAGGTGCTGCTGGACATGCAGCAGGGCTGGGCCGTGCAAGCCAGCGACACCGTGGCCGGCAACGTGCTGAAGGCGCTGGGTCAGCTCGGTCCCACCCACCGCGGCTACGTGGAGCGCGCGAACTTCGTGGTGCTGCGTTCGCCCGACGTGCCCTCGATCCTGGTCGAGACCGCCTTCATCAGCAATCCGTCCGAAGAGCGCAAGCTGCGTGACCCCGGCCACCAGAAGGCGCTGGCCGAAGCAGTGATGAGCGGCGTCAAGAGCTACTTCGAATCCACGCCGCCGCCGGGCACCTGGTTCGCGGCGCAGGCCGCGCGCCGCAACGGCACCGAGCTGGCCTCGACCAAGTCGCCGACCGACGACGATTCGGCGACGGCCGACGCCAACGTGCGCGATCTGCACCGCGTCGGCGAGGGCGAGAGCCTGCGCAGCATCGCGCGCCAGTACGGCATCAGCATCGGTGCGCTGAAGAGCGCCAACCACATCGACGGCAACGTGGTGCGCACCGGCACCGTGCTTGCCATTCCGGCCGGCTGATCCCGCGCGAATGCTAAAGTGCGCGGATGCCCGTCATCCGCCCGCTGCCCCCCGAGCTCATCAACCAGATCGCCGCCGGCGAGGTGATCGAGCGCCCTTCGTCCGTGGTCAAGGAACTGGTCGAGAACAGCCTCGACGCCGGTGCCTCGCGCATCGAGGTGGACATCGAGGCGGGCGGTGCGCGGCTGATCCGCGTGCGCGACGACGGCGGCGGCATCGCGCCCGACGAGTTGCCGCTGGCGGTGGCCTCGCACGCCACCAGCAAGATCGGCAGCTTCGACGACCTCGAACACGTTGCCAGCATGGGCTTCCGCGGCGAGGCGCTGGCCTCGGTGTCCTCGGTGGCGCGCTTCGCGCTCACCTCGCGCCAGCGCGATGCCGAGGCCGCATTCCGCATCGAGGTGGACGGCGGCAAGCTGCAGGCCGCGCGCCCCGCGCAGCATCCGCCGGGCACCAGCGTGGAAGTGCGCGACCTGTTCTACAACGTGCCCGCGCGCAAGAAGTTCATGCGTGCCGAACGCACCGAGTTCGCGCACATCGACGACTTGTTGAAATCGCTGGCGCTGGCGCGCGGCTCGGTGGAATTCCGCCTCAGCCACAACGGCAAGCCGGTGCGCATCTGGAAGGCCGCGCGCGACGCGCAGGCACAATTGCAGCGCGTGGCCGAGGTGCTCGGCGAGGATTTCCCCGCGCAGAGCCTGCGCGTGGATCATGCCGCCGCGGGCATGCGGCTGTCCGGCTGGGTGGGCTTGCCCACCGCCTCGCGCAGCCAGGCCGACCAGCAATATTTCTACGTCAACGGTCGGCTGGTGCGCGATCGCGTAGTGGCGCATGCGGTGCGCCAGGCCTATGCCGACGTGCTGTTCCACGGTCGCCATCCCGTCTTCGCGCTGTACCTCGAACTCGACCCGGCCGGCGTGGACGTCAACGTGCACCCGGCCAAGCACGAGGTGCGCTTTCGCGAGCAGCGGCTGGTGCACGACTTCCTGTTCCGCACCTTGCACGAGGCGCTGGCGCAGACCCGCGCGGGGCAGGTGGAGTCGCATGCGCAAGCCGATGGCGGCCGCCTGCACATGGGCACCGCGGGCGTCGCGCATGCATCCGCACCGGGCCTGCCGGCGGTCGCGCGCACCGCCGCGTGGCCCGCCCGTGCCGACCAGAGCCGGCTCGCGCTGGGTGTGCGCGACGAGCCGCTGGCGGACTACGCCGCGCTGCTGGGCGAAGCACCGCGCATGGCCGCCGTCGCCGCGCCGATGCCGGCCGCCGAAGAAGGCGAGGCGCCGCCGCTGGGTTATGCGATCGCCCAGCTCAAGAGCATCTACATCCTCGCCGAGAATGCGCAGGGCCTGGTGCTCGTGGACATGCACGCCGCGCACGAGCGCATTACCTACGAGAAGCTGAAATCCGGACGCACCTTGAGCAACCTGCGCTCGCAGCTGCTGCTGGTGCCGCTGAACCTCGCGGTGAGCGCGAAGGAAGCCGCCGCCGCCGAGGAACACGCCGAGGCGCTGGCCGACTGGGGCCTGGAGCTGTCGCGCAGCGGCCCGTCCGGCGTGGTGGTGCGGCGCATTCCCGCCCTGCTCGAAGGCGCCGACGTGGCCCAGCTCACCCGCGACGTGCTGGCGGAACTCGCCCAGCACGGCAGCTCGCGCCGGTTGCAGGAGCTGGAGAACGAGCTGCTCTCCACCATGGCCTGCCATGGCTCGGTGCGCGCGGGACGCCGTCTGACGATCCCCGAGATGAACGCGCTGTTGCGCGAGATGGAAGCCACCGAGCGTTCCGGCCAGTGCAATCATGGGCGGCCCACGTGGACGCAGTTGTCCTTGTCCGAACTGGACAAGCTGTTCATGCGTGGCCGTTGAGGCGCTTGCCCACCCCGCATTTGGCCGTCCATACTCGAACCTTCCATCGCCGCGGATCGTCCCCATGTCGCGAGTCGCCGCTTTCCTGTTCGCCCTGATTACCGGAGTCGCCGCCGTGTCCGCCGCCGAAGCCCCATCGACCTACACCCACGAGATCGAGCAATGGCGCGCTGCCCGCGTGGCAAAGCTCACCGCGCCGGATGGCTGGCTCAGCCTGATCGGGCTGGAGTGGCTGCACGAAGGCGCCAACCGGGTGGGCAGCGCGGCGGACAACGACATCGTGCTGAAGGCCGGTCCCGCGCACCTGGGCACGGTGACGCTGGCGTCGGATGGCGCGCTGCGCATCGCGCTGGCCAAGGACAGCGGCGCCACCGTCGACGGCAAGCCCGTCGCCGAGGCCGCGCTGGTCGACGACATGCATGCCGGTGCCGACGCGCAGCCAACCACCGTGCGTTTCGGCCACGCGAACTTCTACGTGATCGACCGCGATCACCGCAAGGCGCTGCGCGTGAAGGATGCCGATGCCGAGGCACGCCGCGATTTCACCGGCATCGACTACTTCGCCATCGATCCATCCTGGCGCATCGAGGCCGACTGGGTGCCGTTCGTGCCCGCGCATGACCTCGAAATAGGCACGGCCATCGGCACCATCGACAAGGTGAGCGTGCCCGGCAAGGCGGTGTTCCAGCGCGACGGCCACACGTTCGAGCTGCTGCCCTACCAGGAGGAGCCGGGCGGCGAACTGTTCTTCGTGCTGGCCGACCAGACCTCGGGCAAGCAGACCTACGGCGCCGCGCGTTTCCTCTATGCGGCGCTGCCAGCCGGCGGCCTGGCCAAGCCGGGCAAGCTGGTGTTGGATTTCAACCAGGCCTACAACCCGCCCTGCGCCTTCACGCCGTTCGCCACCTGCCCGCTGGCGCCGCCGGAAAACCGGCTGGATATCGCGGTGACCGCGGGCGAGAAGAAGTACGCCGGCGGTCACCACTGAGGGGTGCGGCGTTCCCGCAAGCTCGTCATTCCGGCGCAGGCCGGAATCCAGTGAAGTGCTCGTGCGAAGCACACGACACGGAGCATGCTTCGCGTGCTTTGCACGGCTTGCTTTGACTGGATGACCAGCCTGCAGCTGTTGAAAAGCGCCTCCGGCTTTCGCCGGAATGACGGTGAGGCGAGGTTTCAACTTCCCTTGAACTGCGCCTTGCGCTTTTCGAGAAACGCGCCGGTGCCTTCGCGCATGTCTTCGGTGGAGAACATCAGCGCAAAGCCTTGCGTCTCGAATTCCAGCCCTTGGTCGAGCGCAGTCTCGCCACCTTGCAGCACCGCATCGAGGATGCCGGCGGCGGCCAGTGGCGCGGCGGCGGCGAGCTGGTCGGCCAGCGCGTTGACCGTTTCGTCCAGCGCCTCGGGCGCCACCACGCGGTTGACCACACCGAGTTCATACGCGCGCTGCGCGTTGATGGTCGCGCCGGTGAGGCACAGTTCCAGCGCCGCGCTGCGGCCGGCGAGGCGCAGCAGGCGCTGGGTGCCGCCGAAGCCGGGGATCAGGCCGAGGTTGATCTCGGGCTGGCCGAACTTCGCCTTCTCGCTGGCCACGCGCAGGTGGCAGGCCATCGCCAGTTCCATGCCGCCGCCCAGCGCGAAGCCCGGGATGCGCGCGATCACCGGCTTGCCCAGCCGTTCGATGCTCGTCATCAGGCGCTGGCCGGCGCGCGAGAAGCCCTGCGCCTGCACCGGCGTGTAGCCGTTCATCTCGGCGATGTCGGCGCCGGCCACGAAGGCCTTCTCGCCCGCGCCGGTGAGCACCACCACGCGCACCGCGTCGTCCTGCGCGGCCTGAGCGAACGCGATGGTGAGTTCGTTGAGCGTGTCGCGGTTCAGCGCGTTGAGCTTGTCGGGACGGTTCACCGTGATGGTGCGCACCGCGCCGCGGTTGCCGATCTCGAGGTTGCGATAGGCCATGCTGGAAACTCCGACTGTCTCGAAACGCGCATGGTAGCAGCGGGAACCTTTGCCGCCCCCGGGTTTCTCATGCCACGGACGCTGCACGCGGTACGCGAAACGCTTACGATGGGGCGTCCCGGAGCGGCCGCGGCGTGCGGCGAGGCGAGATGGAGAACGGCATGACACGACTGCGTTGGCTGCTGCCCTGCGTGTTGCTGGTCGGCGCGGCCCATGCGCAGACCCGTCCGCCGCCGGCTCCGGTGAAGCTGGACAAGGCCAAGCTCTCCTACGCGATCGGCTACCAGATCGGCAGCCAGTTCGTCGACGGCCGCAACCAGGCCGGCATTCCGGAGATCGACATCGCCACCCTGCAGAAGGCGATCCAGGATGCCTACAACAAGCGCCCGCCGACGGTGTCGATGCAGGCGATGCACCAGCAGTTGAGCGCGTTCAACCAGCAACTGCGCACCGACGCGCAAGCCGAGTTCGAGCAGCTCGCGGAAGCGAACGCGAGCAAGAGCGCCGCGTTCATGGCGCGCAACGCCAAGCAGCCCGGCGTGACCCAGTTGCCTTCCGGCATCCAGTATTCGGTGATGAAGAAGGGCGATGGCGCGGTCCATCCCACGGTCACCAGCACGGTGGTGGTGAACTACCGCGGCATGCTGGTGGACGGCACCGAGTTCGACAGCACCTGGGCGCACGGCGCGCCGGTGAGCTTCGCCGTGGACCGGGTGATCCCGGGCTGGCGCGACGTGATCCCGCGCATGCGCGTGGGCGATCGCTGGAAGGTGGTGATCCCGCCGCAACTGGCCTACGGCAAGGAAGGCGCGCTGCCGCGCATCGGTCCCAACGAGGCGCTGGTGTTCGAGATCGAACTGCTGGCGATCAAGCCGCCGGCGCCGGAGCAGGATTCGCGCTGAGCACGCGCGACCCAGCCGCCAAGAGTCGGTTCAATATCCCCGCAGACCATGCGGGGATATCGAACAGACTCTAGAATGACGGGGATGTCGAACGAACCTCCCTCCGCACCGTCATCCCCGGCCACGCCGTGCATCGGCATCTGCCGGCTGGACTCCAGGGGCTACTGCATCGGCTGCCGCCGCACGATCGAGGAGATCGGTCGCTGGCGCGGCATGAGCGAGGCCGAGCGCTTGCACGTGATGCGCGACGTGCTGCCCGCGCGCAGCCGCCCATGAACGAGGGCATCCTGCTGCCGGCCTTGCGGCCGCTGTCCGCGCCACCCATCGCGCCAGGCTGGAACCACGCCGACATCACCGAACTGCTGGGCAACACGCAGCGTCGCCCGGCGGCGGTGCTGCTGGGGCTGCGCGAGGGCGTGCAGCCGCGGCTGGTGTTCACCGTGCGCACCGACCACTTGCAGTCGCATGCGGGGCAGGTGGCGTTCCCCGGCGGAAGCATGGACCCCGGCGACATCGACGCGCTGGCCACCGCGCTGCGCGAGAGCGAAGAGGAGATCGGCCTCGACCGCACGCTGGTGACGCCGCTGGGCTACCTCGACAACTTCGAGACGATCAGCGGCTACCGCATCACCCCGGTGGTGGCGCGCATCGCCGCGAACGCGCAGCTGCGCGCCGCACCCGCGGAAGTGGCCGAGGTGTTCGAGGTGCCGCTGGCGTTCTTCCTTGAACCAGCCAACCTGCGTCGTTATGTCATGGAATACCGCGGCCACCGGCGCGACATGGTGGAGTTCGTGCACGGCGGGCACCGCATCTGGGGCGCCACCGCGGCGATCCTGCTGAACCTGCTGAAGAGGATGGGACGCGCATGAAGAGCACGCTGATCTCCGCAGCCGAGCTGGCGGCGCTGCCGCCCGGTGAAGTGCTGGTCGTCGACTGCCGCAAGGACCTCGCCGATCCGGCGAAGGGCCGGCGCGATTATCTCGCCGGTCATATTCCGGGAGCGGTCTACGCCGAACTCGACACGGACCTCTCCGACCTCTCGCTGCAATCGCAGGGCCTGGGCCGGCATCCGCTGCCATCGGCGACGGCGTTCGCCGCCGTGCTGGGTCGCTGGGGCTGGCGCCCGGGACTGCAGGTGGTGGCGTATGACGCCGCCAGTGGCGCGCTGGCCGCCGCGCGGCTGTGGTGGCTGCTGCGCCTCGCCGACGAACGTGCGGTGGCTGTGCTCGATGGCGGCTGGGCCGCGTGGCAGGCTGTGGGCCTGCCCGTGGAAACCATCGCGCCGCAGCGCGTGCCGACTATGGCGACGGTGCAGTTCGACCCTGCCCAGGTCGTGCTCGATCACACCGCACTGCATGCCGCGCCGGCGCCGCTGCTGCTCGACGCCCGCGCCGCGCCACGCTACCGCGGCGATACCGAGCCGCTCGATCCCGTCGCCGGCCACGTGCCCGGCGCGCGCAACCGCCCGTTCGCCGACAACCTCGCCGCCGATGGCCGCTTCAAGAGCGCGGCGGAATTGAAAAGCGAATTCCTCGCCGTGCTCGGCGCGCGCGCGCCGGCCGACGTCGTGCACATGTGCGGCTCCGGCGTCACGGCCTGCCACAACCTGCTGGCGATGGAGCACGCCGGCCTCGCCGGCTCGCGCCTGTATGCACCGTCATGGAGCGGCTGGGTCAGCGACCGCTCGCGGCCCGTGGCCGCAGGAGCGTAACCAGTCACAACGACCATCCGCCTTCCCTTGATCGGGGACGAATGCGCCTGGCGTCATCGTTCAACCCAAGGGAGGCAGTCATGGCAATTTACGACGTCGAATATCTCGGCAAGCGCGACGTGGCCGAGGGCACCACGGAGTTCCGTTTCAGCAAGCCCGTCGGCCACAGCTATCGCGCCGGACAGTTCCTTGACATTCTGCTCAAGGCCACGCCGGGCGCGGACAAGATGAGCCACGTGCACGGCTTCTCTTTCGTCTCCTCGCCGTTCGAGGATCACCTCGCCGTGGCCACGCGCATGCGCGACACGCCGTTCAAGAACGCGATGCGCGACTTGCCCGACCACACGCCGGTGCAGATCGACGCCAACTTCGGCGACTTCGTGCTGCACAAGAACGAAGCCATGCCTGCGGTGTACCTCGCCGGCGGCATCGGCGTCACCCCCGCACGCAGCGCCATCGCGCAGGCCACGCACGATCACAGTGCGCACGACATCACGCTGTTCTACGTCAACCGTGATTCCTCGCGCGCGGCCTATGCCGAGGATTTCAAGGCATTCGCCAAGACCAATCCGCACTTCCACTACGTGCCGGTCTACAGCCGCGGCGCGGGCAGCGAGGTCGGCGCCGAAAGCGGGCACTTGAGCGCGGAAATCATCCGCCGCCACGTCGCCGACATCGCCAGGCCCAAGTGGTACGTCAGCGGCCCCGAAGCCTTCGTGCGCGCCACCCGCGCCCTGCTGATCGAACTCGGCGCCGACGAGGACAACCTGCGCACCGAGGAATTCGAGGGTTATTGAGCGAGCGGCGTATGCCCCTCCAGCGTGCGCGGGAGGGTTGGAGGAGCGGGCAAGCTGCAGCAGGCCGCATTCCGGGTAGTCAGCCCTTGCTCTTGAGCCGCGCCACCAGCGCCTGCAAGGTGGCCTGCGCCTGCGGATGGAGGAACGCCTCGGTGATATCGTCGAGCGGCAGCGCGTCCACGTTGGCCCAGGCGGCGATCAGGTCGGCACGGGCCAGTGCGCGCGTGGTCAGCATCGCGTACGACGGTCGCGCCAGCAGCTCGCCGAGCCAGTGCAGGGCGCGGGTGGTCACCTGTTCGATGCCGGTGGTTTCGTCGACGAAGCCGCAAGCCAGCGCCTGTTCCGCGTCGATCATCGCGCCGGCCACCAGCAGACGCTCGGCGCGGTAGGCGCCCACCACGCGGCGCAGTGCGAGCTGGATGCAGTCCGGCACGATCAAGCCCACCTGCACCTCGTTGAGGCCGATCTTGTACGGCCCCTGCGCCATCACGCGGTAGTCGCAGAACAACGCGAGCACCGCGCCGCCGGCCGGGCTGTGGCCGGTGATCGCGGCGACCAGCGGTACCGGCGCACACGCCAACGTCGAGCACAGCGCGAAGAACTCGCGCCAGAATTCGCGCACCCCGGCGCGATCGCGCAGCAGCAGCGCCGGCACGTCGACGCCGGCGGAGAACATGCCCGGTACGCCGGACAACACGATGCCGCGTGCGCCGTCGCGCACGGCATCGCCCACGCTTTCGCGCAGGCTGCGCAGCAGTTCGAGGTTGAGCGCGTTGACCGGCGGCCGCGCCAGCTGGATCTCGGCGATGGCGTCGTGCTTGATGAGGTTGAGCATGGCGGGCCTCGGGTTACGGTTGCGGTTTGTCGGTGGCGGTCCAGCTGTAGTGCACGGCGTAGTCCAGCACGGCCTTGCCGTTGGCGGGCACGTTGACGCGGAACTCCAGCGTGTCGGTGGTCTGCCGGCTGGGCTTCTGGCTGGACGAGGCCAGCTTCCATTCGCGCCAGCGGTTGGGATGCTCGCGCACGGTGACGGTGCGCGCGCTGTCGCCGGCGTTCGTGAGCGTGATGCGGAAGGCTTCGTCCAGCGTGCGACCAGCCTGGTCCACGTGGAAGGCGGTGCGCTCGCGCTGGGCGCGCAGGTCGAAGGCCTGGCCCAGGGCGATGGTGGCGTCGCCGCCCTTGGGCGTGTCCCCGATGCGGCCTTCGCCGATGAATTGCGGCGTGCCGTGGCTGTCCTGCGCGAGCACGCGCAGGTAGCCGGCGGGAAGGCTGTCGAAGGCGGTGAGTTTCAACGTGCTGACGATAGTGCCGTTGCTGCCGCCGCCGTTGAAGTCGCGGCCCAGCATCGGCTGCGGCGGCTGCCAGGTGCCGCCGTTCTCGACCAGGTTGGTGCGCTCGCAGCCCAGCGTGCGCGTGGCATACAGCGGCACCTGGCTGACGCTGCCGTCGGGAAGGTTCACCGCCGCGGGCAGGGTGTAGCTGCGGTAGTTGTCCATCTGCGCCTGCTCGGGCATGGGCGCGGCGGCTGCAAAGGCCTTGGCCTGCATCATCATCGGACGTGGCGCCGATGCCTTGGCGAAGTTCGGTTCGCCCGCGATCAGGGTGAGTTTCGCGTCGTGCCAGTCGCGGCCGCTGCGGTTGGCGATGCTGGCGCGTGATTCGAACTGCATGCGGCAGTCGTCGCCGGGCTGCAGCGTGGCGACGTAGGCGGCGCGCCAGCCGAGGCCGCTGGTGGGGTAGCTGAGCACGGCCGCGGTGTTGCCGCCGCGCGTGGCGTCGATGCGCAGGCGCAGGCTGGAGCCGGTGGGGAAATCGCCGCTGCCGACGCGCACGCCGGCGTACTGGCGGATCCAGCTGGTGCCGGTGGTGTCGCTGACCATCAGGCCGTCGTTGCCCGCGCGCCGCAGCGTGCCGCTGGCGATGGCCTGGCCGTTGTCGCCCAGCACGGTGACTTCGCGGCCGAGCAGGCCGGTCAGTGCGGCGCTGCCGCCCTGGCCCAGAAGCAGGCGCTGCGAGACCACCTTGGCGCCGCCATCGGGAAAGCCCAGCGCCAGCGCCTCGGCATCGAGATGGTCGGGCAGGTCGCCCAGGGTGATGTCCTGCAGGCCGGGCTTGAGCGCGAGCGCGCGCAGTTCGCGCACCACCGCGTAACCGTCGTCGACGTTGTTGTCGCCGCTGCTGGCGTACAGCGCGGCGCTGTCGCTGCGGTACAGCGTGATGTCGGCGCCGTTCGCCGTGGGCGTCGCCGCGTGGACCGGCGCGGCGAAAGCCAGGCCGGCGACGCAGGCGAGCGCGATGGCGGAGAGGGCGGGCTGGTTCATGGAGATGCTCCTTGCATGGCTTGGACTCTTTGTAGGAGCGGCTGTAGGAGCGGCTTCAGCCGCGATTCCTCAGACGCCGGTCGCGGCTGAAGCCGCTCCTGCAGGTTTATCGCTTCTGCGTCGTCATGCCGTAGTGCAGGATGTCGGATATCTCGGCGGTGGCCTTGCACAGCGCCTCGACGGTGCGCTGGCGGGTCTGTGCCGAGGCGCGCTGCTCGATGAACGGCACGGTGAGCGCGCAGACGGCGTGGCCGTGGTGAAGCACCGGGGCGGAGAGGTCGGTGACTGCATCCACCACGTGGCTGCGCGCGCAGGCGTAGCCCTGGCTGCGCACCTGCGCCAGCTGGCGGACCAGTTTCTTGCGGTCGAGGTCGGGCTCCTGGGCGGCGATCAGGTCCAGCCAGTGCTCGCGCACCTGTTCGTCCTGGAAGGCCAGCAGCACGTGGCCCGAGGTGGCCAGGGACATCGGCCGGCGATGGCCGATGCGCACCACCAGGGCGATCTCGCCCGGCGGATCGGCGCGGGCGATCACCACGATCTGGTCGCGCGAAGGCACCACCAGGTGGCAGGCCTGCTCGGTGGTCTCGGCGAGCCGGTGCATCACCGGCAGGGCGGCCTCGATCGCGCTCTTCACCGGCGGCTGCTCCATCGCGAGGCGGAACAGTCGCGGCGTGATGCAGTAGCCGCCGTCGCCTTCGGCGCGGGCAAGGTAGTCGCGTTCCTCCAGCACCTGCAGCATGCGGAAGATCTCGCCGCGCGAGCGGCCCACGCCTTCGGAGATCTCCACGATGCTGAGCGGCTGGTGCGCGCTGGCCAGCAGTTCGAGGATGTCCAGGCCCTTGTCGAGCGCGGGCGCGCGGTATTTCGGTGCGGGTTTCGTCATGGTTCCCTAGCTTGCCGCATGCTGCGGGTGGTCGTCATGTGGAACACGGCATGTTGCGGCGCGTCTTGTTATGCTGGTGAATAACTGTTTCATATTTGCACGCCGGCGCGAATCCTGCGCGGCACGCATCGCCGGGCGCCAGCGCCACGCAACGGGAGAGAGGGGTGGATGTGCAAGTGATGACGGAGTCCCCGGCAACACCCGTTGCCACCGCGCCGCAAGGCGTCCGCCGCTGGCTGCCGCTGTTCCTGATCGTCGGCTTGTTCTTCCTGTGGGGCGGCGCGAACAACCTCAACGACGTGCTGATCGCGCAGTTCAAGCTGGCTTTCGTGCTGGACGACTTCCAGGCGGGCCTGGTGCAGAGCGCGTTCTACCTCGGCTATTTCCTGGTGGCGATGCCGGCGGCGATGTTCATGCGCCGCTACGGCTACAAGGAGGCAGTGGTGCTGGGCCTGGTGCTGTACGGCGCGGGCGCGCTGCTGTTCTGGCCGGCGGCGCAGCTGCGCACTTACGGGCTGTTCCTGTTCGCGCTGTTCGTGATCGCCACCGGGCTGGCCTTCCTGGAAACCTCGGCGAACCCGCTGATGACCGTGCTGGGACCGCGCGAGGGCGCGGCGCGGCGACTCAACTTCGCACAGGCATTCAACCCGCTGGGCTCGATCGCCGGCGTGCTGATCGGCAAGCATTTCATCCTCGCGGGCGCGGAGCACACGCCCGCGCAACTGGCCGCGATGAGCGCCGCCGAGCGCGATGCGTACTTCACCACGGCGACGCATGCGGTGCAGTGGCCGTACCTGTGCATCGGCCTGGTGGTGCTGGCCTGGGCCGTGCTGGTGCTGGTGATGCGCTTTCCCGCGGTGGCCGCGCCGCACGTGTTGACCACGCGCGCCACCGGGCGCGACGGCGCGCTGGCGCGGCTGCTGCGCGACCGCGGCTTCACCAGCGCGATGGCGGCGCAGTTCTTCTACGTGGGTGCGCAGGTCGGGGTGTGGAGCTACACCATCCGCTACGTGCAATCGAGCATGCCCGGCACCTCGGCGCACGCGGCGGCGAGCTTCATCCTCGCCGCACTGGCGTGCTTCATGGCGGGTCGCTTTGTCGGCACGGCGCTGATGAAATTCCTCGCGCCGGTGCGCCTGCTGCTGGCGTTCGCCGCGATCAACGTGGTGCTCACGCTGTACGCGCTGCTGCAGCCGGGCTTCAGCGGCGCGGTCGCGCTGGTGGCTTGCAGCTTCTTCATGTCGGTGATGTACCCGACCATCTTCGCGCTGGGCGTGGAGGGCATGGACGACGACGAGCGCAAGCTCGGTTCGGCCCTGCTGGTGATGACCATCATCGGCGGCGCGGTGCTCACCGCGGCGATGGGGGCGGTGTCCGATGTCGCCGGCATTGCGCGTGCGCTCGCCGTGCCGGCGCTGAGTTTCGCGGTGGTGGCGTGGTTCGCGTGGCGGCAACTGAAGCATGCACGCGCGGAGGAACGTTGATGCCGCGGCTCTACTACGCGCTCGACCTGCGCGACGACGCGGCGGCGATCGCCGAGTACGAAAACTGGCACCGGCCCGGCGTGGTCTGGCCGGAGATCGTCGCCTCGATCCGCAACGCCGGCATCGAGGAGATGGAGATCTTCCGCAGCGGCAACCGGCTGGTGATGGTGATGCAGGTGCCCGACGGCTACGACGCCGCCGGCAAGCAGACCGCCGATGCAGCCGACCCGCGCGTGCATGAGTGGGAGCAGTTGATGGATCGCTATCAGCAGCGTCTGCCGTGGGCGAAGCCGGGCGAGAAATGGGTGGCGATGCGCGGAATTTTTTCGCTGAAGGACGCGCTGACCGCCTGCGATGCGGCGGAGCAGGGCGAACACCGATAGCAGTGCAGTGTCACGGCGGGGCCGGATCGATCGCCCGGTCACCGGCGTCCGTCGGTGACCGGGGCAACTGCCCTCAGCTCTTGGTCGTGACGACCAGCACGGTGTCGACCGGGTCCAGCGGTTTGGCCGGCAACTGCACGTCGAGTTGCGTGCCGTGCTGGGTGAACTTGAGCGGCGTGTGCTGCGGGTCGGCCAGCAGATAGGCGCCGGTGGCGTGGAGGTTCGCGTCGGCAACGTGGAACGATGCGCCGGGCCACTCGAACAGGTGGACGTAGATCTTGCCGGGCCGGCGGGTGGCACGCCAATCCCAGGCAGGCACCCACACGGGCTTGCCGTTGGAATCTTTCTGCGTGGCCGAGTAGCTGCCATGTGGATCGGCGAACGGCGTGGGGCCGGTACCGTAGATCGATTCGCCGTTGACCTTGAGCCACTGGCCGATGGCCTGCAGGCGTTCGGCCTCGGCAGCAGGGATCACGCCGTGCGCGTCGGGTCCCACGTTGAGCAGGTAGTTGCCGCCCTTGCTGGCGATGTCGACCAGGTTGTGCAGCAGCACGGTGGTCGACTTGAAGTCGGTGTCGCCCGACTTGTAGCCCCAGGTGTCGTTGATCGTCATGCAGGTTTCCCAGTCCTTGCCGGGAAAGCCCTGCGGCGGGATGCGCTGCTCGGGCGTCTCGGTGTCGCCCGGATAGCCGCCGCCCAGCCGGTTGTTCCAGATCAGCTGCGGATACTGGTCGAGCAGCTTCACGATTTCCGAGGCGAGTTGCGGCGTCATCTCGCGGGTGGGTGTGTCGAACCACAGCACCGCGGGGTGGTACTTCGTCAGCAGTTCCTTGATCTGCGGGATCGCCTTGGTGTGCAGGTAGGTGGCGAAGTCGCCGTCCTGCGCCTTGTCCCAGTGGCCGCCGATCGCGGCGCCGCCGGGCGCGGTCCAGTCCTGATCCTGCGAGTAGTACACGCCGAACTTGATGCCTTGCCGCTTCGCCTCGTCGGCCAGTTCGCGCAAAGGGTCGCGCTTGAACGGCGTGGCGTCGACGATGTTGAACGCGTTCGCCTTGGAGTCGAACATCGCGAAGCCGTCGTGGTGCTTGGCGGTGATCACGATGTACTTCATGCCCGCGGCCCTGGCCAGCGAGACCCAGGTGTGCGCGTCGAACTGCGCAGGGTCGAAGCGCGCGGGCAGCTGCCTGTACTCGGCCACCGGGATGCGTGCGTCGTGCATGATCCATTCGCCCGCACCATCCACCGGCTTGCCGTGCCACACGCCTGCCGGCACCGAATACACGCCCCAGTGGATGAACATGCCGTAGCGCGCCGCGCGCCACCACGCCATGCGTGCGTCGCGCTGCGCCGGTGTTTCGGTGTCCTGGATCGCCGGGACCGGATGCATGCCGGTGTCCGTGGGAGTCGCGGCGTGCGCCATGGCGCAGGCGGAGGCGAGCGCGCAGGCGAGGGCGGATTTCACGAAGCGGTACGGCATCTTCATCAGTGACTCCGGCTTTTCAGGATTGCCACGCCGCGCCATGCGGGAAGGCGTAATCGCGCAGTGAGCTTTCCTTCATCTCCGCGGAAAAACCCGGCGCCATGGGTGCGATGTAGCGGCCTTCGCGTATCACCACCGGGTCGATGAAGTGTTCGTGCAGGTGGTCGACGAACTCGATCGCGCGGTCTTCCTTCCGGCCGGTGATCGCCACGAAGTCGGCCATCGCCAGGTGCTGCACCAGTTCGCACAGCCCTACGCCGCCGGCGTGCGGAAACACGCGCACGCCGAACTTCGCGGCCAGCAGCAGGATCGCCAGGTTCTCGTTGACGCCGCCCACGCGGGCCGCGTCGATCTGCACCAGGTCGACCGAACCGGCCTGGAACAGCTGTTTGAACATCACCCGGTTGTGGGTGTGCTCGCCGGTGGAGACCGGCATGGGTGCGACGGCGCGGCGGATCGCCGCGTGGCCGAGGATGTCGTCGGGGCTGGTCGGCTCCTCGATCCAGGCGATGTCGAAGGCGGTGAGCTGGTTGAGCCAGACGATCGCGTCGGGGACGTCCCAGCGCTGGTTCGCGTCGATCGCGATGGCGATGTCGGGACCGACGGTTTCGCGCGCGAGGCGGCAGCGACGCACGTCGTCCGTCGCGTTCAGGCCCACCTTGAGCTTGATCGTGCGGAAGCCGTCGGCGACCGCTTCGCGCGCCAGCCGCTGCATCTTCTCGTCGCTGTAGCCCAGCCAGCCGGGCGAGGTGGTGTAGGCGGGGTAGCCTTCGGCCAGCAGTTGCTCGATGCGTTGCTGCCGGTGCGGCACGGCGGCGCGCAGCAGGGTCAGCGCTTCTTCCGGCGTGAGCGCGTCGCTGAGATAACGGAAGTCGATCGCGGCGACGATCTCCTCCGGGGACAGCTCGGCGATGTAGCGCCACAGCGGCTTGCCCTTGATGCGCGCGGCGAGGTCCCAGGCGGCGTTGACCACCGCGCCGATCGCCATGTGCATCACGCCCTTCTCGGGGCCTAGCCAGCGTAGCTGCGAGTCGCCGGTGAGACGTTTCGCGAAGCCGCCGAGGTCGTTGACGACCGCTTCGACGGAGAGGCCGACGACATGCTCGGCCAGCGCATCCAGCGCCGCCTTCTGCACGTCGTTGCCGCGGCCGATGGTGAACACGAAGCCGTAGCCCGCCAGCCCGGGCTGGTCGGTGCGCAGGGTGACGCAGGCGGCCGAGTAGTCCGGGTCGGGATTCATCGCGTCCGAGCCGTCCAGCTCGCGCGAGGTGGGAAAGCGCACGTCCAGTGTGTCCAGCGCCACGATGCGCGCGGCGCCTATGTTGGCGGGCGTAGTGTCGATGGCGCTGTTCATGGCTGCCCCGCGTCTGCGTAGGCGACGGTGCGCTGGCGTTGCCGGCCGAGGCCGGCGATGCCGAGTTCCATCACGTCGCCGGGGCGCAGGTAGACCGGCGGCTTCTGGCCCAGGCCCACGCCGGGCGGCGTGCCGGTGCTGATGATGTCGCCCGGCTGCAGGCTCATGTAGCGACTGATGTAGCTCACCAGCTCGGCCACGCCGAAGATCATGTTCGCCGTGCTGCTGTGTTGGTAGCGGTGGCCGTTGACCTCCAGCCACAACGCGAGGTCCTGCGGGTCGGCCACCTCGTCGGCGGTGAGCAGCCAGGGGCCGATCGGACCGAAGGTGTCGCAGCCCTTGCCCTTCGTCCACTGGCCGCCGTGTTCGAGCTGGAACGCGCGCTCGGAAAGGTCGTTCACCACCAGGTAGCCGGCGACGTGATTCAACGCATCCTCGACGCGAACGTGGCGCGCGGTGTCGCCGATCACCACGCCCAGTTCCACTTCCCAGTCGGTCTTGACTGAATCCTTCGGGATGATCACGTCATCGTTCGGCCCCATGATCGCGCTGGTGGCCTTCATGAACAGGATCGGCTGCTCGGGTATCGCCGCGCCGGTCTCGGCGGCGTGGTCGCTGTAGTTGAGGCCCACGCAGATCATCTTGCCCACGTGCGCCACCGGTGCGCCGTAACGCGGCGTGCCGGCGACCTCCGGCAGGCTGGCGGGATCGAGCGCCGCGAGGCGCGTGCGGCCGGCGCGCACGAGTGCGCCGGCGTCGATGTCGCCAACGTGGGCGGAGAGGTCGCGCAGCGTGCCCTGCGCGTCGATCAGGCCGGGCCGCTCCTGGCCGGGGGCGCCGTAACGGACGAGTTTCATGGTGGTGTGCTCGGTTGAACGCGTTTCAGTTGGACCAGCCGCCGTCCACGACGTGGACGGTGCCGGTGGTGAAGGAGGATTCGTCGGCGGCGAGATACAGCGCCAGCGCGGCGATTTCCTCCGGCGTGCCGAGGCGACCCATCGGCTGGCGGTCGGTGAAGCTCTTCCACACGGCTTCCTCGTCGCCGCCCAGCGCGCGCACGCGCTGGCCCAGCGAGGGCGTCTTCACCGTACCGGGACAGATCGCGTTGCAGCGCACGCCGCGCGCCACGAAGTCGGCGGCGATCCCGCGGGTGAGGCCGATCACCGCGGCCTTGGTCGTGCCGTAGGCGAAGCGGTTCGGCACGCCCTTGATGCTCGACGCCACCGAGGACATGTTGATGATGCTGCCGCGGCCGCGCTCCAGCATCGCCGGCAGCACCGCGCGGCACAGCCAGTACATGCTGTCCACGTTGATGCGGAACGAGCGTTGCCAGGCGTCGTCGTCGGTGTCGAGGATGGTGCCGGCGTGAACGTAGCCCGCGCAGTTGAACAGCACGTCGAATGGCGCATTGCCGTCGACCAGCGCGCGAATGTCCGCGGCGCGGGTGACGTCCAGTCGCTGCGTGCTGATCGAGGCGTGTTCCTGCGCGAGGCTGGCCAGCGCCGCGGCGTCGATGTCGGTGGCCAGCACCGTGGCGCCTTCGCGGGCGAAGGCGAGCGCGGTGGCGCGGCCGATGCCGGCGCCGGCCGCGGTGACGAGAGCATGCTTGCCTTGCAGTCGGCCATTCATGCGCGTGGCCTCTGGGCGGGTGAGTGGTTCATGGGATGGCTCCAGCGGAAGCGGGGAAGTCGGGTGCGCGGCGCGGCCGGTAGAACGCCAGCGCGTTGCGGCTGAAGATGCGGTCCAGCGCGTGGGGGGCATGCCGTTGCGCGAGCGCGCGGGCGAGTTCCAGCCAGTGCGCATAGCTGCCGCGCAGCGTGAGCACCGGCCAGTCGCTGCCCCAGATCAGCCGCGCGGGGCCGAAGCAGGCAAACAGGTGGTCGACGTACGGATCGAGCGTGCCGGTCGGCATGCCGGGCGCGAGCTCGGTGAGCAGACCGGAGAACTTGCAGCTGACCTTGGGCAAGGCGGCCAGCTCGCGGATCGGCGCGGCCCAGTCGTCGTAGCGGCCGTGCGCGATGTCCGGCTTGCCGGCGTGGTCGAGCACCACGCGCAGCTCGCGTTCGCGCCGCAGTCGCCGCTGCAGCGCCGGCAGTTGCGGTGGCCGCACCAAGGCGTCGAAGGCGAGGTCCAGTCCCTGCAGGCAGTCGAAGGCCGCATCGAGCGCGGGACGTGCCAGCCAGTCGGGATCGGCGTGGTCCTGCGCCATCGGCCGCAGGCCGAGCAGCAGGCCGTCGCCGTCGCGCGCCAGCGCGCGGATGCGCGCGGCCGCGTCGGGCGCCTCGAAATCCACCCAGCCCACCACGCCGAGGATGCTGCGATCGGCGCGGGCCAGTTCGAACAGGTAGCGCGTTTCCGCCTCGCTCGCCGCCGCCTGCACCAGCACGCTGCCGGCCACGCCGGCGGCACTGCGCTGGGCCTGCAGATCAGGGGGAAGGAAGTCGCGTTGCAGCGATGCTGGCGCGTCGTGCAGCCACGTGTAGTCACCGCGATCCACGCGCCAGTAATGCTGGTGGGCGTCGACCAGGTTCATGGCGTGGCGGCGTTCGCGTCGAGTAGGCCGGCTTGGCGCAGTTCGTTCCACAGCGCAGGCGGCAAGGGCGCGTGCAGGCGCTGCGCGGCGCTGTCGACTTCCGCTGGCGAACGCAGGCCGCACACCACCGTGGCGACGGCGGGATGGGCCAGCGGAAATTGCAGCGCGGCCGCGCCGATGCTGGCGCCGAGCCGGCTGCAGATGTCGTAGAAACGCTGCGCGCGGGCACGGGTGGCGGCATCGGCGGGCGCGTAGTTGTACGTGGTGCCGGGCGCGTCGTCGGCGCCGAGCAGGCCGGAGTTGTAGGGGCCGGCCACCATGATCGCGACGTCCTGCTGCACGGCCAGCGCCATCAGCTGCGCGCTGTCGCGCTGCTCGAACAAGGTGTAGCGGCCGGCCAGCATGATGACGTCGAGTGGAAACTCCGGCATCACCTGCAGGCACACGTCCTGCTCGTTGACGCCCAGGCCGATCGCGCCGCAGATCCCCTGGCTGCGCAGCTCGGCCATCGTCGGCAGGGCCTCGTCCAGCGCCTGGCGCAGGATGGCCGAGTGGCGCGCGCCGTGGGTCGACGCGCCGATGTCGTGCAGCAGCAGGATCTCGACATGGTCGGTGGCCAGCCGGCGCAGGCTGGATTCCACCGAGCGCAGGATGCCGTCGCGGCTGTAGTCGAACACGGCTTGCCGCCCGCGTACCGCGAAGCCGTCGTCCGCCGTCGCACCGGCGTCGTCGACATCCAGCAGCAGTCGGCCGACCTTGGTCGACAGGCTGTAGTCGGCGCGGGAAATGCCTGCCAGCGCAGCGCCGAGGCGCGTCTCGCTGAGGCCGTAGCCGTAGTAGGGCGCCGTGTCGAAATGGCGGACGCCGAGTTGCCAGGCGTGCCGCACGGCCGCGATGGCATCGGCTTCCGCCACGCCGGCATACAGGTTGCCGATCGGTGCGCCGCCGAAGGACAGCTGCGGCAGCCGGCGCAGCACCGCCTGTCGTGGCGTTTCCGCGGCGCGAAGCGGCCCCTTGTCTGCGCTGGCATGCGTCATTTCTTCATCCTGCGCTGCGTGATGCCATCGGGCGCGTGCCGCCGGTCAGCCGGCGGAATCGGGGCTGCGGGTTCGCGCGCGGCGTTGCGAGCTCAGCCTTGCGTGTTAGTGTGCACCTATGAAACGATGATTTACAAGTGAGTAAATGTCGTTGCCATGGACTGCAGGCAACGGCCAGCCGCCGGGCTGTCCCGGTTTCCGATCGTCGTCATGCGCCGGATGCGTCATGGCCATCGGCTCCGTCCGACCGACGAGGGGATGCATTGATGTCGAAGATGCTTGCGCGATGCCTGCTGGGCCTGTCCGCGTTGCTGCCGGTGCTTGCCACGGCGGCCGGCGTGGCGATCATTCCGCAGCCGCAACACCTGCAACCTGGGCAGGGCAGCTACTGGCTCGATGCGCATACCCGCGTGGCGGCGCCGAAGGATGCCCGCAGCCGCGAGATCGCCGCCTTCCTGCGCGCGGCGATCCGCGCCCAGACCGGCATCGCGGTGCAGGAGGGTGCCGCCGCGCACGGCATCGAACTGAAGCTCGATCCGGCCGTGCAGGGCGACGAAGCCTATCGGCTCGCGGTGACGCCGAAGCGCATCACGGTCAGCGCCTCGACCGACAAGGGGCTGTTCTGGGGCGTGCAGACGCTGCGCCAGCTGCTGCCGCTGGAACACGCCGCGCAGGTGACGGTTCCCGCGGTGACCATCGAGGACGCGCCGGCCTACGCCTGGCGTGGCGTGATGCTCGATGTCGCCCGGCATTTCTACCCGGTGAGCTTCATCGAGAAGCAGCTCGATCTGCTCAGCTACTACAAGATCAACACCTTCCATTGGCACCTCACCGACGACCAGGGTTGGCGCATCCAGATCAAGCGCTACCCGAAACTCACCAGCGTGGGCGCGTGGCGCACCGAGACGGACGGCACGCGCTACGGCGGTTTCTACACCCAGGCGCAGATCCGCGAAGTGGTGGACTACGCGCGCCAGCGCAACATCACCGTGATTCCCGAGATCGAGATGCCGGGGCACAGCGTGGCGGCGATCGCGGCCTATCCCGAGCTTTCGTGCAGCAAGCAGCCGGCGACCGTGCCCACCACCTGGGGCGTGTTCAAGAACATCGACTGCGTGGGCGACGAAGGCACCTTCACCTTCCTGCAGAACGTGCTGGACGAGGTGCTGCCGCTGTTCCCGTCGAAGTACGTGCACATCGGCGGCGACGAGGTGCCGAAGGACGACTGGCACGATTGCGCGTCCTGCCAGGAGCTGATGCACAAGCTGGGGCTGAAGGACGAGGAAGGCCTGCAGAGCTACTTCATCCAGCGCATCCAGAAGTACCTGGAGGGCAAGGGCAAGACCATGATCGGCTGGGACGAGATCCTCGAAGGCGGCGCCAGCAGGAACGCCGTCGTCGAGGTCTGGCGCGGCGACGACGAGGCGCGCAAGGCGCTCGAGAACGGCAATCGCGCGATCGTGGCCGGGCCGTTCTACCTCGACTCGCCGCTGCTCAAGCTCACCGTGCAGAACGTGTTTCGCACCGACATCACCGGCGCCGCACCGACGCTGTACACCGAGGCCAGGCCGCAGAATGCCGCCGTCATCGCGACGCACCGCGCGCAGATCCTGGGCGCCGAGGCGCCGCTGTGGAGCGAGCGCGCGAACCCGTACAACGCCGAGTCCAAGCTGTACCCGCGCGTGCTGGCCTTCGCCGAGAACCTGTGGCGCGGCAATGCGCACGACGACGCGGCCTGGGCGGACTTCCACCGGCGGCTGCAGGCGCAGTACCCGCGGCTGGACGCGTGGCACGTGGCCTACGGTCCGGAGGATCGCGCAGTGGTGCAGTACGCGATCACGGCGGATGCAAAGGGCGGCTGGCAGCTGCATGCGCAACGCGGCTTCGACGACCTGGTGAACCATTACACGCTGGACGGCAGCACGCCGACCGCGAAGTCGCCGTCGTTCACCGACACGGTGACCCTGCATCACGCCGGCACGCTGCAGGTGGTGCCGTTCCGCAAGGGGCTGCGCTACGACAATCCGACCAGCTTCACCCTGGTGGACAACCTCGCCACCGGCAAACCGCTCAGCCTCGCCCAGCCGCCTTCGCCGAAATACGCGCCCGCCAGCGCGCTGACGGACGGCGTGCTGGGCAGCGGCGACTTCCACGACGGACAGTGGTCGGGCTGGAACGACCACGACATCGACGCCAGCATCGACCTGCAGAAGTCCACGGCCATCCACTCGATCGCCGTGGATTTCCTGCAGGACACCGGCTCGCGCATCCTGCCGCCGCAACAGGTGAACTTCCAGGTCTCCGACGATGGGCAGCACTGGACCACGCTGCAGACCGGGCAGCCGAAAGCCGACGTGATGAGCGCGCGGCCGACGGAGTTCCACCTCGTGTTCAAGGCGAGCAAGCCGTTGAGCGCGCGCTATGTCCGCGTCACTGCGACCCGCTACGCCACGCTGCCCGCCGGTTTCCCCGACGGCGCCGCCAACACCTGGCTGTTCGCGGACGAGATCCTGGTGAAGTAGCCGCCGCGCGCCGCGCGATGGATCAGATGGATCCAAGCGCGCGGCGATCGCCTCCGGCAGACTGGTGCGAAACCGGCTGACGGAGGCGAGCGGGCATGTCGACAGCATCAGGCATCAGCATCGCGCCGGCCCGCTTTCCCGCGGACGGCGCGGTGGTGCGCGAGCTGTTCGCGGAATACGCGGACAGCCTCGGCATCGATCTCTCCTTCCAGGGCTTCGCGGCGGAACTGGCGCAACTGCCCGGCAAGTACGCACCGCCGCTGGGCGACATCCTGATCGCCCGCGACGCTGCAGGCATGGTGTTGGGTTGCGTGGCATTGCGGCCCACGGCGCTGCCGGGCACGGCCGAGATGAAACGCCTGTACCTGCGTCCCGCTGCGCGTGGTCAGGCGCTGGGGCGCCGGCTGGCGGAAGCGATCCTCGCGCGTGCCCGTGAGGCGGGCCATGCGCGCGTGGTGCTGGACACGCTGGCCAGCATGCATGCTGCGCGGCGGCTGTATGTGGAGCTGGGTTTCCAGCCGATGCCGCCTTACTACGACAACCCGTTGCCGGGCACGCTGTACATGGCGCTGGAACTGGGTTGAAGGTTACGCCGCTGCTGTCCAGCCACCGCGGAAGACCGCTGGCGTCATCCCATAGGTGCGGACGAATTCGCGATTGAGATGCGCCTGGTCATGGAAGCCTGAAGAGAGCGCAGCTTCCACCACGGGAACCTGGCGGCGCAGCAGTGTCTTGGCCTGCTGCAGGGCGAGCAGCATGTGGAAGTTGTGCAGGCTGCTGCCGGTCTCGCGGTGGAAGGCGCGAGACAGGTGACCCTCGGACACCGCGCAGTCTCGCGCGAGCGCGGCGACATCGGTGCGCAACGACGGGCGCTGCGCCAGCAGCGTGGCGGCTCGTGCAGCCAGCATGGTGGTTTCGCGGGCAGCCGCGCGGGACGCGGGCACGAAGCGCGAGACGAAGGCCCAGCCCTGCCGATCCAGCGGCTCGAAACGATGGACCACGCCGGCCGGCACGACCAGCGTGTCGCCGGCGGCCACGTCGCGACAGCCGTGGGGCAGACGCAGGCGCGCGCGACCGGCGAGCACATGCACGATCTCGTCGCCGGCGTGAAAGTGCGGGCGGAAACACCAGGCATGGCGTTTGCCCGCGATCGTTTCGACGGGAACGCCCGCCTCGCGACCAACCGCGAACGCGGTGCGGACGAGGGCAGGGCGTGCGCGCATGGCGGCGGGCCTAGCCGGGGCCGACCGCGTCGCGAATCGCCTGCGGCAGCGCCACCGGTTTGCCGGTGGCCGGATCCATCCACACCATCACCACGTGGCCGTCGCAGTAGAGGGTGTCGGCGTCGGCCACATCCACCAAGCGGTGGGCTATGGTCATCGAGCTGTTGCCGATGCGCTCGCAATAGAGCTGCACGTGCAGCTGCGCCGGCCACTCGATCGGGCGGCGGTAGTTGAGCTGGACGGCGGCCATCACCGGCATGCTGTGTTCGTCGAACCACGGTCCGGGCACGTGGCTCAGCCACTGCAGGCGCGCCTCCTCCAGATAGGTGAGGTAGTTCGAGTTGTTGACGTGGTTGAAGGCGTCGAGATCGCGCCAGCGTGCGGCGATATCCGCCGTGAACAGAGGTTTCGGTGCGGCCGGCGCTGCATCGGCGACTGCCGGCGCGGCGGCGGGGTCGGCTTTCTTGCCGCGGCGGGCAGGCTTGGGCGATTCGCTGGCGGTCTTGCTCATGAGGATTTCTTCTTTCCACGCATCGGCTTGTGCTTGTCGGCCGAGGCGATGTGCTTGAGGGTGTTCTTCGTCCGCTTCGCCGCGGCGGGCCTGGCGGGCTTGAGGTGCGGCGCGAGGAAGTGGCCGGTGTGCGAGCCGGGGGTGGCGGCCACGGCTTCCGGCGTGCCGGCGACCAGGATTCGGCCGCCACCGGCGCCGCCTTCGGGGCCGAGGTCGACGAGCCAGTCGGCGGTCTTGATGACGTCGAGGTTGTGCTCGATCACCACCACGGTGTTTCCCTGGTCGACCAGCTGGTGCAGCACGTCGAGCAGCTGCTCGATGTCGTGGAAGTGCAGGCCGGTGGTGGGTTCGTCGAGGATGTACAGCGTGTTGCCGGTGTCGCGCTTGCTGAGTTCCTTGGACAGCTTCACGCGCTGCGCCTCGCCGCCGGACAGCGTGGTCGCGCTCTGGCCGAGCTTGATGTAGTCCAGGCCCACCGCGCGCAAGGTATCGAGCTTGCGCGCGATCACCGGCACGTTCTCGAACAGCTTCAGAGCGTCTTCCACCGTCATGCCGAGCACGTCGGCGATGGTGTGGCCCTTGTAATGAATTTCCAGCGTCTCGCGGTTGTAGCGCTTGCCGTGGCAGACGTCGCAGGGCACGTAGACGTCGGGCAGGAAGTGCATCTCCACCTTGATCATGCCGTCGCCCTCGCAGGCCTCGCAGCGGCCACCGCGCACGTTGAAGCTGAAGCGGCCCGGCTCGTAGCCGCGCGCGCGCGCCTCGGGCACCTGGGCGAACAGTTCGCGCAGCGGGGTGAACAGGCCGGTGTAGGTGGCGGGGTTGGAGCGCGGCGTGCGGCCGATCGGCGACTGGTCGATGTCCACCACCTTGTCGAACAGCTGCAAGCCTTCCACCGACTTGAACGGTGCAGGCTGCGTGCCGGCCCCGTTGAGTTCGGCGGCGGCGAGGCGGAACAAGGTGTCGTTGATGAGCGTCGACTTGCCCGAGCCGGACACGCCGGTGACGCAGGTGAACAGGCCGGCGGGAATCGCCAGATCCACGTTCTTGAGATTGTTGCCGCTGGCGCCGTGCAGGCGCAGCCAGTACGCGTCGTCGTTGGGCTGGCGACGCTGCTTCGGCACCTCGATGGCGCGCGCGCCGGAGAGGAACTGGCCGGTGACGGAGCGCCTGGAGGCAAGGATGTCCTTCACCGTGCCCTGCGCCACCACTTCGCCGCCATGCACGCCGGCGCCGGGGCCGATGTCGAGCACGTGGTCGGCCATGCGGATGGCGTCCTCGTCGTGTTCCACCACGATCACCGTGTTGCCGAGGTCGCGCAGCCGGGTGAGCGTGCCGAGCAGGCGCTCGTTGTCGCGCTGGTGCAGACCGATGGACGGCTCGTCCAGTACGTACATCACGCCGACCAGGCCGGCGCCGATCTGCGAGGCGAGACGGATGCGCTGCGCCTCGCCGCCGGAGAGCGAGTCGGCCTGGCGATCCAGTGTGAGGTAGTTGAGGCCCACGTCGTTGAGGAAGGTGAGCCGCTCGCGGATCTCCTTCACGATCTTCGCTGCGATCTCGCCGCGCCAGCCGGCGAGCGTCAGGTCCGCGAAGAACGCCAGCGCGTCGTCGATGGAGCGGTTGGTGAGCGCAGGCAGCGCGTGGTCGGCCACGAACACGTTGCGGGCTGAGCGGTTCAGGCGCTGGCCCTCGCACTCCGGGCAGGGGTGGTCGCTGATGTACTTCGCCAGTTCCTCGCGTACTGCGTTGGATTCGGTTTCCTTGTAGCGCCGTTCCAGGTTCGGCAGGATGCCTTCGAACGTGTGCTCGCGGGTGACCCGGCCGCCGCGCTCGGTGAGGTAGCGGAAGGCGATCTTCTGCTTGCCGCTGCCGTACAGGATGGCCTGCTGGGTGGCGTTGGGCAGGTCGACCCAGGCGGTGTCCACGTCGAAGCCGTAGTGCGTGGCCAGCGACTGCAGCATCTGGAAATAGTGCGGGTTGCGCCGGTCCCAGCCGCGGATCGCGCCGGCGGACAGCGGCAGTTCCGGGTGACCCACCACGCGCGCGGGATCGAACACCTGGGTCACGCCCAGGCCGTCGCAAGTCGGGCAGGCGCCCACCGGCGAGTTGAACGAGAACAGCCGCGGTTCCAGTTCCGGCAGCGAGTAGTCGCAGACCGGGCAGGAGTAGCGCGAGGAGTACAGCTGCTCCTTCGCGGAGGCATCGTCCATGTCGGCCAGGATCACCAGCCCGTCGCCCAGCCGCAGCGCGGTCTCGAAGGATTCGGCGAGGCGCTGCTTGATGTCGTCGCGCGGGCGGAAGCGGTCGATCACCGCCTCGATGGTGTGCTTGATGCGCAGGCCCAGCGGCGGCACGGCATCCAGGTCGTACACCGCGCCGTCGACGCGGGCGCGCACGAAGCCTTGCGCACGCAACTGCTCGAACACCTGTACGTGTTCGCCCTTGCGCTCGCGGATCACCGGGGCGAGCAGCATCCAGCGCTTCTCGGGGTCGAGCGCGAGGGTGGCGTCCACCATCTGGCTCACCGTCTGCGCCTCCAGCGGAATGCCGTGATCGGGGCAGCGCGGCGTGCCCACGCGGGCGTACAGCAGGCGCAGGTAGTCGTAGACCTCGGTGATTGTGCCCACGGTGGAGCGCGGGTTGTGCGAGGTGGATTTCTGCTCGATGGAGATCGCCGGCGACAGGCCCTCGATGTGGTCGACGTCGGGCTTCTCCATCATCGACAGGAACTGCCGGGCGTAGGCCGACAGCGACTCCACGTAGCGGCGCTGGCCTTCCGCATAGATGGTGTCGAACGCCAGCGAGGATTTGCCCGAGCCGGACAGGCCGGTGATCACGATCAGCCGGTCGCGCGGCAGGTCGAGATCGATGTTCTTGAGGTTGTGCGTGCGTGCACCGCGGATGCGGATGGTGTCCATGCGTGGGGTCGGAGGGGAAAAGTGAACTATACCAAACCGGGCAGGTTACTTATTGCCCGACGAAGTCGGGTCGCCGGGCCTGGCGTTTTTCGGTTGGTCACGATTTGACCAGAAGCCTTCCGGCTGGCTACAATCCCCGGTTCGTCCGGCCCGAAAGGCCGTGACGGAACCCAAGAGAATAACGACAGAAGGGATAATCCCATGAGTTACGCAGTCATCAAGACCGGTGGCAAGCAGTATCGCGTGCAGCAGGGCGATGTCCTGCGCGTGGAGCTGCTGGACGCCGAAGAAGGCGCCGCCGTGAAGTTCGACCAGGTGTTGCTGGTCGGCGAAGGCGAGTCGATCACCGTCGGTGCGCCGACCGTGGCCGGCGCCACCGTGTCCGCCACCGTGCGCAAGCACGGCCGCGCCGACAAGATCCGCATCATCAAGTTCCGCCGCCGCAAGCACCACAAGAAGCAGCAGGGTCATCGGCAGCACTTCACCGAAGTCGAGATCACGGGCATCAACGCCTGATTAGAGCCGGAGAGAACAAGTCATGGCACACAAAAAAGGCGTAGGTTCGTCCCGCAACGGTCGCGACTCCAACCCGAAGTACCTGGGCGTGAAGGTGTACGGCGGCCAGGCCGTCGAGGCCGGCAACATCATCGTGCGTCAGCGCGGCACCCAGTTCCATGCCGGCAGCGGCGTGGGCCTCGGCCGCGACCACACCCTGTTCGCCCTGATGGACGGCAAGGTGGAGTTCAAGGTTCGCGGCGAGAACAACCGCCGCTTCGTCAACGTCGTGAAGGGCTGACCCCTTCCGAAGCTGCTGCAGAGGCCCCGCTTCGGCGGGGCTTTTGTTTTCTGGAGGGAACCGGGCGCAAGGGGCGGGGGATCGCAAGAGCCGTTCCCGGCGACTCCCTGCCGTGCGTTGGCGCGTGCCACTAGACTGGCCGCCGCGCCCGTTTTGCCCGTTTTCCATTTCCTGTTTCCGATTCCCGGCCCCACACCCATGAAATTCGTCGACGAAGCAATCATCAAGGTCCAGGCCGGCGACGGCGGCAACGGCTGCGCGAGTTTCCGCCGCGAGAAATTCATCCCGTTCGGCGGGCCGGACGGTGGCGACGGCGGCAGTGGCGGTTCGGTCTGGCTGATCGCCGACGAGGGCTTGAACACCCTGGTCGATTTTCGCCACCAGCGCAGCTACAAGGCGCAGCGCGGCCAGAACGGCATGGGCAGCGACATGTACGGCAAGGGCGGCGAGGACACCGCGATCCGCGTGCCGGTGGGCACGATGGTCACCAACGTCGACACCGACGAGACGATCGGCGACCTCACCGCGCACGGCCAACGCCTGCTGGTGGCGCAGGGCGGCAAGGGCGGCCTCGGCAATATCCACTTCAAGACTTCGGTGAACCGCGCGCCGCGCCAGTTCACCCAAGGCACGCCGGGTGAGTCGCGCGAGCTGAAGCTGGAACTGCGCCTGCTCGCCGACGTGGGCCTGCTCGGCTTCCCAAACGCGGGCAAGTCCACCTTCATCCGTGCGGTATCGGCGGCCACGCCGCGGGTGGCGGATTACCCGTTCACCACGCTGCACCCGAACCTGGGTGTGGTCAGCCTGGGCACCGACCAGAGCTTCGTGATCGCCGACATCCCCGGCCTGATCGAGGGCGCCGCCGACGGCGCCGGGCTGGGCATCCAGTTCCTGCGCCACGTCTCGCGCACCAGCCTGCTGCTGCACCTCGTGGACATCGCGCCGATCGACGACACCGACCCGGTGGAGCAGGTACGGACGATCGAGCACGAGCTGGCGAAGTTCAATCCCGAACTGCTGGAGCGGCCGCGCTGGCTGGTGCTGAACAAGTCCGACGCGCTGCCCGAGGACGAGCGCCAGCAGGTGGCCGAGGACATCGTGCGGCGCCTCGACTGGCAGGCGCCTTGGTTCCTCGTCTCCGCCCTGGCCCGGGACAACACCATGGCGGTATGCCAGCAGGTGCAACGCTTCTTCGAGGCGCAGCGTGCGGAGCGCGCCGAACAGCGTGCCGACCTCGCGCCCGGCGACGTGCGTTTGCGCGGCGAGCCGCAGGAGCGGTCGTAGGAGCGGCCGTAGGAGCGGCTTCAGCCGCGATTCCTTCGCCCTCGCCTCGGTCGCGGCTGAAGCCGCTCCTACACGCTTCTGTGCAGGATCAGCTCCAGCACTGCCTTGCTGCCGAAGAACGCCAACAGCAACACGGCCATGCCGGTCAGGCACAGGTTCACCGCGCTGCGTCCGCGCCAGCCGTGCTTCCAGCGGCCCCATAACAGGGTGCCGAAGATCAGCCAGGCGATCACGCTGAGCACCGTGGTGTGGATCAGGTGCTGGGCGCGGATGTTCTGGATGAACAAGAGGCCGCTCAGCAGGGTCAGCGTGAGCAGGGCGAAGCCGGCGCCGATCAGGCGGAACAGCAGCGCCTCGGTCTGCACCAGTGGCGGCAACGCTTTCATCACACGCGCCGGCCGGTGCGCGCGCAGCGCGCGCTCCTGCACCGCCAGCAGCACCGCCAGCACCGCGGCGATCGACAGCAGGCTGTAGCCGAGCAGGGCGATCGCCACGTGCAGGCTGATCTGCCAGTCCAGCGGATTCGGCGTGGTGGGCGGCGCGAGGAAGATGTCCAGTCCCAGCAGCAGCGCTGCCAGCGGGAACACGATCACGCCCAGCCCGGCCACCGGCCGCGCCAGGTTCACCAGCAGAGTCAGCGCCGCCACCACGCAGGCCACCAGCGACAGCGCGGCGAAGAAGTGCAGGTCCAGCCGGCCGCCATGCGCCCCCATGAGCACCGCGATGTGCAGCAGCACGCCCAGCGTGGCGGCGAGCAGCCCCAGCCGCTGCGGCGAGCGCGGGCAGCCGGTCAGCGGCGCCGCCAGCAGGCTGGCACCGCCGAGGTAGCACACGATGGCGAGGATGGAAGGCAGGGCGAGCGACATGGCGGACGAGTTTGGCACAGGGCTGCGGTTTGCGTGAACGCAGGGCATGACTTCCGTCACTGGTTATATTTAGAGATTTGTCTAAATATCTATGCATGTACCGTGTGCGGCGAGGCCGATGAAGCAGCAGGAAGTGTTCAAGGCGCTGGCCGATCCCACCCGGCGCGCGATCCTGAAGCGCCTGCAGGGCGGCGCCTTGACCGCCGGCGAGATCGGCGAGGCGTTCGACATCACGCCGGCCTCGCTGTCGCACCACTTCGCCGTGCTCAAGCATGCCGACCTGGTACGCACCGAGCGGCAGGGGCAGTTCATCGTCTACTCGCTCAACAGCACCGTGATGGAGGATCTCACCCGCATGGTGCTGGATCTGTTTCCGTCGAAAGGGAGTCAGGGAGGCAAACGATGAAATGGCATCGCAATCTGCTGGTGTCCGCGGTCTTTGTCGTGCTGGCGGTGATCGCAGGCGTGTGGTTGTACCCGCGACTGCCGGCCGAGGTACCCACGCACTGGGACCTGCACAACCACGTCAACGGTGTCACGCCGCGCTTCTGGGCGGCCGCATTCCCGGCGTTGGGCGTGCTCATCGTGGCGGTGCTGTCCGTGGTGCTGCCGGCGGTTTCGCCGCGCCAGTTCGCGATCAGGCGGTTCGAGGGCGTGTGGGGCGTGCTGATGCTGGTCATGCAGGGCTTCATGCTGGTCGCCGGCCTCGGCATCTTGCTGCCCGGGGCTGGCTATGCCGTGTCGATGCCGAGCATCGTCATGCTGGCGGCCGGCGTGTTGTACCTGTTGCTCGGCAACTACATGGGCAAGCTGCGCCGCAACTTCTTCATCGGCATCCGCACGCCGTGGACGCTGGCCAGCGACGCGGTATGGGAACGCACGCACCGTTTCGGCGGCCGGCTGTTCATGCTGGGCGGCCTGGCGGTGGTGCTCATCGCCATGGTCGATCCCGCGCCGTGGCTGCTGCTGATCGTGCTGGCGGTGGTGTGGCTGATCGCGGCGGGGTACTCGTACTACATCCACTTGCAGCTGGAAGGCAGCCGCTGACCAGCGAGGAGATACGCGCATGTTCAAGCGAGCAACGGGTTTGACGATAGCCATGCTCGGCATGGTGTTGACGGTGCCGGTCGTGGCGCAGCCTGCGGCGACCTGCCAGGCACACGGACAGGCCGCGCTGGAGGCCTGGACGCAAGGGCGCTTCGACCAGGTCGGCAAGGATTTTGCCCCCGTGATGGCTGGCAAGCTCACGCCGGAGATGCTGCGCCAGGTCTGGGGGCAACTGCAGTCGCAGGCGGGCAGCTTCAAGTCGCTGGGCGCCTTGGCGCCACGATCATTGGGCGGGCAGGACGTGCTGGTCGCGATGCTGACGTTTTCCGATGCGCCGTTGGCGGCGATCATCCACTGCGACGCGCAGGCCCGCATCGACGGTTTCCGGGTGGTGCCCGCTGCGTCCGTGCAACCGGTCGCCGTCGCGCCGGAGCCGGCGATACCCGATGCGGTATCGCGGGCCATGCCGGTGCCTTCGCCGCTGGGGCCGTTGCCCGGCACGTTGACCTTGCCCGAAGGCGAGGGGCCGTTCCCGGCGGTGTTGCTGGTGGCCGGCTCCGGTCCGCACGACCAGGACGAGACGATCGGTCCGAACAAACCGTTCCGCGATCTGGCCGCTGGGCTGGCCAAGGCGGGCGTGGCGACGTTGCGCTATGACAAGCGCACGTATGCTCACGCCGCGCAGATCGACGCGCAGGCTTTCACCGTGGACGATGAGGTGACCGATGATGCGCTCGCCGCCGCACGCCTGTTGGCGCAGCAGCCGGGCATCGATCCGCGCCGCGTGTTCGTGCTGGGCCACAGCCTGGGCGCGATGATGGCGCCGCGCATCGGTCAGCGCGATCCGCAGCTGGCGGGGCTGATCCTGCTGGCGGCGCCAGCGCGGCCCTTGCTGGAAATTTCCGCCCAACAGGTGCGCGAGCAGGGGCAGCGCAGCCACGAGACGGCGGCACAGATCGCGGCCGGCGAGCAGGCCATCGTGGCCGAGCGGAAACTGCTGGCCGCGGCCGATCCGCGGCATCCCCCGGTGGGCTCGTTCGGCGGCATGCCGCAACGCTACTGGCTGAGCCTGCACGAGGTCCATCAAGTGGAGGTGGCGAAAAAGTCGTCGATGCCGATGCTGATCCTGCAGGGCGGTGGCGATTTCCAGGTGTCGCCCACGCTGGATTTCGCACGCTGGCAGCAGGCGCTGGCGGGGCGGCCGCAGACGGACTTCCACCTGTATCCCGGCCTCAGCCACCTGTTCATGCCGGCGGGCAAGACGGAGACGGTAGCCGATTACCAGACGCCGGCCCACGTGGATGCGAAGGTGATCGCCGACATTGCGGCCTGGGTGAAGACGCGGCCGGCGCGCTGAGCGGGCTCGGTTATAATCACCCGTTCGCTCATACCGATGCCGCCCCCATGTTCGAATCGCTCAGCCAACGCCTGTCCACCACCGTCAACCGCCTGCGCGGCCGCGGCCGGCTGACCGAGGAAAACATCCGGGAGGCCTTGCGCGAGGTGCGCATTGCATTGCTGGAAGCCGACGTGGCGTTGCCGGTGGTGCAGGCGCTGATCCAGCGCGTCAAGGTGCGCGCGGTGGGCCAGGACGTGATGAAGAGCCTGTCGCCCGGCCAGGCGCTGGTGAAGGTGGTCAGCGACGAGCTGACCGCGGTGATGGGCACCGCCAACAGCGAACTGAACCTCGCCGCCACGCCGCCGGCGGTGGTGCTGATGGCCGGCCTGCAGGGCGCGGGCAAGACCACCACGGTGGCCAAGCTGGCGCGCCTGCTCACCGAGCGCAAGAAGAAAAAAGTGATGGTGGTGAGCTGCGACGTCTACCGTCCGGCCGCCATCGAGCAGTTGCGCACGCTGGCCGAACAGGTAGGCGTGAAGTTCTTCCCGTCCGAGGCCGGGCAGGATCCGGTGCAGATCGCGAAGGACGCGATCGCCGCGGCCCGCCGCGAAGTGGTCGACGTACTGCTGGTCGACACCGCCGGCCGCCTGCACGTGGACGAGGCGATGATGGCCGAGATCAAGGCGCTGCACGCCGCGATCACGCCGGTCGAGACGCTGTTCGTGGTCGACTCGATGACCGGCCAGGACGCCGCCGTCACCGCCAAGGCCTTTGCCGACGCGCTGCCGCTCACCGGCGTGGTGCTCACCAAGACCGACGGCGACGCCCGCGGCGGCGCGGCGCTGTCGGTGCGCTACATCACTGGCCGGCCGATCAAGTTCCTCGGCGCCGGCGAGAAGACCGACGCGCTGGAGCCGTTCCATCCGGACCGTCTGGCGCAACGCATCCTCGGCATGGGCGACGTGCTCTCGCTGGTCGAGGAAGTCGAGCGCAAGGTCGACCACGAGAAGGCGCAGAAGCTGGCCCAGAAAGTGATGAAGGGCAAGCGCTTCGACCTCAGCGACATGCGCGACCAGCTCGAACAGATGAACAACATGGGTGGCCTGGCCGGCCTGATGGACAAGCTGCCCGGCGTCTCCGGCCTGCCCGACAGCGTGAAGTCCAAGGTCAATGACGGCGAGATCAAGCGCATGGTGGCGATCATCGGCTCGATGACGCCCAAGGAGCGCCGCCACCCCGACACCCTGAACGGCTCGCGCCGCGCCCGCGTGGCGAGGGGCTCGGGTACCCAGCCCGCCGACGTCAACCGCCTGCTGAAGCAGTACATGCAGATGGAAAAGATGATGTCCAAGCTCTCCCGCGGTGGCGGCAAGGGCCTGCTGCGCCAGATGAGCGGCGCGCTGAAGGGCATGGGCGGGATGGGTGGCATGGGCGGACTTCCGCCGCGCTGACGCGAGTACCAGCGCGGGCCATGGATGGCCCGCTCGTTTCCATCGCCGCGGCGATGGAAACGGAGCCAAGGCCGGCGAGCCGGCCTTGGCGAGCCCGGGAAGGGCAGGAAAGCCCTTCCCGGGCAGTCAGGCAAGGCTTCGTCTTTTCAGGTGGACCGGCGCCACCTCTTCCTTTTTTAACCACAATTCCCTAAAATGCCGCGTTTACCGCGCACGCCACACGTGCGTGTGGCCGGCGATTCCGGCATCTCTGGAGCTTTCATCATGGTCAAGATTCGTCTTTCGCGCGGTGGCGCCAAGGGCCGCCCGTTCTACCACGTCGTGGTCACCGATCAGCGCAACAAGCGCGATGGTCGCAACATCGAGAACGTGGGCTATTACAACCCGGTCGCTGCGGGCAAGGACAAGCGCCTCGAGCTGAACGTCGCGCGCGTGCAGGAGTGGGTGGGCAAGGGCGCCCAGCTGAGCGACAAGGTCGCCGCGCTCGTGAAGGAAGCCGGCAAGCAGCAGGCGGCCTGAACGTGACGACAGCCGGTCGGCGCGTCCCGGTCGGGCGCATCGTCGGGCTGCATGGCGTGCAGGGCTGGATCAAGCTCGAATCCTGGACCGAGCCCCGCACGAAGATCTTCGATTACCACCCCTGGCTGCTGGCAACGGCGCCGGATGCGGTCACGGAGGTCACGGGAGCGAAGGGGCGCCCGCAAGGCAAGGGCTTGGTGGCCCAACTGCCCGGCGTGGACGACCGCGATACGGCAGCCGCCCTCGTCGGCAGCGACATCTACGTCGCCCGCGAGCAGTTGCCGCCTCCTGGCAAGGACGAGTATTACTGGGTCGACCTCGAGGGCTTGGAGGTCGTCACCACCGAAGGCGCGGTGCTCGGGCGGGTCAGCCACCTGTTCGCCACCGGCGCCAACGACGTGGTGGTGGTGCGGGACGGTACGCGCGAGCGGCTGATCCCCTTCATCCAGGGCAGTTACGTGCGTTCGGTGGACCTGTCCGGCGGGCGCATGGTGGTGGACTGGGACCCCGAATTCTGAAAGCTGGAGTTTGAGGTCCATGCGCATCGACGTCGTCACGCTGTTTCCCGACTTCATGCGCCAGTGTGCCGCCGTCGGTGTGGTGGGACGCGCGCAGCAGCGCGAGCTGCTGCAGGTGGAAACCTGGAACCCGCGCGACTACGCCACCGACAACTACCGCACCGTGGACGGCCGCACCTGCGGCGGCGGGCCCGGGATGGTGATGCTGATCGAGCCCTTGCGGGCGGCCCTCAAGGCCATGCGCGAGGCGGCGCCGGAACCGGTGCACGTGATTTACCTGAGTCCGCAGGGAGCGCGGCTCACGCAGGGCAAGGTGGAGGCGCTGGCGAAGCTGCCGCGCATCGCCTTGCTCTGCGGGCGTTACGAGGGTGTGGACGAACGCCTGCTGGCGCACGAGGTCGACGAGGAGCTTTCCATCGGCGACTATGTGCTGTCCGGCGGCGAGCTGGGAGCCGCCGTGGTGATCGACGCGGTGGGCAGGTTGCAGGACGGTGCGTTGAACGACGCGCAGTCCGCCGAGCAGGATTCGTTCTCGAACGGCCTGCTGGACTGCCCGCACTACGCGAAGCCGGTGAGCGACGCCTACGGCGAGGTGCCGGCGGTGCTGCTCTCCGGCGACCACGCGGCGATCCGCCGCTGGCGCCTGAAGCAGGCGCTGGGACGGACTTGGCTCAGGCGTCCGGAGCTGTTGGCGCAACGCGCGCTGGATGCGGAATCCCGCGCGTTGCTGGAAGAATTCCGTCGCGAACATTTCGCGTCGGGTCGACATTGAAGAGTGCGGTCATGGATGACCGCTGTTTGATTCTTGCGATCAGGGACGATCGCAAAAACTAACCATCGCGGCCAGGGAACGCCGCTTACAGAACTACCGCGGCACGGAACGTCGCAAACCACTGAGGTCGCCATGAACAAGATCATCCAGCAGTTCGAAGCCGAGCAGATCACCCGCCCCTTGCCGGAGTTCGGCGCCGGCGACACCGTGGTGGTCAACGTCAAGGTGAAGGAAGGCAATCGCGAGCGCGTGCAGGCCTTCGAAGGCATCGTCATCGCCAAGCGCAACCGCGGCCTGCATTCGGCCTTCACCGTGCGCAAGATTTCGCACGGCACTGGCGTGGAGCGCGTGTTCCAGGCGCACAGCCCGGCGATCGATTCGGTCGAGGTGAAGCGCAAGGGCAAGGTGCGCGGCGCCAAGCTGTACTACCTGCGTGGCCTGGAAGGCAAGGCTGCCCGCATCAAGGAAGACATCGCTGCCGCCGCCGCGATCAAGGCCGCGAACAAGGCTGCTGCCAGCGCCGAGTAAGCGCGAGCGCCATCCGCTGCACAAACAAGAAACCCGCGGAGCGATCCGCGGGTTTCTTGTTTCTTGTTGCGTCGAAGCCACGACCTCGTGCGGCGAGCGCACAGTGGCGCCGCGCTCAATCCAGCCGCTGCGGCACCTGCAGGAAGTTGCCCTGCACGAAGTCCACGCCCGCGGCGAACAGCAGCGAGGTGCTGGTGGCGTCCTCGACCCATTCCGCGATGGTCTGCTTCTTCAGCGCGTGCGCCTGCTGGCAGAGCTCGGCCACCTTCTTCTGGTTTTCGGGATGCTGCGGCAGGTCGGCCATGTAGCTGCGGTCGATCTTGAGGTAGTCCGCGTCGATGTGGTTGAGCAACTGGAACGAGTTGAGGCCCGAGCCGAACTGTTCCAGCGCGAAGCGGCCGCCCAGCTTCTTCCATGCCGTGACGAATTCCTGCGCGGGGCGCAGCAAGGTCATCACCTTGCTCTCGGTCATCTCCAGCACCAGCCGGCCGCGCTTGAGCCCTGCCTGGCCGAGGCGTTCGCCCAGCCACTTCAGCAAGGTGGCGTCCTTCAGCGAGGCGGCGGTGAGCTTGACGAAGAACGTGGTCGGCTGGCCCAGGCTCTCGCGCTGCTGCAGCGCCTTGATGGTCTGGTCGAGCACCCAGCGGTCGACCGCGCCGGTGAGGCCGTGCTTCTCGGCGATCGGCATGAAGAAGCCCGGCAGCACCTCGCCCTGCGGGCCGTTCATGCGCAGCAGGATCTCCGAGTAGTCACCCTCGGCGTCCTGCAGGCTGATCGTCTGCTGGTGGTAGAGCATCAGGCCCTCGCCCTCCAGCGCCTTGCGCAGCAGGTCCAGCCAGTAGCGCTCGCGCTCCTCGTCGGCCTTCTCGCGCGCGGCGGGGTCGTGCAGCTCGACCTGGCTGCTGCCCAGGCTCTGCGCCGTGCGCAGCGCCTGGCTGGCCTGGTTGAGCAGCAGCTCGGTATTGGCGTTCTTCTCGCCGAGCAGGCTGCCGCCGGCGCTGGCGGTGACGGTGATCGAACGCGCGCCGGCGTCGAAGATCTCGTTGCCGATGGCGTGCTGCAGCTTGGCGATCCATTCGCGGATCGCCTCGTCCGCGCGGGGGGCGAGGATCACGCCCAGCGTGTGTTCGGCCAGCATGCCGGCGACGTCGTCGGCGCCCAGCAGCATGCGGACGCGGTCGGAGAAGCCGGCCAACAACTCGTCGGCCTTGGCCAGGCCGATGCTGTTCACCAGCACGGTCCAGTTGTCCGGCTCGATCAGCAGCAGCGACTGGCCCTTCTTGCCCTTGGCGGCGTCGATCACCGCATGGTCGATGCACTCCAGCATGTGCGTGCGGTTGTACAGGCCGGTGACCGAGTCGCGCTGCAGCTGCTCCAGCGCCGCCGGGTCGACCAACTGGCGGCGGAACACGATCTGCAGGCAGGGCTCGCCCTCGAACGTGGCCGGGGCGAATTCCACGGTGGCGTCGAACGGGCTGCCGTCGGCACGGCGGGCGCGCAGGCTGACTTGGTTCGGCAGCTTCTCCTGGCGGGTGTGGCCGCGCAGCAGGTTCTTGAATTCGTCCACGTCGGCGGCGTCGATCATGTCCAGGATCGGCATGCCGAGCAGATCGTCGAAGCTTTCGTGGCCGAAGGTCTCCAGGTAGGCCAGGTTCGCGCGCACGTGCACGCCCTCGTGCACGTAGGTGATGGCGTCACGGGAGGAGTCGAGCAGGGCGTCGCAGCGGCGCTCCAGCTCGCGCTGCGTGGCTTCCAGCCGGCGCAACTGGCGCCGCGTCTGCAAGGCCTCGAATTCGCGCCGCAGCACCGCCAGCAACTGGCCCGGCGTGCCGCGCGCGGCAACGCCGTGCACGCCCTGCTCGAACAGCTCGGCCACTTCGCGGTTGTCCAGCGAACCGACCAGGCCGAGCAGGGAGTAGTCGCTGCCGTGGGCGTCGAGCATGCGTACCACCTCGGGCAGGGCGATCGCACCGTTGGCGGGGTCGAACATCACCAGGTCCGGTTCCAGCTCGGTCAGCGCCGCCTGTACCTGGTCCGCGGCGGTGGCGCGTGCCGGGCGCACTGCGATGCCGGTGTTGCGCAGCAGGCTGATGATCTGCTCCGCCTCCTCGACCGAGTGCTCGATGAAGAGAATCCTGATGACGAAATCTTTTTTCATGGGCTGCCGTGTTGCGGGAAGCAATGAAGGTCGCTTGCCTTCCGGGCGAGACGATGTGCAGGCTTGGTTGTAACGGATTGGCGGCGGAACTGCCAGCGGACGGCCAAACGGGCGTGACCGGTCACCGGTTTACAACGGACGCTTGGACGGGTCGCCGCCCACCTCGCGCACCAGCTTCGGCACCAGGTAGCCGGGCAGGCGCGCGCGCAGCGCATCCAGCAATGCCAACGCGCGGGCGTCGTCCACCTCGAAGTGCGCGGCGCCCTGCACGCGATCGAGCTGGTGCAGGTAGTAGGGCAGCACGCCGGCGGCGAACATCCGCTCGGACAGCGCGATCAGTGTATCGGCAGCGTCGTTGATTCCCTGCAGCAGCACCGACTGGTTGAGCAGGGTGGCGCCGGCCGCGCGCAGGCGCGCGCAGGCGGCATCCACGCCGGCATCGAACTCGTTCGCATGGTTCGCGTGCAGCACCACCACCTTCTGCAGCGGCAGCGCGGCCAGCCAGGTCGTGAAGGGGTCGTCGATGCGCTCGGGCAGCACCACCGGAAGGCGGGTATGGATGCGCAGGCGGGTGACGTGCGTGAGATCGGCCAGGCCACGCGACAGCTCTTCCAGCTTGGCGGTGGACAGCGCCAGCGGGTCGCCGCCGGAGAGGATCAGCTCGCTGATCGACGGGTCGTTGCGCAGGTGTTCCAGTGCCTGCCGCCACTGGCCGGCGGCGGCCATTTCCTCGCCGTAGGGGAAATGCCGGCGGAAGCAGTAGCGGCAGTTGATCGCGCAGCTGCCGCTGGCGATCAGCAGGGCGCGGCCGTGGTACTTGTGCAGCACGCCCTGCGCCTCGCGCGCCGCCAGGTCGCCCACCGCGTCGGTCACGAAGCCGGGCACCCGGTCCAGCTCGACCAGCTGCGGCAGCACCTGCAGCAGCAGCGGGTCGCGCGGATCGCCATGGCGCATCCGCGCCACGAAGCCGCGCGGCACACGCAGGGCGAAGCCCGCGTCCGCCGGCGGCAGCTGCGCGGCGAACGGCGACAGGCCCAGCAGGGCGAGCAGTTCGCCGGCGTCGGTCACCGCCTCGCGCCACAACTGCCGCCAGTCGACGGCAGGCGCACCGGGGGCGGGTGTAATGCGTGCGCCGGGGCTTGCGGTTATCATGTGTGGCCTTGTCCGGGCCGTACCGGACCCTCGAACCGTCCATTCTAGCCGCCTGCCGCGGCGCAGGGGCGCCGTTCGGGCCCTGACCATTCACCTCCTGGAGCTCACTGCATGGCCACCGCTGGTCTCAACGACGTCAAGAAGGGCATGAAGATCCTTCACAACAACGATCCGTGGATCATCACCGAAGCCGAGTTCATCAAGCCCGGCAAGGGCCAGGCGTTCACCCGCATCTTCATCCGCAACCTGAAGACCGGCCGCACCTCCGAGCAGACGATGAAGTCCAGCGACTCCTACGAGGTCGCCGACGTCACCGATACCGACATGCAGTACCTGTACTCCGACGGTGAGTTCTGGCACTTCATGCAGCAGGAGACCTTCGAGCAGCACCAGGCAGGCAAGGCCGGCATGGGCGACGCGGCGAAGTGGCTGAAGGGTGAGGAAGAGTGCGTGGTCACCCTGTTCAACGGCGAGATCATCGCGGTGCAGGCGCCGAACTTCGTCGAGCTGAAGATCACCGAGACCGATCCCGGCGTGCGCGGCGACACCTCCGGCGGCGGCGGCAAGCCGGCCACGCTGGAAACCGGCGCCGTGGTGCGCGTACCGCTGTTCGTGGGCTCGGACGAGACGATCAAGGTCGACACCCGCACCGGCGAATACGTCAGCCGCGTCGGCAAGTGACGCATTGGCCCGCGCGCTTGCGCGCGGCTTGCCAATGCGTCATCCCGGCGAAAGCCGGACTGCGGAGGCAGGATGCCGAAGCGAACGCCGAAGGCGGCCCGAAGGGCGGATGGCAGGAGCCATCCGTCATCCAGTGAAATACTCACGCGCAGCGTTCTTGAATTTGTGTGCTTCGCACGAGTACCAAACTGGATTCCGGCCTACGCCGGAATGACGAGCAAGATGACGATCGAAGGGCGGCGCCGCAAGGTAAGCCGCCCTTTGCATATCCGAATCACGGAACCGATTGCCATGAGCGACACCCAGCCCCAATCCATCGACCTCCTGATCGAAGCCCGCTGGGTCGTCCCGGTCGAACCGCACGCCGTGGTGCTGGAAGATCACGCGGTGGCGGTGAGCGGCGACCGCATCATCGCCCTGTTGCCCATCGCGCAAGCTCGCGCCGCTTATGTCCCGCGCGAAACCGTACGCCTGCCCGAGCATGCGCTGATCCCCGGCCTGGTCAACGCCCACACGCACAATCCGATGACCCTGCTGCGCGGGCTCGCCGACGACCTGCCGCTGATGGTCTGGCTGCAGCAGCACATCTGGCCGGCCGAGGCGAAGGTGATCGGCCCCGAGTTCGTGCGCGACGGCGTGGAGCTGGCGGTGGCCGAGATGCTGCGCGGCGGCACCACCTGCGCCAACGAGAATTACTTCTTCCCCGACGCGATTGGCGCCACCTACCGCAAGCTGGGCTTCCGCGCCGTGGTGGGCCTGCCGGTGATCGAGTTCCCCACCGCATGGGCGAAGTCGCAGGACGAATACTTCGAGCGCGCCGGCGAAGTGCATGACAGCTTCCGCGGCGACGCGCTGGTCTCCACCGCGTTCGCGCCGCACGCGCCGTACACCGTTTCCGACGAGAGTTTCGCGCGCATCCGCGTGCTGGCCGACCAGCTCGACATCCCGGTGCACCTGCACCTGCACGAGACCGCGCACGAGGTCGAGGAAGAAAAGGCCAAGAGCGGTCTGCGCCCGTTCCAGCGCCTGCAGAAGCTGGGTCTGGTCAATGACCGCCTGATCGCCGTGCACATGACCCAGCTCACCGACGGCGAGATCGCCGCCTGCGCCGAGGCCGGCGTGTCGGTGGTGCATTGCCCGGAATCCAACCTCAAGCTCGCCTCCGGTTTCTGCCCGGCGGAGAAGCTGCGCAAGGCGGGTGTGACTCTCGCCATCGGCACCGACGGCTGCGCGTCGAACAACGACCTGGACATGTTCGGCGAGCTGCGCACCGCGGCCCTGCTGGCCAAGGCGGTGGCGAACGACGCCGCCGCCTTCGATGCCGCCAGCGCCTTGCGCGCGGCCACGCTGGGCAGCGCGAAGGCGATGGGGCTGGATGCGAAGATCGGCTCCATCGAGGCGGGCAAGCAGGCCGACCTCGCCGCGGTGCGCCTGTCGGATCTGGAAACCCAGCCGCTGTATCACGTGGCTTCGCAGCTGGCTTATGCCGCTGGCCGCCACCAGGTCAGCGACGTGTGGGTCGCCGGTCGTCGGAAGTTGGCCGCGCGCGAGCTGGTGGACATGGACGTGGCCGGCGTCCTTGCCCGCGCACACGCCTGGCGCGAGCGCATCGCGGAGCGTTGACGGGTGCGCTCGTCCGTGAGTGCGAAGTTCAAGAAGCCGGCATCCATGGCCGCACTTTCAGTTGGATTTTTGCGTTCTTTCATGAACGCGAAGATCAGGAAGCGGCCATCCTTGGCCGCAGTTTTCAATAGACTCATGCGCTCACCGTGGATTCGAACATGACCGCCGCCAACGTCAGCCCCGCCGAGATCGCCCGCTTCGACCAGCTGGCCGCGCGCTGGTGGGATCCGGACGGCGAGTCGCGCCCGCTGCACGACCTCAATCCGGTGCGCGCCGACTACGTGGCGGCGCGAGTCGACCTGCGCGGGGCGAAGGTGGCCGACGTGGGCTGCGGCGGAGGCCTGCTCAGCGAGGCGCTGGCGCGCGCAGGTGCCCAGGTCACCGGCGTCGACCTGGGCCTCAAGGTGATCGAGATCGCGCGCCTGCACCTGCACGAATCCGGCCTCAAGGTGGACTACCGCAAGCAGTCCTCGGCCGAGCTGGCCGCGGCCGAGCCGGCGAGCTTCGATGCGGTGTGCTGCATGGAGCTGATCGAGCACGTACCCGACCCTGCCGCGCTGGTGCACGACCTCGCCGCCATGCTGAAACCGGGCGGCCGGCTGTTCCTGTCCACACTCAACCGCACGCCGGCCGCGTTCGGCGCTGCCATCCTCGGTGCGGAATACCTGATGCGCCTGCTGCCGCGCGGCACCCATCACTATGCCCAGTTCCTCAAGCCTTCCGAGCTGGCGCGCCTGCTGCGCCACGCGGGGCTGGAACTGGAGGATGTCAGCGGCCTCGGCTACAACCCGCTCAGCCGCAAGGCCTGGCTGAGTCGCGTCACCGCGATCAACTACATCCTCTGCGCAAGGAAACCCGCGTGAAGCCGATGCCCAGCGACGTGCAGGCGGTGCTGTTCGATCTCGACGGCACCTTGCTCGACAGCGCCGTCGATCTCTACGCGGCCCTGCAGATGTACTGCGACGAAGTCGGCGCCGCGGTGCCGCCGTATGCGATGGTGCGCGAGGTGGTGTCGCGCGGCGGCCGCGCGATCCTGCGCTGCGCCTTCGCCGAGGACGACGCGGCACTGCAGCAGCGCATGCCGCGTTACCTGGACATCTACGCGGACATCATGGCGCGGCACACGCGTCCGTTCGACGGCATCGAGCCGTTGCTGGCGGCGCTGGAAGCTGCCGGGCTGCGCTGGGGCATCGTCACCAACAAGCCCGGCTTCCTCACCGAGGAACTGATCAAGCGCATGGACTGGGATCTGCGCGCCAGCGCGGTGGTCTGCGGCGACACCTTGCCGGTGAAGAAGCCCGACCCCGCACCGGTGCTGCTCGCCTGCGAGCATGCGCGGGTCGAGCCCGCACGCTGCATATTCGTGGGCGACGACGCGCGCGACGTCGAGGCCGGCCGCGCCGCCGGCCTGTACACGGTGGCGGTGCGCTGGGGTTACCTCGATGGCGGCGACCCGGCCAGCTGGGGCGCCGACGCGGTGATCGAGCACCCGCGCCAGCTGGCTGAGCTGCTGAAACTGCCGGTGACGGCGTGAGCGAGCTGGCGGTCATCCATGGTGTGCTGCACAGCTACGTCGACAAGTGGCTGGCGGTGCAGCCGGCCCAGCGCGTGGCGCTGGCCTTCGTCGATCCGGCGAAGTATCCCGGCCACATCGCGCTGGCCGCGCTGGAGCAGGAACTGCTGTCCGCCGCCTACGGCATCCGCGAGCCGCAGGTGGCGCTGGGCAAGCTCAACTGGTGGGCCGAGGAGCTGTCCGGCGCCGCCGCCAGCGGCGGTCGGCACCCGCTGAGCCAGGTGCTGTTCGACGATGAGCGCGCCCACGCCATTCCGGCCGAGCGCTGGCTGGCGCCGGTGCTGGCCGCGATGGCGCAACTGGAGGAGGGCACGGCGGCGGATTTTCCCGCCCAGCTCGCCGCTGCCGGTTCCTTGCACGGCGCACTGGCCACGCTGGAAACCGCATGGTGGTACGGCGACGAGGCGGCGCCGGAGCGCGCCGCGCGCGCGGCCGTGCTCGGTCATCTGTTGTACGCCTTGCGCCGGCTGGAGGACGACGCCGAGCGCGATCGCCTCCCGTTGCCGATGGCGCGGCTGGCCCGCTACGGACTCGCCCGCACCGCCCTGCGCCAGCGCAGCGCGGCGCGCGACGAGGCGGTCAAGGCGCAGTTGACCGACCTGCAATCGGCCTGGCATGAATCGGCGCGCCTGCCCGGGCCGCTCAGCGTGTTCCGTGCGCTGGAATCGCGCGAGGCCGAACGCCTGCTGCGCCGCGCCCGCGGCGCGGACGATCCTCTGGCCGTGCTGCAGCAGGGCGGGCAGGGCGGTTTCGGCACGACCTTCGCCGCCTGGCGTGCGGCGCGCCGCTGGCGCGGCAGCGAAGCGAGCTGATCGCGGCGGAACGCAGCGTTTCCCCGCGGTCGGCTGTTGCAATGCGGCAGGCTGGCCCAAAATAGGCAGCTTCGACGGCGGCCACGCCGCGCCGTTTCACGAGTACACCCATGCACAGCCACGAAAACACCACCCGCCTGATGCCCGACGTCGCCGCCCAGGCGCAGCCGCATCTGCGCGGCGCACTGGACTGGGTGGGCATGGACGGCATCGAGGCGCCGGTGCGTTTCGATGCCGGCGACGGCGAGGTACAACGCGCCAATGCCCAGGTCGGCGCCTTCGTCAACCTGGTGCATCCGGACAAACGCGGCATCCACATGTCGCGGCTGTACCTGCTGGTCGACCACCATCTCGGCGGCCAGCCGCTGGGCGCGGCGATGCTGGAAAACCTGTTGCGCGCCTTCCTCGAATCGCACGCCGGCCTGTCCGACCATGCCCGCCTTAGCATCCGCTTCGATGCGCTGGTGCGCCGCCATGCCCTGCGCAGCGGTCACAGCGGCTGGCGAAGCTACCCGGTGTCGGTCGAGGCCAGCCTGGGCCCGGACGGCTTCCGGCTGGAACTGGGCACCGAGGTGGTCTACTCCTCCACCTGTCCCGCCTCCGCCGCGCTGTCGCGCCAGCTGATCCAGGAGCAGTTCGCGAAGGATTTCGACGCGGGCCAGTCGGTCGACCACGCCGCCGTGCTGGCCTGGCTGGGCGGCGAGAAGGGCATCGTCGCCACCCCGCACGCGCAGCGCAGCGTGGCGCGGCTGCTGGTCCGCCTGAAGGAGGGCGTGTCGTTCGACCTGATCGATACCCTGGACCGCGTGGAACAGGCGCTGGGCACGCCGGTGCAGACCGCGGTGAAGCGCGAGGACGAGCAGGCCTTCGCGCTCGCCAACGGCGGCAACCTGATGTTCTGCGAGGACGCCGCCCGGCGCATCCAGATCGCGCTCGATGCCGACGAACGCCTGGCCGATTTCCACGTGCGCGTGGAACACCAGGAAAGCCTGCATCCGCATGATGCAGTGGCCTACGCCAGCAAGGGCGTGCCGGGCGGCTTCGGCCCCTGATCGATGCGCCACGCGCCTCAGTGCGCGTGACGGTCTCCGTGTGCACGGCAGCGGCGGAACTGGAAGCGTTCGGGCACCGGATCCTCGCCGCCCTCGCACAACGGCTGGCAGCGCAGCAGGCGCCAGGCCGTGAGCAGGCAGCCACGCCATGGACCGAAGCGCGTGACCGCGACCCGTGCATAATCGGAGCAACTGGGGTAGAAACGACAACGCTGCCCCAAGAGGGGGCTGAGCCAGCGTTTGTAGAGGCGCAGCAGAAACAGCAGGAATCGGGTCAGGGCATTCACGTTGCCGGAACAGCTGGTCGCCGGTAGTGTTGCCAGTATCCCAGAAGCCGGCTTGCCGGTGTAGGACACATGGGCTATAACACCCGGCCGCCACGGCCAAAAATGGTGAAGGAATATGGCGAAAACCACGCGCAGTTCGACCACCGCCAAGGCTGGCAAGGGGAAGGCGCCCGCACGGCCGGGTAACGCCGCCGCCAAGGCGAAAGCCGCCGGTGCGCGGACCGCGAAGGCCAGCGTGAAGGCTCCCGTGAAGAAAGCCGCCGCGGGGAAGCCGGTCGCGAAGAAGGCAGCCAAGCCCGCCGCGAAGAAGCCGGTGGCGAAGAAGCCCGTGGTGAAGAAGGCGCCGGCCAAGAAAGCGGCGCCGGCGAGCAAGCCAGCTGCGAAGAAGGCCGCCAAGCCGGTGGCGAAGAAGCCGGCAAGCGCGAAGGCGGCCAAATCCGCGGCGAAGAAGCCGGCGGCCAAGCCGGTCGTCGCGCACAAGGCGGCCAAGCCCGCGCCGAAGCCGGTGGCGAAGAAGGTCGCCAAGCCGGTAGCCAAGCCCCCGGTAGCCAAGCCCGCTGCGAAGCCGGTAGCCAAACCGGCGACGAAGCCGGCGGCAGTCGCCAGGCCGGCCAAGGGCAAGCCCGTCGCTTCGCAGCCGGCCGCCGCGCCGGCCAAGGCGGCGCCTGTCGAGAAGAAATACTCCCCGCCCGCCGCCTCGCCGTTCAAGGGCAAGGTGGCGAGCGCCACGGCCATGGTGTTGCCGCGCAACGCGAACGCCACGGCTCATGCATCCCACAAGCCATCGAAGAACACGTCGTCCTCAATGAACAAACAGGCTGCAAAAATCCTAGACAACGGCGTCACCCGCGAAGACGGGCGTTACGCCTTGCCCGCCACCACCCAGATCGCGCTGCCCAAGGGTTACCGTCCCTCCAACAAGGAGGAGTACATGAACCCGATGCATCTGGCCTACTTCCGCAACAAGCTGCGCGACTGGCGCGACCAGCTGGTCGAGGAGTCGCGCCAGACCATGGACAACCTGCGCGACGAGGTGCGCGACGTGGGCGACGAGGCCGAGCGCGCCACCCGCGAGACCGAGAACTCGCTGGAGCTGCGCACCCGCGACCGCTACCGCAAGCTGATCTCCAAGATCGACAAGGCGCTGCGTCGCATCGAGGAAGGCAGCTACGGCTACTGCGAGGAGACCGACGAGGAGATCGGCGTGGACCGCCTCGACGCCCGTCCCATCGCAACCCTGTCGCTGGACGCGCAGGAGCGTCGCGAGCATCTGCAGAAGCAGATGGGGGATTGAGGGCGGTACTTTTGCGCTCCTCCATGAGCGCAAAGATCAAACCGGCATCCATGCCGGACTTTTCAACAAAAGCCCCGCTTCGAGCGGGGCTTTTTGTGCGCGTGTGCGAAAAGGGATCCGCTCTTACTCCTTCCCGCGGCTTGCGGCAGCGGCGGCGTAGCCCTTCAACTTCGCCAGCATCGCCGCCAGCCCGTTCGAACGGGTGGGCGAAAGATGCTTGGCCAGGCCGATGGCCTGGATGAAATCCGGTTCCGTGGCCACGATTTCGGCGGCAGGGCGGTCGGAATACACGCGCAGCACCAAGGCGATCAGGCCGGAGACGATGGCCGAGTCGCTGGCTGCCTCGAAGTGCATGCGGGCGGCATCGCCGCTGGGCACCAGCCACACCATCGACTGGCAGCCGTGCACGCGCCAGGCCTCGGTCCTGGATTCCTCCGGGAACGGCGGCAGCTGTCTGCCGAGGTCGATCAGGTACTGGTAGCGTTCGCTCCACTCGCTGAAGTAGGCGAACTCCTCGGCGATCTCGCGTTGCGCCTCGTCGGCGCTGGTGGTGCTCGTGACGGTGTCGTTCATGCGCGCATTATCGCGCGCCTGCCGGCACGGCGCGAAATGGCGCGTTCATGCCTTGGCCACGCTCCAGCGCGTGCCTTGCGCGCCGTCCTCGATCGCCACGCCCATCGCGGCGAGCTCGGCGCGGATCGCATCGGCGCGGGCGAAGTCGCGGGCGGCGCGGGCGGCACGGCGTTCTTCCAGCAGGGCTTCCACCCGCGAGGCGTCGACCGTCGCGCCGCCGGCCTGCTTGAACCAGGCTTCCGGATCCTGCTGCAGCAGGCCCAGCAGGGCGCCGCCGCCGAGCAGGGCGGCCTTGGCCTCGGGCGTGCCCTGTGCGCGCGCCGCGTCGGCCAGCACGGAAAGCTCGGCCAGCGCCTGCGGCGTGTTGAGGTCGTCGCACAGCGCGGCTTCGACTTTTTCGGGCACCGGCAGGGCGGCCGTATCCACCGCGACGTCGGCCAGTTCGCGCAGCACGCGATACCAGCCGTCCAGTGTGCTCACCGACTGCGCGATCGCGGCGTCGGACCAGTCCAGCGGCTGGCGGTAGTGCCCGCTCATCAGGCGCAGGCGCAGCGCCTCGGCCGGATGGTGCTTCAGCATCTCGTGCAACTGCAACACATTGCCCAGCGACTTGGACATCTTGCGACCGTCGAAGGTGAGCATGCCGTTGTGCAGCCACCAGCGCGCGAAGAGCTTGCCGCCATGGGCGCAGGTGGACTGGGCGACCTCGTTCTCATGATGGGGAAACAGCAGGTCGTTGCCGCCGGCGTGGATGTCTATGGTCACGCCCAGATGCTTCCCGGCCATCGCCGAGCACTCGATGTGCCAGCCGGGGCGGCCGCGGCCCCAGGGGCTGTCCCAGCCGGGCAGTTCGGGCGTGGAGGGCTTCCACAGCACGAAGTCAGCGGGGTTCTTCTTGTACGGGGCCACTTCCACGCGGGCGCCGGCGATCATCTCCTCGGTGTCGCGACCGGAGAGCTTGCCGTAGTCGGGGTAGCTGGCCACGTTGAACAGCACGTGGCCTTCGGCCGCATAGGCGTGGCCGTCGACGATCAGGCGCTCGATCATCGCGATGATCGGATCGATGTGCGCGGTGGCGCAGGGTTCCACGTCGGGCGGTGCGATGCCCAGCTTGGCCATGTCCTCGCGGTAGGCGGCGGTGAACTTGCCGGTGATCGCCTCGATGCCCACGCCTTGCTCCAGCGCGGCGGTATTGATCTTGTCGTCCACGTCGGTGATGTTGCGGGCGTAGACCACGTTCGGGTAATGCCGGCGCAGCAGCTTGGCCAGCACGTCGAACACCACCGGGCCGCGTGCGTTGCCGATGTGCACGTAGTTGTAGACGGTGGGGCCGCACACGTACATCGTCACCCGGTCCGGGTCGAGGGGTTCGAACGGCTCGGCGCGGCGGGTGCGGCTGTTGTAGAGCGAGATCGGCATCGTCGGGTCCGGGCGGTGACGGCGGAAGCAGGCCAGCCGTGCATCTTAACAAGGTGTAAGCGGCGCGGCGGCAAGGGGTCGCACCCGAGGAATTCTAAGCCGCGATTCAGTGTCCATTTGCTGCAATCGGTCATGCGCCGAAGTTGCACCCGAAACATCCTGTGGAGTTCGCGAAATGCCCAAGTTTCTCCTTGTCACGCTGGTGCTGGCCCTGGCCGTCGCCACTGGCGCCCAGGCGCAGGACGCGCGTTACCCCGGCCCGCCGCCGGGGGCGCCTCCGCAGGACGACAACGCCCACTACGGCTGGGCCGACGTGCTGCGGGTCGACCCGGTTTACGGCGTCACCCAGACGACCGTGCCGCGCCAGCAGTGCTACGACCAGCAGGTGGTGCAGCGGGATCCGGGCAACAGCACGGCCGGCACCATCCTTGGCGCGGTGGTGGGTGGCGTGCTGGGTAGCACCATCGGCAAGGGCGATGGCCGCAAGGCGGCCACCGTGGCCGGTGCGGTGGCCGGCGGCGCGGTGGGCAACCGGGTGTCCGACCATGGCGGCAGCTACGAGACCACCCAGACCCGTTGCCGCGAGGTCAGCACGGTCAGCGAGCAGCGCCAGATCATGGGCTACGACGTGGAATACCGCTATCGCGGCGAGGTCTACGAGTCGCGCCTGAACTACGACCCCGGCGAGCGCCTGCGCGTGCGGGTGAGCGTGACTCCCGCCGATTGACGATGCGACGCCGCCTGCGGGCGGCGTCTTCGTTTTGGTGTCGTGCAACGGCATGTTGCATGGCAGCGAAAATCCCGTCATGATGACGCCTCGCCCGACTGGAACCCCCATGTCCACAGCCGTCTATACCGCCAATGTCCTGACCAGCGCCCGCATGGCTGCTGGCATGACTTCGCGCGCGCGCCGACCGCTGGACGGACATTCGGCCGGGTAGGCTGTCGCGCGCGTTTCATGTGTATCGACGACAAAACCCGGCCATCGTGCCGGGTTTTTTGTTTTGGGTTCAGTTCCACACGGGTCCATCCGCAAAACCCCGGCCATCCGTGGCCGGACTTTCAACCAAGAGCGATCTCACCCATGACCATCCGCCACTTCCTCACCACCCAGGACTGGAGCCGCGCCGAGATCGACGCGCTGCTGGAACAGGCCGCCGCGTTCAAGCGCTCGCCCGCCGGTGCGCAGCTGGCCGGCAAGTCGGTGGCGCTCTTGTTCTTCAACCCCTCGATGCGCACCCGCACCAGCTTCGAACTGGGTGCGTTCCAGCTCGGCGGCCACGCGGTGGTGCTGGCGCCGGGCAAGGACGCGTGGCCGATCGAGTTCGAGGCGGGCACGGTGATGGACGGCGACACCGAGGAGCATGTGGCCGAAGTGGCGCGCGTGCTCAGCCGCTACGTGGACCTGATCTGCGTGCGCGCCTTCCCGAAGTTCCAGGACTGGACGGTGGATCGTGAGGACAAGGTCATCAAGGCGTTCGCGCAGTACGCCACGGTGCCGGTGATCAACATGGAGACGATCACCCATCCCTGCCAGGAGCTGGCGCATGCGCTGGCTATGCAGGATCGCCTTGGTGATCTGCATAAAAAGAAATACGTACTGACTTGGACGTATCACCCGAAACCCCTCAACACCGCGGTGGCCAACTCGGCACTGCTGATCGCCACGAAGATGGGCATGGACGTGACCCTGCTGTGCCCCACGCCGGAATACGTGCTGGACGAGCGTTACATGGCATTCGGCCGTCTGAACGCCGAACAGAACGGCGGCTCGCTCAAGGTCAGCCACGACATCGAGGAGGCCTACAGCGGCGCCGACGTGGTCTATGCCAAGAGCTGGGGCGCGCTGCCGTACTTCGGCCAATGGGAAAAGGAAAAGCCCATCCGCGACGCGCACAAGCACTTCATCGTGGACGAGGCAAAGATGGCGCTGACCCACAAGGGGCTCTTCAGCCACTGCCTGCCGCTGCGCCGCAACGTCAAGGCCACCGACGCGGTAATGGACGCGCCGTACTGCTTCGCCATCGACGAGGCCGAGAACCGCCTGCACGTGCAGAAGGCGGTGATGGCAGCGCTGGCGGGGCAGGGCTGAGGCTCCCATGTATACGCCCAGGCATTTCGCCGAGACGCGCATGGATGTCCTGCACGGATTGATCCACGACTATCCGTTCGCCACCGTGCTGACGAACACTGCAGAAGGTCTCGTCGCCAATCACCTGCCGTTCGAGCTGGTGGATGGCGCGCTGCACGGCCACGTGGCGCGCGGCAACGAGCTGGCGCGGCTGGACGGCGCCGAGGTGCTGGTGGTCTTCCGCGGCCCGGACGGCTACATCAGCCCGAACTGGTATCCGACCAAGCAGGAGACGCATCGCGAAGTGCCCACCTGGAACTACGCGGTGGCGCACGTGCACGGCCGGCTGAAGGTGGTCGAGGGCGCGGCCTGGCTGCGCACTCTGCTGGAGCGCCTGACCGACCGCCACGAGGCCACCGAGCCGCAGCCCTGGCGTGTCGCCGATGCGCCGGACGATCACATCGAGAAGTCGCTACGCGCCATCGTCGGCATCGAGATCGCCATCGAGCGCATCGAAGGCAAGTTCAAGCTCAGCCAGAACCACCCAGAACGCAACCGCCTCGGCGTGATCGCCGGCCTGCGCCGCCGCGACGGCGATGGCGACGCGGAGCTGGCCGCGCTGATGGCCTTGCAGGAGGAGTCGAAGGCATGAACCACCCGCATCGCTACCGCGTCGACGTGGAATGGACCGGCAACCGCGGCACTGGCACCGACGGCTATCGCAACTACAGCCGCAACCACGTGATCCGCATACCCGGCAAGCCGGACCTTGCCGGCTCGTCCGATCCCGCCTTCCGTGGCGATGCCACGCGGCACAATCCGGAAGACATGCTGGTGGCCGCGCTCTCCGCCTGCCACATGCTGTCCTACCTGCACATGGCCACCGTGGCCGGCGTGGTGGTCGTTGCCTACGACGACAGCGCCGAAGGCACGATGGCCACCGAAGGCGATGGCGGCCACTTCACCGAGGTCGTATTGCGCCCGGTGGTCACCATCCGGGCCGACAGCAATCCCGGCAAGGCGCTGGCCGCCCACGAGGCTGCGCACCACGCCTGCTTCATCGCCAACTCCGTGAATTTCCCGGTGCGCTGCGAACCGCGCATCGTCATTTCTTCCGACTGACACTTCACCGACCTGGATTCGCAAGCCATGAGCAAAGACATCGTCCTCGCCTTCTCCGGCGGCCTCGACACCAGTTTCTGCGTGCCCTACCTAAAGGAGCGCGGCTGGGCCGTGCATACGGTGTTCGCCGACACCGGCGGCGTGGATGCCGAGGAGCGCGCCTTCATCGAGCACCGCGCGAAGGAGCTGGGCGTAGCGAGCCACGTCACCGTGGACGGCGGTCCGGCGATCTGGAACGGTTTCGTGAAGCCCTTCGTGTGGGCGGGCGAGGGCTACCAGGGCCAGTACCCGCTGCTGGTGTCCGATCGCTACCTGATCGTGGAAGCTGCGCTGAAGCGCGCCGCGGAACTCGGCACGCGCGCCATCGCGCACGGCTGCACCGGCATGGGCAACGACCAGGTGCGCTTCGACCTCGCGGTGAAGTCGCTGGGCGACTACGAGATCGTGGCGCCGATCCGCGAGATCCAGAAGGAGCACACGCAGACGCGCGCCTACGAGCAGAAGTTCCTGGAGGAGCGCGGCTTCGGCGTACGCGCCAAGCAGCAGGCCTACACCATCAACGAGAACCTGCTCGGCGTCACCATGTCCGGCGGCGAGATCGACAAGTGGGAAGCCCCGGGCGAAGGCGCGCGTGGCTGGTGCAAGCCGCGCGCCGAATGGCCGGCCGCGCCGCTGCGCGTGAAGATCGGCTTCGCGAACGGCGAGGCGGTGTCGCTGGACGGCGAGAAGCTCGCCGGCCACAAGATCCTGGCCAAGCTCAACGCGCTGTTCGCGCCCTACGGCGTGGGCCGCGGCCTCTACACCGGCGACACCACCATCGGCCTCAAGGGCCGCATCGTCTTCGAGGCGCCGGGCCTGATCTCGCTGCTGACCGCGCACCGCGCGCTGGAGGAAGCCGTGCTCAGCAAGCAGCAGAACCGCTTCAAGCCGGACGTGGCGCGCAAGTGGGTGGAGGTGGTGTACGAAGGCTTCTTCCACGACCCGATCAAGGCGGATCTCGAAGCCTTCCTCGCCTCCAGCCAGTCCACCGTCAACGGCGAGGTCACGCTGGAAACGAACGGCGGCACGGTCAACGCCGTGGCGATAGCGTCGAAGCACATCCTCAACGCCAAGGGCGCCACCTACGCACAGTCGGCCGACTGGGGCGTGGCCGAGGCCGAGGGTTTCATCAAGCTGTTCGGCATGAGCAGCACGTTGTGGGCCGAGGTCAACCGCCCGGCGGGCAAGGGCTGAGCCCGCATGACTGCCCTGCAGGTCACCACGGACAAGGATCAGCTCGACATCGGGCTGATCCACCGTTTCCTGTCCACCGAGGCCTACTGGAGCCGCGACATCCCGCGCGCAACGGTGGAGCGGGCCATCGCCGGATCGCTGTGCTTCGGCGGCTATGTCGACGGGTGCCAGGTGGCGTTCGCGCGCGTGGTCACCGACGGCGCCACGTTCGGCTATCTGGCGGACGTGTTCGTGCTGCCGGAGTACCGTGGGCATGGCCACTCCAAGACGCTGGTGGCGGCGGTCATGGCGCATCCGCAATTGCAGGGCTTGCGACGCTTCATGCTCGCCACGGCCGATGCGCACAGTCTGTACGAGAAATTCGGCTTCGCACCGTCCGCCCGGCCCGAACGTCTGATGGAAATCCTTCACCCCGATCTCTACACCCAAGCCGCCGGAAGCGCGGTGGCCATCCCATGAACTCCCACGCGGACTCCTGCATGTCTGATATCGCCACTCCTGTGGTTCGGCAGTTCGAAGCGTACAACCGCCACGATCTCGAAGCCTTCCTGGCCTGTTTTTCGGACGACTTCCGTTCGTGGCGCATCCCTGCAGAAACGCCGTCGGTACAGGGAAAGCCGGCGTTGGCCGCTTTCTACGCCGAGCACCGCTTCAACAATCCGAAGCTGAAGGCGGAGCTGATCTCGCGCACCGTGGTCGGCAACAAGGTGTTCGACCACGAGCTGATCCATGGCCTTGGCGAGCAGCCGCTGGAGAACATGGCGGTGTTCGAAGTATGCGAGGGATTGATCCAATCGGCGTGGTTCTATTCCGCGAACCCGCAATGAGCGCAATGACGAAATGAGCGACTTACTGCAATCCACATTGGAACACCTCAAGGCGCTGGTGTCGTTCGATACCCGCAACCCGCCGCGCGCGATCACCACGGGCGGCATCTTCGACTACCTGCGCGCGCATCTGCCCGGCTTCGACATCACGGTGACCGACCATGGCGCCGGCGCGGTGAGCCTGCATGCGGTGCGTGGCAGGCCGAAACTGCTGTTCAACGTGCACCTGGACACCGTGCCCGACTCCCCGGCCTGGACGGCCAGCCCGCACATGCTGCGCGTGACGGAAGACCGCGCGATCGGCCTCGGTGCCTGCGACATCAAGGGTGCGGCGGCTGCGCTGCTGGCGGTGGCGAATGCCAGCGACGGCGACATGGCGTTGCTGTTCACCACCGACGAGGAAGCCAATGATCCGCGTTGCATCGCCGGTTTCCTCGCGGACAAGCCTGCTTACGATGCGGTGATCGTCGCCGAGCCCACCAAGGGTGAAGCCGTGCTGGCCCATCGCGGCATCCAGTCGGTGCTGATGCGCTTCGCCGGTCATGCCGGTCATGCCTCGGGCGAGCAGAAGCCCAGCGACAGCGCGCTGCACCAGGCGGTGCGCTGGGGCGATGCGGCGCTGGATTTCGTGGCGGCGCAGGCGCACGAGCGCTTCGGCGGGCTCACCGGGCTGCGCTTCAACATCGGCCGCATCGAAGGCGGCATCAAGGCGAACATGATCGCGCCCAGCGCCGAAGTGCGCTTCGGCATGCGGCCCTTGCCGACGATGCATCCCGACAGCCTGCTGGAGCGCTTCCGCACGCTCACCGAGCCCATGCCGGCGGAGTTCGCCGAGACCTTTCGCGGCCCCTCGCTGCCGGCGGGCGATACCGCTGCCGCCGAGGCGCGCCGGCTGGCCGCGCGTGACCTCGCCGACGAGCTGGAAATTCCCGTAGGCAATGCGGTGGACTTCTGGACCGAGGCCTCGCTGTTCTCCGCCGCCGGCTACACCGCCTTCGTCTACGGCCCCGGCGACATCGCGCAGGCGCACACCGCCGACGAGTGGGTGGCGCTGGAACAGTTGCAGCATTACGCCGAAGTGATTTTTCGTCTCATTGAAAAGTGCGGCCATGGAAGGCCGCTTTTTGACTCTGGCGTTCACGGATGAACGCACGGGAAAACACAACAGTGGAAACGCACAAGCACACCCGCAAGACCATCGTGCGCCTGCTCTCGGCCATGGGCAGCGCCAAGGAAATCCAGCAATACCTCAGGCGCTTCTCCGAGGTGGACGCCAAGCGCTTCGCCGTGGTGAAGGTCGGCGGCGCGGTGCTGCGCGACGAACTGCAGGATCTCGCCTCGTCGCTCACCTTCCTGCAGCAGGTGGGCCTCACGCCCATCGTGTTGCACGGCGCCGGCCCGCAGCTGGACGAGGAGCTGTCCGCCGCCGGCATCGAGAAGCAGACGGTGAACGGCTTGCGCGTCACCTCGCCGAAGGCGCTGGGCATCGTGCGGCGCGTGTTCCAGCAGCAGAACCTCAAGCTGGTCGAGGCGCTGCAGGCGATGGATACGCGCGCCACCTCGGTGGCCTCCGGCGTGTTCATGGCCAGCTACCTCGACCGCGACGCGCTGGGCATGGTCGGCAAGGTGGAGAGCATCAACCTCGCGCCGATCGAGGCCGGCCTGCGCGCGAACTCGATCCCGGTGATCGCCAGCCTGGGCGAGACCGACGAGGGGCAGATCCTCAACATCAACGCCGATGTGGCCGCGAACGAGCTGGTGCGCGTGCTGCAGCCGTACAAGATCGTGTTCCTCACCGGCACCGGCGGTCTGCTCGACGGCGAAGGCAAGGTGATCGATTCGATCAACCTCAGCACCGAGTACGAGCACCTGATGGCGCAGCCGTGGATCAACGGCGGCATGCGGCTGAAGATCGAGCAGATCGCGGACCTGCTGGCCGGGCTGCCGCTGGCTTCCTCGGTGTCGATCACGCGGCCGTCGGAACTGGCCAAGGAGCTGTTCACCCACAAGGGATCGGGCACCCTGGTGCGGCGCGGCGAGAAGGTGCTGCGCTTCGAGTCGTGGCAGGGCGTGGACCAGGCACGCATGCGTACGCTGATTGAATCCAGCTTCGGCCGCACCCTGGTGCCGGATTACTTCGAGCGCACCAAACCGTATCGCATCTACGTGAGCGAGAACTACCGCGCCGCGATGATCCTCACCATGGAGGAGGGCCTGCCGTACCTCGACAAGTTCGCCGTGCTCGACGACGCGCAGGGCGAAGGCCTGGGCCGCGCGGTATGGCTGGTGATGCGCGAGGAGAACCCGCAGCTGTTCTGGCGCTCGCGCCACCACAACCAGGTCAACATCTTCTACTACGCCGAATCGGATGGTTGCCTCAAGCAGCCGAAGTGGAAGGTGTTCTGGTACGGCCTGGACGGCAACTTCGACACCATCGCCCGCTGCGTGGCGCATTGCGCGCAGCGGCAGCCGACGCTGGTGGATTGAAGCTTGAGCCCCTCTCCCTCCGGACGCGGGGAAGGGGCAGGATGCCCCTGCTCTGAGGAGCGAGGAAGAGGGGTGGGGAGAGAGTTCGGTCGAAGCGCGACGCCTCGAACGAACCCTCATCCGGCCCTTCGGGCCACCTTCTCCCGGAGGGAGAAGGGAAAGCAGACTTGATGAGAGGGGTGTTCATGCAATCGAAAACCATCGGCATCGTGGGCGCCCGCGGCCACACCGGCGCGGAGCTGATCCGCCTGATCGCGGCGCATCCCGCGCTGGAGCTGGCCTTCGTCTCCTCGCGCGAACTGGCCGGCCAGCGCGTGGCCGAGCACAGCGACGCCTACACCGGCGAGTTGCGTTACGAAAGCCTCGACCCCACCGCCGTGGCGGCCAAGCGCGCCGACGTGGTGATCCTGGCGCTGCCCAACGGCAAGGCCGCACCCTACGTGGAGGTCATCGACCAGGCGGCGCCCGATACGCTGGTCGTCGACCTCTCGGCCGACTACCGCTTCGACAAGGCCTGGTACTACGGCTTGCCCGAACTTACCCGCGACAAGTGGAATGGGGAGCGGCGCATCAGCAACCCCGGCTGCTACGCCACCGCGATGGAACTCTCCATTGCACCGTTGAAGGACCAGCTCGCCGCGCCGCCAGTGTGCTTCGGCGTCTCCGGCTATTCCGGCGCGGGCACCACGCCCTCGGACAAGAACGATCCCGAGAAGCTGCGCGACAACCTGATGCCGTATGCGCTCACCGGCCACACCCACGAAAAGGAGGCCAGCTACCAGCTCGGCCTGCCGGTGGAGTTCATGCCGCACGTGGCGCCGCATTTCCGCGGCCTCACCGTCACCACCAACCTGTACCTCGCGAAGCCGCTGAAGCGCGCGGACGTGCTGGCGCGTTTCCATCAAGCCTACGACGGCGAAAGGCTGGTGGCGGTGCTGGACGAGGCGCCGTGGGTCAGCCGCATCGCGCACCGGCACCACGCCGAGGTCGGCGGTTTCGCGCTGTCGGCCGACGGCAAGCGCGTGGTGGTGGTGGCCACGCTGGACAACCTGCTCAAGGGTGCCGCCACGCAGGCGATGCAGAACATCAACCGCGCACTTGGCGTGGACGAATACACCGGCATTCCGTTGGAGCCGTAGGAGCGCACCCTGTGCGCGAAAGCTCTTTCACGGAACCTCATCAAGGCCATCGCGCACAGGGTGCGCTCCTACAGGATCTCTCACGATGACGCAGCCCCTCTGGCAAAAAAACGGCATCCAGATCGACGCGAAGATCATGCGTTTCCTTGCCGGCGACGACGTGATCCTCGATCGCGAGTTCTTCCTGCACGACATCGCCGCCAGCAAGGCGCACGTGGAAGGCCTGGCGAACATCGGCGTGGTGAGCGCCGATGAGGCCGCCGCGCTGAAGCGCGAACTGGATGCGCTGGCCGGGGATTTCAAAAGCGGCGCCTTCGTGCTGGACGAGCGTTTCGAGGACGGCCACTCCGCCATCGAGGCGCGCCTCACCGAGCGGCTGGGCGATGCCGGCCGTCGCGTGCACACGGGGCGCAGCCGCAACGACCAGATCCTGGTCGCCACGCGACTGTGGTTGAAGGAGAAACTCGAAGCGCTGGAAACGCACTGCCGCGCCATCGCGCAGGTCTGCCTCGACCGTGCCGCGCAGCCGGCGGTCCCGCTGCCGGGCTACACCCATCTGCAGCGCGCCGTGGTGTCGTCCACCGGCATGTGGTTCGCCGGCTTCGCCGAAGGCTTCATCGACAACGCCTTCCGCGCCCGCGGCACGCGCGAGCTGATCGACGCGAATCCGCTGGGCACCGCCGCCGGCTACGGCGTGAACCTGCCGCTGGACCGTGCGCATACGACGGCTGCGCTGGGCTTCGCCCGCATGCAGGTGTCGCCGATCTACGCCCAGCTCTCACGCGGCAAGTACGAGATGGCGGTGCTGGAGGCCATCGCCAGCGCGCTTCTCGATACGCGCCGCATGGCCTGGGACCTGTCGCTGTTCACCACGGCGGAATTCGATTTCGTGAAGTTGCCGGGCGAGTACACCACCGGGAGCTCGATCATGCCGAACAAGCGCAACCCGGACGTGGTGGAACTGCTGCGCGCCAGCTACGCCAGCGTGGCGGCGGCGCGTACCGAGATCGAACAGCTGCTCTCGCTGCCTTCGGGCTACCAGCGCGACCTGCAATTCTCCAAGGGCTCGATCTTCCACGGCGTGCGCCACGGCCTGATGGCGCTGGAGCTGGTGCCCGACCTGCTGACGCGCCTTGAGTGGAACGAGCCGAAGATGCGCGTCGCGATCGAGCCGGCGATGTATGCCACCGACGTGGCCATCGAGCAGGCCGCGGCAGGTGTGCCGTTCCGCGACGCCTACCGCGCCGCCGCCGAGACGGCCGCCTCGGCCGGGCAGGGGCGCACGCCCGAGGGCAGCCTGGCGCAGCGCACCTCGCCGGGTGCGGGCCACGACCTGCGCCTGGACGAATTGCATGATAGGCTTGGACGTCTAGACGGCTGAACGAGGTTCAGGTGATGGCGGCTGTGGAAAGTGCGAGGCACTCGCTGGACCAGCCGCTGCCGCATTGGCGGCGTGCCGTGCTCAAGGTGGGCAGCAACCTGCTGGCGGCCGATGGCGGCGGCCTCACCGCGCGCCATGCGGCGGCTCTGGCCGGTTTCGTGGCCGCGAGCCATGCCGCCGGACGGCAGGTGGTGCTGGTTTCCTCGGGCGCGGTGGCTGCGGGTCGCGCGCTGCTGCGCGAGCACGCGCCAGCCTCCGGCGACCTCGCGGCGCGGCAGGCGCTGGCGGCGCTGGGCCAGGCGCCGATGATCGCGCTGTGGCAGTCGCTCTCGCCGCGGCCGGTGGCGCAGGTGCTGCTCACCCATGACGACCTGCGCAACCGCCGCCGCTACCTCAATGCGCGAACCACCTTGCGCGGCCTGCTGGCGCTGGACGTGCTGCCGGTGGTGAACGAGAACGACACCGTGGCGGTGGACGAACTGAAGCTGGGCGACAACGACAACCTTGCCGCCATCGTCGCCGCGCTGGTCGACGCCGACCTGCTGCTGATCGCCTCGGACGTAGCCGCGCTGTACAGCGCCGATCCGCGGCGCGATCCCGCCGCCGTGCCGCTGGCGCGCGTCGCCGCGCTCACGCCGGAGATCCTCGCCATGGCCGGCGGCAGCGGCAGCACGGTCGGCACCGGTGGCATGCGCACCAAGCTGGAAGCCGCGGCGAAGGCGGCCGCGGCGGGCATTCCCACCGCGCTGTTTGGCGGGCGCGACGAGGCGACCGTGCATGCACTGGCAGCGGGTCGCCTGCACGGCACCCTGATCGACGCCGCGGGTACCCGCATGCAGGCGCGCAAGTACTGGCTGCGCCATGCGCCGGCCGCGCCGGGCTGCATCCGCGTGGATGCCGGTGCGGCGCGTGCACTGGCCGGCGGTCGCGCCTCGCTGCTGCCGGGCGGCATCGCCGGGGCGCAGGGTGAATTCCAGCGCGGCGACCTGGTGGAGATCACGGATGCCGACGGCAAGGCGGTGGCGCGCGGCCTCAGCCAGTACGCCGCCGCCGAGGTGCGCCGGCTGGCCGGCCGGCACAGCCGCGACATCGAGGCCGTGCTGGGCTACACCCATGGCCACGAGATCGTGCACCGCGACGACCTGGTTACGGTAGCGACCGAAACCACGGGAGGCATCGAGGCATGAGCGAGATCCGATCCCTGGCGCTGGCCTGCCGCGAGGCGGTGCCGACGATCGCCGCGCTGGACAGCGCCGCCAAGGCGACGCTGTTGCGCGACATGGCGACGGCGCTGGAAGCGCGCTGTGACGACGTGCTTGCTGCCAATGCGCGCGACATGGCGGCGGCCGCGGCCAAGGGCGTGCAGGGCGCGATGCTGGATCGCCTGCGCCTGGACGCGGCGCGCGTGGCGGGCATCGCCGCCGCGCTGCGCGAGGTGGCCGAATTGCCCGACCCGGTCGGCCAGGTGACGCGCCGCGAGACGCGGCCCAACGGTCTCACGGTGGAGCGCGTGCGCATCCCGCTGGGCGTGATCGCGATGATCTACGAGGCGCGTCCCAACGTCACCGCCGACGCCGCGGCGCTGTGCCTCAAGGCCGGCAACGCGGTGATCCTGCGCGGCGGTTCCGAGGCGATCCATTCCAACACCGCGATCGCCACCGCGCTGCACGAGGCCTTGCATGCGCACGGCTTGCCGGCAGCAACGGTGACGCTCGTGGAAGATTTGCGCCGCGACACCATGGTCGAGCTGCTGCAGCTCACCGACATCGTCGACCTCGCGATCCCGCGCGGCGGCGAGGGGTTGATCCGCTTCGTGGCCGAGCACGCGCGCGTGCCGGTGATCAAGCACTACAAGGGCGTGTGCCATCTCTACGTGGACCGCGCGGCCGATCTCGATCTGGCGCTGGACCTGCTGATCGACGGCAAGACCTCGCGTCCCGGCGTGTGCAACGCGCTGGAAACCCTGCTGGTGCATCGCGACGTGGCCGCCGACTTCCTGCCGCGCGCCGCGCAGGCGCTGCGCGAACGCGGCGTGGAATGGCGCGGCGACGCGGCCAGCCGCGCGCTGGTGCCCGACATGCATGCGGCCAGCGAGGACGACTACGCTGCCGAGTTCCTCGATCTGATCCTCGCCGTGCGCGTGGTGGACGACCTCGACGAAGCCATCGCCCATATCCGCCGCTACGGCTCCGACCACACCGAAGTCATCGCCACCCGCGACGAAGCCGCGGCGCAACGCTTCGTGCAGGCGGTCCGCTCGGCGGTGGTGATGGTCAATGCTTCGTCGCGCTTCAGCGACGGCGGCGAACTGGGCCTCGGCGCCGAGATCGGCATCTCCACCACGCGGCTGCATGCCTACGGCCCCATGGGTGCCGAATCGCTCACCGTGGAGCGTTTCGTGGTGCACGGGGAGGGGCAGGTGAGGCATCCGCGGACCTGATCCGGTCATCGCGCGAGGTTGCTGTTGCCGGCCCGGCTCTTGGCCTCCCATATCGTTCACCCGGACCTGACGGGTCGTGGTATCCAATGCGTGCCGGTTCCCGCCGGGAGCCGCGCAGGCACACCGTCCGTTCGCCCTTCCCATCGCATCGGCGCCGGCAGGCATGCCCGTCGATTCCATGCGAGGAGTGTCGTGTGAACTTTCGCCTCATCCCCGCGGTATGCCGCAAGCCAGCATGACATTGCGAACCATCCAGGCTCTCCTGCCTGCCCAGCGCGTCATCGACGACGGCGACATGCTGTTGTGGCGCGCGTTGCCGCTGCCGGCGCGCTCGTCGCTGGGGCCGTTCGTGTTCATCGACCACTACCAGCACCGCAGCCGCCGCGGCATCGGCGATGCACCGCATCCGCACGCCGGCATCGAGGTGATCAGCTACCTGCTGGAGGGTGGCGTCGAGCATCGCGACAGTGCAGGTTTTCACGATCGACTGGGACCGGGCGATGCGCAGTGGATACGCGCAGGGCGCGGCATGCTGCACGCCGAGCAACCCACCGGTGGTCGTCACGGCCTGCAGCTGTGGACCAGCCTGCCGCCCGCGCAGAAACATGCCGAGCCCGCCTACGCCTCGTTCCGTGCCGCCGACATCCCCGAAATCCAGCGCGACGGCGCGCAGGTTCGGGTCATCGCCGGTTCGCTGGAAAGCGCCCGGGGGCCGATGCAGACCGCGACCCCGACCCTCTTTGCGCATATCCATCTGGCGCCGGGTGCCAGCGTCACGCTGCCGGTCGATCCCGGCATGGAGCTGGGCCTGTACGTCACGGATGGCCATATCGTCGGCGGCCCTGGTCGGGCGCTCGGTGCGGAGGCGCTGGCCGTGCTCTCGCCCGGCGAGCAAGTCAGCGTGACTGCCACCCGTGATGGCCCCGCCAGCGTCGCACTGCTGGGTGGCGAACCGGCCGAAGGTCCGATCCTGTTTTCCGGCCCGTTCGTCATGGACACCCCGGAGCGACTGGCGCAGGCGAAGCACGATTTCGCCAGCGGCAAGATGGGGCGGCTCGACGGCGTTCCGTTCTGATTATTCCAACGATGCCTCGGCGCCATCACTCGTGCAGGAGTCTCCCATGGCCAGCGAACCGATCCGTGATCCGAAATTCGATCATCTGCTGACGCCGGAGAATTGCGCGTTCATCGTCATCGACTACCAGCCGGTCCAGGTCAGCTCGATCCGTTCGATGAACCAGGACGAACTGGTGTTCAACATCGTGCACAGCGCCAAGGCGGCGGTGAACTACGGGCTGCCGATCATCCATTCCACGGTCAATGTCGCCACCGGCAAGAACAAGCCGCCGATCCAGCCGCTGATGGACGTGCTGGGCGCCTATCCCACCCACGACCGCACCACGATCAACAGCTGGGAGGACGTCGGCTTCAGGCAGGCGGTGCTCGCGACCGGGCGCAGGAAGCTCGTCATGACCGCGTTGTGGACGGAGGCTTGCCTGGCCTTTCCCGCGCTCGACGCCTTGCGGGAAGGCTACGAGGTCTACGTGGTTGCCGATGCGGTCGGCGGCACCTCGGTGGCGGCGCACGAGGCGGCCCTGCGCCGCATCGAGCAGGCCGGCGGCAAGCTGATCAGCAAGACGCAGCTCTATTGCGAGCTGCAGCGCGACTGGGCCCGCGAAAAGACCGTGCCGGGCTTCATGGACGTGTTCGAGAGCTGGGACGGTTTCAATCCCGAGAAGGGCATCAAGAAGTAGGCAGCGACACACCGTTTCCATGCCGCGCCGTCGGAACCGGCGGCCACCGTGCCAGCACGCCTCAGCGTGCCTTGGTCGCGCGCTTCCGGTCGCGGGCTCGTCGTGTTCTGATCACCATCGCCGGCCTTCCATCCATCCCATGGAGCGTTGAATGAATCTTCCCATCGTGCCGATCGCTTCCCTCGCGGATCTCATGGCCGCCCTTTCCGGGCCGGGTCCGCGCACGCTCGAACTGCAGACCTCGGTGCCATGTCCGTTTTCCATCACCCTGCCGCCGGGATTCGCGCTGACAGGCAAGGGCAAGGACGGCTGCCTGCTGGTGTTCGGCAACGGTGATGGCATCGGGCTCACCGCCGGCAATCGCGTGGCCCATCTCACCGTGGTCGCCACGCCGTCGGCCCGCGCGATCTACACCCAGACCGGCTTCGCCGACATGGGCCGCATCGCGCTGGAAGACCTGGACGTCACCGGGCAAGTCTCCATCATCACCCGCAGCGGCACCGACAAGCTGGACCTGTTGGTGGACAAGCTGCACATCGCCGCCTGCGACGCACGCCGCTACAGCGAGCAGCCGCAGAAATACGGCGTCAACGTGTACCAGGGCGCGTTGACCGTCTACAACTTCAATGGCGACGCCAATTCGACCATCCGCGCCACGCTCACCGGCATCTCCATGGGCGCGAAGAACGCCCCGGTGCTCGGCTCGGGCATCTTCGTCAGCGGCTTCGGCGACCAAGGCGGCTGGGTCGAGATCGACAAGCTCACCACCGGCGCGGTGCATTCCTGCGGCATGCTGCCGTACGGCACCGCGGACATCATCACCGCCGGCGTGTTCGTCGTGTACGGCGCGAAAGCGAAGCGGGTGGAACACTTCGGCGAAGTGGTCACCTACGGCGTCAACGACATGGTGCTGGACACCTGGGGCACGGTTGAGGAGTGGATCGCGCACGCGCCGGTGGTGTCCTGGGGGCCCAGCGGTATCGGCTTCGTCAACTTCGGCACCGTGGAGCGCTTCGTCGCCGAGCGCGAGATCGTCACCCACGGCCTCGGCGCGCGCGGCTTCAACCAGTACGACGGCACGGTGAAGGACATCCGCTTCAAGTCGATCGAGACCTTCGGCGACGGTTCCATCGGCATCCAGGTGAGCAAGCCGGTCGGCACCATCACGGTGGACGAGGGCATCACCACGCACGGTTCGGTCGGCAACACCCTGGTCAAGGGCGTCAACATGCAGCTGCCGGCCGAGGCTTTCAGCGTCAAGCCTTGCGGCGTGGTCGAGAAGCTGGTGGTGCAGGGCGACCTCGTCACCCATGGCGCCAAGGTCACGACCTACGCCGTCGAAGGCGGCAAGGTCGGCGCGGTCGACATCAGGGGCCGGGTGCTCGCGCACGGCCAGGATGCCAACGCCGTGCTGGTCGCCGCCAAGGGCTCCACGCCGCTGACCAACGTGCGCGCCAGCGCGGCGGCCGGTAAGGCCTTGGTCGTGGACGATGGCGAGGTTACCGATCGGACCGGCTGGTCGGGTTAGCGTCGCCGGCCCCCGCCTGCACCGCCTTCGCAGTAGTCAGTTGGCGAACTGCTCCGTACGGCGGTGGGCTGAGCAGGAGTGGCGGTCTTGTGCCGGACTTCCGGTGCCCGCTGATGGATCAACTTTAGGCAGACTCAATAACCCGCGGCGAGCCCGGCGGGGCGCCTGGGATCGTTCGCGCCTTCCAGCAGGCCGGTTTCGGGGTCGACCATGATCGCCTCGTCGGCGCCGATCGAATGGCGCGTCTTGAACGTGTAGCCCATGGCTTCCAGCGTCTGCCGGGTCTGCGGCGTGACCAGGCCGGGCTCGACGTACACCACGTCGGGATACCACTGGTGGTGCATGCGCGGCGCGTCGATCGCCTGCTGCACGTTCATGCCGTAGTCGATCACGTTGACGATGCTCTCCATCGTGGTCGAGATGATGGTGGCGCTGCCGGGGCTGCCGGTGATCAGGAACGGCTTGCCGTCGCGCAGCACGATGGTGGGCGTCATCGAGCTGAGCGGGCGCTTGCCCGGCTCGATCTGGTTGATCACGCCCTGCACCAGCCCGGCGCCGTTCGCCTCGCCGGGCTTGCCGGTGAGGTCGTCCATCTCGTCGTTGAGGAAGAAGCCGGTGTCGCCGGCGATCTGCCGGATGCCGAACAGGTAGTTGATGGTGTAGGTCACCGCGACGGCGGTGCCGTTCTTGTCCATCACCGAGTAGTGCGTGGTGTGGTCGCCTTCAGGCGGGCCCAGGCTGCCCTGGACCTCGGACGAGGGCGTGGCCTTGTCGGGCAGGATGGTGGCGCGCAGCTTGTCCAGGTGCCCGGCCGAGAGCAGCCGGTCGATCGGGTTGTGCACGAAGGCGGGGTCGCCGAGGTAGGTGTTGCGGTCGGCGAAGGCGCGGCGCTCCGCCTCGACCAGGTAGTGCAGGCTCCTGGGCGATCCGTAGCTCCATTGGCCGAGCGCGTAGGGCTCGACCAGCTTGAGGATCATGCACACGGTGATGCCGCCGGAACTGGGCGGCGGCGCGGACACGACGGTGTAGCCACGGTAGTCGCACTGCACCGGCTTGTCCCACTGCACGGTGTAGTCGGCGAAGTCCTGCATCGAGAGGATGCCGTGGTTGGCCCGGCTCGCCGCGACCAGCTTGCGCGCGATCGGCCCCTTGTAGAACGCGTCGGTGCCGCCCTTGGAGATCAGTTCCAGTGTGTGCGCCAGCTGCGTCTGCACCAGGCGCTGGCCGGCGATGTACGGCTTGCCGTGGTCGAGGAAGATCGCCGCCACGTTCGGGTGCTTGGCGAAGTCCTTCACGCTGTCGTCGAGGATGTCCACGTCGCCCTGTTCGAGCACGTAGCCTTGCTTCGCCAGCTTGATCGCCGGCGCGATGACTTGCTGCAGCGGCATCGTGCCGTATTTCTTCAGCGCCTCGTCCAGTCCCATCACCGTGCCGGGCACGCCCACGCCGAGCCAGGTGTCGGTGCTGAGTCCCGGGACCAGGTTGCCCTTGGCGTCCTGGAACATCGTCGGCGTGGCTTTCAGCGGGGCCTTCTCGCGGAAGTCGAGGAAGACGTTGCGGCCGTCCCTGAAGTGGATGGTCATGAAGCCGCCACCACCGATGTTGCCGCAGCAGGGATGCACCACGGCCTCGGCGTAGCCGACCGCCACCGCGGCGTCGATGGCGTTGCCGCCCTGCTTGAGGATGTCCAGCCCGACCATGGTGGCCAGGTGCTGCGCACTGACCACCATGCCGTGCTTCGCGGTGACCGGTCTGGCCTTGGCCAGCGCCGCTTGGGTGGCGGCGGGTGCGCTGGCAATCGCGGGAGTCTTCGGGGCGGCATCGCGGGCGTGCAGCGGCAGGCAGCATGCGGCGATGGCCGCGGCCAGCAGGTGGCGTCGCCATCCCGGAAGGGGGCGATGCCTGTGCGCCGTGCAGCTCGGCCCTGTCGGGGCTCGCGTCGTGTCGCGGTCGGACATTCGCTGGGTCTCCACGCCATGTCCGGGCAGCATAGTCACAGCCACGGTGACCGCTCCAATGAAAAGACGGGCACAAGGCATAACCGGCGATTGCGGGCGCGCCGCTGCCATGGGCCGGTAGGAGCGCACCCCGGACTTGATCCGGGGTGCGCTCCTACAGGGGCGGCCTATTCCGCCGGAATGCCCGCATCGCGCAGGCGCTGGCGCAGGCGGTCGAGCTTGTCGCCGTAGCGCGCGCTGCGTGCGGTGTCGCGGCGCAACGGCTGGCGCACCTGCGCCGCGCTGGGCGTGCTCAACACGGTGCGCGAGGTCTTGTGGAATTCCAGGCAGGCCGGCTCGAACGGCAGGCCGCAGAAATCCAGCAGGCGGCGGATGGTCGGTTCCGGTTCGGCGACCAGGGTTTCGTACTCAAGATCGAACACCCGATCCGGATAGCGTTCCAGCCAGAAGCGGGTCAGGCGAATGAAGTCGATGCAGTAGTCGGCCATCTCGTCGAGGTCGCAGGTGAAGCCGCTCTGCTCGGTGAAGAGCTGGCGGAAGCACGCCAGGCAGGTCTCCACCGGATCGCGCCGCACCACCACCACGCGTGCTGCCGGCAGCATCGCCAGCGCGGCGCCCACCAGATACCAGGTCACCAGGCTCTTGTCGGCGAAGCGCGGCTTGGCCTTGCGCCATGGCGCGGTGCGCGCGAGATATTCCTTGCCCAGGCGTTGCCAGTCCGTCGCGCTGGCATGCGGCGTCCACAGCGGGAACGCGGAGTGGCGGCGTCGCGTTTCCGCGTCGATCACCTGCGACAGGTCCTTGATCTCGTTCGCACCCTCGACTTCCGCGTGCGAAGCGAGGATCTGCTCGACCAGGGTCGAGCCGGAGCGCGGGACGCTGACGATGAAGATGGCTTCGCGGCCCAGCGCGGGGTCCGGCGGGGCAGGCATGTCGTGCGCGAAGATGCGCTGGATCGCTTCCACGCGTCGCCGTTCGCCCGTGGCGTTCCAGTGCACGCGCTGGCGCCGCGAGGCATTGGCCTGGCGGAACATCTCGAAGGCTTGCGCGTAATCACCCTGGTCTTCCAGCGCCTTGGCCATCGAGAAACCGAGCAGTTCGCGGTCGCGGGGCGACTGCGCACCTCGCGTCATGGCCTGGCGCAGGTTGGCCGCATCCGCGGCGTCGAAGCGCACCGTGTTGAGGTTGGACAGGCCGAACCAGCCCTCGGCGTTGCCGGGGTCGACGCGCAGCACCGCGCGGAAGCCGGCCACGGCATCATCGATCCGGCCCAGGCTGGCTTGCGCCTTGGCCAGCGACAGCCGGGCCGGCAGATGTGCGGGGGCGAGTTCCAGCGCGCGCTGCAGCGCGGCGATGGCATCTTCCGTGCGCGCCTGCCGCCAGCATGCTTCGCCGAAGTTAAACCAGGCCGACGCGGAGGCGGGCGCCAGCTCGCAGGCGCGCTGCAGCTGCGCCATGGCTTCATCGATCTCGCCGCGTTCGTGCAGCGCGATGCCCAAGCCCACGCGCAGTTCGGCGTCTTCCGGCCAGACTGGCAGCACACGCCGGAAACAGTTGGCCGCGGTGGCCTGGTCGCCGCGGTGCTGAGCCATCACGCCGAGCATGCGCAACGCATCCGCGTCGTTCGGCGCCAATGCCAGCGCCTGCCGGATCGAGCGTTCGGCGGCGTCGAACTGCCGTTGCTGCCATTCCGCGCGCGCCCTCGCCAGCCACTGGGCGGCTGCGGGCGGCAGGGGCGTGGACTGCACGGTTTCGCTGCTCATGTCGTCAAGCTACACAAGTCGCCCGATGGCTGCAAAAAAGCGCCGGGTATGAACCCGGCGCAGGGGGGAGTGCCTGCATGAAGATCAGAAATCGTAGGAGACGGAGAAGCGCACGCTGCGCGGCGGATGGGTGTCCTGTATGCGGCCGTAGTCCGAATTGGGGCTGCTGGTGGTGCCGAAGAAGTCGTTGTAGAAGATCGTCGTCTGGTCGTTCAGCACATTGAACACGGAGAGGTTGAAATCGAGTTTCTGCTGCGCCCACTTCGGCTTGTAGTCAACGCTGAGATCGATGTCGTGGACCCACGGCGTGGTGCCGAGCGAGCCGGGTGGAACGGGTACGCCGCCGCACCAGTAATAGGTGCGTGAACCGTGCAGGCGGACCTGATTCGGGCCATAGGCACCACGACACATCACCGGCGTGCCCGAGGTGATGTACAGGTTGGCGCCGACCGTCCATTCCGGGGTGAGCGCGTAGGCGCCGAAGATCTTGAACTGGTGCTTGCGGCTGTTCGGCAGCACGCCGCCCGACCACTCCATGCGCTCCGGGAAGTCCCATGCGGTGGTGAGCGATTCGTAGGAGCCGCCCTGCTGCGAATACGTGCTCACCGGGCCTTCGGTGTTGCCCCAGGTGCGCGCGAACACGTAGTCGAACTTGGCGAACCACTTGCCGTCCCAGGCGTGCTCCAGCGACAGGTCCAGCGAGAGGTAGCGGCGTTCCGGCCCCTTCGGGAAGCGCTGGTCGGTGCCACTGAGCGTCACCGGCACGAGACCGCCGTTCGGATCCTTCATCCAGAGGTAGTTGGTCGCTCCCGGGTTGATCAGCACCAGGCTCTGCGCGTAGTTGGAGCAGTCCTGCGGCGTCATCCACGCATAGCCCTGCGCTCGGCCGGCGGCGCATTCGATCTGCTCGTCGTCGAAGTCGTCGATGATGCGATTCATCTTCTGGTAGGTGCCGGTGGCGCTGAACACCCAATCCGTACCCAGCATCTTGAACTGCTGCTGCAGGCCCAGCACGTAGTTGTCGGAGAACTCGGCCTTGGCGTTGCGCGCCGCGGAGACGCGCGGATCCTTCGCCTGGCCGTACTCGTTGTCGATCGATACGCCGGTCGACGGGGTTTGCGGCAGGGGTGTGAAGCCGGTCGGCACGCCGGTCACCGGGTCGATGCCGGTGTAGGTGCCGTAGATGCCCGCATTCGTCACCGGTGCGGCGATGGACAAGGCCACGTTGGTCGGCAACGAGAGGAAATAGCGGCCGGCGTTGCCGAACACCTTCAGCGTGGAATCGCCGTGCACGTCCCAGCTGAAGCCCAGGCGCGGCGCCCACTGCGGCTTGGTCTCGCGGATGTAGGGCACGCCGGAGGCGTCGTAGTTCACGAACTGGTCGTTGCGCAGGCCCAGGTTCAGCAGCAGGTTCGGAGTGACCTGCCAGTTGTCCATCACGTACTGGGCGCGCTGCGTCACGCGCACGCTGGCGACGCTGAGGTCGGTGTGCTGCTGCACGTAGTAGCAGTGGGTCTTGCCGTCGGGGCCGACGGCGCATTGGTTGGATGGCGCGACATAAGGCGGCACGTTGGGATCGAGGCCGAACACCGGTGTGCCCGGATCGGCCGCGCCGTATATCCACTGATAGCCCGGACCGGTGTTTTGCGAACCGTCGTTGAGGTCGTAGGAATTGATGTTGTCGATGCCGACCTGAAGGTCGTGGCTGCCCAGCTTCCAGTCGAGGCTGAGGCGGTAGTTGGTGATCGACTCGCGATGGTCGGGATCGGCGAGCGTGGAATTGGACTGCGCATTGATGATGCCGCCCGGCGGGGCGAAGCGCGGATCCTGCACGGATGCGCTGGCGATGTGCGGCAACTCGGGGTCGTAGCCCGGGTAAGCGGGCTGCGTCGAGTAGTACTGGCCGTGCATCTTGCCGTAGGTGGCGTTCAGCGTGATGTCGTCGGTGATGTAGGAGGTGTAGTTCAGCACCCCCATCTTGAACACGGTCTTGTTGTACTGGCCGAGGTAGGCGAAATCGCCTTTCTGCAGCGTGCCGTAGTCGAAGTTGTAGTAGGTGCCCTGCGTCTGGTGCGCGTTCTGCAGGTAGCTCAGCGTCAGCACGTTGCTGTCGTTGATGTTCCAGTTCAGCTTGCCGAACAATTTCGGGTCATGCACGCTGAACAGGCTGGTGACGCCGTTGCCGAACTCCGGGGTGTTGCGATACCGGCTGTCGTCCTTCTCCGCGCTCAGGAAGAAGAACAGCTTGTCCTTGATCAGCGGGCCGCTGACGTAGGCGTCGTAGATCGTCTCCTGGGCCCGGTCGGCGTTGCGGTACACGGCCAGATCGCCGGGCGAGTAGGCCGGATCGCCTGCCATCAGCGGATTGGCGTAGCGGAGGTTGTCCGGCCTGGCACGCAGGCTGGCCGGCTGCCACAGCACGCGCGCGCCGAAGTGCCAGTCGTTGGTGCCGCTCTTGCCGATCTGGTTGATCACGCCGCCGATGGAGCGGCCGTAGCGAGCGTCATAACCGCTGATGTAGGTCTGCTGCTGTTCGATCGCGCCGTAGGGCAGGGTGACGCCGCCCGAGTTGTTGAGCGCCTCGGTGACGTTCATGCCGTCGACGTAGTAAGCGTTCTCCGCTGTGGAGGCGCCACCGAACACGTTCATCGGCGTGCCCAGCGGGCCGGTGCCCAGTTCGGGCGAGCCCATGTTGACGCCCGGTGCCAGCAGGGCGATGTCTTCGGCGGTGCGCGCCAGCGGCAGCTGCTGCAACTGCTTGGAGGTGATCGTGGTGACCTGGTTGGTGGTGGTCACGTCGATCGGCGGAGTGACGTTGGCCGTGACCTTGATTGCATTGAGGTTCACCGCGTTCGCGGCGCCGGCCGCGAAATCGACGGCCACCGCGCCCGCCGCCACCGGCGAGACGTCGGTGCGGCTCTGCACGACCTTGCCGTCCTGCAGCAGCGACACCGTGTAGGTGCCGACCGGCAGGGTGATCGAATACCTGCCCGATGCACTCACCGGGATGCTGCGGTTGAAGCCGCCGGCGCCGGTGATCTGGATGGTTTCGCCCGGTGCCACCGGCACCGAACCGTAGATGGTGCCGTTGGTCGCCTGTGCCCAGGCCGTGCCTGCGGCGCCGCAGGCAAGCAGGCCGATGGCAAGGGGCAGCGCCTTGCGCCGGAAGACGTCGTTGCGGTACGGCGAGCGCCGGGATTTGCCCTTCATGTATGCACTCCACTGTGGTGAAACGCCAGGTGCGGCGGCTTGCGGCCCGTCAGGGCCCGTTGTTTCATCGCATCGCGTGCGGAGCGAGGGCTTGCGTAACCCTGTTGGTCGCAGCCGTCGCCATGCCCTTGTCAGCCAATCGATGACCCCTCGTCATGGATGGTTTGCGTGCCGGCTCCGGCAGCAGCGGGGCGGGCGGATCGAACGTGGACCTGGCGTGCCGGAACACGGCGGCGTCGCGGCATGGATGCGGCGCGGCGACGTCTCGTGGACGAGGCCCGTGCCTTGCTGCGACGCACATCGAGCGGACATCCTCCATGCTCACAGTGCGTCACCGAGCGTAGTCCGCAGCGAGCGACAGTCGCCAATGAATAATCTTGCGCGCGCCATAACTGAGGGTTATGCGTGCCATTCGGCGCTTGAAATTTTTCTCGCGAGGCGTTCCATTCGGCGCACACGCATTCCATTCGCGCACCGGGGAAACGCATGAAACGATGGCCATTGCTACTGGGCACGCTTGCCCTCGTCGCGTCCGCATCCTGCATCGCGCATGCGGATGCAGGCGTTCCCGCCAAGTCCGTCGAACTGGTGGTGAGCCTGCCCGATCCGGCGCAGAAAGTGCTGTACGTGCACGAGACGATGCCGGTCGCGCCCGGCAAGCTCACGCTGTACTACCCGAAGTACATTCCGGGCGACCATGCGCCGGACGGCCCCATCGGCACGATGATGGGGCTCGAAATCAGCGCCGGCGGCAAGCGCATCGCATGGCGGCGCGACGCCGTGGACATGTTCACCTTCCACCTCGATGTGCCGGCCGGCGTGGACAGTCTCGACATCCGCTTCCAGTTTCCGGACACGGACCGGATCACGCCGAACCTGATGGATCTCACCTGGGACCACGTGGCGCTGTACCGCGCGGGCGAGCCGACCAAGGCGCAGATGTTCGAGCCCACGTTGGTGATGCCCGCGGACTGGAACTACGGCACCGCGCTGGAAACCGCCACGCGCGACGGCGGGCGTGTCCGCTTCAAGCCCGTGCCGTTCAACACGCTGGTCGATTCGCCGGTGATCGCCGGCAAGCACTTCCGGCAGATCGACATCACCCCGGCGGGCTCCGGCGTGCATCGCTGGCTCGACATGGTGGGCGACAGCGAGGCCGCACTGCAGATCACGCCCGAACAGCTTCAGGGTTACCGCAACCTGGTCGTGCAGGCGCAGGCGTTGTTCAAGTCGCACCACTACACGAACTACCACTTCCTGCTGACGCTGAGTGACCACACCTCGGTCGGCGGCCTGGAGCACCACCAGTCCAGCGACGACCGCGCACGTGGCGGCTCGCGCATGTTCGCCGACCCGGAACATTTCATGCTCGACGGTTCGCTGCTGCCGCACGAGTACACGCATTCGTGGAACGGGAAATTCATGCGTCCGGAAGGCCTGTGGCAGCCCGACTTCGAGCAGCCCGAGATCGCCGACGGGCTGTGGGTGTACGAGGGCCTCACGGTCTACCTGGGCGACGCGCTGACCGCGCGCAGCGGCCTGTGGTCGGCGCAGGAATGGCGCGAGGCGCTGGCGTATCGCGCGGCGACGTTCGCGCATCGCCCCGGCCGCGAATGGCGGCCGTTGTCGGACACCACCCGGGCCGCACAGCTGCTGTACGGCGGGGACATGGGTTGGGTGAACTGGCGCCGCGCCACCGACTTCTACCGCGAAGGCCAGTTGCTGTGGCTGGCGGTGGACACGAAGATCCGCGCGCTCAGCCACGACAAGCGCACGCTGGACGATTTCGCGAAAGACTTCTTCGGCAAGGACGACGGCAGCTACGTCACCCGCACCTACACCTTCGACGACGTCGTCGCCGGCCTGAACACGGTGCAGCCCTGGGACTGGGCGAAATTCCTGCACGGCTGGATGGACGGCGTGGGCGACGAAGTGCCGCTGCTGTCCGGCATCGAGCAGAGCGGCTGGAAGCTGGTCTACACCGATACGCCTTCGCGCTACCAGAACGCTGTCGAGAACGTGGGCAAGAGCGAGTTCAGCGCGTCGGGCGTCGACGAGACGTTCTCGGTGGGGCTGTTCATCAACCACGACGGCAGCATCATGGACGTGTTGTGGCAAGGCCCGGCCTTCAAGGCGGGACTCGCACCGGGCATGAAGCTGCAGGCGATCGACGGGCACGCCTACACCCCGCGCGTCCTGCGCGACGCGATCGTGCGCGCGCAAAAGGACCGGCAGCCGATCCGGGTCCAGGCACAGATCGACGGCGTCAGCCGCACGCATGCGCTGCACTACGACGGCGGGTTGAAGTATCCGCACCTGGTGCGCATACCCGGCACGCCGGATTACCTGGGTGAGATCCTCGCGCCGAAGCGGTGAGCCATTGCCTTGCGCCCCCTCTCCCACTTGCGGGAGAGGGGTATGGGGAGAGGGGGCTCTTGCAAGCTTCAAAGCGGTTTCGGACGCCTGTCGGCGCCCGAGCTACTTCTCTTTTGCTTGTCCAAAAGAGAAGTAGCCAAGAGAAAACGACACCCCGATGCGGCGCTCTCCGGGCATCCTGCCCTCCGAGTACGTGAGGCGTGGCCGGGCTTTTCGGCCGGACTCCTGTCCGGTCGAAAAGGCGAGTCCATCCATGGCCTCGCCCGCTGCGCGGCCTGATCGTCCCCACCTCACCGCCGCATAGGGGCCCCGGAAAAGCAGCGCGCTCCTGCGCGCAGAAGCAACGGCCAGAGCAAGGCAAAACAAAGCGAAGCGCGGCAGGACTTCTTTCCTCAGCCATCGAGCACGGCGCGGTATGGCCGCACTGTGTATCGCGTAGGCGGGAATGGCTCCAAAAACCTCGAAACGTCCTGCTTGTAATTCCGGCGGGTTGAATCAGGCCATTTCTCTTGGTTACTTCTCTTGACTCCGGGCATCCCGCCCTCCGCCCTTCGGGCCGGCTGCGCCGTTCGCCACCGCTCCTGCGGTGGCGTGGGCCAGCAAAGAGAAGTGACTCGGGCGCCGAAGGCGTCCGAAACCGCTCTGTTGTTTGACGATCGATCACACTTCCTCAAGCCACAAGCCGTCAATGCCAGGCGTTGACGAAGCCCGTGATGATGATCGCGTTCGTGAAATCGATCAGGAACGCGCCCACCACGGGCGCCACCAGGAACGCGCGCGGCGCGGGGCCGTAGCGTTCGGTCAGCGAACTCATGCAGGCCACGGCGTTCGCGGTGGTGCCCAGCATGAAGCCGGTGAAGCCGCTGGCCATCACGGCGGCGTCGTAGTCGCGCCCCATCAACTGCAGCAGCGGCCAGCAGCAGAACGCCAGCACCAGGATCGACTGCACCGCCAGGTTCGCCAGCAGCGGTAGCGCCAGGCCGGCCAGATCCCACAGATGCAGGTCCATCAGCGCCACGACGAGGAACAGCGAGAGCGCGGTGTTGCCGATCAGTTCCATCGCGCGCGTCGACAGCCCGAACCAGCCCAGGCGGTCGTCGATGTTGCGGATGATCGCGCCGACCAGCATCGCGCCGATGTAGCTCGGCAGGGTCACGCCCAGCCGGCCCAGGCCGTCGCCGATCCACGCGCCGATGCCCATCGCCAGCAGCATGTACACCAGGCTCTTGAGCCCGCCGTAGGCCGGATCGACGGTGCGCTGCTCGGGTGCCGTCGCCGCCATCGGTGCAGGAGTGTCCGCGCCTGCGGTTGTTGCGGAAGCCGGGCGCAGGCCATGGCGTTCGATCAGCATCGCCGCGATCGGCGAGCCGAAAATGGAGCCGAGCACGATGCCGGCCATCGCGTTGGCCAGCGCCACGCTCTGCGCGCCATGCACGCCGACCTTCTCGAACAGCGGCGCGAAGGCCATCCCGGTGGCAGGGCCGCCGGTGAGCGTGACCGAGCCGGTGATCACGCCGAACAGCGGCGGCAGGCCGAAGGCCTTGGCCATGGCTATGCCCAGCAGGTTCTGCACCACCGCCAGCACGCTGGCCAGGGCGAGGAAGAGCAGGATCTGGCGGCCGCCGACCTTGAGCAGGCTCGCACTGGCGTTGAAGCCGATGCCGGTGAAGAACGCGATCATCAGCGGCTGCTGCCACGCGGTGTCGAAGCGTATCGGCGTGACGTCCCAGTGCCTGCACGCGAGCATGAACAGCGCCACCAGCAGGCCGCCGATCACCGGCGCGGGAATGCTGAAACGCATCAGCAGTGGCACGTGCCGACGGATCGCGTAGCCGACCAGCAGGAACAGCCCGCCGCAGGCCAGCGTCTGGATCGAGTCGAGTATCAGCACGCGCAGTGGTCCCGGGCGACGGCGGGCGTTTCTGCACTATGCCGTAAGAGCCTGTTCAATGTCTCCGCGTGGCCCGCGCCGGGAGCTGTTTGCACGCAGACCAAGGAAGAGCGAAGGAGTGGACGTCCGTCCACGACCGAGTGATGACGCAGGTATGTGGGCAAACAGACCCGGCCCGGTGGGTTGCCCTCGAATGGCCGCCATGCGGCGGCGCGCGGCTTGGCCTGCCAGCCAGGCAGGCGCTGCGCCACGCGCCACCACCTGACGGCCATTCGAGGGCAACGCGAGCTACGCGGAGACATTGAACAGGCTCTTAGTTCACCCCGGGAAGCATGCAAGGAGGTTGTCCGCGATCGCCTCGACGCCCATGGTGACCGGATCCTGGCAGGGCAATCCGAACAGCGCGCCGACCCGTGCGCAGGCCGCCTGCGCTTCGCCTGCCGGCATCTTCGAGGTGTTCAGCGCGATGCCGACGGGCCGCACCGCGGGATTGGTCAGGCGGGCGGCGGCAAGGTTCGCTTCCATGCAGGCCACCAGCTCCGGGATCGGGTAGTGCGGCAAGCCGCGCATGTGCTGCCGCGTCGGCTCGTGGCAGAGCACCAGCGCATCGGGTTGCGAGCCGTGCAGCAGGCCCAGCGACACGCCGGCGTAGGAGGGATGGAACAGCGAGCCCTGGCCTTCGATCAGGTCCCAGCCGTCGTCGTCGCGCGCGGGCGAGATCGCCTCGGCGGCGCCGGAGATGAAATCCGCGACCACCGAATCCACCGGGATGCCCGCGCCGGCGATCAGGATGCCGGTCTGCCCGGTGGCGCGGAAATCCGCCGCGCAGCCGCGCGCGCGCAGCGAACGCTCCAGCGCCAGCGTGGTGTACATCTTGCCGACCGAGCAGTCGGTGCCTACCGTGAGCAGGCGCCGGCCGGCGCGCGGCTTGCCGTTGCCGACCGGGATGCCCGGTCCCGGCGCGCGCGCGTCGAACAGCGCGCGGCCGTTGTGACGCGCGGCGGCCACGATGTCGGCGTTGTCGCGCAGCTTGTGGTGCAGGCCGGAGACCACGTTGAGCCCGGCGTCCAGCGCGGCGACGGCATCGGCGACGATCTCCGGGCCCATCACGCCGCCGGCATTCGCCGCACCGATCACCATGGTGTCGGCGCCGCGGGCCTTGGCCAGGGCGAAGTCGAGGTCGGGCAGGCCCAGCGTCACCGCGCAATCCGGGCGGCGGTGCTGGCCGAGGCAATGCTCCGACCGCCAGAACGCCAGTCCGCGCGCGGTCTTGATCGACAAGTCGTCGATCGCGCTGCCCAGGTACAGCAGGTAGGGCGGCCCCCAGCGGACTGCGGTTTCTGCGCCTTGGTTCGACATGCGGGCCGTGACTCCATGAGGTTGCGTACCGCATCGCGCGGCGCGACGAGGATAGTCAGCGGCCACCGCGGGCCGCCAATGAAAAGACGGCAAGTAGGCATAACCGACGGTTGTGGATGCGCCATGCATTGCGGGCACAAGTTTGCCTGCAAAAACGTTATGTGCTGCACTCGAACGAGTCACGCCGCGAACCGGAAGGGAAGGCCATGCGCCTGCGCTACATCGAGTTGTTCCATGCCGTGCTGAGCACCGGCAGCCTGACCGGGGCGGCCAGCCTGCTGAACATCTCGCAGCCGGCCGCGAGCAAGGCCTTGCAGCAGGCCGAGAACCACCTGGGCTTCGCGCTGTTCAGCCGCGTGCGCGGCCGCTTGCAACCGACCCAGCAGGCACTGCTGATGCGCCACCACATCGACCGCATCATGCGGGAGATGTACGACCTGCAGCGCCTCTCGGCGAACATCACCCGGCCCGAGAGCCACCCGCTGCGGGTGACCTGCACGCCCACGCTGGCGCAGGTGGTGGTGCCAGACGCGATCGCCCGGCTGGGCAAGGTCTACCCCGGCACCATCGTCGAGCTGTACACCCAGCACTCGGCGGTGATGTGCGAGTCGCTGATGCTGCGCGAAACCGACATCGGGCTCACGCTGCAGGACCTGAGCCACCACGGCCTGCTCCAGCAGGCGCTGTGCCACGGCAACATCATGGTGGTCGCGCCGCCGGGCTGGTGGTCGGCGCGCGAACTCGCGCGGCCGCTGCCGATCGGTGAGCTGGCCGGCCAGCCGATGATCGGCATCACGGTGCAGGATGCGCTGGGCAACATGCTGCAAGGTCACCTGGCCAAGATCGATCCCGCGCCGCGCACGAACGTCTGGGTGCAGACCTACCAGCTGGCCTGCGCGCTGGTCGCGCGCGGCGGCGGACTGGCGCTGGTGGACCCCTTCACCGCGCGCTGCAGCAAGGAACCGCTGCAGATGCGCCCGCTGAAACTGCAGCTCGACGTCACCCTGCGTGCCGCCTTCCGCTCGGACAACCCGTTGAACACGGTGCAGCGGCGTTTCCTCGACTACGTGCGCGAATTCGCGCAGGGCCTGCTGGCGGTCGGGGCGGCATAGTCGTCGGTTCCAACCTCTCGCTGGCCGCGGCGAACCTTCGGACAGGCCCTCAAGCGCCGCCACGGCTTCGCCGATACAGCGACCAGGGCCATGCCGGCCGGGAGGGGAGACGCAACGTGGACATCGAGCGATTCAGGAAGGAACACGTGGATCTGATGGCGGCAGTGACATCCCTGCGCGAGCTGGTGCAGCACGGGATCAGCGAACAGGCCGTAGCCATCCACCGGCAGCTGTCGGCGATGAGTTCCGCGATCAAGCTGCATCTCGCCGCGGAGGACCGGATGCTCTATCCGGCCTTGGCCAGGGCGGCCGATCCGGTCGTCGCGCGAACCGGCCGGCAGTTCCAGGAAGAGATGGGCGGGTTGGCCGCCGCCTACATGGCGTTCGCCGCGCGCTGGAGCCTGGCCGCCAGGATCGCCGCGGACCCGCAGGAATTCCGCGACGACGCCAACAGCGTGTTCAAGGCGCTGCACCTGCGCGTGCAGCGCGAGAACCGCGAGCTGTACCCGCTGGCGGAGCGCCTGTAGGCCCGCGCGTGCGAGGTGTGCAAGCCTGCGATCCCGCCGCAAGCTTGCACCACCCTCAACCACCGACAGCGATCATTTCGACGCGGACGATCCTTGCCGTTCTTCCCTGGCGATTGCCACGACTTGATTCACCGCATCGATCACGACCTGTGGATGGTCGTACTGGATGTAGTGTCCGGAGTTCGGCACGATCTCGTTCACGCCGCGTGTGGACATCGCGGCCACTTCCAGGTGCAGGGACTCCCACGACAGTGTGCGCTGGTTGCGGATCTCCTGAGTCTCGTCCTTCGCCTTCGGATAGGGCGAGTGGGTCAGCACGATGATTGGCATGTTGCCGTAGTGCTTGCGCGTGGCCCGCGTCTGGTCGGCGCTCGCGTAGGCCACGGACTCGCGTTCGGAGGCGATCGTGGCCTGCCAGCGCACGGTCGCGGCGTAGCGCGCCTGCGCTGCGTTGATGGCCGGGCTGAAGCGAGGATCGGGATCGCCGACGCATTTCTTGTAGGCCGGGGTGCCCGGAACGAGGCCGCGTTTCGCCTCGTCCACGCAGCGGCCGTATTCCTTCAGGAAGGCATCCCACTTGGCCTGCTGCCCCGGTGCGCCTATGGCCCATCCGCGTACCCATTGGTCTTCGTGCGAGCCTTCGACAGAGACCAGGCCGACCACCTCGTTAGGGTGGCGGTCGGCATACACGCGGATGTACATGCCCGCGGCGGAGTGGCCGACCAATACGTAGGGTGGTGCGATGCGGGCGGCCTTCAACAGCGTGTGCAGGTCGTCGGCAATGTTGTTCGCCGTACTCGGGCGATCCGGGCCGTCGCTGAAGCCCAGTCCAGCGCGGTCGTAGGAGCAGACACGCGTCTTGTTGGCGATGGTCGGTTGCACTAGTGCCCATGAAATTGTGGAGTCGCCCATGCCGGCATCCAAGATCACGGTCGGCGAACCGGAGCCAAGACAGTAGATGTTCATGCGACGCCCATGCCCCACGTCCACCAACTGCTGTGGTTTCGTGTAGACGGGATCGGTGACCAACGGCTTGGTCGCTTCCTGACTGGCGCATGGTTGCGCGAAGAGAACACCCACGATGAGGCTTGCCATCACGGCGCTGCGTGCACTCATACCTTCCCCTGTTCGAGCGATTGGAACGAGCAATCCGGTGGATCGCTTGAAGTCTGCTCTGTTTAGCACAGTCCATCAGGCACCGGTGATATTCGATCCGGGCATGGATGCTTGGCAGAGCAGGGATGGGAGTCGTGTCGAGCTCGCGCCAATTGCCGTCGCCATTGCCGCGTGCGCAAACCTCGTCGCTGATGCACGGGAAGGACCGAAGGCTCAAGGATGTGGCGCAGTCTGGATGTTCATTCCGGCTGATGGCACACGAATTCGATCAGGCGTCCGTCCGGGTCGCGCAGGTAGCCCGCGTAGTAGTTCGGGTGGATGTGCGGGGCGAGTGCGGGGGCGCGATCGAGCCGATGCCCCGCGGCCTCTGCCGTAGCGTAGATCCGGTCGACCAGTGCCCGGCTGGCGACGCCGAACGCGAAGTGGACGTGAGCCGACGGCTCGCCGACCACGATGAAGAAATCCAGGTCGCGGTCGTTGCCAAAACCCTTGGCGGCGCCATCGACCTTCCGTTCGTAGCCGAGCGGGGCGAGCACGTCGCCGTAGAAGCGCAGGTTGGTGTCGAGGTCGCGGGTTTGCAGTTCGAGGTGGTCGATCATGTCGGTGCCTGCCAGTGGTGGGGCCGTTTCCGGGGTGCAGGCATGATCGTGGTTCGTGCTGCGGTTCGGCCGCACAATTCGGCCGTTCGCGGTTGCCGCGCCGCGACGGGTGCCGCTAAGGTGCGGCATGGCTGAAGAACCCCTGCTCGACGATTTCGATCGCGCGATCTTGCGGCGCGTGCAACGCGACGCCCGCGCCACCGGCGAGGACATCGGCGCCGCCATCGGCCTCTCCGCAGCGGCCGTGCAGCGGCGGCTCAAACGCCTGCGCCAGCTTGGCGTGATTACCGCGGAGGTCGCGGTCGTCGACCCGGCGGCGGTGGGTCAGGCGATGGGTTTCATCGTCGGCGTGGAGATGGAGCGCGAGCGCGCGGATGTACTCGACGCGTTCCGTCGCCAGGCGCGCACCGACCCCAACGTGCAGCAGTGCTACTACGTCACCGGCGGGACCGACTTCGTGCTGGTCGTGGTGGCGCACGACATGGCCGACTTTGAGGCGTTCACCCGGCGCCTGCTGCTCGAAAACGAGAACATCCGCCGCTACACCACGAACGTGGTGATGGCGCGCGACAAGGTGGGTCTGGTGGTGCCGGTGTAGCGGCTCAGCCGCGGGCCCACGCCGGCACCACCCCGGCACCACCCCGGCGAACGTCGGGCCATCGGCAAGGTGGCTGTACGGGGGGGACGGGCGAGATGCGGCTCACGTCGGGCCCGCGCCAGTCGCCGGACGCGCCGTACCCAGCCAGGGGCTGGAGCAGTGCGCGGCCGTCCTTCATCCATGTCGGCCATTGCGCGCCACGCGATCGTGGCGATCGGCGCATGCGCGCAGCCAGGATATTGCGTGGGAACGTGGTCGATGCGGATTTTTGCGATTGACCTGCATCAAGGCAAAGCGTGCCTGCGCGCCTAGACTCCGGGGATTCCAGCCATGCGGATCGCATGGCGGCGACCTCGACACGCGCCTAGGTTTCCCGCGACGTGTGCCGGATCCTGACCGGGAGAAGGCGAATCATGGCAGTGGCCGTGCAGGATACGGGCGCCGGAGGCGACGGCGCCACGCATGGGCGAACCAGCGCGGAAGACGATGGTGCGCTCGCCGCGATCTTCAAGGCGTACACCGTCAGCGCCACGTTCTGGTTGCTGTTCGGCACCGCGGTGGGCCTGCTGCTGGCGTTCAAGTTCGGCGCGCCGGATTTCTGGGCGGGGAAATACCTGACGTTCGGCCGGCTGCGCCCGATCCACACCAATGACGTGTTCTACGGCTTCGCCAGCATCGGCCTGGTGGGCACGGCGTTCTACGTCACCGCGCGCAGCTGCGGCACGGGGCTGTACAGCACGAGGCTCGCGTGGCTCAGCCTGTGGCTGTTCAACATCGCCGCGGTGGCCGGCACCATCGCGCTCGACCTCGGCTGGAACTGGGGCGACCTCGAATACCGCGAATGGCCATGGCCGATCCGGCTGGTGTTCTTCATCGCGTTGCTGGTCACCGTGTGGAACCTGCTGGCGACGATCGCGCGGCGTGCCTCGCACGACATCTACCTGTCCAACTGGTACATCATCGGCGGCTTTTTGTGGACGCTCGTGATCTGCCTGGTGGCGATCCTGCCGTGGTACCAGCAGGGCCTGGGCCAGGTGGCCATCTCCGGCTACTTCATGCACAACGCGGTGGGCATGTGGTTCACGCCGCTGGCGCTGGGGCTGTTCTATTACGCGATACCCAAGGTGCTGAACCGGCCGATCTATTCCTACGCGCTGGGCGTGCTGGCGTTCTGGACCAACCTGGTGTTCTACCCGATGCTGGGCGGGCACCATTTCCTGTTCAGTCCGTTGCCGTGGTGGCTGCAGACCACCGCGATCCTCTGCAGCGTGGGCATGCTGGTGCCGGTGCTGGGCGGCAGCGCGAACTTCCTGCTGACCATGCGCGGGCGCTACCACGGGCGCATCGAGTCGTACCCGCTGGCGTTCCTGTTCATCGCCGTGCTGTGCTACCTGGTCGGTTCGACCCAGGGCACGGTCGAGGCGCTGCGCTCGCTGCAAGCGGTGTGGCACTTCACCAGTTTCACCGTGGGCCACTCGCACCTGACGATGTACGGCTTCGTCAGCTTTGCGGTGTGGGGCGGCATCTACGCGCTGCTGCCGCTGGCCACCGGCAAGAACCCTGGGCGACTGGGCGTGGCGATGCACTTCTGGCTGGCGCTGGTGGGCATGTCGATCTACGTGATCGCGCTGTCGATCGGCGGCACCCTGCAGGGGCTGGACTGGGTGCATGGCGTGCCGTTCATCCAGTCGGTGGTCGACATGGCGCCGTACTACCTGTGGCGCGGCGTGGGCGGCATCCTGATGTTCCTGTCGCATCTCGTGTTCGCATGGAACGTGTGGCGCATGACCGCGGGCAAGCCCGGCAACGCGCCCTCGCCGATCATGGAGCCCGAAGGAGCGGCGGCATGAACATGACACGGAAGATGTTCGTGATCTTCGGCGGTGCGCTCGCCCTGTACGTGCTGATCGTGATGCTGATCGCGGTGATCCCGGCGATCGAGCTGTCGCGGACCGCGCCCGGGCCCGGCGTGCAGCCGCTGACGCCGTTGCAGGCGGAAGGCCGCGCGGTGTTCGCCGGCAACGGCTGCGGCTATTGCCATACCCAGCAGGTGCGCCCGCTGCCGGAGGACAAGGTGTTTGGCCGTCCCTCCGCGCCGGGTGATTTCAGCTACCAGACGCCGGAGCTGCTCGGTTCCGAGCGCACCGGTCCGGACCTCACCAACGTGGGCAACAGCAAGCCCAGCGACGTGTGGCAGTACATCCACCTGTACGACCCGCGCGCGGTGGTGCCGCAGTCGATCATGCCGAACTTCAGGTTCCTGTTCCGCGTGACGGACCAGTTGCCCGCGGGCGAGACGGCGGTGCCGGTGCCCGCGCAGTTCGCGCCGAAACACGGCTACGTGGTCCCCACGCCACAGGCGAAGGCGCTGGTGGCCTACCTGCTGTCGCTGAAGCAGCAGCCGATCCCGGGCTATGCGGTGCATGGCACGGGCGAGCCCGCCGCGGCATCGACCGCTGCAGCGGTGCCGGTGGCCGCGGGTGGCCATGCATATGACGCCACCAAGGGCAAGGCATTGTTCGAGGCCAATTGCGCGGCCTGCCACCAGGCCAGCGGCGAGGGCGTGCCGGGTGCGTTCCCGCCGCTCAAGGGCAATGCCGCGGTGGACAACGACGACCCCACGCTGCACATCCGCACCGTGCTGCATGGCGCCAGCGGCGTCGTGATCGGCGGCGTGAAATATTCCAGCGTGATGCCGCCATTCGCCGGACAGCTGAGCGACGACGACATCGCCAACATCGCCAACTACGAACGCTCATCGTGGGGCAACCATGCCAAGCCGGTGACGCCGGCCGCTGTGGCAGCGCTGCGTGCAAGCGGCAAGTAGGCGGAGGCAATCATGCACAACATGCTGATGGGACCCCTGTGGGGCATCGTCGCGGTGGCGGTGGTCGTCGGGGTGGCGACGCTGGCGTGCTTCATCGCGATGTTCAAGTACCTGGCGCATCCGGGCGAATCCAGCCCGGACCATCCGAAGTACTCCATCCTGCGCCGGGATCGTTGAGGAAGACCGCCATGCCCAACCCGCACGTTCGCGTTTACATCGACGACGACCCGGCACCGGTCATCGACAAGGAGTTGCCCACCCAGCTCGAACTGGACACCCGCCGGCTGGCAGACGGCCCGCATCGCCTGATCGTGCGCGCGGAGGACCGGAACGGCGTCGAGGGCGTCGAGGAGATCGCGTTCCACGTGCAGAACGGCCCCGGCATCCTGGTGACCGGCCTCAGGCCGGGCTCGACCCAGAGCGGCACGCTGCAGCTGAAGGTGGACGCGTTCAGCGCCGGCGATCCGTTCGATCCGCGTCGCGCCGAGGCACGTTCGGCCATTCCGACCTGGGTGTGGGTGCTGTTCCTGTTCGTGATCGCGTGGATCATCTTCTACGTGGCCACCGAATGGGCCATCCCGGTGAAGTACCGGGACACGCCCACCTTCGGTGCCCCGGCCGCAAGCGCGCCGGTCGCGCCGCCCGCGGGCACGGCCCGGTAGCCGGAACCTTGCGCCGTCAGGTCCTGGCCCACGCCTGCGCCGCCTTGGCGAAAGCAAGGCAGTCGGCGAAACGGTTGTACAGGGGCGCGGGCGAGATGCGGATCACGTCGGGTTCGCGCCAGTCGCCGATCACGCCGTGCTCCATCAGGTAATCGAACAGTGCGCGGCCACGCGCGCGGCCACCGAGCACGCGGATCGACAGCTGGGCGCCGCGGCGTGCGGGGTCGGCGGGCGTCACCACCTCCAGCACGTCGGCCAGTTGCGTGTTCACCAGCCACTCCAGGTAGCCGGTGAGCCGCAGCGACTTCTCGCGCAGCTTGGCCATGCCGGCGCGATGGAAGATGTCCAGCGAGACGCGCAGCGGCGCCAGCGCGAGGATCGGCGGGTTGCTGAGCTGCCAGCCGTCGGCGCCGGGCGTGGGCACGAATTCGGGACCCATCAGGAAGCGCGACGACTTGTCGTGGCCCCACCAGCCGGCGAAGCGCGGCAGCACGGCGCGCGCATGACGTTCGTGCACGAAGGCGCCGCCCACCGCGCCGGGGCCGGAGTTCAGGTACTTGTAGCTGCACCAGATCGCGAAGTCGGCGCCGCTGTCGTGCAACTGGATCGGCAGGTTGCCCACGGCGTGCGCGAGGTCGAAGCCCACCGTGCAGCCGTGCCGGTGGCCGAGTTCCGTGATCGCCTTGAGATCGAAGGCCTGACCGCTGCGGTATTGCACGCCGGGCAACAGCACCAGCGCGATGCGCGGGCCGTGTTCGGCCAGTGCGCGCTCGATCGCGGCGATCGACAGCGTGCCGTTCGGTTCGTCGGGCTCGAGTTCGATCAAGGCGTCGGCGGGATCGTGGCCGTGGAAGCGCACCTGCGATTCCAGCGCGTAGCGATCGGTGGGAAAGGCGCCGGCCTCCATCAGGATCGCGGGGCGTTCGGCGGTGGGCTGGTAGAAGCTCACCATCATCAGGTGCAGGTTCACGCCCAGGGTGTTCATCGCCACCACTTCGGACGGCTGCGCGCCGACCACTTCGGCGAGGTGGTCGCGCACGAACTCGTGGTAGTCCATCCATGGCAGCCGACCCTTGAAGTGGCCTTCCACGCCCAACTGCGCCCAGTCGTCCAGTTCGGCGGTCAGCGCGGCGCGCACCGCGCGTGGCTGCAGGCCCAGCGAGTTGCCGCAGAAATAGGCGCTGTCATGTCCCGCGTGTGGCGGGATCAGGAACTCGTCGCGGAACGCGCGCAGCGGGTCGGCCGCATCGGCGGCCTGGGCCCAGGCGGCGGTGGCTTGGTAGTCGGACATCGGGGTTCCTGCGTGGGGTGCCGACCGTAGGAGCGGCTTCAGCCGCGACCCCGGCGTTGTATCGCGGCTGAAGCCGCTACTGCATCGCGGCTGAAGCCGCTCCTACTGCAGCCGTGCGGCGACCGCATCGCAGCCGCGGTCGAACGCGGCGATCCAGGCGGCGCCGGCCTGGCTCTGCTGGGGACGCACGCAGCGCAGCTGGATCGCGCGGCCGTCCTTGAACCAGTAGCGCTCGCGGTAGCTGGACGCAACGCCGGCCTCGCGCGCGGTGTAGCTGTAGCTGTTCGGCTCGGGCGCCTTCGCCACGGTCTGGTAGCCGGGCAGCGCCATCGCCGCGGCGGTGGCCTGGTCCATCCAGGCGCGGAAGCCGTTGATGTCGGGCACCTGCTTCACCGTCACCGTGACGCGGGCCAGCACGACATGGCCGGTGGGCGAGGGGTCGGGCACCTGGAACGCGCGCACTTCCGGGTCGCCGTCGGTCTGCATGATGTCCAGCCAGCCGTCCGGCGTGCTGAAGTTCACGCTGCCGTTGGCCATGCTGACATCGGCGGCGGGGGCGGGAGCAGTTGCCAGCAGGCCGACGGCGAGCGCGATGGCGGAAACGGTCGAGCGCAGATAACCCATGCAGATTCCCTCAGGCGGTAGTGTCGGGTGCGAAGCGGTGCCTGGGCAGGCCCAGCCATTCCAGCGCGGTGCCGTGGAACAGGCGGGCGCGGGAGGCATCGTCCAGCCCGAGGGCCTCGATGCCGCTGCCGGGCTCCTGTTCGCCCAGCGGGAAAGGATAGTCGGTGCCCAGCATCACCTGCTCGACGCCCGTCACATCCAGCAACCAGCGCAGCGCCTGGTCGTCGTGCACGCAGGAGTCGAAATAGAAGCGCTTGAGGTATTCGCGCGGGTTGCGCGGGTTGTCGGTGGCCACCAGGTCGGGGCGCATCTTGAAGCCGTGCTCGATGCGGCCGATCGTCCACGGGAAGCTGCCGCCGCCGTGGGCGAGCATCACGCGCAACTTCGGCAGCCGTTCCAGCACGCCGCCGAAGGCGAGGCAGCAGGCCGCGCGCGACTGCTCGGCGGGCATGCCCACCAGCCACGGCATCCAGTACTTCGGCATGCTGGCCATGCCCATCATGTCCCAGGGATGCACCAGCACCGCGGCGCCGAGGTCGGCGGCGGCCTCGAAGAACGGGAACAGTTCCGGCGCGTCGAGGTTCCAGTCGTTGCAGTGCGAACCGATCTGCACGCCTTGCAGGCCCAGTTCGTCGATGCAGCGCTCCAGCTCGCGCACGGCGAGGTTCGGCGCCTGCAGCGGCACCGTGCCGATGCCGGCGTAGTGGCGCGGGAAGTCGCGGCACATGCCGGCCATGTGGTCGTTGAGGTGCCGGTGCAGCTCCAGCGCCTGGTGTCCCGGCGCCCAGTACGAGAACAGCACCGGCACGGTGGAGATCACCTGCACGTCCACGCCGAAGCGCGCGTAGTCGTCGATGCGGGTCTGTGGGTCGAAGGCCGAATCCCACACCTCGCGAAAGAACTTGCCGTCCTTGTAGATGCGGTGGCGGCCGTCGGTGTGGGTCATCACCGGGAAGCGCTCGTCGCCGTACTTGGCGGCGAGGTTCGGCCAGTCGCGGGGCAGGATGTGCGCGTGGGTGTCGATCTTGAGCATCCGGGCAGTTTAGAGCCTTGCGGCATATGCGTCGTGCCGCGTACGCACAATGCTGGGCCGGCGCGGCGCCGATCGGGTGGCGGGAGGCGGGTGTCGCTGCGGGTCCGGCACATGCGCACCGGGCTTGCGGAAGCCTATACTTCCCGGTCTGAAAGCGTGCCAGGGAGCGACGCGAACAGGGGGAAAAGCTGTGAACGAGGAGCGTCGATTACGTTACCTCCGCGCGAAACCGATCGCACTGGCGGCGCTGGATCTGGCCGAGGCGGAGCGTGAGTCCTACGTGGTCGCGTGTTGCCGCGGCGACGAGGACATGCGGGACGAAGTGCGCTGGATGCTGGAGGCCGCCGAGGCGACCGTGGGCTGCGCAAGCCTGCCGCGCCTGGCGGCGGCGACGGATGTCGTCGGCAGCCTGATCAGCGCGGCGGGCAGTAGCGGATACCACATCCTGCGCCGGCTGGGCGAGGGCGGCGGCGGCGTGGTCTATCTGGCCGAGCGAACGCTGGGCGAGGGCACGTCGGACGAGTTGCGCCAGCGGGTGGCGATCAAGTTCCTGCACACCGGCGGCATCTCCGGATGCGAGCCGCTGCGGCGCTTCACGGAAGAGCGGCGCATCCTCGCCACGCTCAACCATCCCAACATCGCGCACCTGATCGACGGCGGCACCACCAGCGACGGCCGCTCGTTCCTGGCGCTGGAGTACGTGCAGGGAGAGCGCATCGACCGCTGGTGCGAGCGCCACGAGTTGCCGCTGCGCGAGCGGATGGCGCTGTTCCTCAAGGTGTGCGCGGCGGTGCATTACGCGCACCAGCACCTGGTGATCCACCGCGACCTCAAGCCGGGCAACATCCTGGTGACCGACGAGGGCGAGCCGAAGCTGCTGGATTTCGGCATCGCCCGGCTGCTCGACCATGTCGGCGGCGTGGCGGCCACGCAGACGCAGACCGACATGCGCAGCCTGACCCTGGCCTACGCCAGCCCCGAGCAGCTGCACGGCCGGCCGCTGGGCACCGGCGCCGACGTGTGGTCGCTGGGCGTGGTGCTGTACCAGCTGGTCTGCGGGCTGCGTCCGTTCGGCGACAGCGACGAGGCTTCGCCGATGAGCCTGACGCAGGCCATCGACACCGGCAAGCTGTTGCCGCCGAGCAAGCGCCTGCGCAAGTCCGGTGCGACGTCGTTGTGGCACGAGGTGCCGGCGGACATCGACGCGATCGTGATGAAGGCGCTGCGCCGCGATCCCTGCGAGCGCTACGCCGGCGTGGATGCGCTGGCCGCCGACCTGCAGCGCTACCTGGCCGCGCGGCCGGTGCGCGCCCGGCAAGGCGCGGCCTGGTATCACCTGCGGCTGTTCGTGCGCCGGCATGCCGTGGGCGCCAGCGCGGCGGCGCTGGTGCTGGCGCTGCTGGTGTCCTTCGCGGTGCAGCGGATGCAGCAGATGCGGCGACTGGAGCTGGAGCGCGACAAGACCGCGGCGATCGCCGGCTTCCTGCAGAACCTGTTCGAGAACGCCGACCCCACCCACGCGCACGGCAGCCAGGTCACGGTGCGCGAGGTGCTGGACCGCGGCGCGGCCACGCTGATGTCGCAGCGGGACATCCCGGCGCCGGTGCGGGTCAGCCTGCTGCTGTCGATGGGGCGTTCGTACAACCAACTCGGCCTGGGCGGCCAGGCGATTCCGCCGTTGCAGGAGGCGCGCAAGCTGCAGGCGTCCTACGACGCCGACGTGCTGGAGCGCGGACAGGTGCTGGCGGCGCTGGGGCGCGCCTATTCCACGGTGATCAACCTGTCCGCGGCGATCCCGCTGGACCAGGCGGCGATGAAGCTGCTGGCGCAGGCGCCCGGCGACCATGCCGATGAAATCCTGCGGGTGCGCATCAACCTGCTGTACAACGAACTGGGCGGCTCGAACGAGACGGCCGAATCGGTTGCCCGCGAGACGCGTCAGGTGCTTGCGCAGCTCGATGCGCGCAGGCAGCCGGACCGCGAACTGCACCTGCAGGCCGAGGCCGTGCTGGCGATGGCGCAGGGGGCGATGGACGACGACGCCGGCGCGATCGCCAGCGCGCGGCAGGCGTTGCATGAAGCGCAGCGCCTGTACGTGCAGGACGACCCCGCGCTGGTCTACTACCGCTTCGTGCTGGCGCTGGTGTCGATGCGGCAGGACCCCGCCGGTTCGGTGCAGCTGTTCCGGCGCGCCATCGCCGACTACGACCGGCAGGTGGGCTCGGTCGGCCCCGGCATGTCCGGGCTGCTGACCTATTTCGGCATGGCGCTGCACCAACTCGGCAGCCTGCCGGATGCACGCGATGCGCTGGAACGTTCCGCGAAGCTGGCGCAGTCCTTCGCGCACGAGTCGCCCGATTTCCAGCTCTACACGCTGACCGGGCTGGCCAGGGTGTACATGGACATGGGACGCAGCGCCGACGCTGCGGCACTGCTGCAACCGCAGCTGGCACAACTGGAGCGGCGCGCGCGCGACGGTTCGCCGTGGGCGCGGGAAAATCGCGCGAACGCCCTGGTCGTGCTGGGCGAGGCGGCGCTGGCGCAGGGCGATGCGGCCTCGGCCATGCGCAACTTCAGCGCGGCACTGGCGCAGATGGGCACGTCGGGGTCGCGGGAACTGCCCGATGCCTGGGGCCGCACGCTGGCCGGCCTGGGCGAGGCCGCCCTGCTCGACGGGCATCCCGGGCAGGCGGCGCAGTGGCTGGCGCAGCTGACGGACTTCAACCGCGCGAGCAAGGCCGCACCCGCGTCCCGCGGCGTGGCCGATGCGGCGCGGCTGGATGCCAGGCTGCGCCAGGCGCGCGGCGGCACGGCCGGGCGGCCACGGCGGCCGGGCAGGCGTCCGCGACGCCGCCGCGGGAATCGTGCCGTGGCCCGGCTCCGGCCGCTGCGGCAGTCGATTCGTCATCGGCGCCGTGTCACGATGCGCCGCTGATGGTCGCCGAGCAGGCGACCGCAGGAACAGGAGCGAAGCATTGAACGACACGGTCGAGGTGACCCGGCTGTTGCGCGACGCCCAGGCTGGCGACCCGGTGGCCTTGAACGAGGCCTTGCGCCAGATGTACGACGCGCTGCACGGGATCGCCCGCGCCCAGCTCGGCAACGAGCAGATGGAGCGCACGCTGAGCGCCACCGCGCTGGTCAACGAGGCCTACCTCAAGGTCTTCGGCGGCACGCAGGCGCCGGACTGGGCGAACCGCCGGCACCTGCTGGGCGTGGCGGCGCGCGCGATGCGCGAGGTGCTGGTGGATTCGGCGCGCCGTCGCAACGCCGCCAAGCGGCCGCGCGAGGCCGACCGCCTGCAGATCACCGAGATCTCGATGGAGCTGTCCGACGGCGTCGACTACAGCGCCCTGGTCGAATGCTTGGACATGCTGGCCACGCTGGACCGCCGCCAGGCGGACATCGTGGCGATGCGCTTCTTCATGGGCATGAGCGCGGAGCAGATCGCGATGGCGCTGGAGATCTCCACCAGCACCGTGCAGCGCGAATGGCGGCTGGCGCGGGCCTGGCTGCAGCGCGAGCTGGCCTGAAACCGGGGTCAGAGTGCACTTTTCTTTTTACCCGACCCGTGTTTTTTGTTTTTGCTATACCTGCCACTTCGTGCGACCCGACTGGAAACTGCCGCATCGCGAAGCCGCTGCCTGACAACAGCCCGATATCGCGCAGCGTCTTGCTGCGCAATATCGGGCGCCTTCCATCGACGGAACGCGCCTGTTGCCCGATCAGCGCACGCCGCCACCTGCAAGCAGTTGCTCGCCGGTGAGCCAGTAGGAATCATCGGAAGCCAGGAACACGGCGATCGAGGCGATGTCGTTCGGCTGGCCGATGCGACCCAGTGGCGTTTGCGCAACGGCGCCAGCTTCGAAGTCCGAGCCGATGAACCCGGCGGCATGGGTGCCCTCGGTTTCGATCATGCCCGGGTTCAACGCGTTGACGCGGATCTTGCGCGGGCCCAGTTCGCGTGACAGCACGCCGGTGATGGCGTCCACCGCGCCCTTGGTGCCGGTATAGATCGCGCTGCCCGGCGGGGTGATGCGGGTGACGACGGATCCGATGTTGATGATGCTGGAGCCCTCGCCGAGATGCTTGCTGGCGGCCTGGGTCGTCAGCAGCAGGCCGAGCACGTTGACGTTGAAGTGCCGGTGGAAGTCTTCCTCGGTGATGCTCTCCAGCGGGGAGAACCCGTAGACGCCGGAGTTGTTGACGAGGATATCCAGCCGGCCGAACTGCGCGATCGCCGCGTCGACGATGGCATTCGCGTCGGCCGCCTTCGAGACGTCGCCGCGCACGGCGACCGCCTTGCCGCCGGCCGCGTCGATCTCGGCGACGACGGCTTCGGCGCCGGCCTTGCTGGAGGCGTAGTTGACGACCACGGATGCACCGGCGGCGGCCAGTGATTTGGCAATGGCCGCGCCAATGCCTTTGGATGCGCCGGTGACGATGGCGACCTTACCTGTGAGCTTGCTCATGACAGTCCTGGGTTGCGGGGTGGGGAAGATTCTACTTCAATAGTTCGCAACTTATGAACTAAAGAACCAGATGTCAAGAGCTGCTAGGATGATCGCCATGAGACCGCTGATTCACCCGTCGATCGAGGACATCACCGTGGAGGGCATCCTGCATGCCCTGTCCGATCCCGTGCGGGTGGCGATCTATGCGGAACTGGCGGGCTCGGCGTGCACCAGCATCTGCTCGAACTTCCTGCAGGTCAGTGACCGCAGCATTCCCAAGTCCACGCTTTCACAGCACTTTCGTGCGCTGCGGGAAGCGGGCCTGGTGCGCAGCGAGCGGCATGGCGTGGAAATGCACAACACCAGCCGCTGCACCGAGATCGAACAGCGCTTTCCGGGCTTGCTTCCCGCGATCCTGAAGGCGCATGGCGTCCAGTCCGCCGACCGCGCCCGCGCCGCCAGACGCAAGCAGGCCACCGCCAGGAAGCGGGGCGGCTGAGGTTGGCCTCAAACCGGGGCCAGCGTGCATTTCCGGGCCTGTTGATTCCAAATTGCACTCTGACCCCGGTTTTGCATCACCAACTGGAATCGCGATCCTCGGGCACGATGGCGACGCCGTTCGTGGCGGTGCTGTTGATGGTGGCCAGACCTTTCAAGGTGAAGTTGCCGTCCCCGTCGACGTCGAAAATGGAGACGTGCGAGACGCTGCCGTTGGCATCGATCACCGCGGCCAGGCCATTGCGGTAGGTGATGTCGGTCGGGTTGCCATTGAAGGTCGTGACGACCGCCGCGTCCTGGATGATTTTTTCGCCGTAGACGGCATACCGCGACACCGACTTGCTCGGCGAATTGGCCGAGAACAGGAAGGGCCCGTCCAGCGTCACCCAGCATGGTGCGGACTGGGTGCCCGAACCGGTGACGGCCAGCACGGCGTCGTGCCGGACCAGGCTGATCTCGTTCGCATGGGCAATCGTCACGTAGGCGTCGTTGCCGCGCGTGGCCAGGCCGAACGGCGCATTGACGTTGGCGGGGATATGGGCAACCAGCATGGTCGCTCCGCTGACCGCGCCTTGTCCATCGAGGTTGACGGTTTCAATCGCATTGCTCTTTTCGCTGATGACCAGTTGGCCCCGCAGCGTTCCAACCTGCGCGGCCGAGCCGTCGCCAATGACCAGTTTCGCTTCGCCGTCCGCCGCCGCTTCGACGCCGTAGCGGTCGATCCGGTGCGATTCGATGTAGGACGCGGTCAGGATGTACAGGTGATGGTTGCCGAAGGCGACGCTCACGGGGTTTGTGAGGGCCGGGACAAGCTTCTCGAAACGCAGGGCGGCGTGCCCGCGGTCCTTCCCGAAGATCGATACGTTGCCCGAGCCGAAATTGACCACGGCGAGTCGATCGTGATCCTGGGCGATGCCGCCGGCGTTGCCGCTGACGCCTCCCGCGCCGCCGGTAGGAAGCTGTTCGAGCAGGGCGCCTGCCGTGTTGTAGACCATGAGCTGGTTGTGCGTCGTGTTCGACGCGGTCACGACCAGTGCCTGGTCGTCCCCCGATGGCGAAGTGCCTTGGGCGGCCACGCCGCCGGCAATGATCAGCGAAAGCAAGCCGATGCCACAGGCTGATTTTTTCATGTGCGTGTCCTCGACTGAAACGGTTCGGAATGACGACCCGGTCTGGAGTCGCCCTGCGGTGCTTTCAGGCGACCGGGATTGCGCCGGTCTTCCATCCATTCGTCGGGATACGGGGAAAGTTACCTCTTGTGCGTCGTGTTCGACGCGGTCACGACCAGTGCCTGGTCGTCCCCCGATGGCGAAGTGCCTTGGGCGGCCACGCCGCCGGCAATGATCAGCGAAAGCAAGCCGATGCCACAGGCTGATTTTTTCATGTGCGTGTCCTCGACTGAAACGGTTCGGAATGACGACCCGGTCTGGAGTCGCCCTGCGGTGCTTTCAGGCGACCGGGATTGCGCCGGTCTTCCATCCATTCGTCGGGATACGGGGAAAGTTACCTCCGGTTTGTCGCTTCATGGAGACGACAACGGGTACTCGCGATTGCCGGAAAAGGAGGGCTGAGGCAGCACGTCGTTTTGCAAACAGGCGCCATGGCGTCGCAAAGGCCTATGCTGTCGGGACGATCGAGCCAAGAGGCTTCAGCCATGGGCAATGTCTCCGGCAAGACCAGCAACGGGTTTACCTATGAAGGGGACTACCAGCTGGCGAGCGCAGGTCGCGTCAACTGGACGGCGACCTTTCGCCATGACGGCGATTACGCCGGCATGCGGCACGGCTGCGTGCATGGGATGCTCGGCATGTCCACGGCGGCCATTGACGAGGCGGTGAAGGGCGACATCGAGTCGACGTGGACGGATGCCGCCTGACCCTGGTTACCCCGCGGCTGCCGGGCACGCGCGCCGCAGCACGTGGGTCAGGGTGTCGATGTTGTCGGTCAGGCGGTCGCTGAGCCGGACCAGCGATTCGGCCTCGGCGTGCCCCTCGGCCTGCAGCGAGGCGCGCAGCGCCTGCTGCAGCGCGCGCAGGTCGGGGAGGGCATCGGGGGCGCGCTGCTCGTGCAGGGCGGTGGCGACGACCTGCACGGCATCCGCGCAGGTGGCGACGAAGGCGTTCGCGGCGGCGGGTCGCGTGGGCGACGCATCGCCCAGCGCTTCCAGCGCCATCGCGGTGCGCGCCAGCCGGTTGCCGTTGGCGAACAGCGCGCGCGCCAGTTCCAGCAGCGACGGCGGCGTGCCCGGTTCCGCCCGCATGCGTTCCAGCGAGGCCAGCGCGTTGCTGCGCGCGGTGCGTGCCAGGCTGCGCGTCTCGCGCTGCGCCTCGCGCTGTTCCGGATGCGCCAGCGCGCGCAGGTAGCCGGTGTAGGCGTCAAGCATCTCGGCCAGCGCGTCGTGCGCACGCCCGCGCTCCCAGGTGGGCCAGGCGAGATAAGCCAGCATCGCCATGCCGCAGCCCAGCGCGGTGTTGATCACGCGGTCGGTCACCGCCACGCCGGAATCGACGCCCTCGAACGCGAGCAGGATCACCACGGTGCCGGTGAGCGCGGCCACCGCGATGCCGTAGTGCGCGTTGGCCAGCCAGCGGAACGCCATGCACAGCAACGCCATCAGCGCGAGGTGCGCCCACGGCGAGTCCGGCGTGAGGTGCAGCAGGGCGGTGGTCAGCACCAGGCCCAGCACCGTGCCCACCACGCGCAGCAGGCCGAAGTTGAAGGTGGCCGAGAAGTCCGCGCGCAGCACGATCGCCGCGGTCATCGGCAGCCAGTAGCCGTGCGGCAGCTGGAACAGCCGCGAGACCAGCAACGCCACGCTGAGGCAGACCGCCATGCGCACGGCATGACGGAACGCCACCGAGCGCGGCGTGAGGTTGGCGCGCAGCATCGCGCGCACCGAGCCGCTCTGCAGCGTGCGCGGCAGTTGCGTCTCCGCTGCCGCCGCCCGCAGTTCGCCGCGACTGCCGGCCCAGTTCGCGTTGCGCACCGCGGCGGCGAGCTGGCCGTCCAGTGCGCGCAGATGCGCGGTCAAGGCGTCGGGCACGGCGCGGGTGTCGTTGCGCAAGGCCGCCAGGGCGCGTTCCGCGCGTTGTGGCGGCTCGGCGTTTTCCAGCGCGCGCGCGACGGCATCCAGCACGCGTGCGGCGCGCAGGCGATAGCGGGCATGCGCCGCCGGAGCGGCATGCAGCTCGGATATCGCCATCAATTCCAGCCGGATGCGTTCGGCCAGCTCCAGCAGCACGGCGAACGCTTCCATCGCACGGCCGTGCGCGCGGTAGCGCCCGAGCAAGGTGTGCTGCAGCGCGGTCATCGCGTCGGTAAGCGCGGGGTTCGCATCATTGTCCTGGCCGGGCTGCCGCGCCAGCGCGGCGAGTCCCGCATACACCTCGGCCAGCGCATGGCGCTCCGGGCGATAGCGTTGTAGCGGCCAGGCCGCCACCGCGAGCAGGGCGAGCAGCAGGCCGCCGCAGGCGATCAGGGCGGAAGCGAGCAGGGCGTTCGTGGACGAGATTGGCGTGGCGGCGGCGATCACCAGCAGGATCATGCTGGTCATGCCCACACGCGCGGCATCCGCGCCGAACACCACCAGCATGCCGCCGCAGAAGCCGAACGCGGCGGTGGCCAGCAGCATCGGCAACAGCTGGCCGCCGATGGTGAAGCCCAGCAGCGCGGCGAGCCCCGCCACCAGCGCCGCCAACAGCAGCCGGCGCATGCGCTGGCGATAGGGGCCGGGCTGGTCGGAGAACATCGTGTCCAGCGCGCCGGCGCCCACACCCAGGCCGACCTCCGGATACCCCATGGCCAGGCCCACGCCCAGCGGCAGGACCACCGCGAGGGTATTGCGCAGCACCACCCACAGCGGCACGTCCGGCCGCTTGATGTGGGTCAGGCTTTCGACGAGCTGGGCGCGCAGGGAGTAGGCGCTGGATGACATGGGGTGCGTGGCCGGCGGGGATGCGGGGATTCTGCCTTACGTCGCACGCAACTGTCCCGATCATCGCCAGGTTCACTACCATCGGATATGGCCCCCGCTGGATTCCGACGATGTCGCTCAAGAACCATTTCGAATTGCTGGCCGGCTACAACCGGTGGATGAACGAAAAGCTCTACGACGCGGCGGCGCGGCTGGGCGAAACGGCGATGCGCGAGGACCGGGGTGCGTTCTTCGGCTCGGTGTTCGGGACGCTCAACCACCTGCTGGTGGCCGATACCATCTGGCTGAAGCGGTTCGCCGATCATCCGGCGGCATTCCGCGCGCTCGAACCCGTGCGGGCATTGCCGCATCCATACACGCTCGCGGAGATCCTTCACCCGGAGTTCGAGCGGCTGCGCGAGGCGCGCATGGCGATGGACGAAACGACAGTCGCGTTCTGCGCGGAAGCGACGGACGAAGCGTATGAGCAGACGCTGGACTACCGGAATCGCGCGGGGCAGGCATTCACCCGGAAGTTCGGGCACCTGATGCAGCACTTCTTCAACCACCAGACCCATCACCGCGGGCAGGTCACCACGCTGCTCAGCCAGGCTGGCATCGATGTGGGTGTGACGGACTTGTCCGCGATGCTGCCTGAAGCGGGGTGATGGCGGGAGCGGCGCCGGCAAGCCGGCGCCGTCGTGGCACGTCAGGCGCGGCCGGCGAACTCGCCCGTCAGCGTGTTCACCCACACCTTCTCGTCGTTGGTGATGTACTCGGGCACCTGGATCTCCACGCCGGTGTTGAGCTTGGCGGGCTTGGTGCGCTTGGTGGCGCTGGCGCCCTTCAACTCCGGCGCGGTGTCGACCACGGTGAGCACCACGCTGGTGGGCACCTGCAGGCCGACCGGCGCGTCGTCGATCAGCTGCACGTAGAAGCCTTCCACGTCCTCGACCACGTAGCCGGCGTTGTCGCCCACCAGTTCGGGGCCGAGCAGGTACTGGGTGTAGTCCTCCGCGTCCATGAACACGAAGGCGTCGCCGTCCTTGTAGGAGAAGTTCGCGGCGCGGCGCACCAGGTCCATTTCCTTCAGGTCGTCGTCGGCGCGCAGGCTGAGGTCGTACTTGCGCCCGCCGGGGATGGAATACAGCGTGAAGCGGAACGTGACGTTGCCGCCGCGCGCGGTGGGCGAGCTGCGCTCGATGTCGCGCACCTGGTAGACGGTGCCTTCGTGCTCGACCACGTTGCCTTTCTTGACGTCGGAAGCTTTCATAAATGCAGAAGTGAGTGAGTAGGAGTGAGGAGTGAGAGAAGAGCAGCAAGGCATGGTGGAGTGGTGAGGCGAGCTTTTCTCACTTCTCACTCCTCTCCACTCACTCCTCGCTTACTTGGGCTGCAGCCGCACCGCGCCATCGAGGCGAATCGTTTCACCGTTGATGTAGCGGTTGCCGAGGATGAAGGCCACGGTCTGCGCGAACTCCTCGGGCTTGCCGAGGCGCGAGGGGAACGGGATCGATGCGGACAGCGACTGCTGCACGGCCTCGGGCATGCCGTCCACCATCGGCGTCCAGAAGATGCCCGGTGCGATGGTCGCCACGCGGATGCCGAAGCGCGACAGCTCGCGCGCCATTGGCAAGGTCATGCCGACCACGCCGCCCTTCGATGCCGAGTAGGCGGCCTGGCCGATCTGGCCTTCGTAGGCGGCGACGCTGGCGGTGTTGACGATCACGCCGCGCTCGCCATCCTCGCCCGCCTCGTTGCCCTGCATCAGCGCCGCGCCGGCCTTGGCCACGTTGAAGCTGCCGACCAGGTTCACCATCACGGTGCTGGCGAAGGTGGAGAGCGGCATCGGGCCTTCCTTGCCCAGCACGCGGCCGGCGCCGAGGATGCCGGCGCAGTTCATCACCACGTTGAGCCCGCCCATCGCCTCGCGTGCGGCGGCCACGTTGGCGGTCACTCCGTCCTCGCTGGTGACGTCGGTCTTGTAGAAACGCGCGGCTTTGCCCAGCGCCTGGGCGGCGGCCTGGCCCTTTTCCTCGTTGACGTCGAACAGCGCCACCTGGCCGCCGTGGGCGACGAGGTGCTGCGCCACTGCGTGGCCGAGACCGGAGGCGCCGCCGGTGATGATCGCCTTGACCTGATCGAGCTGCATGGAAGTTCCCGAAACGGATGCCGAAAGGCGGTAATGTTAGCCGAGCGGCGGCGGTTGCTGCAGGCTGAACGCGAAACCTGCCGGGTTCGGGCGGTTCATGCCGGGTTGGGGCGCCGGAGACGAGTTTTGTGCCGGGTCGCACGGGGGAGCCGGGCGACCGCCGGTACGATGCGGGCGGGTTCCATGATCCATCGAGTGGAGATCACCATGAAGAAGCTGCAGAGTCTGTCTGTCGTGTGTGGCGTGATGCTGATGCTGGCCGGCGGCACTGCGCTGGCGCAGGACTACGACCACGGGCACGACCGGGGGCATGACCGTCAACACCAGGACGATGGCGATCGCGGCCGCGGCCACGACGACGGTGGCGACCGCTACGTGCGTCACGACGATGGCGACGATCGTGGCCACGGGCATGGCCGCGGCCACGCCTACGGCCACTACAAGAACTGGCATGATCGCGGCGAGCACGAGGGCTGGTACAGGCGCGGCGGCTATCTGCCGGTGGAATACCGTGAGTCTCGCTATGTGGTGTACGACTGGCGCGCCGACCGTCTGCGCGAGCCGCCGCGCGGCTACCACTGGGTGCGCAGCGACAACGGCGACTTCCTGCTGGTGGCGATCACCACCGGCGTGATCGTCGACCTGCTGCTCAACCACTGAGGCCGGCCTGCACAGGCGGCATGACGGCGCGTCCGCGGTGCGGGCGCGCCGTTTTGTCATGGGACTCGGCCCAGCAGGGCATGCAGCGCCGGAGTTGCGGCAAGCGCCGCGAACGGCGTCACCGCCGGTGGCGGAAGCGTTGCCGTTTGCAGCTCCATCTGCCATACGCCCACGTCCCACCAGCGCCCCAGCTTCCAGCCGCACTGCCGCCACACGCCGGCGGCCGCGAAGCCCAGCGATTCGTGGAAGGCCACGCTGGTCGTACCGGGCAAGGTGATCACGCCCACCGCCTGGGTGAGGCCTTGCAGGCGCATCGTGTCGAGCAGGGTGCCGTAGAGCCGGCGTGCGATGCCGTGGCGCTGCGCATCGGGATGCACGTAGATCGAGGTCTCGGCGATCCAGTCGTAGGCGGCACGCTCGCGGAAGCGGCCCGCATAGGCATAGGCCAGCACCTCGCCGGCTTCCTCCCACACCAGCCACGGGTAACGCGGCAGGCGGGCTAGGATGCGTTCGCGCATGGCGTCGACGCCGGGCAGCACGTTCTCGAAAGTGGCGACGCCGTCCGTGACGTGCGGCGCGTAGATCGCGTGGGTGGCGGCGGCATCCTCGCCGCGGGCGATGCGGATCATCGGACGGTGGCCTTCAGCATGCTTCGTACTTCCAGTTGCGCCGCTTGCCCTCGGCCAGCCACTCCAGCGTGGTGGCGAGGCGCTTCTGGCGGGTGGCATCGGTCTTGGCCTCGGTGATCCAGCCGACGTATTCGCGCTGCGCGCCGGGCGGGAAGGCTGCCCAGGTCTTGCGCGCGGCAGCGTGCTGCCGTTGCGCGAGCAACGCGGCGAGATCCTCGGGTGGCACCGGCGGCGGCTTGCTGCCTGGCTTGGGACGCACGTGTTTCACGCCGGCCCCGTTCAAGGCCATCGCCTTGCGGAGCAGGGCGGCCAGTTCCTTTTTCGGCGGCAGGTCCTTCAGCGAGGCGAGCTTGCCGAACTGGCCCATGCCGTCCCCGTCGTTGCCGCCGGTGACGTCCTTGGCCAGCCAGAAGCCGAAGCTGCAATGCTGCTTGAACGCGGCCATGTGGCACATCGGCGCACCCTGGTAGCTGAAGAACGGCATGCTCCACTTGATGCCCTCCTCCACCTCGGGACAGGTGGCGTGCACCGCGGCGCGCAGCTGTTCGAGGATGGGCCGGGCGAACTCGGCGGATTTGGCGATGTAGGCGTCGACGCGCGGATCGTGCTTGTTCATGGCGTCACCTCACAATTCGCGGATGAACCAGCGGTCGCAGCCGTGGTGGCCGGTACCGCCCAGCGGAGCGCAGATCGGCACGAAGCCGCTGCGCTGGTACAGCGCCTGCGCTGCATCCATGCCGGTGAGTGTTTCCAGGTAGCAGCGACGGAAGCCGTGCGCGCGCGCCGCATCGAGGCAGCGCTGCATCATTGCCGTACCGGCGCCGATGCCACGCGCTTGCGGCAGGAAATACATCTTGCGCAGCTCGCACACGTCCGCCTCGCCGCCGGCCAGCGGCGCCACGCCGCCGCCACCGACCACCACGCCGTCGCACTCGACCACGAAGTAGCTGCAGCGTGGCTGCGCGTAGGCCGCGTACATCGCGTCCACCTCGGCATCGTGGATCGCGAAACCGGGGCCGTCGGCGCCGAACTCGGGCATCACCGCGCGGATGATCGCGGCCATCGCGACATCGTCGCGCGGTTCGATGGAGCGGATCAGGAAGGCGTCGGTCATGGCGTGCCTGCAGGTGTGCGATACACGGCGCCGTCCTTCATCACGAATACCGGATGCGCAAGGTCGCCGATGTGCGTGCTCGGATCGCCCGCAAAGGCGACGAGGTCGGCGTGCAGGCCGGGCGCGACGCGGCCGAACACGGCCTGCTGGCGCAGGATCTTCGCCGCCACATCGGTGGCGGCGTGCAGCGCCTGCGCGGGCGTCATGCCGTCGGCCACCATCGCGGCCGGTTCGCGCCAGTTCTCGCCGTGCGCGAACACGCCCACGTCGCTGCCGTTGCCGATCGTCACGCCCAACTTCAGCGCGGTGCGGAACGCGCGCGCGGACTCCTGCATGGTCGGCGTCGGCGCGGACTGTCCGGGCACGTAGTGCTGGAAGTACTCGGCGGTGGCTTCCACCGCGGTGAGCGTGGGTTCGTAGGCGATGCCCTTCTGCTTCATCAGGCGGAAGGTGGCCTCGCTGGCGCCGTAGCCGTGCTCGATGGTGTCCACGCCGGCCTCCACCGCGTCGCGCACGCCGGCCTCGCTGGCCGCATGCGCGGCGACCGGACGGCCGATCTGGTGGGCGGCATCCACGATGGCCCGGATCTCGGCCGGGGACAACGTGGGCATGGTCTGGCCGTGGTCGCCCACGCGGTAGTCGGCGTACAGCTTGATCCAGTCCGCGCCGCGCGCGGCCTGCTCGCGCACGGCCGCCACGGCGGCATCCGTGCCGGTGACCGGCTGCGCGCCCTGCGGCAGGTCCAGGTCGGGCCGGAAGCCGCGCGGACCCGGCCCGTAGCTGGCGGTGGCGACGATGGCGCGGGTGGCGACGAACAGGCGCGGGCCGGGAATCAGCCCTTCGTCGATCGCGCGCTTGATCGACACGTCGGCGAAACCGGCGCCCTCGGTGCCGAGGTCGCGCAGGGCGGTGAAGCCGGCGAGCAAGGTGTCGCGCGCGTGCTTTGCGGCTTCCAGCGTGCGGTAGTCCTGCGGCTCGGTGAGCACCTGGTCGTTCCACAACGTCTCGTTGTACGGATGCAGGAACAGGTGGGAATGCAGGTCGACCAGGCCGGGCGTGAGCGTGGCGCCGGGCAGCTCGACGCGCTGCACACCGGCGGGCGCCTGGATGCTTGCGCGCGGGCCCACCGCGACGATCGCGCCGTCGTGCACCAGCACCGCCCAGCCGGCGTGCGCGGCGTCGCCGTCGGCGGTCCACACGCGGTCAGGCAACAGCAGCCAGTCACCCTTGGGCGTCGTCGCGGCGGCGGCGAGCGAGCAGAGCGCGAGCAGCAAGAGGGCCGCCGTCCACCGGATCATCGGGCTTGCGCGCATCGTTCGTCCCCTCGTCGACCAAGGCTTCGATCATAACGAGTCAAGTGCGTTGACGAGCGGCTCAACCGACCGCGGTGCGTGCCTTGGTGACGCGGCTGGCGGTGTCCTTGTGCAGCTGCGCGGCCAGCCAGGCGCCGGTGGCGACCAGCAGGTCGAGGTCGATGCCGGTCTGCAGCCCTAAGCCGTGCAGCATGTAGACCACGTCCTCGCTGGCCACGTTGCCGGTGGCACCCTTGGCGTAGGGGCAGCCGCCGGTGCCGGAGACGGCGCTGTCCACCACGCGCACGCCTTCCTCCAGGCAGGCGAGGATGTTCGCCAGCGCCTGCCCGTAGGTGTCGTGGAAATGCACGGCCAGCGCGTCCATCGGCACTTCCTGCGCCACCGCGTGCAGCATCGCGCGCGCCTTCGCCGGCGTGCCGACGCCGATGGTGTCGCCCAGCGAGATCTCATGGCAGCCGAGTTCGTGCAGGCGTTTGGCCACGCGCACCACATCAGACACCGGAACCTCGCCCTGGTAGGGGCAGCCGAGCACGGTGGAGACGTAGCCGCGCACCGCCACGCCGTCGGCCTGCGCGCGCTCCAGCACGGGCATGAAGCGGGCTATGGATTCGTCGATGCTGGCGTTGATGTTCCTGCGGTTGAACGCCTCGCTCGCCGCGGTGAACACCGCGATCTCCGTGGCGCCCACTTCGCGTGCCCGTTCGTAACCCTGCAGGTTCGGCACCAGCACGGGATAGCTCACGCCCGGCACCTTCCGAATACCAGTGAATACCTCCGCCGCGTCGGCGAGCTGCGGTACCCACTTCGGGCTCACGAAGCTGGTGGCCTCGATGATCCTGAGACCGGTGGAGGAGAGCCGGTCGATCAGCGCGATCTTCACTTCGGCCGGCAGCAGGGTCTTCTCATTCTGCAGGCCGTCGCGGGCGCCGACTTCGACGATGCGTACGTGGTTGTCAGTATTCATGGTTCGGCTCAATCCGCGAAAGTCACGGCCACGCGCTTGTTGTGGCTGCCCTTGTTCTCGATCCTGCTGACGCGCAGCGCGCCGACTTCGCCGGTGCGCGCCACGTGGGTGCCGCCGCAGGGCTGCAGGTCCACGCCTTCGATCTCCACCAGGCGGATCTGCGGCAGGTGCAGCGGCGGGGTGACCGACATGGTGCGGATCAGCTCCGGCCGCGCGGCCAGTTCGGCGCCGCTGATGTGGCTGACGTGCAGCGGCGCATCGGCGGCCACGAGACGCTCAAGGCCCGCGTTGAGCGCGTCCGCGGCTAGCGCAAGGTCGAGGCCGCCGAGGTCGAAGTCCAGCCGGCCGCCGCGATCGGTGAGGTTGCCGCCGGTGACGCCGGCCTTGATCAGCGAGCCGAGCAGGTGCAGGCCGGTATGCATGCGCATGTGGCGGTGGCGGCGCTCCCAGTCCAGCGTCAGGCTGACCGCCGTGCCCGGCGCCAGCCGCGGTGCATCGGCGGGCAGCTGATGCAGGATCTCGCGCGTCTCGCGGTCGCGGCGGGTGTCGAGGATGGGCCAGACGCGGCCGTCGGCCAGTCGCAGCGTGCCAGTGTCGCCCGGCTGGCCGCCGCCGACCGGGTAGCAGACGGTGTCGGCCAGCACCAGGCCGGCCTCGTCGTGGCGCAGCACCTGCGTCTCGCAGCTGCGCAGGTAAGGATCGCTGTAGAACAGTTCGGCCACGGCGAGACTCCTCGGCAGGATCAGTTGGCGAAGCGCACCAGCACGGCGTCGGCCTCGACGAAATCGCCTTGCGCGGCCGACACGCTCTCGATGGTGCCGGCGCGCGGTGCCTTCAAGGCCAGCTCCATCTTCATCGCCTCCATCACCAGCAGTTCCTGGCCTTCTTTGACACTGTCGCCGGGGCCGGCTTTCACCAGCACGATGCGACCGGGCATCGGTGCGATGATCTGGTTGCCGCCGCTGCTGTCGCTGGACTTCCACGCGTAGGCGGCGGCGCGGTCGAGGCGCCAGCGACGTCCGTCGGCATCGTGCAGCAACACGCGGCGCGTGTTGCTGCGCAGCGCATGGCGCTCGGCCTCGCCGTCGTAGCGGGCGCTGAGCGCGCCGTCGTCCAGCCGTGCGCCATGCACGTCGCAGCTGGCCTCGCCGTGGCGCAACGCATAGTCGCCGGCGTGGCCGTGGGCCTCGATCTCGAAACGCGACTCGCCGCGCGTGAACGCGATGACGCGCTTGCCGGCATGGCCAACGCGCCAAGCGTCGGCGTTGGCCCAGGGCGAATGCGGGTCGGCGGGATTCGCCACCACGTGTTCCTCGTCGTGCAGCAGCGCGGCGGTGGCGGCGGCGAACAGCGTGCACGCGTCGGGCTCGCGCTGACCGGTGACGAATTCACCGAGATGGCGGTCGAGGTAGCCGGTGTCGATGCGCGCTTCGACGACGGCCGGATGCCGCGCCAGCCGTTCGAGGAAGGCGATGTTGGATTTCGGGCCCTCGATCTCGCATTCGGCCAGCGCCTGGCGCAGGCGTTCCAGTGCCTGCGGGCGATCCGCGTCCCACACGATCAGCTTGGCGATCATCGGGTCGTAGAAGATCGTCACCGTGTCGCCTTCGACCACGCCGCCGTCGAGGCGCACGTGGCGCGACGGCACGGGCAGGCGCAGGTTGTGCAACTTGCCGGAGCCGGGCAGGAAGTTCTGTTCGGGGTCTTCGGCGTAGATGCGCACCTCGATGGCATGGCCATGCGAGACCACTTCGTCTTGCGTGAGCGGCAGCGGTTCGCCGTGGGCGACACGCAACTGCCATTCCACGAGATCGACATCGTGGGTCAACTCAGTGACCGGGTGCTCGACCTGCAGGCGCGTATTCATCTCCATGAAGTGGAAGTCGCCCGCAGGGCCCACGATGAATTCCACCGTGCCCGCGCCCACGTAATTCACTGCGCGCGCGGCGGCGATGGCGGCTTCGCCCATCGCGGCGCGCTTCTCGGGCGTAAGGAAGGGCGAGGGCGTTTCCTCCAGCACCTTCTGGTAGCGGCGCTGCGCCGAGCACTCGCGCTCGCCGAGGTGGATGACGTGGCCGTGGCGGTCGCCGAACACCTGGAACTCGATGTGGCGCGGCTGCTCGATGTAGCGCTCCAGCAGCATGCTGGCGTCGCCGAACGCGGCCAGCGCCACGCGCTGCGCGGTGGCCAGCGCCTCGGGGAATTCGGCGTCGGAGCGCACGATCTGCATGCCCTTGCCGCCACCACCCGCCGAGGGCTTGATGATCAGCGGATAGCCGACTTCGTGCGCGCGCTCGGCGAGGAAGGCGTTGTCCTGGTTGTCGCCGTCGTAGCCGGGCACCAGCGGCACGGCGTGCTTCGCCATCAGGTGCTTGGCGGCGGCCTTGGAACCCATCGCCTCGATGCTCTCGGGGTCGGGGCCGATGAACACGATGCCTGCGTCCTGGCAGGCGCGCGAGAACGCGGTGTTCTCGGAGAGGAAGCCGTAGCCGGGATGGATCGCCTGCGCGCCGCTCTTTTTCGCCGCGTCGAGGATCGCCTCGATGCGCAGGTAGGAATCCGCCGGCCGCGGGCCGCCGATCGGCCAGGCCTCGTCGGCGAGGCGCACGTGCTGGGCGTCGCGGTCCGCCTCCGAGTACACCGCGATACTGCGGATGCCGAGCCGGCGGCAGCTGCGGATCACGCGGCAGGCGATCTCGCCGCGGTTGGCGATCAGTACGCGTTCGAACATGCGGGTTCCTTGGGCCGGTACGTGCAGTGCAAAGCCTTTGAAAGTTAGCAGATTGCTGCGCCGCAGCCGATGCGCAGCGCAGCAAACATGCGGCTTGCCGATGCAATCTTCAGCCGGCGATCCACGCCGGCGCGCGCTTGTCGAGGAAGGCAGTGAGTCCTTCCTGACCTTCCGCCGACACGCGCAGGCGCGCGATCAGCTCGGCGTTGCGGTGGTCGATGCGTTCGGCGGCGTGCTCGTCGAGGCCGCCCATGCGGAAGGCCAGCTGCTTGGCCTCGCGCTGCGCTTCGGGGCCGGCCTTGGCGAGCAGCTTGAGCGCGAACGCCACGGCGTCGTCCAGCGCCTCGGGCGCGACCACCTGATGCAGCAGGCCGATGCGCTGCGCCTCGGCGGCGTCGAACACCTCGCCGGTGAGGAACAGCTTGCGCGCCTGGCGCAGGCCGATCGCGGCGATCACGCAGGGCGAGATCACCGCGGGTACCAGGCCCAGCTTCACCTCGGTGAGGCCGAACTTCGCGCCGTCCGCACCGATCGCGATGTCACAGCAGGCGACCAGGCCCACGCCGCCGCCGTAGGCCGCGCCGTTGACGCGGGCGAGGGTGGGCTTGGGGCAGAACTGCAGGCTGCGCATCAGCCGCGCCAGGCGCAGCGAGTCGTCGCGGTTCTCCTGCTCGCTGGCCTTGGCCATGCCGCGCATCCAGTTCAGGTCGGCGCCGGCGGAGAAGCTGGCGCCGCTGCCGGTGAGCACGATGGCGCGTACCGCCGGATCGTGGCCGGCGCCCTCGATCGCGGCGGTGAGTTCGGCGATCAGCGCGTCGTCGAAGGCGTTGTGCACCTCGGGACGGTGCAGCGCCAGCGTGCGCACGCCGGCACGGTCGGTGATCTGTACGGAGGTGGGCATGACCGGATCCTGCGTGGGGAATCCCGCCATCTTAAATCGTCGCGCGACACGGCCCGGACGGCCCTGCAACAAATGCGAAATGTGGCTACAATGCGAACCATTCTTATTTGTATCGGATCGACCGTGCGCTTGTCCGACTTGCCGAAGGGTGCCGTCGCCGTGGTGGATCGCGTGGACGATGCCCATGCGGACGACCCGATTGCGCAGCGCCTGCGCGATCTCGGTTTCGTCGACGGCGAGGCGGTGCGGGTGGCGGCGGTGGCGCCGATGGGCGGCGATCCGCTCTTGATTCAGATCGGCTACACCCGCTTCGCCCTGCGTCGCGCCGAGGCGGCCCGGGTCAGCGTGCGATCCGAGGAGGCCGCATGAGCGCGGACGCGCTGCGCATCGCCCTGGTGGGCAACCCGAACTGCGGCAAGACCGCGCTGTTCAACCTGCTCACCGGCGGCCGGCAGAAGGTGGCGAACTACGCCGGCGTCACCATCGAGCGCAAGGAAGGCCGCTTCGTGGCGCCGTCCGGCCGCGTGCTGCAGATCCTCGACCTGCCCGGCGCCTACAGCTTCGACGCGGTCAGCCCCGACGAGCAGATCACCCGCGACGTGCTGGAAGGCAACTACCCCGGCGAGGCGCGGCCCGACCTGATCGTCTGCGTGGCCGACGCCACCAACCTGCGCCTGCACCTGCGCTTCCTGCTGGAGGTGCGGCGGCTGGGCCGCCCGGTGGTGCTGGCGCTGAACATGATGGACGCGGCGCGCCGGCGCGGCATCGTGATCGACGTGGCCGAGCTGTCGCGCCGGCTGGGCCTGCCGGTGGTGGAAACCGTGGCGGTTCGGCGCGGCGGTGCGCGGGCGCTGGTGGAGCGCGTGGACGGCGAGCTGCCACTGCCAGCGCAGGCGCAGGCCGACGATGCGGCCAGCCGCGCCGACCTGCATGCCGAGGTGCGCGAGCTGCTCGCCGCCACCGTGAGCATGCCGCGTGCGACCGCGAAGCTGGACGATGCGCTGGATCGCTGGGCGCTGCATCCGGTGTTCGGCCTCGCCATCCTCGCGGTGGTGATGTTCCTGGTGTTTCAGGCGGTGTACGCCGCCGGCAAGCCGATGAGCGACCTGATCGGCGACGGCTTCGGTTGGCTGGGCGAGCATGTCGCCGTGCTGATGCCGGAAGGCCCGCTGCAGAGCCTGGTGGTGAACGGCATCTTCGGCGGCCTGGGCACGGTGCTCGGCTTCCTGCCGGTGATCCTGGTGCTGTTCTTCTTCATCCTGATGCTGGAGGAATCCGGCTACCTGCCACGCGCGGCGTTCATGCTGGATCGCCTGATGCTGTCGGTGGGACTGACCGGGCGCTCGTTCATCCCGCTGCTCTCCAGTTTCGCCTGCGCCATCCCCGGCATCATGGGCACGCGCAGCATCCAGGATCCGCGCGACCGCCTCGCCACCATCTTGGTGGCGCCGCTGATGACCTGCTCGGCGCGACTGCCGGTGTACGCGCTGCTGATCGCCGCCTTCATCCCCGCGCACCGCGTGTTCGACCTGTTCAACCTGCAGGGGCTGGTGCTGTTCGCGCTGTACCTCGCGGGCATCCTCGGCGCGATGGCGGTGGCTTGGGTGATGAAGCACCTGCACCGCGACCGCAGCGAGCATGCGCTGCTGATGGAACTGCCGGCGTACCGGCTGCCCAAGCTCCGCGACGTGGCGATCGGCCTGTACGAGCGCGGCGCGATCTTCCTGAAGCGGCTCACCGGCGTGATCCTCGCGCTGACCGTGCTGATGTGGTTCCTCTCCACCTTCCCGGGCGCGCCGGCGGGCGCGACCCTGCCGGCGATCGACTACAGCTTCGCCGGCTACATCGGTCGCGGGCTCGCGCACATCTTCACGCCGATCGGTTTCAACTGGCAGATGAGCCTGGCCCTGATCCCGGCGTTCGCCGCGCGCGAAACCGCGGTGGCGGCGCTGGCCACCGTCTACATGGTGGGCGGTGAAGTGTCCGGCGACGGACTGGCGCATGCGCTGGCGAGCCAGATCTCGCTGCCCAGCGCGCTGTCGCTGCTGGTGTGGTTCGCCTACGCGCCGCAGTGCATGTCCACGCTGGCGATCATCAAGCGCGAAACCGCGTCGTGGCGCAACGTGGCGATCTCGTTCGGTTACATGTTCGTGATGGCCTACGTGGCGTCCCTGCTCACCTTCCAGATCGCGAGCGCGCTGACATGAGCACCGGCCTGCTGATCCAGTACATCGTGCTCGGCCTGATCGTGGTGGCCAGCGTGCTGGTGCTGATTCGCAAGCTGGCGCCGCAGCTCAGCAACCGCTGGCTGGCGGCGTGGTCGATCCGGCTGGCGCGACGCGATTCGCGCTTCTCGAAGGCGCTAGCCCGTCGCCTGCAGCCGAAGCAGGCCACCGGCAACTGCGCCGACGGCTGCTCCACCTGCGGCGCCTGCGGGCCGAAGAAGCCGGCTGCGGCTGCGCCAGCGCCCATCGCATCGCGCGGCCCGGGCGCTTCCGGCCAAGCCCGCATGGCGGTGGAGCCGCTGCCGTTGCACTTTCGCCCGCGCGCCCGTTAAACGGAACGGCGATGCCACCACGTGACAGGGTGGACGGCGCCGCACCGTGGGCGCCGGGTCACATGCGGAACACACCGTAGCGCTGCGGCTCGATCGGCGCATTCATCGAGGCGGAAATCGCCAGCCCCAGCACGCGCCGGGTGTCCGCCGGGTCGATGATGCCGTCGTCCCATAGCCGCGCGCTGGCATAGTACGGGTGGCCCTGGCGCTCGTACTGTTCGCGGGTCGGCGCCTTGAAGGCATCCTCTTCTTCCGCGCTCCACGTCTTGTCGGCGGCCTCGATGCCGTCGCGCTTCACCGTCGCCAGTACCGATGCGGCCTGTTCGCCGCCCATCACGCTGATGCGCGCGTTCGGCCACATCCACAGGAAGCGGGCGCCGTAGGCGCGGCCGCACATCGCGTAGTTGCCGGCGCCGAAGCTGCCGCCGATCACCACGGTGAACTTCGGTACGTGCGAGCAGGCCACCGCGGTGACCATCTTCGCGCCGTCCTTGGCGATGCCGGCCTGCTCATATTTCTTGCCGACCATGAAGCCGGTGATGTTCTGCAGGAACACCAGCGGCACGTTGCGTTGGTTGCACAGCTCGATGAAGTGCGCGCCCTTGAGCGCGCTCTCGGCGAACAGGATGCCGTTGTTCGCGACGATGCCCACCGGGTAGCCGTGGATGTGCGCGAAGCCGGTGACCAGGGTCTTGCCGTAGCGCGCCTTGAATTCGTGGAACTCGGAGCCGTCGACGAGGCGCGCGATCACTTCGCGGATGTCGAACGGGCGGCGGGTGTCCTCGGGGATCACGCCGTAGAGTTCCTCGGCGGAATATTTCGGTTCCGCCGGTTCGGCCAGCGCGAGCGGCATGGCCTTGGTCCGGTTGAGATGGCCAATGATGTCGCGCGCGATCGACAACGCATGCGCGTCATTCTCGGCGTAGTGGTCGGCCACGCCGGAGATCGAGGTATGCACATCCGCACCGCCCAGCGTCTCGGCGTCCACCACTTCGCCGGTCGCCGCCTTCACCAGCGGCGGACCGCCCAGGAAGATCGTGCCCTGCTCGCGCACGATGATCGTCTCGTCGCTCATCGCCGGCACATAGGCGCCGCCGGCGGTGCACGAGCCCATCACTACCGCGATCTGCGGGATGTTCAGCGACGACATCCGCGCCTGGTTGTAGAAGATGCGGCCGAAGTGTTCCTTGTCGGGAAACACCTCGTCCTGCAGCGGCAGAAAGGCGCCGCCGGAATCGACCAGGTAGACGCAGGGCAGGCGATTCTCCAGTGCCACTTCCTGCGCACGCAGGTGCTTCTTCACCGTCATCGGGAAATAGGTGCCGCCCTTCACCGTGGCGTCGTTGGCGACCACCACCACCTCGATGCCGTTGACGCGGCCGATGCCGGTGATCAGGCCGGCGGCGGGCGCTGCGTCGTCGTACATGCCGTGCGCGGCCAGCGGCGACAGTTCCAGGAACGGCGAGCCGGGGTCGAGCAGGGCGCGGATGCGCTCGCGCGGCAGCAGCTTGCCGCGCGCGACGTGTTTCTCGCGTGCCTTCGCGCCGCCGCCTTCGGCCGTGCGCGCGAGTTCCCGGCGCAGCTCGTCGGTGAGCGTGCGCAGGCGCGCGCTGCTGGCCTGGAACTCGGCGGAGCGGGGATCGATCTGCGAGACAATGACACTCATGCGCGGCGGCCGTCGAGATGAAACCGTGGATGATACCGGCTGCGCCGTGCAGTGAAATCGCCAACCCCCAAAAGCGGGTCGGGACGGCCCTTTTTGAAGAGTGCGGCCATGGATGGCCGCCCGTTTGACTTTTGCGTTCAAGGACGAACGCACAAGATTGAGCCGTGCGGCCACGGATGGCCGCACGTTTGATTCTCGCGTTCAAGGACGAGCGCACGAGATTGAGCCGTGCGGCCATGGATGGCCGCCCGTCTGATTTTCGCGTTCATGGACGAACGCAGATGGTTGAACAGTGCAGCCAGGGTTGGCCGCCGGTTTGATTCCTGCGTTCAAGGACGAACGCACAGATACAGTTGCAAATACGCCCAAAAAAACGGCCGCACAGGGCGGCCGTTTTTCCGAACGAAGCAGTAGCAGAATCAGTGCTTCATCGCGTCCTTGGCCTTGCTGGCAGCGTCCTTTGCGGCGCCAGCGGCGTCCTTCGCGGCGTCGGCAGCCTTGCCGGCGGCGTCGGAGGCGTTGTCGGCAGCGCTCTTCATCTTGTCCATCGCGTTGGCGGCGGTGCCGGCGGCGGCCGGAGCGGCGGCGGTGGAAGCCGGAGCAGCAGCGGTGGAGGCCGGGGCAGCAGCCGGAGCGGCAGCGGTGGCGGCCGGGGCAGCCTGCTCGGCAGCCTTCTGCGCCTGGTCGGCAGACTGCTGCGCCTGGTCAGCAGACTGCTGGGCGTTCTGCGCGGAATCCTGCGCGCCGTTGCTGCAAGCCGCCAGCAGCGCGACGAGCGCGGAGGCGAGTAGGGTACGCGTAAACTTCATGGTGGATCTCCTTTGCCGTGGAATGCCGAATGGCCGTTTATTAATAGCGCTTTCCCGCGTCCTGCGCCATAACTTTCGGAGCGTCGCTTCAGACTCCGTTGAAAGCCGGTTCAACGCGCTTTCAGCGAAAGAGTATCGGAACGCCGTCGTTACGGCTCCGTGATTCAGGCTAGGCATTCCACCGCGATCGCCGTGGCCTCGCCACCGCCGATGCACAGGCTGGCGATGCCGCGCTTGAGGCCGCGGGTTTTCAGGGCGTTGAGCAGGGTCACCACCAGGCGCGCACCGCTGGCGCCGATCGGGTGGCCGAGGGCGCAGGCGCCGCCGTTGACGTTGAGCTTGTCGTGCGGAATGCCGAGTTCGCGCATCGGCGCCATCGCCACCACGGCGAACGCTTCGTTGACCTCGAACAGGTCGACGTCGCTGATTTTCCAGCCGGTTTTTTCCAGCAGCTGCTGGATCGCGGCCACCGGGGCGGTGGTGAACCATTCCGGTTCCTGCGAGTGGGTGGCGTGGGCCACGATGCGGGCCAGCGGCTTGAGGCCGCGCGCCTTGGCGTCGTCGGCCGACAGCAGCACCACGGCGGCGGCGCCGTCGGAGATGCTGGACGAGCTGGCCGCGGTGATCGTGCCGTTGTCCTTGCGGAAGGCGGGCTTGAGCGAGGGGATCTTGGCGATGTCGGAGCGGCCGGGCTGCTCGTCGGTATCCACCACCACGTCGCCCTTGCGGCCGGCCACGGTGACCGGAACGATCTCGCCGGCGAACGCGCCGGACTGCTGCGCGGCCAGGGCGCGTTTCACCGATTCCGTCGCGAACGCATCCTGCTCCTCGCGGCTGAAGTGGTACTTGTCGGCGCACAGCTCGCCGAACACGCCCATCGCCTTGCCGTCGTAGGGGTTGGTCAGGCCGTCCCAGGCCATGTGGTCGACCAGCTTGCCGTCGCCGTAGCGGATGCCGGTGCGGGCCTGCACCATGTGCGGCGCGTTGGTCATCGACTCCATGCCGCCGGCCACCACGATGGCCACCGAGCCGGCCTTGATGAGGTCGTGGCCCAGCATGATCGCCTTCATGCCCGAACCGCAGACCTTGTTGATCGTGGTGCAACCGGCGGCCGGCGGCAGTCCGGCCCCCAGCGAAGCCTGGCGGGCCGGCGCCTGGCCGAGGTTGGCCGGCAGCACGCAGCCCATGATGACCTCGCCAACATCGGCGGCGGCCACGCCGGACTGTTCCAGCGCGGCCTTGATCGCCGTGGCGCCCAGCTTCGGCGTGGGCACGCCGGTGAACTGGCCGAGGAAGGAGCCGATGGCGGTGCGCTTGGCACCGGCGATGACAACACTGACGTCGGACATGGGGGTCTCCGCAAACACGAATGGCGCGTGGCGCCGGGGAAGCAACCTGCCGATTATCGCAGCCGATGGCGCAGTGCGGCAAACCGGCTGGCGGCATGCGCACGGGATTCGCAATCGCCTCTGGCCGGGTCGGCGTTGTGCCACACTCCGCTTCCACCGGAGCCATGCCGACAGGCGTTGCCGAGGCCGTGGCTCTTTCGAGGTGGCGGGCGTCGTCCAGGGAGCAGGGGAGAGGTCATGAATTCGCAAGGGGATTGGGCCGCGTGCGGCCTGCGTTGTTGCCAACTGGCGATTGCCGTCAGCATGGCCCTGAGCCTGGCGGCCTGCGGTGGTGGTGGGGGCGGCGGCAACGTCAAGCCGACACCTGCGGCACCGGCACCAGCACCGGCCCCAGCACCAGCCCCAGCACCAGCACCAGCACCAGCCCCGCCGCCGCTGGACGCGCAGCTGTCGATCACCAACACCTACGCCGCCCACAACGCGGGCTACACCGGCGCGGGCGTGACCATCGGCGTGGTGGACAGCGGCATCATGCACTCCAATCCGACCGTGTCTGGTCGGGTTGCGCAACCCGAACTGATCTACGTCGATCCGACGAAGAACAATACCAGCGTGGACGCCGTGGACAGCCACGGCACCTGGGTCGCGGGAATCGCCGCAGGCACGTCGTTCGCCAAGTTTCCGGGTGGTATCGCGCCCGGTGCCAGCCTGGTTTCGGCGCGCATCATCAATGACACGCCGCCGCCGGACGACGGCACCGGCAACGGAAATCCGGTGACTGCAACCGACGCGAACTTTTTCGCGCAGACGCTCAACCCGGCACTGATGCAGGCCGGCGTGAAAATCCAGAACAACTCCTGGGGCGGTATCTACTGGGATACCACCAACGCCTCGATCAACACGGCGTTCGGCCAGGCCTACCAGCCGTTCGTGCAGCAGGGCGGACTGGTGGTATTCGCGGCAGGCAACAGCTCGCAAAGCGATCCCAGCGACATCGCCAGCCTGCCTACCGTGGCACCGGGCTTGGGCCTGGACAAGGGCTGGTTGGTGGCGGTGGCGGTGAACAGCAACAGCCCCACCCAACTGGCGAGTTATTCCAACGCCTGCGGCCGTGCGATGAACTACTGCCTCGCCGCGCCCGGCGACGTGATCGTGCTGGACAAGGACACCATTTCCAGTACCACCAGTCCCACCTACTGGCAGGTCAGCGGCACCTCGTTTGCCGCACCGATGGTGTCCGGCGCGGCGGCCTTGGTGTGGCAGGCTTACCCGTACTTCAGCAACGATCTCGTGCGGCAGACCCTGCTCGGTACCGCCGATCCGCTGGGTGGTTCGCAGCCCAACCCCACCTTCGGCTACGGCGAGCTGGACGTGGGCCGCGCGGTGAACGGGCCGATGCAATTCAACTGGGGCGACGTCACCGTCAGCTTCAGCGGCAGCTCGAGCTGGAACAACCCGATTTCCGGCGCGGGCGGCCTGATCAAGCAGGGTACGGGCACGCTCAACCTCACCCAGCCGTCCAGCTACACCGGCCTCACCCAGGTGCAGGCCGGCACCTTGAGCGCGAAGTCGCTGGCGGGTGCCGTCACGGTGGCCAGCGGCGGCACGCTGGCGGTTGGCAGCAGCAACCTCGCGGTTGGCGGCAACTACACGCAAGCCGCCGGCGGCATCTTGGCGGTATCGCTGGGCTCGGCGTTGAACGTGGCCGGCACGGCCTCGATCGCCGGCAACCTGCTGGTGACCGGCACCAATGCGGGCTACACGGTGAATGCGCACACCAATGTGCTCGTCACGCAGAAGGGTCTCACCGGCACTTTCGCCGCGCTGACGACGGCATCGAACGTGCTGCTCACCGCCTCGCTCAATTACGACACCATGTCGGCCTGGCTCAACGTGGGGCAGGTGTCGGTGACCGCGGTGCAGGGCACCAGTTACACCGCCGCCTCGTACGGTGCGGCGCAGCGCGTGGATGCGGCGTTCGGCCAACTCAACACGCAATTGGGCACCGCCACCGCCTCGGGCACGCCGGTGGCCAGCGGCTTCGTCGCGGGCGCGGCCAGCCTGCAGCAGACCGCCACCCTGGCCAACCTGCAGCAGTCGCTGGAGAGCCTGTCCGGCCAGTTGCACGCGGCCAGTACCGCGATGACCTTCGAGGCAATCGACGCGGGCACGCGCGCGCTGTCCTCGCGCTTCGACCAGTTGCTCGATGCGCCGCAGCCGGGGGCATGGACACAGAATCTCGGTTACGAAGGCGGCATGTCGCGCAGCGGATACGGCAACGTGGACTACAACCTGTCCGGCGCGCTGGTCGGGCAGGACTTCCGCGTGGATGGCAGCGGCGTGGCCGGTTTCGCGCTGAGCCAGAGTCGGAGCATGGGACTGCTGGACGCCAGCGCGGATCGCAGCTACAGCCACGCAGTGGAAGGCATGCTTTACGGCGGCGCGCTGCGCGGCAACTGGTACGCGATGGGGCGTCTGGGCGTGGGTTCCTACCGGGAAACCATGCGCCGCACCCTGCAACTGGGCAGCCAGTTCGGCGGCGTGGGCAGCGACAGTCGCGGCAGCTACGGCCTGGCCTACGGGGAGAGTGGTTACCGGTTGAACCTGGGCCACACCCGCGTGACGCCGTATGCGAGCCTGGAGTACGCGCAGATCCGCGACAGCGGCTTCGACGAACTGGGTGGCGACGGCTTCGGCCTGAAGTCCGGTGCGCTCACCACCGCGCGCTGGCAGGCGGGCCTGGGCCTGCGTGCCAGCCGCGACTGGCAGCTGGCGCGCGGCGGCAGCCTCAGCCTGCAGGGGCGGCTGGCATGGCAGCAGTCCTTCGGCCTGCACGGCGAGGCGTTCGACGCCAGCTTCACCGGCATGAACCAGTGGGCGCCGCTGGGAGGTGTCGGCCTGTCGCGCTACGGCGGCGTGACCGGCGCCACGCTGGACTGGAGCATGAGCCCGCGCAGCAACCTGACGCTGGGCTACGACCGCTACTTCGGCCAGTACAACGAGGCGACGATGGCCACCTTGAACTACCGCTGGTCGTTCTGAACCGGTCCGGTGGCGATGCGATCGCGCATCGCCGCCGCGGCATCAGGGTTGGCGCAAGTGCGCGCTCAGTCGCGCGGGCCCCGCGTCATCCAGCCGGTGCCGCGATACGAATCCGCCACCACCGCGGCGCCCGCCGTGATCGCGCTGGACATCAGGAAGGCCGACCACGCACCGCTGTCATGCGGCTGCGCGAACAGCGGCGGCAACCAGACCAGCACGGTGATGACGCCCAGCATCGCCGCCTCCAGCGTGGCGGCCAGGCGCGGCCACAGCCCGAACAGGAGGCCGATGGCGGTTGCAAGGCTGCCCGCGCCGGTCAGGTACGCCCAGCCATGCCGCCAAGGCAGCCACGCCGGCACGAAGCCGGCCGTGATGTCGGCATAGAAGTAGTGCGAAAGGCCGATGGTCGGCAGCGCCAGCACGAACAGCAGCCGCGCATTGCGGATGCCGTTGCGGCCCGCGAGGAAGCGGCCATCCGGTTTCGCCAGCGTGGCGAACACCGTCCACGCGCCGGCGAGGATCACCGCGATTTCGCCCGCGCCCAACCACACCGCCTCCATCGACGGCGCGTAGAGAATGGCCGGGAATTTCAGCAGCACCATCCACAGCAGCGCGAACACCGACATCGTGCCGGCGGAAACCTTCGCGAGGCGAGGGAGCAGGATGCCGATACCGGTCGCCAGCTCGACCAGCGCCGTGAGGTAGATGAAGAAGCCTTGCGCAGGCAAATGTGCAATCGGAATGCGCTGCCAGACGCCGGCGAAATCACCGAACACCAAGCCACGCAAGCCCAGCGCGATCATCACCAGCGCAAGCAGCATTCGGCCAGGGCCGATACCGCGCGCGGTGGAATCGTTCGCACCGACGACGAGGCAGGCTGCCAGCCATGCGGGCACCCCTGCGCGCCTGTCGTTCACCACGATTGCTGCAGTCATCACCCACCCTCTTGCGGAGCTGCATGAGCACAGGGCGTCGAGCGTAATCAGGGTGGTCTGCCCGGGCAACGACCACTTTGGGTGGAAATTTCAGACCAATTCGACCTGCACGCCGGCGTTGCGCAGCGCCTCGACGGTCTCGGCGGGTGCGCTGCTGTCGCTGATCACCTTGTGCAGCTGGCGCACCGGCGCGATCACCGACAGGCTGCGCTGGCCCAGCTTGCTGGAATCCAGCACGGCGACGGTCTGCCGCGCCACGCGGATCATCAGCGCGTTGAGCGCGGATTCCAGCGGGTCGGGCGTGGTCACGCCCACCTCGGGGTCGAGGCCGTCCACGCCGAGGAACAGCCGGTCGGCAGACAGCTTGGCCAACGCGTGCTCCGCGTCGGGGCCGACCAGCGAATAGGAGGTCTGGCGCAGCAGGCCGCCCAGCATCATCACGCGGACGTGCGGCAGGCCGGACAGCTCCAGCGCGATGTTCAGCGCGTTGGTGATCACGGTGAGCGACTCGAACTTGCGCTGGCGGATCTGCCGCGCGATCTCCACGGTGGTGGAACCGGAGTCGAGGATGATCGTCTCGCCGTCGCGGATCATCGCCGCCGCCGCCTGGCCGATGCGCAGCTTCTGCGCCTGGTGGCGGGTTTCCTTGATGTTGAGCGGGATGTCGCTGCTGACCGGGATCACCGGCAGCGCGCCGCCGTGCGAGCGCACGATGGCCGAGGCATTTGCCAGTGCTTCGAGGTCGGCGCGGATGGTCACGGCCGAGGTGGCGAACTTGTTCGCCAGCTCCTCCACCGTGGCGCGGCCGTGTTCCTCCACGTGCTCCACGATCAGGCGACGGCGTTCGCCGAGCAGCAGGCGATGGCGGGGTGGGGCGGTGGGCTTGGCAGCTGGGAGTTTGCTCATGCGTCGGCAATGTGCAGGAGTCGGGCGGCATTGTCATGATAGACCTTGCGCAGCACCGTGTCCGGCAGCTTCAGCCCGTAGATGGCCCAGCGCCCCTGCGGCGGTACCGGGGCGGGGGCGTAGTCGAAATACTCGTCCTCGGTTTCGAGGAAGCGGTAGTAGATCTCATACAGCGCGTCGCCGAACAGCTGCTGGGGTACGTCGTCGCCCCACGGCGAGGGCACCGCGTCGGTGCCGAACAGGATGCGGTCCTGATAGCGGTCGAAGAAGCGCTGGGCGATGCGCGGCTGGCGGCCCAGCTCGCCGATGCGCGCGCTGATGTCCACCAGGGTGTTCGGGAAACGGGCGAGGCAATCCTCGACCGCGGCCAGGTTCTCGGCGTTGTTGCCCACGTGCAGCAGTACAAAGGTGGTGTCCGGGTGGCGCGCGATCATGCGGTTGCGCGCGGCGATCAGTTCCTGGTGGCTGGGGAACTCCGGGCCGTAGAACGACCAGTCCGGATGGTTGGCCAGCTCCTCGTAGCGCTCGTTCTCGCCGTCGGTGGGCAGGAAGAACGCCTCCGGGTCGGAGACATGCAGGAACACCGGCAGGTCGTGCGCGGCACAGGCCTCCCACATTTGATCGAAGCGGCGGTCGTCCACGCCCACCAGCGGGCCGTCGTCGATGCGCTCACGCAGGTACAGGCCCAACGTCTTCAAGAGCTTCAACCCACGCGCGCCCACGCGCCTGGCGTGTTCGATCGCGTCGGCCTGGCGCTGCGGGTAGTCCGGTTCCGGAAACAGCGCGAACGAGGGCTCGGTGAGGGTGAGGAAGCGCCCCGGCGCGGCCTGGTCGAACAGCCGGATGCTTTCCTCCAGCCCCTTGCCCACGCCGCCGGTGAGGTTGACCAGGGTGCGCACGCCCTTGCGGTCCATCACCGGCAGCAGCGCCTCCGGCGTGCTGAACGCGGTGATCTCCTCGCCCACCGACACGCCGCTGCGCACGTTCTTCGACCAGGTGAGGTGGGCGTGCACGTCGATCACCGGGAAACGCGGCCGCTCGATCAGCGTCTGCGGCACGCGCAGCATGCTGCGCGGCTTGAAATCCTCGAGCTTGAGCTCGCCCTTGCTGGCGTCGGGCGCGGTCTGCAGCGGGTTCTTGCCGCTGGCCTCGATACGCACCGTGCCGGCGCCGGTGGGCGGAGCGCAGCAGAGGCAGGATTTCTGGTGGGTCATGGTGCAACTACCTGATTCGCTTCTTGCGCCGGACAAACTACACCGCGGCAGGCGCCATGTGCGGCGGGAGTCAACACCCGTCATTCCTGCGAAGGCAGGAATCCCGTAACTTTGCTTCGAGCGACCCGCGAAAGGCGCTGGATCCCGGCTTTCGCCGGGATGACGAGTGGTGGGGCGGTGAAGGCCGCAAGCCTCAGCGCGGATGCTTCGCCATGATGCCGTGCACCTGGCGCACGAGGTTCACCGCCTGGTCGAACGGGCGCAGCCACATGTTGCGGCCGAACATCACGCCGTTCGCGCCGGACTGCATGTAGTGCTCCACCTTGCGCAGCACCGCGTCGTCGTCGTCGTTCTTCTCGCCGCCGGAGAACAGCACCATGGTGCGGCCGGCGGAGCGCACCACGCGGGCGCAGCGGGCGGTGGAGTCTTCCTGCAGCTTGTCGTACGGCGCCGGCACGTTCGCCACGCTGTCGTTCGGCTCGTGCAGCTTCACGATGTCGGCGCCCAGTTCCAGCGCCACGCGCGCGGCGTAGTCCTGCGCGTACAGCGTGTTGGTGCCGCCCCTGGCGTTGACCGCGCTGCCACGCGGGTAGGACCAAAGTACCAGCGGCATGCCGTAGCGCTCGCAGTCGCGGCGAACCTGCTCGAACTGGCGGAACTCGTCGTGCTGGCGCGGCGAGCCCACGTACATGGTGTAGCCCACGGCGTCGGCGCCGAGGCGCACTGCGTCTTCCACCGAGGCGAACAGCGGCGAGGTGGCCTCGGCGTCGCTGGGGATATTGGTCTTGCCGTTGAGCTTGAGGATCAGCGGCACGCGACCGGCGTACTCGGCCATGTACTTCTCGGCCAGGCCGATGCCCAGCGCGATGGCAGAAAAGCCACCGGCTGCGGCGAGTTCGAACTGGTAGCCCGGATCGACGGCCGGCGGATGGGGAAAGAAGTCGGTGGGGCCATGCTCCAGGCCCTGGTCCAACGGCAGCACCAGCAGGCTGCCGTTCTTCGGACCCGAGCCGTACAGCAGGCGCCACAGGCGGGCGCGCTTGCCCTGTGACAGCGCGAGTTTCGAAAACTTTTCGGAAGCTTGCGAAGGTACTTGTAAGTTCTGATTCATTTCGAATACGCTGCAGTGGTGGGCGGATGGCTTCACATTCGAACGAAATGAGTCAAATGTCAATACTTGGAAACAAAACGAAAGCATTCGACAGTCTAGCCGCGCTGGCGGCGGCTGCGCCGGCGGCGCAGCGCGAGCTCGGCTATGCCGATACGTTGCGCGAGATCCTGCAGCAGCCGACGACCTGGCAAGCCACCGCCGCGCTGCTGCGCGAACCGTCGGTGCAGGCGCAGCTGCAAGCGGCGCTGACGCCGCGCCCCGCGCAGATCGTGCTGACCGGTTCGGGCAGCTCGATCTACGCCAGCGAATGCATTGCGCCGGACCTGCAGCAGGCACTGGGTGTGCCGGTGCAGGCGATCGCCGCGGGCACCTTGCTCACGCACTGGCGCCGCGCGCTGCCGCCGGGTGGCGGCCTGCTGATCTCGATCGCGCGCTCGGGCGACAGCCCGGAGAGCGCCGGCGTGGTCGACCAGTTGCTGGCGCATGCGCCGGACTGGCGCCACCTCGCGATCACCTGCAACGCGAACGGCAAGCTGGCCACGCAGTACCGGAACGAGCCGCGCTACTTCTCTCTGGTGCTGGACGAGCGCACCAACGACCGCAGCCTGGTGATGACCTCGAGCTTCACCAACCTGGTGCTGGCCGGCAGCGGGCTGGGTGGCCGCGCCGACACGGCCGGCGTACAACGCCTCGCCGGTTGCGTGCAGCACGTGTTCGAGCAGCAGTCCGATGCGCTGGCGGCGATCGCATACCGCAACTTCGATCAGGCGGTCTACCTCGGCAGCGGCGGTGCGCTGGGCGCCGCGCGCGAGGCCGCGCTGAAGATGCTGGAGATGAGCGCCGGCCGCGTGCGCACGATGGCCGAGACCTTCCTCGGCCTGCGGCACGGCCCGATGTCCAGCCTCGACGAGCGCACCCTGGTGGTGGCCTTCCTCTCGCCCGACCCGGCGGTGCGCGCCTACGAATACGACTTGCTGCGCGAGCTGGGCCGCAAGCGGCTGGGCCTGGCGCGCGTGCTGGTGGGCGAGGGCATCGCCGACGACGTGATCGGCGCGCAGGACGTGGCGGTGGATCTCGCCGGCCTTGCGGCGAGCGACGACGCGCTGCCACTGCTGGCCGACGTGGCGGTGGGTCAGGTACTGGCGTTCTTCCGCTGCCTCGCGCTGGGCGGCAAGCCCGATGCGCCGGCGCAAGGCGTGCTCACCCGGGTGGTCGAGTCCTTCGCGCTGCATGCCGCGGGCACCACACAGCGTGAGGAGCGCAAGGCGTGAAGCGCATCCTCGTCGCCGGCGAACTCAACGTCGACCTGGTGTTCCGGGACTGCCAGGCGTTCCCCGCGCCGGGACGCGAGGTGCTGGCCGAAGACGCGCTGGTCGTGCCGGGCAGCTCCTCGATGATCTGCGCGATGGGGCTGGCGCGGTTGGGCAATCCGGTAGCCTTCGCCGGCAAGGTCGGCGTGGACGGCTGGGGCGGCTTCTGCGTCTCGGCGTTGCAGGGCGCCGGCATCGACGTGGCCGCGGTGCACCGCGATCCCGCGCTGCGTACCGGCATCACCGCCTCGTTCTCCACCAGCAGCGACCGTGCGCTGGTCACCTTCGCCGGTGCGATCGGCGCGCTGCGCGCCGCGGACGTCGGCGACGAACTGCTGGCGAGCGCCGACCACTTGCACGTGTCCTCGTATTACCTGCAGAGCGCCTTGCGCCCGGAACTCAAGTCGCTGTTCGTGCGGGCAGGCAAGTTGGGCCTAAGCACCTCGCTCGATCCCGGTTTCGACCCCGAGCAGCGCTGGGGTGACGAATGGCACGACTTGCTCGCCGAGGTCGACCTGTTCCTGCCGAACGACGTGGAACTCGCCGGCATCAGCGGATGCGAGTCGATGCTCGATGCCATGCGCGCGCTGGACAATGGCCGCACCCGCATCGTGGTGAAGCGCGGCCGGAACGGTTGCGCCACGCTGGACGGCGCCAGCAAATTGATCGAAGCGCCGGCCTTCGCGGTGGACGCGGTGGACAGCACCGGCGCCGGCGACTCCTTCGACGCCGGCTTCCTGCATGCGTGGCTGCGCGGCCTGTCGCTGACCGAGGCCTTGCGCTGGGGCAATGCCTGCGGCGCGCTCTCCACCCGCGGCGTGGGCGGCACCGCACGCCAGGCCGACGAGGCCGAGGCGAAAGCGCTGCTGGGGAGCGCCGCGTGATCACGGTCGTCGGCATCAACACCGCGATCGACCACCTGATGCGGGTAGACACGCTGCACCTGGGCGAGGTCAACCGCACGGTGCACGAGCAGGTGTTGCCGGGCGGCAAGGGTCTGCACGTGGCGCAGACCATCGCCGCGCTGGGCGAACCGGTGCAGCTGATCGGCCTGATCGATACCGCGCACCGCAACCTCACCGCGCGCCGCATGAGCGAGCGCGGCGTGCTGTTCCACGGCGTGGAAATCGACGCGCCGCTGCGCCATTGCATCGCGCTGCAGGACGCGGATGGCCGGATCACCGAGGTGCTGGGGCAGGGCCCGCAACTGGGCGAGCGTGACCGCGCAGCCTTGCAACGTGCCTTTCGCCTCGCGCTGGCGGAAAGCGAGCTGGTGATCCTGTCCGGCAGCCTGCCGCGTGGTCTGCCCGTCGACACCTATGCCGAACTGGCGCAGCAGGTGCATGCGGCCGGCAAGCGCTGCCTGATCGACGCCAGCGGCGAAGTGCTGCGGCAGGCGGTGGCGGCGCAGCCGTTCCTGCTGAAGCCGAACCGCGACGAGGCCGAGGCGCTGTTCGGCCGCAGCGTGGGCGATCTCGATGCCGCCGTCACCGCGCTGCGCGAACTCGCCGCGCGCGGCGTGGCGATGCCGGTGCTGAGCCTGGGCGCGCAGGGCGCGCTGGGCATGGACGACAGCGGCGTGTGGCATGCGGCAGTCGAGCTGGAGCAGGTACGCAACACCGTGGGCTCGGGCGACTGCTTCCTCGCCGGCATGGCCGTGGCGATCAGGCGTCGTGAGCCGCTGCGGGAAGCCTTGCGGCTGGCGGTGGCCTGCGGCGCCGCCAACGCGATGGATGTGGAAACCGGTTACGTGCGTCCGGACCAGGTCGAGGCATTGCTCGGCCGGGTGCGGGTGCGGGAATGGAAGCACTGAACATCGGCGGAGTCCGCCTACTTGCCGATGAGGATGAGCCATCGGTGTTCGAACAGCTCGCGAGCTGCGGGGGTGCTTTGCTCGCGGGTATCCAGAAGCGGTTCATTACATTCCGAGGGGCAATCATGAATTTCAGCAGGAATATTCCGCTGCGACAGACCGGCCTGGCCACGGCGCTGGGTCTGTTGCTGGCGTCCACGGCCGCCTACGGCCAGTCCACCACCAGCAGCATCTTCGGCCGCGTGCCGGCGCAGGCCGGCGAAAGCGTGGTGGTCAGCAACGGTGCGGGTCTGACTCGCACGGTCAGCGTCGACAGCCAAGGCCGTTACAACGCCACCCAGCTGCCGGTGGGCACGTATTCGGTGAGCCTGATGCGCGACGGCCAGGTGGTGCAGCGGCGCGACAACGTGACGCTGAAAGTGGGTGTCGGCGCGGACATTTCCTTCAGCACGGAAGCCGCCGCCAATGCGGCGAACGCGAAGCAGTTGTCGGGTGTGAGCGTGTCGGCCAGCGCCGTGCCGCCGATCGACGTGAGTTCGGTGGACTCGCGCACCGTCATCACCGCGCAGGAACTGGCCCGGCTGCCGCTGGCGCGCTCGGCCGAAGCCGCGGCGTTGCTGGCGCCCGGTGCGGTGACCGGCGCGGGCGGCGCCACCAGTTACACCGGCGAGCCGCTGGTGAGCTTCGGTGGCTCGTCGTCCACCGAGAACGCGTACTACATCAACGGCTTCAACTCCACCGATCCGTTCAATGCCTTTGGCGGCATCACCTTGCCGTACGGCTCCATCGACCAGGAAGAGGCCTACACAGGCGGCTACAGCGCCCAGTACGGACGCAGCGATGGCGGCGTGCTCAACATGATCGGCAAGAGCGGCACCAACGAATGGCATTTCGGTGCCCAGGTGGTCTACACGCCGGAGGACGGGCGCTCCGCCCAGAACAGCACCTACTACATGAATGGCCTGCCGACACCGGCGGTGGCGGGGCGCCTGTACGACCCCAATCGCGATGACAACTACTGGACCTCCACCTACGACCTGTACGTGGGCGGCCCGCTCATCAAGGACAAGTTGTTCCTGTTCGCCTCGGCGGAGGTCAACGACACCGGCGGGTACACGGTCAACCCGGTGACCTCGGGCACCTCGCTGCACTACAAGAACAGCAACCCGAAGTGGTACGCCAAGGTCAACTGGAACATCAACGATAGCAACCTGCTGGAATTGACCGGCGCGTCCGAGAAGCGTCTGACCTCGGGTTCGTACTACTACTACGACTACAACAACCTGGCCGACAAGGGCTTCAAGGCCTTCGCCAACGACACCAAGCTGGGCGGCGACATGTGGTCGGCCAAGTACACCAGCTACCTCACCGACAGCCTCACGCTGAACGCCATGTACGGCAAGATGACCACGGTGAACTACAACGAGCCGGTGGGTTACAACTCCAGCCTCACTTATGTCGGCGGCTACACGAACCAAAATCCTGCGCTCAACGGCGGGACGCCGATCACCAATGCCCAGACCATCTCCACGATGGGCAACCCGGCCGACAACTACAAGACCAGCAACCTGCGGGTCAGCCTGACCTACGCGCTGGGCAGCCATACCATCACCGGCGGCATCGACAACCTGCGTTCCAGCGCCAACAACCAGGGCAACATCACCACCGGCCCAGGCTATTACTGGAGCTACGGCCACACCACCAATCCGGGCGCCCCCTTGTCGCCCACCCTGGGCGTTCCTGCGCTGGCCGGCTTCCCGAACGGTGCCGGCGGCTATTACGTCACCAAGAACGTCAGCTTCTCGGTGGGCGGCCTGACCACGACCCAGCGTGCCGAGTACATCGAGGACAACTGGCAGGTGAGCGACCGCTGGCTGGTGTCCATCGGCCTGCGCAACGACGGCTTCACCAACTACAACGGCGGCGGCCAGCCCTACATGCGGCAGACCTCGCCACAGTGGGCGCCGCGCCTCGGCTTCAGTTGGGACGTGTACGGCGACGGCACGTTCAAGGTGTTCGGCAATGCGGGTCGCTACTACCTGGGCCAGCCGCTCGCCCCGGGTGGTCCGGCCAACGGCTACGTGCGCACCTCGCAGTACTACACCTACAGCGGCATCGCGGCCGACGGTACGCCCACCGGCCTCACGCAGGTCTCTGTCCCGGTGTCGGCGAACAACGCGTTCGGGCAAATCCCCGACCCGCGCACGGTCACGGTGCACAACATCAAGGCGCAGGATCAGGACGAGTTCATCCTCGGCTTCACCAAGACTGCCGGCGACAAGTGGGTCTACGGTGCCAAGTTCACCCGGCGCATGCTGCGCCACAACCTGGACGACTACTGCAATGCGCAGGCCGTGGTGGACAAGGCCGCCTCGATGGGTATCAACGACGTCAACGACGCCACCTGCTACTACATCAACCCGGGCGTCGCCAACACCTTCGCGGTGCAGGATGCGAGCGGCAACTTCCACGACGTGACCCTGAGCAATAAGGAGATGGGCTTCACCCACATGGTGCGCCGCTACTACGCGCTGGAAGGCTTCCTGGAGCATCCGTTCGACGGCAAGTGGTACGGCAAGGTCAGCTACATGTTCTCGCGCAGCTACGGCAACACCGAGGGCCAGGGCCAGTCCGATATCAAGGCCATTGGCGGCATCCAGAACATGGACTGGGATTTCCCCGAGCTGATGGTTTACGGCAACGGCCCGCAGGGCAACGACCATACCCATCAGATCAAGGCGTTCGGCTACTACCAGATCAATCCGGAATGGCTGGTGTCGGGCAACCTGAGCCTCGTGTCGGGCGGCCCCAAGTACTGCCTCGGCCTGTACGGTACCAATCCGTACGATCCGGCCACCAACGATCCGGATGGTTACGGCTCTGCCTACCACTGGTGCAACGGCCAGCCGTCGCCGCCGGGGAAGAACGGGCGCCTGCCGTGGACCAAGCAGGTTGATCTGGGCGTGCAGTACCGGCCGGCGTTCGCGGACCACAAGCTGGGCTTCCACCTGGACGTGTTCAACGTGTTCAACGGTCAGGCGCCGCAGAACCTGTACGCGGAGATGTATCAGGACAGCACGGGCACGCCGGAACCGCGTTACGGCACGCCGATGGTGTTGCAGCCGCCGCGCTACGTGCGCATGAGCGTCACCTACGACTACTGAGCACGGACCGCGGCGCTCCGCGCCGCCTTGCAGCAACCTCCGCCGCCCGGCGATGCCGGGCGGCGCATCCGAATCACGTCGGCGAGGTCGTCCGCACAACTGTCTGGTCGAGCCCGCCGCATCATCACCCGAGGCCGTCATGCCCGCACCGCATCCCCACTTCCTTCGTTCGTCGCGCATGAGCCTGCTCGCTTCCTGCCTGCTGGCCGTACTGGCGGGTTTCGGCACTGCGCATGCCGCTGACAGCGTCGCCACCGGCAAGCTGGTACTTGAACCGGGTTCTGCGGTGTTCGCCGAGCAGCAGGGCGTGGAGAGCTTCGGCAACGCCGCGATCGAGGCGCGCTGGAGGTTGGACGGCCAGCATCTGGTCGACCTGACGGTGACCGACCGCGTGCACGGTCGCACGCTGGCGGTGCCCGCGCCGTTCGCGCTGGTGCTCGCCGACGGCAACACGCTGAAGACCGCGGACATGAACCTGCTGTCGAAGCCGCGCGTGGTGCAGCTGCCGGTGGACGCGAAGTCCTCGCGGCTGGCCGGGCGTCTTCCGGGCAAGGCGGTGGTGGCCAGCTTCGGCGACGCGAACGGCCGCTTCCGGGTGGACTGGAAGCTGGTGCAGCGCGACGGCTCGCCCTACCTGCGCGAGGAGGTGAGCATCACCGCGCTGAAACAGGACGAGAAGATCGCCAAGGTGTCGCTGCTGCAATCGCAGGTGGGCGATGCCGAGGTGGAAGGCACGGTGAATGGCTCGCCCGTGGTATCCGGCGACGTCTATCTCGGCTTCGAGAATCCGCTCTCCGACAGCGCGGCATACCACCACGAAGCGAAGCTCACGCTGTCGCGCATGCTGCCGCTGGAGAAGGGCAAGACCGTGGCCTACTCGGCGGTGGTGGGCGTGGTGCGCGACGGCCAGCTGCGCCGCGACTTCGCCAGCTACGTGGAGCGCGAACGCGCGCATCCGTACCGGCCGTTCCTGCACTACAACTCCTGGTACGACATCGGCTATTTCACCCCGTACACCGAGGCGCAGGCGCTGGATCGCATCAACACGATCGGCGAGGAGCTGCATGTCAAGCGCGGCGTGAAGCTGGACTCCTACCTGTTCGACGACGGCTGGGACGACTACAGCGGCAGCTGGAACTTCAGCAAGGCGTTCCCGCGGGGCTTCGTGCCGCTGCGCAAGGCGGCGGCGAAGTACGGCGCCGCGCCGGGCATCTGGCTGTCGCCGTGGGGCGGCTACAGCAAGCCGCATGACGAGCGCATCAAGAACGGCAAGGCGGCCGGCTACGAGATCATCAACGACGGCTTCGCGCTGTCCGGGCCGAAGTACTACCAGCGCTTCCACGACGTGGTGATGAATCTCCTGAACAAGGACGGCGTCAACCAGTTCAAGTTCGACGGCACCGGCAACGTCAGCAGCGTGTTCCCGGGCAGCCGCTTCGACAGCGACTTCGCCGCGGCGATCCAGCTGATCGACGACATCCGCAAGGACAAGCCCGACACCTTCATCAACCTCACCACCGGCACCTGGGCCTCGCCGTTCTGGCTGCGCTACGCCGACACCATCTGGCGCGATGGCGAGGACGACTGGTACACCGGCGTGGGTACGAAGCGCGAGCAGTGGATCACCTACCGCGACCAGCAGACCTACCAGAACATCGTGCTGAAGGGGCCGCTGTTCCCGATCAACTCGCTGATGCTCCACGGCATCATCTACGCGCAGCAGAACCCGCGCCTCGACACCGACCCTGGCCACGACTTCGCCAACGAGGTGCATTCCTACTTCGCCACCGGCACCGAGCTGCAGGAGATGTACATCACCCCGTCGCTGCTCACCGCGCAGAACTGGGACACCCTGGCGGAGGCGGCGAAGTGGTCGCGCGCGAACGCCAGTGTGCTGCGCGATACGCACTGGATCGGCGGCGATCCGGGACGTCTGGACGTCTACGGCTGGGCCGCGTGGTCGCCGCAGAAGGCCATCGTCACCTTCCGCAATCCGGACGACCAGCCGCAGCTGGCGGTGGTCGACCTGCAGCGCCAGCTGCAGCTGCCGCCGGGCGTGGCGCGCCGCTTCAGCGTGCAGGACGTGTGGAAGACGGGCGGCGCCGAGGTGCCGAAGACGCTGGATGCCGATCATCCCGGCACGATCAAGCTGGCGCCGTTCGAGGTGTTGACGCTGGAACTGACGCCGAACTGACCGGGAAAGCCAGCGAGGAGGCAACAACGGCGGCAAAGACACAGCGGCAGTCAATCGGCTACCAACACCCGTTGGGTGACACCCGCACCAGGGACTTCTCACATGATCGACCCATTGTCTGAAAACGGATTGACGCAGGTGACCGCGGTGCCGACGAGCCTGCGCAAGTCGGTTCTGGCACTGCTGCTTGCCGTCGCCTTTGCCATGGGCGGCGCGCATGCTCAAGGCGTTGTCGGCGCCGGCAAGCCGGCGCCGGTTGCTGGCGCCAACGATCTGGCCAATCGGCAGGGCGCCCTGGGCAGCTTCGGCGGCCAGGCTGTCGGCATGGGCTGGCGAGTCACCGGCGAACACATGGCCGACGTGTCTGTCCAGGATGGAATCAATCACCGATCGGTGAATGTCATCGCCCCGTTCGCTCTGGTGATGAAGGACGGCTCGAGGCTGGGCATCGACAACATGCGTCTGCTGACGCCGCCCCACACTGTGAAACTGGCGGCGGATCCTGCCGCCTCGCGCCTGGCCGCCCGTTTGCCGGGCGATGCGGTGCAGGCCAGTTTCGGCGACAGCGGCGGTCGCTTCCGTGTCGATTGGCGAGTGGTACAGCGCTCCGGCTCGCACTACCTGCGCGAGATCGTCACCATCACGGCACTCAAGCGCGACGAGCCGATCGCGCGGGTGGAGCTTCTCGACGTGCAGGCGGACGGTGCGTTCGTCGACGGTACGGTATCCGGGTCGCCAGTGGTCTGGCACACCGACTGGCTTGGCTTCGAGTATCCCATGGCGCAAAGCACGGTCAGGGGAGGCAAAGTGCGTATGTGGGTCGACCGCAAGCTGTCACTGGGCAAGGGTCGGCCGGTGACCTATTCGGCGGTGATCGGCGCGGCGAACGCGGGTCAACTTCGGCGTGACTTCGGCACCTACATCGAGCGCGAGCGCGCCCGCCCGTATCGCCCGTTTCTGCATTACAACACCTACTACGATCTCGACGGCCACTACACCGAGGCGCAGGCGCTCGATCGCATCGACACGTTCGGCCGCGAGCTGGTCGACCAGCGTCACGTGAAGATGGACTCGTTCATGTTCGATGGTGGCTGGAGTGACAACGACCCCGACTGGAATTTCAGCGAGGCCTTTCCGCATGGATTCGTGCCGCTATGCAAGGCGGCGCAGAAGTACGGCGCAGCGCCAGGTATCTGGATGTCGCCATGGGGTGGTTATGGCATACAGAAAACGGAGATGGTCGCCAGAGGTGAAAAGGAGGGTTACGAAATCATCAATGGCGGTCTCGCACTGTCCGGACCCAGGTACTGGAAACGCTTTCATCAAGTGGCCATGAAGCTTGCCGACCGGGACTGCATCAACCAGTTCAAGTTCGATGGCACCGGCAACGCCGACACCGTCGTTTCGGGCAGCCAGTTCGACAGCGACTTTGCCGCGATGATCCAGCTCATCGACGATATCCGCGCCGACAAGCCGAATACGTTCATCAACCTCTCCACGGGTACCTGGGCCTCGCCGTTCTGGCTGCGCTGGACCGACACGGTCTGGCGCGGCAGCGTCTTTGACCACAATTTTGCCGGCGTCGGAACGCCGCGCGAGCGCTGGATCACTTTCCGCGACCAGCAGACCTACCAGAACATTGTCATCAAGGGGCCCTTGTTTCCGCTCAACTCGCTGATGCTGCACGGGATCATCTATGCGCGGCATGCGAGATCGGGCGCGCGGGACGCCGCCTTCCCGGGACTGACGACCGACCCGGGACATGATTTCGCCAACGAAGTACACAGCTTCTTCGCCACCGGCACGCAATTGCAGGAGCTGTACATCACGCCCTCGCTGCTTACGTCGCAGGACTGGGATGTGCTGGCCGATGCGGCGAAGTGGTCGCGCGCCAATGCCGACGTGTTGCGAGACGTGCACTGGATCGGCGGCGACCCGGGACGTCTGGACGTCTACGGCTGGGCCGCGTGGTCGCCAAAGAACGCCGTCGTCACCTTCCGCAACCCCGACGACAAGCCGCAGCTCGCGATGGTCGATCTGCAGCGCCAGTTGCAGCTGCCGCCGGGCATGGCGCGCCGCTTCAGCGTGCAGGACGTGTGGAAGAGCGGCGGCACCGATGTGCCGAAGACGCTGGATGCCGACCACACAGGCACGATCACGCTGGCGCCGTTCGAGGTGTTGACGCTGGAGCTGACCCCGGTGGGCGGAGGCTGACACCTCCGGCTGCGAGCAGGGGAGGGGGCCAACTCCCTTCCATCGGAAGACCTTGAGCGGGGCCGCATCATCCTCGCCACTCCACGGCATGAATCAAGAGAAGGTGTCGAGCCATGCATCCCGATACGACCAGACCGATCAGCCGTCGCGACTTCCTGCGGCTGACAGCCGTGGCGGGGGCCGGGTTGCTGGTGTCTGCCGGCCCGGCATGGGCGACGGGCTCCCCGACGGCGGTGAAGACGGTGTACGCGGTCTTCTTGTGCCACCTCGACGTCGGGTTCGTCGACTCGCAGGCCAACATCATCCGCCGGTATTTCGACGAGTACTTTCCCGCGGCGATCGCACTCGCCCGCAAGCTCCGCGAGGCCGGAGGGCGCAATCGTTACGTATGGACCACCGGGTCGTGGCTGGTCCACGAGTATCTCCGGCAGATGCCGGCGGGCAAGTGCGAGGCGATGGTCGAGGCCATTCGTTGCGGTGACCTTTCCTATCACGCCATTCCCTTCGTGTGGCAGAGCGAGATGCTGGACCGTTCGCTGCTCGAAGGCACGCTTCATATCGCGGCGGATCTGGACAAGCGATTCGGATGCAAGACGACCGGGGCGAAGATGGCCGACGTCCCAGGCCATACACGGTCGATCATCGCCCCGCTCTCGGCGGCGGGAGTCGGTTTTCTCGATATCGGCGTCAATCCCGCATCGACACCCCCGGATGTGCCGGGACTGTTCCGTTGGCGCGATCCGCAAGGCAACGAGATCGTCGTGATGCAGCACGCGCGGGACTACGGCGGCGACATGGTGGTGCCTGAAGCCGAAGCCGCCGTTTCCATGAACGTCCGCGGCGACAACTCGGGTCCGCACACCGAGGCGGAGATCGACGCGATATTCGATGGCCTGCGCCGGCGCTACCCCGCGGCGAAGATCGTCGCCTGCGGGCTGAGCGAAGTGGCCGCTGCGATGGAGCCGATCCGTGACCGGCTCCCGGTCGTGGAGCAGGAAATCGGGGACACCTGGATCTACGGCTGTGCCAGTGACCCGATCAAGGTTTCCCGCTATCGCGAGATCAGCCGTCTGCGGCAGGAATGGATCGCGCAAGGGAAAATAAGCGCGGGTGATTCCATCGATCTGGCGATGGTTCCCTGGCTCAACCTCTGCGCCGAGCACACTTGGGGCTGCGACACCAAGACCATCATCGCCGACTGGGATATTTACAAACCGGCGGAACTCCAGGCCGCTCTCGGCAAGCCCAACTTCCAGAAGGCGATGGTGACCTGGGCAGAGAAGCGCCGGGATGTGGACACGGCCGTGGCCGCACTCCCCCAGCCCATGCAGGACGAGGCATTGCAGCGGTTGAAGCATCTGCAGGCGACGCCGCCGCTCACCACGGGGCTCCCGCCGATGCTGCCCGGGCAGGAAATCACCACGCCGCATTTCGTGCTGGCGCTCGATCCGGAGACGGGCGCGATCCGACGGCTGCGCGATCGGAAAACGAATCGGGAATGGGCTGGCGCCGATCACCCGCTGGCACTGTTCCGCTACCAGACCTTCACGCAGGAGGATTATCAGCGGTTCTTCAAGAAGTACGTGCGCACCAAGGAGTCCTGGGCGTTCCTGGATTTCGGGAAAAAAGGCATCGAAAAGTATCCGTTGCAAAGCAAGCTCTGGATGCCCAGGTTGGTCAGGTCATGGCTCGGCCAGACTCCCGATGCGACGCGCATCGTGGTCGAGATGGCGATGCCCCAGGCAACGCCTGAGATGGTCGACGTGGTCGGCTGGCCGAAACGGCTGACGATGGAGATCGTGCTGCGCCACCAGGAGCCCGTGGTGGAGATCGATTTCCAGTTTTTCCAGAAGTCCGCCAACCGCCTGCCGGAAGCGATGTGGCTTTCGTTCGCGCCCATTGCGCCCAACCGCACCGGATGGACCCTGGAAAAAATCAATCAGCCGGTCTCTCCCCATGACGTGGTTCGGAACGGCAACCGCCACATGCATGCCGTCACCAAGGACATCGCCTATCGCGACCCGGACGGCCAGCTCATCCTCGAGACGCTTGACGCGCCGGTGGTCGCACCTGGCCAGATGGTTCTGGTCGATTTCAGCAACGAGCAGCCGGATCTCGATGCTGGCGTGCACGTCAACCTGTTCAACAACACATGGGGCACCAACTACATCCAGTGGTACGGGGAAGATGCGCGGTTCCGGTTCAAGATACGGACGATATGACGGAACAAGAGGTCGGAGGAGATCAAGAGGTAACAGGCTAGGTTCCTTATCAGGTATCAGGGCGGAGAGCCCAGGGAAGGTCTGATCAATGAGCTTCTTGCTCGTCATTCCTGCAAAGAGCTTTTCAACAGTCTGAGAGTAGGTGCCAGGGACAACTTCTGGTTCAGTGTTCCTGACACCCTTTGGATCAGGCGGCAAGCCCCGTGCCCGTGTCGGGCACGCTGTCGTCGCCGCACACATCGCACCACAGGTAGTACGTCCCCCGACATGACAGACGAACACGACACCGATCCAACCCGCCGTCGCATGCTGAAAGCGGCCGCGCTGTTGCCGTTGGCCGCAGCCTGCAATGGATTGTCGTGGGGTGCGGACGCCCCCATGACGCAGGCCAGCTTCGCGCTGGACATGACCCGACCCGGGCGCCGCGTCGATCCCAGCCTCGCCAGCCTCAGCTATGAAACGCTGGAGTTGTCCGATCCCACCTTCTTCGCGGCGGACAACCACGGCCTGGTGCGCATGTTCCGCGAGATGAATCCGCACGGCGTGCTGCGCATCGGCGGCAATACCAGCGACGACACCGTGTGGGGTGGTTACAAGGGCAAGATGCCGACCTACGTTCCGCGCAGGCACGGCAAGCTGCTGCAGCCGCATGTGCTGAAGCCCGAGGGTTTGCAGGCGCTGGCCGGTTTCGTGCGCGCCACCGGCTGGAAGCTGGTGTTCGGTGTGAACCTGCGCATCGGTTCGCCCGAGATGGCGCTCGACCTGGCGCAGACCGTGCAGAAGCTCGTGGGCGACCAGTTGCTGGCGATCCAGATCGGCAACGAGGCGAACAACTACGAGCCCGACTACGCCGCCTTCGACGCCGTGTGGACGCCGTACGCCAAGGCGCTGCGCGCCGCGGGCCTGCCCATCGCCGGGCCGGACACCGGCGCGAACACCGACTGGGTGATCGAGTACGCACGGCGCCACGCGAAGGACAACGTATTCCTCAGCCGGCACTACTACCGCGAGGCGGCGGAAAATGGCTCGATCCCGGACCTGCTCGCCGGCGACCCCGGTTTCTTCGGCGAAGTCGAGCAGATCATGCAGGTGGCGGACCAGTACGGCTTGCCGTTTCGTATCTCCGAAGGCAATTCGTACTACAACGGTGGCCGTGACGGCACCAGCAACGTGTTCGCCTCCGCGCTGTGGGGCGCGGACTTCATGCTGGCGCTGGCGCATCGCGGCGTGGCCGGCATGCACTTCCACGGCGGCACGCTGCTCTCGGTGGAAACCTCGCTGGGGCGCATGGCGAAGGCGCCCGCGGGTGGCGACATCGTGGCGCAACGCGACGCGCAGGCCTCGCGTTATTCCGCCATCGCCGGCAGCCGCGAGCTGGGCTTTCAGCCGCGCCCGCTGTTCCACGGCATCGCGTTGGCGCAGCGCTTCGCCGGCGCGCGGATGCTGCCTGGCCAGCTTGACACCGGCGGCGCCAACCTCGCCGCCTACGCGGCGAAGCAGGGCGACGCGGTGCTGGTCACGCTCATCAACAAGGATGCGCAGCGTGATGCTTCGGTCGCGCTGAGTGGCTTGCCGCATGGCGCGAAGGGCGAGTTGATGCGCCTGCGCGCGCTCGCGCTGGATAGCCGCCGCGACGTCAGTTTCGCGGCGGACGGTCATGTGTCCGCCGATGCCCGCGGTACGAGCCGTATCGCGGTGCCGAAGGCCAGCGCTGTCAGGGTGCGTTGGGCGTGATGATCCGGGGGGCTCGCTGGACCGCTGCGCAAACCCGCGTACGCGGTTCTTGTCTCCCCTCTACCGCTTGCGGGAGAGGGGTGGGGGGAGAGGGGCTTGTGTTTTCGCGCTTTCGCAAGTTTCAAAGCGGTTTCGTGCGCCTGCCGGCGCCCGAGTCACTTTTCTCTTACGTGGCCAAGAGAAAAGTAACCCAAAGAGAAGGCCACCCCGATGCGGCGCTCTCCGGGCGTCCTGCCCTTCGAGTCCGTGAGGCGCGGCCGGGCTTTTCGACCGGGCTCCTGCCCGGGCGAAAAGGCATCGCCCTCCTTGGCGATGCCCGCTGCGCGGCCTTGTCGTCCACGCCTCACCGCCGCATAGGGGCCCCGGAAAAGCAGCGCGCTCCAAGCGCGCAGAAGCAACAGCCAAAGCCACGCGCCTCAAGAATTGTCGCCTCAGTGTCCAGATGCGGCGCGGTGTGGCCGTACCGTCTATCGCATAGGCGGGAATTGTTCCAAACAACCTCGACATTTCCTGTTTGTAATTCCGGCGTATTGAACCAGGCCGTTTCTCTGGGTTACTTCTCTTGACTCCGGGCATCCCGCCCTCCGCCTTTCGGGCCGGCTGCGCCGTTCGCCACCGCTCCTGCGGTGGCGTGGGCCAGCAAAGAGAAGTGACTCGGGCGCCGGAAGGCGATCGAAAGCCCGCCGCAGGCGAACCAAAGTGCGGAACCGAAAGGCTGTCGCGAATACCCACCCCTCGCCCCGGCCCTCTCCCTAAAAGGGAGAGGGAAACTTCGTCGTACGATCGAACTGCTCTGTCGCTTGCAACAGAAGCGCAAAAGAGGAGTGACCGATGAAAACCATTATGCGAACGGCACTGGCAGCGACGCTGGCGTGCCTGCTTCCGGCGACCTTGTTTGCCGCCACCGTCAGCGACCAACCGCTGCCGCGGGGCGAGCCACGGCCTGACGTCGCCACTGTGCAAGCCTGGCAGGCGCGCAAGTTTGGCCTGTTCATCCACTTCGGCCTGTACTCGCAGCTGGGCGGCGTGTGGGACGGCAAGCGCGTCACCCAGGGCTACAGCGAGCAGATCCAGTCCTTCGCGCCGGTGCCCATAGCCCAGTACGAAGCGCTGGCGCAGCGCTTCGATCCGGAGAAGTTCGATCCCGATGCGATCGTGGCGCTGGCCAAGGCCGCGGGCATGAAGTTCATCGTGCTCACCGCCAAACACCACGACGGCTTCGCGATGTTCCATACCGCGCAGAACCGCTACAACATCGTCGACAGCACCCCGTACAAGCGCGACGTGGTAAAGCTGCTGGCCGAGGCCTGCGCGCGGGCGCACATGCCGTTCGGCGTGTACTACTCCACCATCGACTGGCACTGGATGCACGGCCAGTACCGCCCCGACAACGACAACCCGATCACACCGGCGCAGGCCGACTTCAACGTGGCGCAGATCCGCGAGCTGATGAGCGGTTACGGTCCGATCAGCGAAGTGTGGTTCGACATGGGCAAGCCCACGCCGGCGCAGAGCGCGCGTTTCGCCCGTACGGTGCACGCGTTGCAGCCGCAGACCATGGTCTCCGGGCGCGTGTGGAACCACCAGGGCGACTTCACCGTGATGGGCGACAACAGCGAACCGCACGAGGGCATGGAGGAGCCGTGGCAGTCGCCCGCGTCGATGTTCCCGGACACCTGGGGCTATCGTTCCTGGCAGGTGCGCAAGGACCTGCCCGGCAAGATCCACGAGAACATCGCGCGGCTGGTCCGCGTGGTCAGCGCCGGCGGCAATTACATTCTCAACATCGGGCCGGAAGGCGATGGCTCGGTGGTGCCCTACGAGGCCGACGTGTTGCGCGGCATAGGCGCATGGCTGCGGCCGCGTGGCGAGGCGGTCTACGGCACGCGGGCCTCGCCGTTCGCGAAGCTGGACTTCGGCTACGCCACCCTGGGCGCGCACACGCTGTACCTGTTCGTGGCGAAGGTGCCGGCGGACGGCGTGCTGCACCTGCCCGGCGTGGTCGATACCCGCTTCGGGCGGGGGCGCGTGCTGGGCGATGCGCAGGCGGCTGTCGGCAGCGTCGCGGTCGATGCGTCAGGTGCGAGCGTGAAAGTGGACGGTCTGGCCCATGCGGGCTACATGCCGGTGGTGGCGATTCCGCTCGACGGCAGCTTGCATGTGCGACCCGATGCCGTGGTGCCGGGCGCGGACGGTCGCGTGAACCTCGCGACCGCGCAAGCCGAGCACTTCCTCAACTACAACGGCTACGGCTACGACGATCCGCCCACGCTTTACAAGCTGCGCTGGTACGCAGGTGTTGGTGCCGGCGATTACATGCTGGTCGTGCATTACCGCGACGCGCTTGCATCGGCGAAGCTGGATGTCTGGGTAGACGGCCAGCCGCACACGTTGGCGCTGCCGACGGGCGCGGGTGCGGCGCACCTGCGGGTGAGCCGCGACCCGCATGCCGAGCCCTGGGCGATGCAGCTGGAGCTGACGCCGCTGGCACCGTTCCACAAGGGCGACCGCCTGCCAGCCACGATCGAATCGGTGGAACTCGCGCCCCTCGTCGACCATGGCCATCCCGTCACCCGGAGGATCAAGGCCGATGACTGATCTCCGTCTGCCAGGCTCGCGCCGCCGCGGGCACTGGCGTCTCGGCCTCGCCACGGTTGGCCTGCTGCTCGGCGTTTCCGGCACCTCGATGGCGGCAGCGCATGCGAACCAGTTCTTGAGGTGCGAGCCGACATTTCATTCGGCCGAGAATGGGCCTTCGAATCCGCAGCCGAAGATCATTCCCACGTTGTACAAATGGCACGGGAGTGTCGGTCAGTGGCACCTCACCAGCGCCAGTCATATCGTGATCGAACCCGCCAGTGCCGGCACGTTGAGGCCGCTGGCCAGCAAGCTGGTTCGTGATTTGAATGATGTCTCGGGCCTGCGGCTTTCGATCGTCGTCGCCGACACGGCACGTCGAGGCGATATCGGGTTGAGTCTGGCGCCGTGCGGAGACCAGGCCAATCAGGAAATCGGTGGCGAAGGTTATACGCTTCGAATAGATCGGGCCGCCCTGTTACGCGCCAATACCGTGAACGGCGTGTTTTACGCGACGCGCACGCTTCTGCAAATGATGACGATGGACGATCATGGGCCTGGCGGGCACCGCAGTGCTCCACGCGGCTACGCACTCGATTTTCCACGCTACCCCGAACGCGCTGTGATGTTCGATGTCGGGCGCAAGTTCGCTCCGGTGGCGTTTCTGGAAAATTACATTCGCTTCATGGGGTGGTACAAAATCAATACCCTGCATCTTCATCTGAATGATCAGGTGGGGGGCGAGGACAAACATTCGTGGTTCTCGCGTTCGTTCCGACTCAAGAGTGACAACCCTGCTTTTCGCAAATTGATGCCTGCGGACGGGAAGTCCTATACGCGACGCGACTGGGATGAACTGGAAGCCGTGGCGGCAGCCAACGCCGTACACATCGTGCCGGAATTCGACACCCCGGGACATGCGGGGGCCTTTGTTGTTGCCAAGCCAGAGCTGTCGTACGACAAGGGATCGCCTCGCGGAGGCACCCTGGATCCGACCAAGCCGGCGACGCTGGCTTACATCGAGTCGGTGTGGGCGGAATTCCTGCCGTGGTTCCATTCGCGTGTCGTGCATATCGGCGGTGATGAGGTGAACAGCTCTATCCACGGTTCAATCAGCCTCGCCGCGCAGATCGATTACCAGAACCGTCTGGGACATTTCCTGCAGGCGCACGGCAAGACTGTGGAGGTATGGGGGAACGACGTCGCGTTTGCAGACGGGCTGGACCATGCGTTCGTGATTCAGCGTTGGATTACCCGCGGCGACCTGCTCGAAAGCGGCAGGATCAACTGGGGCAAGTCGGGATTTGATTGGATCCAGTCCGCTGATACGTGGTACATCGTCCCGACCGAGTATGGGGTGCAGGGCGGCGGTGCGGCGCTATATGACGGTTGGATCCGCAATCTGGGAGACGAACCTGGCCCTTACGCTCCACGCGGTGGGCAGGTCTGCGTATGGAACGATCACGGCAACCGTGATTACACCTATAAACAGACCGTCAATGACCTTTTGAAACGGGTGATTCCCGCCGCCGGCCAGATATTCTGGCGGGGCAGGGCCCGTGACGCCGAGGGGCAAATTATTCCTTATGCCGCGCTGCGCGAGCGCTCGAAAACCCTGCAATACGGTCCCGATGTCGGCATGTTCGAAAGCGATCCACTCTAAAGGCGTCATTCATTCGATTGAATCGCCCTGTCTGAAATACCAGGTACTTACCTTAGTTATCTGCGGGAGTTTTTCCATGAATCCACAGTTGTCGCGTCGGAGATTCACCCAGGCCATCGGTGGGCTGCTTGCAGCTTGCGCTGTTCCAGCGATGGCTACGAGCCCAGGCAGAGCTGCCTCGACCGCCGCTGCGGCAAAGGACGCCAGTGCCAGGTTCGCCTTTCCCCCCGGATTCACCTGGGGCACCGCAACGGCGGCCTACCAGATAGAAGGCGCGGTCAAGGCTGACGGGCGCGGCGAGTCGATCTGGGACGTGTACGCGCACACGCCGGGCAAGATCGTGGATGGCGCAACCGGTGACGTGGCCGACGACAGCTATCACCGCTATCCCGAGGACATCGCCCTGATGCGCTCGCTCGGCGTGGGCGCGTACCGCTTCTCGGTGGCGTGGCCGCGCATTTTCCCGCAAGGCACCGGCCAGCCAAATCCCAAGGGCGTCGACTACTACAAGCGTTTCGTCGATGCGCTGCACGCGGCGGGCATCGAGCCGTATTGCACGCTGTACCACTGGGACCTCCCCGAGGCGCTGCAGCGCAAGGGCGGCTGGCAGAATCGCGACACCGCCAAGGCGTTCGCCGACTACGCCGGCTACATGGCCGGCCAGCTCGATGGCCGCGTGCAGCACTTCATGACGATGAACGAGATCAGCACCTTCATCGGCAACGGCTACGGCGGCACCGCGATGGCGCCGGGACTGGGGCTGAAAGGGCAGGCGCTGCAGCAGGCACGGCACCACGCATTGCTGGGCCACGGCCTGGCCGTGCAGGCGATCCGCGCGGCCACCAACGCGAAGACAAAGGTGGGTTCGGCCGAAGGCATCGACGCGCCCATGCCGGCCTTCGACGCGCCCGAGCATGTGGCCGCCGCGCGCAAGGCCGCGGTGGAGGAGAACGCCGGCTACCTCACCGCCATGCACACCGGGCGCTACACCGACCTGTACCTCAAGACGCTGGGCGCGGATGCACCGAAGTTCACGCCCGAGGACATGCGCATCATCGGCAGCAAGACCGATTTCCAGGGCCTCAACATCTACACCGGCAACTACTACATCGCGGCCGACAACGAGCGTGGCTACGAGGCCGTGCCGTTCCCCTCGTCGTATCCGAACATGCGGAGCAGCTGGATCCAGTTCGCGCCGGATGCCATGTACTGGGGGCCCAAGCTGATGGCGGAAGCGCTGGGCATCAGCGACATCTACATCACCGAGAACGGCACCTCCAGCACGGCGGCGCCGGACGCCGAGGGGCGCGTGCTGGACATCGACCGCGTGATGTTTCTGCGGCAATACCTCGGCGAGCTGCAACGCGGGATTGTCGATGGCGCGCCGGTTCGCGGCTATTTCCTGTGGAGCCTGCTGGACAACTTCGAATGGAGCCGCGGCTACTCCGAGCGCTTCGGCATCACGTACGTGGATTTCGCTACGCAGAAGCGCACGCCCAAGCTCAGTTCGCAGTTCTACCGCGACGTGATTGCGGGCAACGCGATATGAAACGAGCACTGCGACGATGGCTGGCCTGCCTGCTGCTGGTCTGTGCCGGCGTGCCCGCCGCCTTCGCCGCCGAGCCAGCGAAACCGGCCTTCGACATCGCGCCGGCACGCGCGGCCTTGCAGCGTCTGCTGCCACGGCAACAGGCGCAGTTCACCCTGGTCGCGTTGGATCGCGGGCATGGTGCGGATCGCTTCCGCATCACCGGCACGCCGGGGCACATCGTGGTGGCGGCTACCTCGCCGGCAGTGCTGCTCACCGGCGTGGAAACCTACTTGGAGCAGGTGGTGCACGTTGCCATCGGCTGGCCGGGCGACAGCCTTGCGCGCCTGCCGGCCACGCTGCCCGCGCCTGCGTCGACCATCGAGCACCGCGCGGCGGTACCGGACCGTTACGCGCTGAACGACACCGACGACGGCTATTCCAACGCCTACCTGGCCTGGCCGGCGTGGGAACACAAGATCGACCTGCTCGCGCTGCACGGCATCGACGAAGTGCTGATGACGATCGGCACCGAGGAGGTGTACCGCCGTACCTTCCAGGATTTCGGCTACAGCGATACGGAGATGCGCGCGTGGATTCCCGCCACGGCGCACCAGCCGTGGTGGTTGCTGCAGAACATGTCCGGCTTCGACGCGCCGCTGTCGCCGCGGGAGTACGCGCGGCGCGTGGCGCTGGCGCAGAAGATCGTCGCGCGCCTGCGTCAGCTTGGCATGACGCCGGTATTCCCCGGCTGGTTCGGCACCGTGCCGCCGGGCTTCGTGGCGAAGCATTCCGGTGCGAACGTGGTGCCACAGGGCACGTGGGTGGGTTTCAATCGCCCCGACTGGCTCGATCCGCGCGATCCGCTCTATGCGAAGGTCGCGGCGGATTTCTACCGCCAGCAGCGTGCGTTGTTCGGCGAGAGCACGATGTACAAGATGGACCTGCTGCATGAAGGCGGCCGCGCCGGCGACGTGCCGGTGGCCGTGGCCGCGCGCGGCGTGATGGCCGCGTTGCAGGCGGCGCATCCGGGCGCGCGCTGGGTGTTGCTGGGCTGGCAGCACAACCCGTTGCCGGCGGTGATCGATGCGGTGGATCACCAACGCCTGCTGATCGTCGACGGTTTGTCGGACCGCTACGACGGGCTGGATCGCGAGCAGGACTGGCACGGCGCGCCGTATGCGTTCGGCAGCATCCCCAACTTCGGCGGCCACAGTACGCTGGGCGCAAATGCCGGCGTGTGGCTCAAGCGCTTCGTCGCGTGGCGCGACAAGCCCAACAGCACGCTGCGCGGCATTGCCTGGATGCCTGAGGCCAGCGGCATCGATCCTGCGGCGTTCGCCCTGTTCACCGCGCTGGCCTGGGAGCCGGTGCCCAGCGATGAGTCCGCATGGTTCAAGGCCTACGCCGACAGCCGCTACGGCGGTATCGACACGCATGCCGAAGCCGCGTGGCGCATCCTCGGCGAAACCGCCTATGCGATGCCATCCAGTGGTGATTCGGAGCCGCAGGACAGCCTGTTCGAGGCGCGCCCTTCGCAGGATGTGTCCACGGCGGCGAGCTGGTCGCCCAGGGCGATGCGCTACGACGCCGCGCATTTCGGGCAGGCCATCTGCGAACTGCTGCAGGTGGCGCCCGCGCTGCGCAGCACCAGCGCCTACCGCCACGATGTGGTGGACGTGGCGCGACAAACACTGGCCAACCACGCCCGTGTGCTGCTGCCGCAGATCAAGGCGGCCTGGGGGGTGAAGGACGCCAGACGCCTGCACGCGCTGGCCACCGAGTGGCTGGGCGACATGGCGCTGCTCGATCGCCTGCTCGCCAGCGATCCGGACTTCCTGCTAGGCAACTGGCTCGCGCCGGCACGCGCGGACGCGGGCAACCAGGCCGAAGCGGCGCAATTCGAATACGACCAGCGCGCGATTATCACCGTGTGGGGCGAACGCCAGGGCGCCGACGAAGGCGGCCTGCACGACTACGCCAACCGCGAGCTGTCCGGCCTGGTGAGCGGTTTGTACGAACCGCGCTGGCGGCGCTGGTTCGCATCGCTGGAGCAGTCGCTGGCGACGGGCAGGCCACCGGAGAAGATCGACTGGTACGCGATGGAGCATGCGTGGGCGGTCTCACGCGCGGCAGAACCAACGGTGCCGCAAGGTGACCCGTGGCAACTGGCGACCGAGGTGACACGGCGGCTGGGGATCTGCAAGCCGTGAGTCGCTTATCGAAAGAGGAAAGCTCCATGCACCTGGATCGGCGCATGCCTTTTGCGCAGACACTGCTGAGTGAATCCCTCTCCCTCCGGGAGAGGGTGGCAGCAGCCGGGAGAGGGTTCGGTCGGAGCGAGGTACTGCGGCAAGTCCGAACCCTCACCCCCAACCCCTCTCCCATGGGGAGAGGGGCTTTGCATCACGGGCTTGCGCTTGCTGCGCTGTTGCTGTTGCCGTTCGCATCCCATGCGCAGACCCTGCGCGTCACCCCGACGGGCTCGGCCAGTGGCGCCTGCGGGGCCGCGTCGCCCTGCAGCTTGCAGGCCGTGCAGGCGCAGGTACGCGCGTTGCGCGCCCAGGGTCACGACGGCATCACCGTGCAGTTGCAGGACGGCACTTATCGCCTGCAACAGCCGTTGCAATTCGATGCCTCGGACAGCGGCGCAGGCGGCCGTCCCGTGCGCTGGCAGGCCGCGCCAGGCGCACATCCGGTGCTGTCCGGCAGCCGGCTCGTGCAAGGCACGCGCGATGGCGCACTGTGGAGCTTCGCGTTGCCGTCGAGCGATGCACCGTCGAGCGTCTACATTGATGGCCAGCGCCGCTGGCCGTCGCGCAGCGAGGCTTGCCCGCATTGCGTGGTGGATGCCAAGGGCTTGTCGAACGTGCCGCGGGCGATCCTGCACAGCTTGCAGGTCGGCTCATTGGCGGTGATGCACGAGCGTTGGCGCGATTTCCGCTGCGGCGTGGTTGTGGTGGGACAGGGCCGCGTCGATCTTGCCCAGCCGTGCTGGCACAACGCCGCGCTGGACTCGGTCAAGAACGGCTGGTCGGTGGCCAGCCCGGTGGGCAAGTACTACGCCGGCGTGGACTGGTTCGAGAACCTTGCCGGCGATCCGTCTGCGCCCGGCAGCTACACGGTGGATACGGCACACCGCGTGCTGCGCTATCGGCCGTTGCCCGATGAAGCCACGCAGGTACCTTCCATCGAACTGCCCGCACTGGAACAACTGCTGGTGCTGAAAGGCACGCCCGGGGCGCCGGTGCACGACCTGGTATTCCGCGGCATCGGCTTTGCCGGTACCGAATGGCGCAAGCCGGAATCCGTCGATGGCTACGTGCCCCTGCAGGCGGGCTATCTGGTCGACGGCAACAGCCGCACCGCGCTGCCCGACAACGGCGAGGGCATGACGCGCATAGGCAACGCGGTGGACGTGGAGGCCGGTCGCGACATCATATTCGACCACGACAGCTTCCAGCATCTCGCGGCGGCCGGCATCGCGTTGGCGGCAGGCACGCACGGCGCGGCGGTGACGAACTCGCGCTTCACCGACATCGGCGGTGGCGGCGTGTTCGCGGGCGATACGGAGGGGCATCCTGCGGATCCGGCCAGCAAGTCGTCCAACATCGTGGTCGCCGACAACCGCATCGACCACGTGGCGCTGGCGTACCGCGACAACGTGGCGATCATGGCCGGTTTCGTCAACGGGCTCGTCATCGCGCACAACACCATCAGCGACTTGCCGTACAGCGGTATCTCGGTGGGCTGGGGCTGGGATTACGAGGGCGATGCGCCGGTGCAGTCGTCCATCCACATCGTCGCCAACCGCATCGAGCGCGTGATGCTGCAACTGGCCGATGGCGGCGCGATCTACACTCAGGCGCAATCGACGCCAGGCACCTCGTGCGTGGTGCGCAACGTCGCCGACATGCGCCATAGCGGCGAAGGCAACGGCATCTACCTCGACGAGCACAGCACGTACTTCGACGTGAAACACAACGTGGTGCTCGGCAGTTGGGTGAGCGCCTGGGCCTCGTGGAGCGGCCACCTGCGCATCACCGACAACTGGACGGACGACGCCGGCAAGCCGCACAACCCCGGCCCCACCAAGCTGTGGTCACCCAATTTCACCTACCTGAAAACGCTGCCGACGGCGGCGTTGGCGGTGCAGGGCGCGGCGGGCGCAAGGGACGGCCAGCCCGAACCCGCGTTGCCCATCCGCGTGCCGACCGCCTGCCCGAACCCATAGGAGACAGACCGATGCAACGCAGGCACTTCCTGAAACTCGGCGCGCTCGGCGTGGCCGGCACGCTCGCCGCGGATTTCCGACTGCGTGCCGATGCGCTTCCCGCGCAGGACGAACACGCGCCGCGGCCCAACGACGGCAAGCCGCACCGTTTCAGCTTCGGCAAGCGGCAGTTCCTGCTCGACGGCAAACCGTTCCAGATCATGAGCGGCGAGATGCACCCGATCCGCATCCCGCCCGTGTACTGGCGGCAACGCATCCGCATGGCGAAGGCGATGGGCCTCAACACCGTCAGCCTGTACCTGATGTGGAACGCCTACGAATCCGAGCCCGGCGTGTTCGACATGACCAGCGGCGCGCGCGACTTCGTGCGCTTCATCCGCCTGTGCGCGGAGGAGGGCATGTGGGTGTACCTGCGCCCCGGTCCGTTCGTCGCCGGCGAGTGGGACTTCGGCGGATTGCCGCCGTACCTGCTGCGCGACCCGACCATCGTCGTGCGCACCAGGGACGACGCGCGCTACATGGCCGCGGTGCGCCGCTACTTCGACCACGTCGCGCCGCGCATCGCGCCGCTGCTGGTGGCGAACGGCGGCCCGATCCTGATGCTGCAGATCGAAAACGAATACGCCTCGTACGGGCGCGACCTCGGCTACCTCGAAGTGCTGCGCCAGTTGTGGCTGGAACGTGGCATCGATGGCCCGTTCTCGATTTCCGACGGACTCAGCCAGATCCAGTCCACGCATACCTACCTGCCGGGCGTGGCGCTGGGCCTGGACGGCGACACCGATTTCGACGCGGCGCAGGTGATCGCCGGCGACCGTCCGGTATGGATGGGCGAGGGCTATCCCGGCTGGATTTCCTCCTGGGGCGAGAAGGATTTCCCGAAGGACGATTTCGAGCCGACGCTGAAGCAGCTGCTGGCTGCCGGGCGCTCGTTCAATCTCTACGTGGTGCACGGCGGCACCAACTTCGGCCTCACCGCCAGCGGCATTTCGCGCTCGGACGGCAGCGGTTTCTCGGCGGTGACCACGAGTTACGACTATGGCTCGCCGATCAACGAGCATGGTGCGCCCGCACCGGCCTATCACCGTTTCCGCGCATTGCTCGCGCAACACTCACGGCACAGCTTGCCCGAAGTGCCGGCGACGCCACCCATCGCGGGTTTCGATCCGGTGCTGGCGAAGCCGGCGGCCTCGCTGTGGGATCTTCTCCCGGCGCCGCAGAAGGTGCACGCGCCGCGCTCCAACGAGGAACTGTTCGCCCAGAACCAGGGCATGGTGCTTTACCGCAAGCGCGTGCGCGGCCGTCAACTGCAACTCACCGGTGTGCACGACTACGCCACGGTGTTCACGGACGGCGACTATGTCGACTACGTCTCGCGCGTCGTCAAACCCGGCCTGCACACCGCGGGCAGGTTTGCGTTGGACGGAAAGGAGTGCGTGCTCGACCTGCTGATCGACAGCTTCGGCCACATCGGCAACGCGCAGATATACAACGACCGCAAGGGCCTGGTCGGCGGTGCGCAACTGGACGGCCAGACGCTGCTGGATTGGGACGTGTACAGCCTCCCGGTGGACGACGCGCTGCTGCAGCGCGTGCGCAATGCGCCATCGCCGTCGGCACCCGATCGGCCGGGCCTGTTCTTCCGCGCCGAGGTCACGCGCGACGTCGAAGCCGATGCCTACGTGGACATGAGTGCGTGGCGCAAGGGCTACCTGTGGGTCAACGGCCACCTGCTTGGGCGCTACTGGAACCTGGGGCCGCAGCAGCGGCTGTACTGTCCCGCGCCGTGGTGGCGAAAAGGCGTCAACGAGATCCTGGTGCTGGATTTCCATCGAACGCGTGGTGCGGCGATTGGCGGGGCAACCAGCTTGCACGATTGAGACAGGTATCGAGGCCGGCTCTTTGCAAGTCGTCATCCCGGCGAAAGTCGGGATGACGACTTTGGCTGCCGCGGCCTTACGGCAAGCCGATATGCCTCGTGCCCAGCGTTTTCGGTTCGCTGGCCGCGCTGCCGTCGATGGCTGCATATGGAAGATTCGCGCTGGGCTGATCGACGCGCTGGATCAGATAGGCCTTGCTGGCCTGGGCATCGAAGCTCAGCATGTTCTGCTTGTCGGCCTCGGCAACGCGCTTGCCGCTGCCTGCCTCGACAGCTTCGATCGCTTTCCCTGGCCACGGATTGCGCACCTTCATGCGTGCATCGGCACCCGCCTCGATCACCACCGTGCCCGGCACGCCATCGCGTATCTGCAGGTCGACCTTGCTGCGCTGCTGGATGTAGACCGTGGCATCGGCGTTCCAGCCTTTCGGCCACGCGGGGGCGATGCGGATCAGGCCATCGTGCTCCTGCACCAGCGCATCCTGCAGCGTGGCGGCGACCACGCCGACCTGTTCGACGTAGAACTCGTTGCCGGTGAATCTGGCGAAGCCGGAGGGGTATTGCTGGTATTTGCCGGTGAGCGTGAGAAGGGCGGTTTTCACTTCGTCGGCAAGGCCGAGGTGGGCAGCCTGCAGCGGGTCGTAACTCCAGTCGTTCTCGAACTTGTTCGGGCGCTGCAGGTAGGTGCGCACGCCGAACGCGTGCTGCGGGCCGCTGTCGTCGATCAGGCCGTAGGGCCAGACGGGTTCGAGGCCGATGTTCTCGGTGTTCTGGATTTCCGCGCCGGCGTCGTATGACGGGCCGATCACCGTACCTTCGCTCGTTTGCTGCAGCGGGAACGCGGGGATCTTCGGCAACGCCTGCTGCAACTCGGCGACCAGCGCGGCATCGGTGTGCAGGGTCTGCGCCGCCTCGATGATGATAGGGAACACCGCCTTCATCGCCGCGATGTCGGTGGTGGGGTCGTGCACGTCCCACTGCGTTTCGTGCGCGTTGGAGGGGAAGGTGTGCAGCATGCCGTCCGCGCCGGGTTTGGCGTAGGCGAGCAGGAAGCGCGCGGAGGCGGCCATTACCGGGTAGTTCGCGGCGAGGAAGGCGCGGTCCCGCGTGGCGAGGTATTGCCGCCAGATCCACTGCGACACCTCGGCGCCAGTGGTCAGTGTGCGCGCGTTGTAATACGGCGGCGACTTGGCGCTGCAGTTGATGCCTGGCCCGCCCATCCAGCTTTCGTTCTCGTAGCCGCGGCCGTTGAAGCGCATGGTTTCCGGCACGCAGGCGCCGGGGCGGCCATCCATCTGTACCTTTGTCCACGCCTCGATGTTCGCGAGGTTGCTGCGGTAGAGGTTGAAGTACGGTGCGTTCAACTCGTACAGGCCCGCGCCGAGGTTGGCGGCGACCTGCATGCGCAGGTTCCAGTGCCAGTAGGCGGAAGGCGCCCAGCGATGCTGGTCGCGTGTGGAGGCAAACAGGTCGGCGAGGCCGGCCTGCGAGCCGGGCAACGGGCCACGGCTTTCGGCGGCGGTGGCGTACAGGTCGATGGCGCGCAGGTTTTCCATGTACTCCGCGCTGCCATCGGCGGAGCCCAGCTTCATCAGGCCGGCGCGTTGCCAGAACGCGTGCCACCAGTCGCGGTGCGCAGTGGCGGGAATCTTGCCGGCGTCGGCGAGCAGCTGTTGGGCGCGCTGCATGGCATCGCTGCCTTTCCATGCGGGCGCAGCGACCAGTACGCGGAACGAGCCGTCCGCGTCCGGCTTGAACGACAGCTCCACCGCCTGCGGCCCTTGCACCTGCGCCTGCACGTCGCGGGCCTGCGCCGTGATCGCGGCCAGCGAACCGAAGGTCCGCCCGGACGCGCCGGCTTCGCTGTCGTCCTTCCACGTTTCGGCGAGGATGGCCACGTCCTGTTGCGCGATGGCCCGTGGCTTGCGCGGTTGCCACAAGTGCAGCAACACCGATTGCCGCACGTTCGGATTGGCGCCGTGCACTTCGACCACGGCAACATCGGTGCCGGGTTGCACGTAGACCGCGGCCTGCATGCCCGCGCCGCTTTCGCGGAACTCGCCGTCGTGGAGGTCGAGCCGGCCCGCATAGTCGGGCGCTTCGACCAAACGCTTGAGGCCAGTGAACACGACCTGGCCCGGCGACAGGCGTCCCGGCAAGGTGTCCGCGCGATTGAGTTGCAGGGTCAGGCCGTCTTCCGACCAGGCGGCGAGGCCCAGGCGACCGTTGCCCAGCGGCATCGCTTCGTCGGCACGCAGGTTGGCGTGCTTCAGTACGATGTCGGAACGGCTCACCACGCCACCGACGTCCGCGTTGAAGCGCTGGTCGTGCCATGCGGTGGTGACGTCGGCTGCATGCGACGCCGGCATGCCGAGGCAGCCGACGAGCACGAGCACGGCGGGCAGCTTTGCCCGAAGACGGGTGGTGGTCATGCGACGGTGGGCAATGGCGGTGTGGCTCATGGCTTGTTCGTTGTGGTCGTGCGCAGGCATGTGGCGTGGGTGGCGCGGAGGCCGGTGATGCAAGCCGATGATCTGCTCTTCGGCAAACCGCTTCTTCACGTCCAATCTCCGTCAGTTGAGAGATTGGACTCGAAACCGCAGTGCTACTCAAAACCAGGGGCGTCGGTACGGCTCTGTGGGGTAAGTCAAACGTCACTAAACCTGGCCAGCAAGAGCCTCAATGCCAGGGTGAGCGGCTTTAGGCCAAACCCTGATTTCGCCATTCAAGGGATTTTCGAAGGGGCCGGGAAAGGGGTTCGAAACATCGCGCTTCGCGCCAAGGTAGTCGGTATCGACGGCCATCGACGAGCCGTCGGCCAGCGTGTATCCCTGTTGCGGAATCTTCGCCTTGCCGAGCAGTGCCGTAGTCACGAGCGAGCGCTTCACGGCCTGCTTCCATTTTTCGTCGGTGGCAAGGGTGAGGTACCACCCGTCGGCTTTTTGCACGAGCTTCGCGCCGGGGTCGAAGATCGGTGCAGACAACAATTCCTTGTCGAATCGTGAAGGGGATGTGCTGTCGGCGAAAACATTGCCGACCATGAGGCAATCCCAGCCGTTTTCTGCGGCATCGTAGCCGAAGAGATTGGCGGCGCTGGCAAGGATATTGTTGATCCAGCGAGCGTCGCCGATGGCGAGGCAATCGTGCAGCGCAACCTGTTCGGTGGAGTGCGGCTTCATGTACGGCGTGCGGCGCTCGTCGGCGAGGATATCGATCGCGCCGAGGACGAGGTTGTGTGCGAAAGCCGCGCCCTGCGAATTCGCCTGATAGGTGCCGGGCGAGAGGAACAGGTTGTTGGCGACGAAAAAGGGGCCATGGTCGACTTCGGTGAAAAGGTCACAGCCCTTGTTGTCATGGAAAAGATTGCCGGTGATGCGGGTGCCCTGCGCCATCCAGTCGAGCCAGATGCCGCCGACGCTGCCATTGTGATGGATATGGTTGTCGGCGATGACGACATCGATGGCGGCGTGGAACTTGATGCCGGCCATTTCCTCACCGCTCCAGATGCGTTGCGTGTTGCAGTCGCTGATGTCGTTGCCGGTCACCTGGCTGAAGGCACAACCGAGGCTGCCGACGACGCCGGTCTGGCCACAGTGGTGTATCCGATTGTTGCGGACGATGTGGGAGCCGATGTTCTCTTTCGTCCAGCCCCCGGTCTTGAGCGCGTCGGCGATCGTGAGGTAGTAGCCATCGGTGGTGCCACGCTTGCCATCGAATTCGTCGGAGTACTTGCCGAGCGCGATGCCGGAACAACGCGAATAGCAGATCTCGTTGTTCTCGATGATCCAGCCCTTGTTCCAGTAGGCGCTGACGAGACCGCGCTGGCCCATGGTGGGTGCGGCCCAGTTCGTCGCGGCATTGCGCAGTTCGAAGCCGGAAAGGGTGATGTAGTCGATGCCGGTCTTTTCCGGTGTGAAGACGGTGGGGCGCACGCAGACCTCGACGGCGCCGGAGTTCGGATCGGTGGCGGCAGGGAAGCGCGCGTAAATCGTCGTGTTCCCGCTCTCCCTACCCTGCTTGTGTTGATCCACGTGCGAGAACCAGGCCGGCTTTCCGTCTGCCGGCTTCGTCACCGCGACGAGATCCGCAGCTTCAGGGAGCCACTCACCATGCAGGTAGACCATGCCACGCCGGTGCTCGCGTCCCTGGCCATCAAACCAGTCTCCGCGTACTTTTTCGGCGTAGGGGTTGAATTCGCCAAAATAGGCGTTGGGGATGACAAGCTTCCATGCGTCGCCGGAGACTCTCTCCCAATGGGTGAAGAGGTCGGAGCCCGTGATGACGACTTTTTCGCCCGGCGCGGCGCGATAGATGATGCGCTTGCTGTCCGCTTTTCCTCCGCGCGGCGGCTTCACCCACTCGCGGTACACGCCAGCGTGGACAATGATGGTGTCGCCGGGCATGGCTTTGGCGGCCGCAGCGGAAATCGTCTTCAACGGCTGCGCAGCTGAGCCCGCAGCGGAGTCGTTGCCGTTTGCCGCGCTGACATGAATCTCGACCGATGCGGCGACTTCGGCCGATGCGGTCGCGCCATTGGCGTGAATGCCTGTCGCCACGACGAGGCCGGCACAAACGGCGTTACGCAGGAACTGGCGACGTGACACAGAATCTATGTGGCTCATAAGCAGCTCTTTCCCGAAGTATCGACACGAACTTGGTCAGTACCGCCCGTCTTCGCGCAGCCGCCTGACGGAGTGGGCACGTCCGCGCGCAGGAGACCAGCATCCTTGCAAAACAGGAGGCAAAACAGGGCTCAGAGTCTGAGGTTTCCCCGCGTTTTCATGAAGGTACGCCCAGTTGATCGAGCAGCGCCGTACAGAGACGTTGGAGTTGGTCGAGGAGCGTACGCAAGTGCGCATTCGACCATCGTCGCACCCGTGCCTCGCGCCGCAGACGCATGATCGAGTCGAGACGCCGTTTCGACCGAAACGGTGTCAGCCATTGCTCGATGCCACTCGCTTCGCAGACCATGCCGACGAGCCATGTGACGAATGCCGCCAAGGTGTTGAGCAGTAGCACTACCTCGATTCGCGCGCCCTTGCGTGTAAGGCTGTCCTCGAAGGCTTGTCCGTAACGATGGGATTTGAGGTCGCGAAACGACTGTTCGATCTGTATGCGTCGAGCGTATAGCGTGACGAGTTGACGGGGGCTGAGCTTCAAATTCGGTGATGCCATCAGCAGCCACGGTTCCCGCTCGCGTTGAGCGTGCTGTCGACTGTACGAGTTGCGTGCCGACTCGCCACGTTGGTTGTGATGTTTGCGTCCTTGGGTTGCGGCTTCGATTTTGGTTTGCAACATGCTTGGTGATATTCACGCGATTTCTCACTCCCGGTGAGGTATGAAAGCTGACGGTGGCCTGGCCAACCCAGACTGCCTTCGGTTCCCCTGATCTATCGACCGGCGCCGGATACGGCGCAGGCCTGCAACTCGATGGGCACCGCGCCCAGCCGCGCGGCCAGCGCGCGGTAGCGCGGTAGCAGCACGGCGGCATAGGCGTACAGCGCGGCGCTGTTGCGCGGGTCCCACGTGCCGCCGTAACCCTTCAGTCCGGCCCGCTGCCGTTCGATGTCGAACGGCTCTTGGGTGTGCACGAATTCCTGGTGCGCGCGCCTGCCTTCGGCGTACGGCGCCAGCCAATCCAGCGCGGCGGCGATGCTGCTGCCGCTGGCCGAGCGCGCTTCGAGCAGGTTGTCCTTGCCGTAGGGCGAGAGCGCCAGTGCGGCTTGCACCAGCGGTTCGAGGTCGTAGGTGACGTAGTGCAGGGCGTCGCGCTGGGCGAAATCCACCGTGCTGCCGTCGGGGCGGATGTTCGCGGCCACCTGCAGCATCAGCCGTTCGCGCGCGGCGGCGACCAGCGCCGGATCGCCCAGCACGGCGGCGGACATGGCCAGCAGCTTGATGCGATGGCTCTGCCAGTTGTTGATGTCGTTGATGTAGCTGGAGCCGGTCTTCCGCTGCAGTCGCGCGAGATAGCCTTCGGCGATGCGGCGGGCCAGCATCGTCATGGCCGCACGCGTGGATGCGGGCAGGGCGTTGCGGGTCAGCGCGTAAGCCTGGAACAGTTCGACGAGGTTGGTTTCGTCGATGGGGTTGAAGTCGGGCTGGTAGGTGCCGGCCCAGGCATCGAGGTAGCGCGTCACCTGCCGCAGTAATGCGGGCTGACCGCTGCGCCGCCAGGCCACTGCGGCGTCCAGCGCCAGCGGCCAGTCGCGCTCGGCTTCGGCGCTGGCGTCGTGGATGCCCTGGCGCGGCAGCAGGCCCTGCGTGTGCAGGTGCGCCATGGGGTGCGGCTGCGCATCGAGATGCGCCAGCGCCCTGGTCAGTACGGCATCGTCGGATGCGCTGGGCGATGACGCGGCGAGCGGGCACCACCAGCGCGGCGCGTCGGCGGCCTGTGCCGTGGCGCAGGCGATGGTGAGCAGGGCGAGCGCGACCGGTCGAACTAGGCGACGCGTGTTCATCGCGGTTTTGCCTCGCTGATCGCCTCGACTTCGCCGGCGGCGAGCAGGAAGGCGCCCACGCCGTAGACGTAGCTGGCGCCGGGCGGGTAGTCGCCCGGTGCGGCGCTGATCGGCTGGATGTCGCCGAGCCGGCCGTCGGCGTAAATCTCGCCGACCAGGCCGCGCCAGCCGCGGTTGATCGCCGAGCGATACGCGGCCGCGTCGAGCACGCCGTGGTGCACGCCCCAAGCCAGCGCGTAGACGATGAAGGCCGAGCCGGAGGTTTCGGGGCGCGGATAGGCCGCCGCATCCAGCAGGCCGGGACGCCACAGGCCGTCCTTGCCCTGCAGCTGCGCCAGCCGCACCGCCATCGCGCGGAACTGTTGCTCGTAGCGTGGACGCTGCGGGTAGTCGGCCGGCATCAGACTCAGCACGCGCGCGAGGCCGGCCAACACCCAGCCGTTGCCGCGACTCCAGAACAGCTTCTCGCCGTTGCGCTCGTGCTGGTGCAGGTAGCTGGCGTCACGGTTGTAGAGGTGTTCCGCCGGGTCGTACAGCAGCGCGCTGGTGATCCACCACTGCCGGTCCATGTAGTCGAGGTAGGCGCGCTCGTGCGTGGCCTTGGCCAGCCCGGCCCAGGTCGGTGGCGCCATGAACAGTGCGTCGCACCACCACCACAGCGGCCGCTGCGGGTCGTCGGGAATGCGCAGTTGCGCGTCGTAGCGTTCGCGCAGCGGCTTGAGCATCGCGGGGTCGGGCGTGCGTGCGTACAGCACCAGCCAGGCCTGCGCCACCGCCTGGTCGTCGGCGTGATGCACGCGCGGGCCCAGGCCCCAGTCGTAGTGCTCGCCCACCTTGCGCACGTAGTTCGCATAGCGCGGCTCGTGCAGCAAGTCGGCGGCGCTGAGGAAACCGAGGTAGAGCGGGGCGTAGGTCCAGTCCAGGCTGTCGTGGTCCTGCACCCGAGCGTATTGCCAGGCGGCGACCCTGGCCGCGGCGCGGCGGATGTCGGCGGGTCGCAGCGCGCCAGAGAGCTGTGCGCGCGGACCGGGGCGAGCGGGCGCGTCGCCGGCCATGGAATCGTCGGCCCGTGCCAGGCCGGGCGAGAGCACCAGCAGCACGGCGGCCAGCAGGCACAGCACGCACGCCGGCCGGCGCGGCGAAAACGGGGACATGGCAGGGCATACGGTCGACATGACGGTTCCGGTGCCAGATGGCGTGTTGAGGCCGGGGTCGAGCTTATGATAGAGTTTCGAAAGGTTTCAACAAATTTTGAAACTTTCGAATTCTTTCTGTTGGCCGGAAACGGGATGGCGACGACGGGGCGCACGATCGGATGGAGCGGCGCGATGCTGGTGGCGCTGAATGCATGGCCGCAGCTGACCATGGCGCAGTCTGTTTCACCAATGGATCCGGCGGCGCAACAGGACGGCTGGATACTCGGTTCGGATGACTACCGCGTTGCCGACTATGCGCGCCAGCCGTACATCGGCAACGGCCGCCTCGGCGCGATGCTGCCCGCCACCGGCGAGGGCTATCAGGGTGACCTCGGCCCGACCGGCTGGCCGCTGTACACGCAGCGCTATACCGGCAGCCTGCTGGCCGGCTATTACGCGCGTTCCGGCCGGACCGAGCACATCGCCGCTTTGCCGACATGGTCGACGCTCATCCTCGATGTCGATGGCCATCACTGGGAACCCGGCGTGCCACCGGAGCAGGTGACGGGCTGGTGGCAGCAACTCGATCTGCGACACGCCCTGGTCAGCACATCGGCGACCTGGACTCCCGTGCCCGGCAAGGCGACCACGCTGCGCTACGACGTATTCATCGATCGCGCCAACCAGCACGTGGCCGTCGTGCAGCTGAGCGTGACGCCGCACTGGTCGGGGCAACTGGCGATCACCGGCCTGCTCGATGGACACGGCGCGCGACGAGTCACAGCAGGACCGGCCAGCTATGACGCCGGCGCGGACATGGTCGCCGTCACCGTGCACGCGGAGCAGACCGGCAAGATCGCCAGCGAGGTCGGCGTGCTGGATGGTTCCGCCAACGTGCATGTGGGCAGCCGTTCGGCCGCTGGCGAGCGCCAAGCGATGACGGCCGGTGAGCGCTGGACGTTCCCGGTGGTTGCCGGCGAGACCTACCGCATCACCAAGTACGTCGGCATCGCCTCGGCGGACGACGGCGCCGATCCGCTGGCCGTGGCGAAAGCTGCGGCGTTGCAGGCGCGCCGTCTCGGCTGGGACGCGCTGCTGCGCGAACACGAACGCGCGTGGGCGCAACTCTGGACGTCCGACATTGAGGTCACCGGCAATCCGGTGATGCAACGCCGGGTGCGCGCCAGCCTCTATTCGTTGTATGCCAGCGTGCGTGCGGGACAGGCATGGAGCATCGCGGCGTCCGGCCTCAGCAGCGACAACTATGCCGGCATGATCTTCTGGGACGACGAGACCTGGATGTATCCGGCGCTGCTGGCCCTGCATCCGGAGCTGGCGCGGCCAGTACTCGACCTGCGCTACGACACTCTGGCGCAAGCGCGCCGGAATGCGCTGGAGGTTCACCGCGAGGGAGCGGTATGGCCGTGGTCGACCGGGCCGAGCATGCTGTGCGGCGACGATGGCCCGTGCAGTGATTACCAGGATCACCTGCAAAGCGAGATCGGGCTCGCCCAGTGGCAGTACTACCTCGCCACCGGCGATCGCCAGTGGCTGCGCGAACGCGGCTGGCCGGTGCTGCATGACATCGCCGCGTTCTGGCAGGGTCGTGCACGGCGCGATGCCGATGGCCGTTACCACATCGACGATGTCGCCGGTTCGGATGAATACGCCGTCCACGTCAACGACCACGCCATGACCAATGTCGGCGCCAGCCAGATGCTGCGCATCGCCACGCTGGCGGCGCCGGTGGCCGGTGCGCAGGCCGATCCGGCATGGCAGGCGATCGCCGACCGGCTGGTGGTGCCGATGGATGCGCGGCACGGCGTGCATGCGGAGTACGCCGGCTACGACGGCCGCAAGATCAAGCAGGCCGACGTGGTGCTGATGAGCTACCCGTACGAATACCCGATGCCGCGCGCGGTGGCGCAGGCCGATCTCGACTACTACGCCGCGCGAACCGATCCGGATGGCCCGGCGATGACCGATTCGGTGCAGGCGATCGTGGCTTTGCAGATCGGCTTGCCCGGCTGCATGGCGTGGCATTACCTGCAGCGTGCGGTCGATCCGTTCGTGCGCGCGCCGTTCGAGCAGTTTTCCGAAGCCCGTGGCGACAAGGCCGGTGACAACGCAGGCGCGCCGTCTTATGTATTCGAGACTGGTGCGGGAGGTTTCCTGCAGATCTTCCTGTACGGCTTGAGCGGCCAGCGCTGGCGCAGCGACCGCGTCGTGTTCGAGCCCACGCTGCTGCCACAGGTTGGCACCCAAGTGACGATCCGCGGCCTGCGTTACCAAGGGCGTACCCTCGATCTCGTCCTGGGCTTGCAGCGCAGCAGCATCACGCTGATCCACGGTGTGGCGCTCCAAGTGGAGACCGACAAAGGCCTTGTTACGCTTCAGCCTGGCGCGACGCATGTGGTCGATACTGCAAGGCCCGACTTGTCGCCCACGCCCCATCCCATGCGTTGCGTGCCGAATGGCACGACAACTCCACACCCTGCAAAGGATCCATGATGCAGCGACGAGATTTCCTACGCCTCAGCGCCTTGGCTCCGCTGGCCGCCCTGAGCTTGCGCGTCGATGCCGGTCAACGTCCCGCTGGCGGATTCGTCGAACGCGCGCCGGACGGCCGCTCGCATCGCTTCGAGTTGTCCGCGCAGCAGTTCCTGCTCGACGGAAAACCCTTCCAGATCATGAGTGGCGAGATGCATCCGATCCGCATCCCCGCCGAGTACTGGCGCCAGCGCATCCGCATGGCGAGGGCGCTGGGGCTCAACACCATCGCGATCTACCTGATGTGGAACGCGCTGGAGGCCGAGCCCGGCGTGTTCGACCTCACGACCGGCAGCCGCGACTTCGCGAAGTTCATCCGCATCTGCCAGGAAGAGGGCATGTGGGTGTACCTGCGCCCCGGCCCCTACATCTGCGGTGAGTGGGATTTCGGCGGCCTGCCGCCGTACCTGCTGCGCCACCCACACATCAAGGTGCGCGACAAGGACGACCCGGACTACATGGCCGCGGTGCGCCGCTACATCGCCGCCGTCGCGCCGGTGGTGAAGCCGCTGCTGGCCGAGAATGGCGGCCCGATCCTGATGGTGCAGGTGGAGAACGAGTACGCCTCGTTCGGCAAGGATCTCGGCTATCTCGAGGCGATCCAGACGCTGTGGCAGCAGCACGGCGTGCACGGGCCGTTCTCGATCTCCGACGGACTGGGCCAGGTGCGCGACGCGAAGACGTATCTGCCCGGCACCGCGCTGGGCCTGGACGGCGACGTCGACTTCGCCGGTGCGCAGTCCATCGCAGGCGAGATGCCGGTGTGGATGGGCGAAGGCTATCCCGGCTGGATCACCCACTGGGGCGACAAGGCATTCGCGCGCGGCGACTTCGCCGGCACGCTGGCCAAGCTGCTGGCCGAGGGTCGCTCGTTCAACCTGTACGTGGTGCACGGCGGCACGAACTTCGGCTTCGGCGCGGGCGCCAACGCGCACAACGACTACTCGCACTTCGAGCCGGTGATCACCAGCTACGACTACGGCGCGCCGATCGACGAGCACGGCGCGCCCACCGCGGACTATCACGCGTTCCGCAAGCTGATCGCCGCGCACACCAAGGCGCCGCTGCCCGAACTGCCGGCGGTGCCGGCCATGGTGGGCTTCGACGCGATCACGCCGCAGCCGCACTCCGCGCTGTGGGACAACCTGCCGACCGCGAAGCGGGTCGAACAACCGCAGGCGAACGAACTGCTGTTCGGACAGGGCGAGGGCATGGTGCTGTATCGCCGTCCGCTGAAAGGCGGCGGCGAGTTGGCTCTGGGCAACGCGCGCGACTACGCCACCGTGTTTCACGGCGGCCAGTACGTGGACTACGTCTCGCGCATGCAGCACCCGACGCTGCGTGCGGGCGACCAGGTGCGACTGCCGGCGTCGAAAGGCGAGACGCCGCTGGAAATCCTCGTCGACAGCTTCGGCCACGTGGGCTACGGCCAGGCGATGGCCGACCGCAAGGGCCTCGTGGGCGAGGTGCAACTGGACGGCAAGCCGCTGAGCGGCTGGGAGGCGGTGAGCCTGCCGCTGGACGAGCGCTGGGTGGCGGGCCTGAAGCCGCTGCGCGGCAAGCCCTCGCGGCCCGGCGTGTTCTTCAAGGGCACGATCAAGCTCGCGCAGGCGGGCGACTGCTACCTCGACATGGCGGACTGGGCCAAGGGCTACCTCTGGATCAACGGCCACCTGCTGGGCCGCTACTGGAACCTCGGCCCGCAGCAGCGGTTGTACTGCCCCGCGTCGTGGCTGCGCGCGGGCGACAACGAGGTGCTTGTGTTCGACCTGCATCGCATCGAGGGTGCGGCGATCCGCAGCGCGGCGGCGTTGAGCGGCTGAGCGCGGCTTTGCCGTATTCCCCCATCCGCCTTCGGCACCTTCCTCGCTCCTCAAAGCTGGCGCCATCCCTGGCGCCTCCCCGCGCACCCCCGCAAGCGGGGGAAGGGAGTGCTGTCACGCCTTGCCGTGGAACAGCTCGCGGCCGATCAGCATGCGGCGGATCTCGTTCGTGCCGGCGCCGATCTCGTAGAGCTTGGCGTCGCGCAGCAGGCGGCCGGCGGGGAATTCGTTGATGTAGCCGTTGCCGCCCAGCGACTGGATCGCCTCCAGCGCCACCTGCACCGCGTTGGTCGAGGCGTTGAGCAGGCAGGCGGCGGGGTCGACGCGCGACTTCACGCCGGTGTCGAACTGCTGCGCCACCATGTAGGCGAAGCCGCGCGAGGACTGCAGCGCGGTGTACATGTCGGCCACCTTGGCCTGCATCATGCCGAAGGTGCCGATCGGCGCGTTGAACTGCTTGCGCTCGCGCACGTAGGGCAGGGTGAGGTCCAGCGCCGCCTGCATCAGGCCGATCGGGCCGCCGGACAGCACCAGGCGCTCGGTGTCCAGGCCGCTCATCAAGACGCGCACGCCCTCGTTGACCTCGCCCACGACGTTCTCGGCGGGGATCGCGCAGTTGTCGAATACCAGCTCGCAGGTGTTGGAGCCGCGCATGCCGAGCTTGTCCAGCTTCTGCGCGGTGGAGAAACCCTGCATGCCCTTCTCGACGATGAAGGCGGTCATGCAGCGGCTGCCGGCGGCGCGCGGCGCGGTGCGCATGTAGACCAGCAGCACGTCGGCGTCGGGGCCGTTGGTGATCCACATCTTGGTGCCGTTGGCCACCCACGTGTCGCCACGCAGCTCGGCCTTGCAGCTCATCGAGCCGACGACGTCCGAACCCGCGCCCGGCTCGCTCATCGCCAGCGCGCCCACGTACTCGCCCGAGCACAGCTTGGGGATGTACTTCCGGCGCTGCGCCTCGTTGCCGTTGTGGAAGATGTTGTTGACGCACAGATTGGAGTGCGCGCCGTAGGACAGGCCCACCGAGCCGGACGCGCGCGAGATTTCCTCCATCGCCACCATGTGCGCGAGGTAGCCCATGCCGGTGCCGCCGTACTCGGTGGGGACGGTCATGCCGAGCAGGCCCAGGTCGCCGAACTTCTTCCACAGGTCGGCCGGGAACACGTTGTCGTGGTCGATCTGGGTGGCGCGCGGCGCGATCTCCTTCTCGGCGAAGGCGTGCACGGTGTCGCGCAGCAGGTCGATCTCTTCACCGAGCGGGAACGGGCGCATCGCGGACTCCTGGGCGTGGGGACTTAGCTGGCGAATGGTAGCGCAGCGGGACGGCTTCCCTCTGACACGGTGCACCAGCGGCGGCCCTTGCGCTTGCATTCCGCTGCATCGTCGACAGGCTTTCGCCATGCCTGCGCGCGGGCCGTCAACCGCAGGCGGCGCGGCGGGTTTCGCGGTGCGGCGGGTAGTAGGCGAACACGTGGGTGTCGCTGCCGTAGAAGTCCATGTCGTCGATGTGCTCGCCGCCCAGGCGTTCGGCCACGCGGTCGGAGGCCTCGTTGCCCACGCGGACCAGGCTGATCACCCGCGGCGCGTGCAAGTGATGCCAGGCGAAGTCCAGCACCGCCATGCCCGCCTCGGTGGCGTAACCGTGGTGGCGGTGTTCGGGCTTGAGCATCCAGCCCAGCTCCAGGTCGGGCCAGCCTTCGGGATGCATCAGGCCGGCGCGGCCCACGAACTCGCCGCTGCCTTTCAGTTCCAGCGCCCACATGCCGCAGCCGCGCAGCTGCCAGTGGCCCAGCAGCATCGCCAGCGAACGCCAGGCGTTGGTGCGGTCCAGCGGCTGGCCGTCACCGATCCAGCGGGTGCTGGCCGGGTCGGCCAGCATCGCGGCGTAGTCGTCGAAATGGCGCTCGGTGAGCGCGGTCAGGCGCAGGCGCGCCGTCTCGATTACAGGGATGTCGATCATGCCAAATCAGCAAGCAACTCACGTGCCACCGAGCAACGTCGCGAGGGCGCGAGTGCTCGAAGCAAGGCTTTCGGTCCAGGACAATCCGGTGATTGTCTCACCAGTGGCCGCATCCGCAAAATCCTCGGCCTCGCCGGGCGGCAGCAGGTGACGGTAGTCCACCGTGATCTCGCTGCCCGCGGGCAGCTCGGCCAGCGCGAACACGAAGCCCAGGTGCCAGAGGCCGTTCGGCTGGAAGCTGTGGTTGATGTAGCACTCGTCGGGCCAGTCCGGCGACACCGTGTAGCGGTCCTCGAACCAGCGCGCGCTGGCGTATTTCAGTTTCGCCAGCTCCGGCGCGTCGAACTCGGCGTGGCGGAACGTGCGGTCGATCGCGTCGGGCGCGGTGATGATGCTGCCCGCGCGCACTGTCTCATCGAGGAACAGGCCCTTGCCGGCGCCGGGAATGCGCGAGGCGGCGATGTGGTAGTGCGGCAGGATCATGGTGGAGGGGCGGCGGAAAGGGGCGCCAGTGTAGTGCCTGCGAAGGGCTGCGGACGGCGGCTTGCTAGAATGGCGGTCTTTCCCCGCTTCGGAGTCCCCCATGGATACCACCCGCCTTTCCCGTTTCGTCGGCAAGCTGTGGGACGACGAAATCGTGCCCAAGCTGGTGGACTACATCCGCATTCCCAACAAGTCGCCGATGTTCGACAAGGAGTGGAAGGCGCACGGCCACATGGACGCGGCGGTGAAGCTGATGAGCGACTGGGCCCGCGCCAAGCTCGCCGCGCTGCCGGGCAGCTCGCTGGAAGTGGTGCAGCTCGAAGGCCGCACGCCGCTGATCTATATCGAGGTGCCGGGGCAGGGCGACGATACCGTGGTGCTCTACGGCCACCTGGACAAGCAGCCGGAAATGACCGGCTGGGCCGAGGGCCTTGGCCCGTGGACGCCGGTCATCAAGGGCGACAAGCTCTATGGCCGCGGCGGCGCCGACGACGGCTACGCGATCTTCGGCTCGCTGGCGGCGCTGCTGGCGCTGCACGAGCAGGGCGTGCCGCACGCGCGCTGCGTGGTGATGATCGAGGCCTGCGAGGAATCGGGCAGCTACGACCTGCCGTTCTACGTCGACCACCTCGCCGCGCGCATCGGCAACCCTTCGCTGGTGGTCTGCCTGGATTCGGGCTGCGGCAACTACGAGCAGCTCTGGCTCACCACCTCGCTGCGTGGCATGACCGGCGGCAACCTCACCGTCAAGGTGCTGGACGAGGGCGTGCACTCGGGCGACGCCTCCGGCGTGGTGCCGTCCAGCTTCCGCATCCTGCGCGAGATCCTGTCGCGGCTGGAAGACCCCCAGACCGGCACGATCAAGCCGAAGGAGCTCTACGTCGAGATCCCCGCCCAGCGCGTGGAACAGGCGCAGCATGCGGCCGAGGTGCTGGGCAGCGACATCTACAGCAAGTTCCCCTGGGCCGAAGGCATGCAGCCGGTGACGAAGGAGCTGCCCGAACTGGTGCTCAACCGCACCTGGCGTCCGCAACTGGCGGTCACCGGCGTCGGTGGCATCCCGCCGCTGGACAGTGCCGGCAACGTGCTGCGCCCGTTCACCGCGGTGAAACTGAGCCTGCGCGTGCCGCCCACGCTGGACGCGAAGCAAGCCGGCCGGTTCCTCAAGCAACTGCTGGAAAAGGACCCGCCTTACGGCGCCACCGTCACCTTCGACCTGGAGAAGGACGGCAGCGGCTGGAACGCGCCCGCGCTGTCGCCGTGGCTGGAGCAGGCGGTGACCGAGGCCTCGCAGCACCAGTTCGGCGCGCCGGCTACTTACATGGGCGAGGGCGGCTCGATCCCGTTCATGGGCATGCTGGGCGAGAAATTCCCCAAGGCGCAGTTCCTGATCACCGGCGTGCTCGGTCCGCACTCCAACGCCCACGGCCCCAACGAGTTCCTGCACATCCCCACCGGCAAGAAGGTGACGGGCGTGGTGGCCGAAGTGGTGGCTAGGCATTACGCGCAGGGTGGCAAGGGCTGATGGATTCCCCTCTCCCGCAAGCGGGAGAGGGGAGTCAGGCATCTGGAGAACCTCTGCTCATGGATCACTCCCACCTCGCCGCCAACTGGGCCGACATCCGCCATCGCGTGGACGCGGCCTGCCGCGCCGCCGGGCGTGATCCGGCCGAGGTCGCCATCCTGCCGGTCAGCAAGACCTTCGATCCCGAAGTGGTGCGCGCGGCGGTGGCGCTGGGGCTGCATCGCTTCGGCGAGAACAAGGTGCAGGAGATCCGCGACAAGTCCGGTCCGCTGGCCGACTGCGGCATCGCCTGGGTGATGATTGGTCACTTGCAGACCAACAAGGCCAAGGACGTGGCGCGATTGGCCAGCGAGGTGCAGTCGCTGGACCGTACGGAGCTGGCCGAGGCGCTGCACCGACGCCTGCAACTGGAGGGTCGCTCCATCGACGTGCTGGTGCAGGTGAAGACCTCACGCGAGGAGAGCAAGTACGGCCTGCCGCCCGCCGAGCTGCCCACCTTCCTCGACCGCCTGCGCCAGTACGACACCTTGCGCGTGCGCGGCCTGATGACCCTGGCGATCCACACCGACGACCCGGTCGAGGTGCGCGCCTGCTTCCGCCAGCTGCGCGAGCTGCGCGACGCCGCCATCGCCCGCGGCCACGACATCCCCCGCCTTTCCATGGGCATGAGCGGCGATTTCCCGCTGGCGATCGCCGAGGGCGCCACCGAGGTGCGCATCGGTACCGCGATCTTCGGGCGCCGTCCCACTTCAGACAGCTTTTACTGGCCCGAAACCGGACATTGACCCGGCCGATTCCGGGCCGCCGACACAAGCTTCGGAAAAATCTGATGTTTTTCGAAGTGTGACGGGTGTATCGGCGATTGCGAACGACGGGGTTCAGTTAACCCCGATCCAACAAACCACTCCATGCATCTTGGTATGGTCGGTCCTTCGTCACGTCGTCTGCACGCCAGGCGGCACCTCCGAGAACCGTCGTCAGGGGTCACCGCCTCATGCCAATTCAGCGATTGACCGGTGTTGCCGCACTCGTTTCGATGCTGCTGTTCGCCATTCCCACACATGCCGAAACCCGTGCCGTCGCCAACCTCTCGCTGATCGCCGGTGGTACTTCCGCTTCCTCGTTGTCGCTGAACCAGCTGCCCATCCTCAACCCGGCACCGATGTTCGCCGCGCCCAGCGCGCCGAGCTTCGCCGGCGCGACCCCGGCCTTTGGCGCCGCCCACAGCAGCCTGCTCGCGCCCGTCGTGGCCAAGGCCGATGACGCGAAGCCGGCCGCCAGCGCGACGGATGACCAGGCTGACAGCTCGGCCGAGACCATCACCGACCTGCGCAAGGCGCTGATCGGGCTGGCGATGAACCTGCGTGACGTGCGCTACGTGCGCGGCGGCCACAGCCCGACCACCGGCTTCGATTGCAGCGGCTTCGTGCGTTACGTGTTCGCCCACGCGATCGGCGTGCAGCTGCCCACCAACTCCGCCTCGCAGTTCCTCGCCGGCCTGAAGGTGAAGCGCGCCGACATGAAACCTGGCGACCTGGTGTTCTTCCACACCAGCGGCCGCCACCACCGCATCACCCACGTGGGCATCTACATTTCCAACGGCCGCTTCATCCACGCCCCCACCACCGGCAAGTCGGTGCAGATCTCCAGCCTCGACGAGGCCTACTGGGCCAAGCGCTTCGTGGGCGCCAAGCGCCCCGACGGCATGCTGGCGCTGGCCGGGCGCAACGGCTGAGCCGCTGCCTCCGACAGGTCATCCGAAAGCCGCCGCAAGGCGGCTTTTTCATGTGCTTCCTTCCCCCCTATACGACAGCGGAAAGCATCGTCGAAGTCGATACCTTCGCTGTGGCCGGGGTTCCTTCCCTCGTGCGACGGGAGAGGGAAGCACTTGCCGGTGCCGGCGGCTAACCTCGCGGCTGCCATGCCTGGCCCCCATCCGCCCTGCGGGCACCTTCCCCCGTGCGACGGGGGAAGGAAGGGTTCGCCGGTGCCGGTTGTGCGGCTGATCCCGCGGTCTCCGTTCCCGTGCACGACTTTCTTTCCGGGCGGAAGACGCAAGCCTTCCTTCCCCCGCCTGCGGGGGTACGCGGGGAGGCGCCAGGGATGGCGCCAGCTTTGAGGAGCGAGGAAGGTGCCCGCAGGGCGGATGGGGGCATCACCGCCCCATCTCCAATGCCTGCAGGATCCTCGCCAGCACCTGATCCGTCCGTTCAAGCACGTCGTGATTCCAGCATCGCACCACGATGAAACCATGCTGCCTGAACCAGTCGTCGCGGCGTACGTCGGCTGCCGAGTCCAGATGCTGCGAGCCGTCGACCTCGACGATCAACTGTCTTTCGATGCAGGCGAAGTCGGCGATGTAGCTTCCCAGCGGATGCTGGCGGCGAAAGCGGAAGCCGGCCAACTGGCGGTGGCGCAAGCGCGCCCAGAGCCAATGTTCCGCCTCGGTCATGTCACGACGCAGCTGGCGTGCGTAATGGAGTTTCGCACCCTCGCGCATGAGCCTTCCCTGGTTTGGTGGAAGCTTCAGAGGCTAGCCCCCCATCCGCCCTTCGGGCACCTTCCCCCGTGGGACGGGGGAAGGAAGGGTTTGCCAACGTTGGCTGTGCGGTGAATCCCACGGCTGCGGGCGGAATGCGCAAGCCTTCCTTCCCCCGCCTGCGGGGGTACGCGGGGAGGCGCCAGGGATGGCGCCAGCTTTGAGGAGCGAGGAAGGTGCCCGCAGGGCGGATGGGGGCGCACCACGGTTCCCGGCATGGTGAAATCGCGTGGTGCTGGTTACGCTTGTCGCTCGTTTTCCGGAAATCACCCGATGCCGAACGTCCCCCCGGTCACCCGCTACCTGCTGATCGCCAACGTGCTGGTGTTCGCGCTGCAGTTGGTCCTGCACGACGCGAGCACGTACGCGCTGAGCCAGCATTTCGCATTGTGGCCGCTGGGGCCGGACCAGCTCGGCCAGGTGGCGGGCGGGGCGGTCATCAGCGTGGGGTTCCGCCCGTGGCAACTGGTCACCTATGCGTTCATGCACGGCGGTTTCGAGCACATCCTGTTCAACATGTTCGCGCTGTACATGTTCGGTGGGGTGATCGAGCGCACCTTCGGCGCGCGCAACTACACGATCTACTACTTCGCCTGCGCGATCGTGGCGGCAGTGGCGCAACTGCTGGTGATGAAGTATTTCCCCAACGGCTTCTACCCCACCATCGGCGCCTCGGGCGCGATCTTCGGTCTGCTGCTGGCGTTCGGCATGCTGTATCCGAAGGAGAAGATGTTCCTGATCTTCCTGCCGATCCCGATGCCGGCGTGGCTGTTCGTGATCGGCTATGCGGTGGTGGAACTGGTGCTGGGCGTCACCGGCACGCAGGCCGGCGTGGCGCACTTCGCGCACCTGGGCGGCATGGTCGGCGGCTATGTCATGATCCAGTACTGGCGCGGCAAGCTGCCGCTGAAACCGAAGCGCCAGCTGCTGCGCTGATCTTCTAGGAAATCCATGAGCCACGACCTGCAGCGCCGCCTCACGCCGCGCCACATCACCTTCATGGCGCTGGGCATGTGCATCGGCGCCGGGCTGTTCCTCGGCTCGGGCAGCACGATCAAGCTGGCCGGCCCCGCGGTGCTGTTCGCCTATCTGATCTGCGGCGCGATGATCTTCATCATCATGCGCGCACTGGGCGAGATGGCCGCGCACGAGCCCATCGCCGGCTCCTTCAGCACCTATGCGCACAAATATCTCGGGCCGTTCGCCGGTTACCTCACCGGCTGGAACTACTGGATCCTGATGATGGGCGTGGGCATCGTCGAGAGCACGGCGGTGGGCATCTACATGAAGGCGTGGTTTCCCGACTCGCCGCAGTGGATCTGGGCCTTCGCCAGCGTGGCCATGATCGGCGGCCTGAACCTGCTGGCGGTGAAGGTGTACGGCGAGCTGGAATTCTGGTTCTCGCTGATCAAGGTACTCACCGTGGTGGCGATGATCGCCGGCGGCTGCGCGATGATCTGGCTGGGCTGGGGCAACGGCGGCACGCCGACCGGTCTGTCCAACCTGTGGACGCACGGCGGCTGGTTCCCGCACGGCGTCACCGGCATGGTGCTGGCGCTGCCGGTGCTGGTGTTCTCGTTCGGCGGCATCGAGACCATCGGCATGGCGGCGGCCGAAGCCGCGCAGCCGGAGCGCACGATCCCGCGCGCGGTGAACTCGGTGATCTGGCGCATCCTGATCTTCTACATCGGCTCGCTGTTCGTGATCATGGCGATCTACCCATGGAACCAGCTGGACGCGAACAGCAGCCCGTTCGTCACCACCTTCGCGCGGCTGGGCATCCCCAGTGCGGCGGGGCTGATCAATTTCGTGGTGATCACCGCGGCGCTGTCCAGCTTCAATTCCACCACCTTCAGCGGCAGCCGCATGCTGCACAGCCTCGCCGGCAAGGGCCAGGCGCCGGCGGCGATGGGCCGCACCAGCGCGCACGGCGTGCCGGTGCGCGGCGTGCTGGTGACGATGGCGTTCCTGCTGTTCGGCGTGCTGATGAACTACCTGGTGCCGGGGCGCATCTTCGGCATGATGATGTCCATCCTCGCGTTCAACACGGTGTGGACCTGGGGCATGGTGCTGGTGGCGCACTGGAGCTTCCGACGCCGCCAGGTCGAGCCGCTGGCGTTCCGCCTGCGCGTGTGGCCCCTGTCCAGCGTGGTGTGCCTGGCCTTCCTGCTGTTCGTGTGGGTGATGCTGGGTTACAGCCCCGATACCCGCGTGGCGCTCTACGTGGGCGTGGCCTGGATCGCGCTGCTGACCGTGGCCTACTACGCGTTCGGTATCGAGCGGCGCATGCGACAGGTGGCCGCGTCGCTGCCCTGACTCGCGCGTCGACGTCGTCGTTGCCAACCCGTGCGCGAGCTTGCGCCGTGGCCGCGTGCCCCGATCCATGATCCACCGCAGGAGTATCGCCATGAAATCCCGTGCCGCCGTCGCCTTCGCCCCCGGCCAGCCGCTGCAGATCGTCGAGATCGACGTGGCCCCGCCGAAGAAGGGTGAGGTGCTGGTGAAGATCAGTCACACCGGCGTCTGCCACACCGACGCGTTCACGTTGTCCGGCGACGATCCGGAAGGCTTGTTTCCCTGCGTGCTCGGCCACGAGGGCGCGGGCGTGGTGGTCGAGGTGGGCGAGGGCGTCACCTCGGTGCGGCCGGGCGACCACGTGATTCCGCTGTACACCGCCGAGTGCGGCGAGTGTCTGTTCTGCAAGAGCGGCAAGACCAACCTGTGCACGGCCGTGCGCGCCACCCAGGGCAAGGGCGTGATGCCGGACGGCACCACGCGCTTCTCGTACAACGGTCAGCCTATCCATCACTACATGGGCTGCTCCACCTTCAGCGAATACACCGTCGTCGCGGAAGTGTCGCTGGCGAAGATCGACCCGCAGGCGAACCACGAGCAGGTCTGCCTGCTGGGCTGCGGCGTCACCACGGGCATCGGTGCGGTGCACAACACCGCCAAGGTGCAGGCAGGCGACAGCGTGGCGGTGTTCGGCCTCGGCGGCATCGGCCTGGCAGTGGTGCAGGGCGCGCGCCAGGCGAAGGCCGGCCGCATCATCGCGGTCGACACCAACCCTGCCAAGTTCGAGCTGGCGCGTTCCATGGGGGCCACCGATTGCGTCAATCCGAAGGACCACGACCAGCCGATCCAGCAGGTGATCGTGGAAATGACCGGTTGGGGCGTGGACCACAGCTTCGAATGCATCGGCAACGTCCACGTGATGCGCGCGGCGCTGGAATGCGCGCACCGCGGCTGGGGCCAGTCGGTGATCATCGGCGTGGCCGGCGCGGGCCAGGAAATCTCCACCCGGCCGTTCCAGCTGGTCACCGGCCGCAAATGGATGGGCACCGCGTTCGGCGGCGTGAAGGGGCGCAGCCAGCTGCCCGGCATGGTCGAGCAGGCGATGCACGGCGAGATCGAACTGGCGCCGTTCGTCACCCACACGATGGGACTGGAGCAGATCAACGAGGCCTTCGAGCTGATGCACGAAGGCAAGTCGATCCGCTCAGTGATTCACTACTGACTTGCAACGCTCCGAGATTGACGACGGCGTCGTGCCCGCGAGGTGTTCTTCAACAGCCGCAGGCTGGTCAAGCGGGAGTCCATGTTGATCTTCGGTAAAGCCGAAGATGGATGCCCGCCTTCGCGGGCATGACGCCGCGAGAAAAGGAGAACCCCGTGAACCTCGAACGCCTCGAACACCGCGCCTGCTTCGGCGGCTGGCAGGACGTGTACCGGCACGACTCGGCCGTGCTGGGTTGCGCGATGAACTTCGCCGTCTACCTGCCGCCGCAGGCGGAGCAGGAGCGGCTCCCGGTGCTGTACTGGCTGTCGGGCCTCACCTGCACCGAGCAGAACTTCATCGCCAAGGCCGGCGCGCAACGCTACGCCGCCGAGCACGGCGTGATCGTGGTGGCGCCGGATACCAGCCCGCGCGGCGCGGACGTGGCGGACGATCCGGCGTATGACCTGGGCCAGGGCGCGGGTTTCTATCTCGACGCCACCGAACAGCCTTGGGCCGCGCACTACCGCATGCACGACTACGTGGCCGACGAGTTGCCTGCGCTGATCGAAGCGAACTTTCCCGCCAGCGATGCGCGCGGCATCAGCGGGCATTCGATGGGCGGCCATGGCGCGTTGACGATCGCGCTGCGCAATCCCGGGCGCTACCGCAGCGTATCGGCGTTCGCGCCGATCGTGGCACCGGCGCAGGTGCCTTGGGGCGAGAAGGCGTTCACCGCCTACCTCGGGTCGGACCGCACGGCCTGGGCGCGCTACGACGCCACCGAACTGCTGAAGACGGCGGCCGAGCGGCTGCCGCTGCTGGTGGACCAGGGCGAGGCCGACGAATTCCTCGCCGCGCAGCTCAGGCCGGAGCTGTTGCGCGAAGCGTGTGCGAAGGCGAACCATCCGCTCACCCTGCGCCTGCATTCCGGCTACGACCACAGCTATTACTTCGTGGCCAGCTTCATCGGCGAGCACATCGCCTGGCATGCGCGGGCGATGAGGGGCTGAGGCGTTGCGCTGGAACGAATGCCAGTGCCAAGGCTTTCCGCGTGTGTAGCCTATTGTTGTCGAGTCGCGCCGATTTCACCGTTCGCCCTGAGCGTAGGCCCGGAGGGCCGGAGTCGAAGGGTATTGCGGCGACGCTTCGACTTCCTCGCTCCTCAAAGTCAGCGCCATCCGTGGCGCTTCCCCGCGTGCGCTTGCTATCGCAAGCTACGCTCAGCGCGAACGGTGTCTTTGCAGAGGCTTGATGCCATTCAAGCGCGGGCAAGCATTGATCAGCGCAGCGCCAGGAAATCCGCGCTGACCACGAAGCGCACCGCATCCAGGCGCAGCCGCGACTGCGGGAGGGCGGTGAGCAAGGCGTCGCGTTCGGCGGCAAGGGTGGCGATTTCCGCGGCGCTGATCGACGGGTTCACCGCGCGCAGCGCCTCAAGACGCGACAGCTCGGCGTCCAGTGCGGCGCCGGCCTCGGCCATCGCGGCGGCTATCATCGCCTGCGCGCGGGCGCCGGTCGCCAGCTCCGCCTTCTCCAGCATCGGCGGCACCAGCTTGGCGAGGAACTTGCGGTAGCGCGGCACCTCGATGTTGCGGTCGGCGGCCTTGCGCAATGCAGCCTCGCTGGGCTCGAAGTCCGCGCGCTCGGCGAGCCGGGTGTCGACGGTGACGGTGATCGGCAGCGCGGGCAGGAAGCGCTCCGCGTCCAGCCGCCGATCGGCCACGCACTCCAGCACGAACACCGCCTGCAGCAATGCGCTGCGCGGCGGCAGCGCGTCGTCCACCATGAAGGCGGCGTTGCCCTGCTCGCCGGAGAGCGCGAGGTCCAGCGCGCCGGCGATCATCGGATGGTCGAGCCTGAGCAGTGGCAGTTCCTCGCGCGCCAGCGCCACCGCGCGGCTGAAGGTGGCCGACTGCGGCCCTTCGGCGAAGCCGGGCAGGGCGTCGGTGGAGAGGTATTGCGGGTCGAGCAGCAGCACCTTGCCGCCGAGTTCCTCGGCGTGGATGCCGTAGGCTTCCAGCAGGCGCTGCACGAAGGCATCGCGGGACGGGTCCTCGTCCTCGCGGCGGAAGGCCTGGGCCAGTTCCTCGGCATGCGGATCGCGGCTGGCGGCCAGTTCCAGCAGATGGTCGCGGCCCTCGCGGATCAGTTCGGCCATCTGCTCGTGGGCGGCACGCGTCTCGACCAGCAGCGCATCCAGTTCCTGGTCGCGGCCATCGTCGCCGCGCGCGTGCTGGTCGGCCAGTTGCGCCAGCATATCGCCATAGCGGCGCAGCAGCTCGCGGCCATCGGCCGGGCTCTGGCGAAACGCATCCACGCCCTCGTCGTACCAGCGCGCCAGCACGTGCTGCGCGCTGTCGGCCACGGCAAGGATGTGGATGCTGATGTCGTGCGCCTGGCCGATGCGGTCGAGGCGGCCGATCCGCTGTTCCAGCAGGTCGGGGTCCAGTGGCAGGTCCCACAGCACCAGCCGGTGCGCGAACTGGAAGTTGCGGCCTTCCGAGCCGATCTCCGAACACAGCAGCAGGCGCGCGCCGTCGGGCTGGGCGAAGTACGCCGCGTTGCGGTCGCGCTGCACGATGCCGAGCCCTTCGTGGAAGCGCGCGATGCCGGCGCCGCTGCGCGTGCGCAGCGCTTCCTCCAGGGCCAGCACCTTGGCCTGGCTGCGGCAGATCAGCAGGAACTTGTCCTGCGGGTGCGCGTCGAGCAGTTCCACCAGCGCATTCAGGCGCGGGTCGTTCGCGTAGTCCAGTTCCAGCACCGGCGGTGGCTGCTGGATGTCGGCGTGGAACTCGGCGAGCAGCGCCTGGCGGGCGGCCTCGTCGAGGCCGGCGGCATCCAGTACCTGCCATTGCGGCAAGCGCTGCGGGAAACCGCCGATGCCGGCGCGGCGGTTGCGGAACATCGCGCGGCCGGTGCCGTGGCGGTCGATCAGCGCGGCGAGGATTTCGCGCGCGTGCTCGGGCCTGGTGGTGTCGGCGAGCCGCGCTTCCAATGCCGCATCGCCGGCGAAGGCGTTGCGCAGCGTGGCGAGTTGGGCCGCGTCCAGCGCCTCGCCGTCCAGCAGCTTGTCGGCGATCCGCGACAGCGACTGGAAGCCTTCGGCCTCGGCGAGGTAGGCGTCCAGGTCGCGGTAGCGCTGCGGGTCGAGCAGGCGCAGGCGGGCGAAGTGGCCGCTGCGGCCCAACTGCTCGGGCGTGGCGGTGAGCAGGATCACCCCGGGCGTCTTCGCAGCCAGTTGCTCCACCAGCGTGTAGCGCGGGCTGGCGGCCGCCGGCGTCCACGCGAGGTGGTGCGCCTCGTCCACCACCAGCAGATCCCATGGCGCATCCAGCAGTTGCTGCGCGCGCTTCGGGTTCGCTTCGAGGAAGGCGAAGTCGGCGATCACCAGCTGTTCGTCCTCGAACGGGTTGGCGGGTGCTGCGGCACCGTCCAGCGGCAGATCCAGTGCCTCGCAGCGCTCCTCGTCGTAGATCGCGAAGCTGAGGTTGAAGCGGCGCAGCAGTTCCACGAACCACTGGTAGATCAAGGTGTCCGGGAGCAGCAGCAGCACGCGCGAAGCACGACCGGTGGCGAGCTGGCGCGCCACGATCATGCCGGCTTCGATGGTTTTGCCCAGGCCCACCTCGTCGGCCAGCAGCACGCGCGGCGGCCGGCGCGCGGCGGCGATGCCGGCCACGCGCAACTGGTGCGGCACCAGGCCCACGCGGGCGGCACCCAGGCCCCACATCGGCGAGCGGCGCGCCTCGGCGCGGCGGCGCAGGCCTTCCAGGCGCAACTCGAACTGGCTCACCGGATCGGTACGGCCACCGATCAGGCGGTCGTCGGCCTGGCTCACGCTCTGCTCGTCGTCGAGCTGGCCTTCGTGCAGCTCGCGCCCCTCGCCGCGGTAGATCAGCAGCTCTTCCTTGATCTCCACCCGTTCGACCAGGAACGCGATGCCCTTGCCGGCCACCCGCTGGCCGGCGCGGAACTCCGCGCGTACCAGCGGCGCGGAATCGGCGGCGTAGGGCCGCAGCACGCCGGCCTTGGCGAACAGCACCTGCACGCCGCGTCCCTCGACGCGCAGCACGGTACCGAGGCCGAGCTCGGGCTCGGCGGTGGAGATCCAGCGTTGACCAGGTACGAACATTGCACAGCCGCTTGGGTTCAAGGGCCGACAATTATCCGCGCTGCGGGCGTCAAAGCCCAGCGAAGCCGAATGGGTGCGCGTGCCGATCCATTGCCTCGTCGCGGGCGGCCGGAAGCCTGGAGATATGTGAGCGGGTTCGCGCAGGGTTTTGCGTTTGCGCCGTTCATCGGCCAAATCCGCCCACTGATCGACCGGCCTCTGGCGGCGGTGGCGGCGGCGAGTAGATTCCGCAATCGCAGCAACAGGGGAAGTCCATGCGTGTTTGGTCGCAATCGCGGAGTGTTCCGGTCGTCGGCGTGCCATGCCGTGCACGAGGGTTCACCCTCGTCGAACTGATGATCACGATCGCCGTGGCGGCCGTCCTGCTGGTGATCGCGGTACCGAGCTTCCGCAACATCACCAATTCCAACCGGCTCACCACGGCGGCCAACACCATGGTGAACGCGCTGAATACCGCGCGGATGGAGGCGATCAAGCTGAACGCCACCACCCAGTTTTGCAGCGACTTGGCCGGTAACAACACCGACGGCAGCAGTACCACCAGCGACTCCGCGCTGAGTACAGCCTGTGGTTCGTCCGGCGGTGCAGTCGTTGAACTGACGGGTAGCACCGCCAATTCGCTGCTCGCGGCTACCCAGGGGCTGGCCTTGCCGGTGCAATTGAGCGGCAACATCACCGCTGTCCGCTTCAGTGGGCAAGGGTTGGGCTACAAGGCCACGGACACCAGCAAGACTCCAGTTACAAGCACGATTGCAACCGTATGTGTTGCCGGCTTGAGCGGCAACAACCGCATCGCCATCGGCATGACCACCGGCACCATCATCACCACCACGCCCAGCCCGGGAGCCTGCCCATGACCCATCCTTGGCTGTCTCGAAAGGCGCAGGTTGGCGTAGGGCTGATCGAAGTGCTGGTCGCCGTGCTGGTGCTGTCCATCGGCTTCGTCGGCATCGCAGCGATGCAGGCGCGCTCGCTCTCCACCAACAACAGCGCGATGGCGCGCAGCATGGCCACGGTGGCCAGCTATTCCATCCTCGACGCCATGCGCGCCGACATTACCGGTGCAGAGAGCGGCAACTACAACGGCACGGTCACGGCCAACGCCTGCGGGAGTGCAGGTGCCGCGCTGGATACCCAGCAGCTCTTTGCATGGTGCAGTGAGCTGGCGGCCACTCTGGGCGCCTCAGCCAGTACTACAGGCAATGTCAATTGCAATGCCGTGGCCGGCTCCACCGCGCTCTGCACCATCACCATCCGGTTCGACGACAGTCGTGCCGGCGCAGGCGGCGGTACCGCACAGCAAGTCGTGACCAGGGCCATGCTATGAGCAAGTTGCGAACGACTCACGGCCAACCGCGACACCTAGGTGGCTTCACCCTGGTCGAGCTGATGATCGCCATGTTGCTGGGCCTCATCGTGATCGGTGGCGTCACCAGCGTATTCCTTGCCGGTCAGCAGACCTATCGCGCCAACGAGGCATTGGGCGACGTGGCGGATGGCTCGCGTACCGCCTTCGAGATGCTGTCGCGCGACTTGCGTGACGCAGGCCTCAGCGGATGCGACAACACCAGCGGGCGCGTCGCCAACGTGATCAATCCACCTTATCCGTGGTATTCCGACTGGAACAATGCCTTGCATGGTTACGACGACGCCAGCACGGATCCGGCGCTGACGGGCATCACCGGCAATGGCGCACCGGTACCCAATACCAGTTCAGTGCATGTGATCAGCACGTCCAATACGGACGTTACCGTGTCATGGACGCCGGCACCGAGTTCGGCGGACTTCAAGGTCAGCGGATCCACCACCGAGTTGAATTCGGGAGACCTGATCATGGTCTGCGATTTCGACCATGCCACCTTGCTGCAGATCACCAACTACAACAACAGCAACGTGGACGTGCAGCACAATGATGGCGCCGGCACGCCAGGTAATTGCTCGAAAGGGTTGGGTTACCCGACGGTTTGTACTACGAATGGCGCCGCGTATTCCTTCCCCGGCAACTCGCGGGTAGCCAAGCTCACGGCGGTGGACTGGTACATCGGCACCAACCCGGTGAAAGGCCGTTCGCTTTATCGCCGCACCGTTACCAATGTGGCGGGCACGATCACGCCTGCGTCGCAGGAAATGGTGCGCAACGTCGACAACATGCAAATCAATTACCTCGTCCCGGGTTCCACCTTCGGCAATGCCACCAGTGTGGGCGCCAACTGGGCGACGGTAAGCGCCGCGCAGGTCACGCTGACCGTGGCGAGCACCCTTCAGAGCGTCAACGCCAACAGCGCTGGACCGATCCAGCGCGTGTTCACCACCACGACTGCCGTGCGCAACCGGTTGCAATGACATGAAAACGCCAGGTGCTTCCCATCCGTATCGCGTTCGCTCCCTGTCGTCCGGTATCCGCGCGCAACGCGGCATCGCGCTGGTGGTGGCGCTGATCCTGCTGGTGCTCATCACCCTGGTGGGCCTGGCTGCCATGCGTGGCACCATCATGCAACAGCGGATGGCCTCCAACCTGTACGACCGCGAGCAGGCGTTCCAGAGTGCCGAAGCGGCATTGCGTGCTGCGGCTGCGCAGATACCCACCGACTCCAGCATCATCTGGCACAACTGCCAGGCGGGCGGCACCGTTTGCCAGCCCAATCCGTTCGACAGCAGCGGCTCCAACCCGGCGCCATCCAGCGCCATCCACACCTTGGCCACCGGTACCGGCACCGGTCAGTACACCGCCAGCGCAACGGCCTACGGCCAGCCGCAGTTCGTGGTGGAAAACATGGGCAACTGGGTGGACCAGAGCACCAACACCGGCTTTGGCCAAACCGGCAACTCGCGCAACTACGGCGTGCAGGGTGCCTCCAGTACGGGGGTGTACTACCGCATCACCGCGCGCAACGGCGACCCCGCCGTGGTGGGCGATCGCGCCGTGGTCACCGTGCAAGCCGTCTTCAAACAGGGCTGATAACCAGCCGACGCACCAGGCGCATTTGCGCCGACTCCTTCGGAGAGTGGAAACGCCATGAAATCGACACTGCCGTCGCGCCACCCTCGCGTCCGCGCCTTCGGCCGCGTGCTGGGTACTATGTTCGGCGTCTGGATGCTGGGTGCCGCCTACACGCCCGCCGTGGCGGCGGCTGCGCCCGAGCCGTGGATGGCGGCCGCGCCTGAACCTGCGCCCGCAGCGGCCTCCACTTCCGCACCTGCCTCCTCCTCGACCGTGGCCGTGGACCAGCAGCCGCTGACGGTACAGCCCGCGATCCCACCGAACATCGTGCTGATGCTCGACGACTCGGGATCGATGTATTGGGATTACATGCCGGACTGGGGGTACCTGATCAAGAATGCCGACGGCACATTCTCCTCGCCGAGCAACAACGACCAGCCGCGCAATGCGTCGATCAATGGTGTCTACTACAACCCCAATATCACCTACACGCCGCCACCCAAGGCCGACAGCACAGCAACAACCCCGGATCTTTATCCCAATTCACCGGGACTGACGAACGCCTACTTCGATGGGTTTACCGACACGTCCACGGCTGACGAGCAGGATATAACTTCCTATCAGGCAAACAACAACGCCAATAATAGCGGAGGCAGTAGCTACCCGTACTACACGACGTTTACGGTAACCGTCACCACGACGGATACACCCATTGCGACGACAAGCTACTCCTGCCCAAGCAGTGCGCCAAGTGGCATATACGTAATTGGTAGCGAAAATCCGCCCATTTGTTATCAATGTCCAATCGGTTACACCAGGCTGAAGGGGAGTTCGGTCGTCAATTGCGAAAAAACCAATAGTGGGACAACTACATCCCCCCTCGGAACTGTCGCCTCTACCTCGACGGTAACCTACTCTTGCCCGAGCGGGGACACACAAAGTGGTAGCGGAAGCAGCACCGTATGCACGAATTCCCAGCGGGTCAACAAGAACTATTTCACCTATACCACGGGCTCCAGCAATACCGAGCATTACGTGGGTGCGACTGGTACCTGCGCATTGCTTTCGACGGCGAGTCCAGCCGTAAGCACAAGCCTGTGCGACGAAACTGCGGCTACCCAACAGAACGTGGCCAACTGGTTCTCGTACTACCGCACCCGTATCCTGATGGCCAAGAGCGGCCTGATGACGGCGTTCTCGACAGTGAGCGCGAAGTTCCGTGTCGGGTTTGGCTCCATCAACGGCAGCGGCGCGAGCTGGATCAAGAGCAATCTTGCGAATTACTATCCGTTTTCCACGCCAACGAAGAGTTCCAACTATCTTGCAGAAGTCCAGCCGTTTGGAGATGGTTCCTCGGGCACGCAAAAGGCAAACTTCTGGAACTGGGTGACTGCGCTGAGCGCAAACAACAGCACGCCGCTGCGTTACGCGCTTGATGCGGTTGGCCAGTACTACAGTGGCACGGATTCCACGACACCGGCGAGCAATGCCTGGGACACGATGCTTGGCGATCCGGGTTATGTGGCAGGCGGTGCCAATAGCACCGAGATCGCGTGCCGGCAGTCCTACACCATCCTGACCACGGACGGTTTCTGGAATAGCAGTTTCTCATCGACGGCGGAGAAGGGTGCCAGCAGCGCCGCATGGCCCACCGTGACCGGCCCGAACAACCAGAAGTGGCCACTCGTGGCCGGCAGCAAGCCGCCAGCGCCTTATGCCGGCGGCCTTTATGGGAGCGGCCCGTCTCTGGCCGACGTGGCGATGTACTACTGGGAAAACGACTTGCAACCCGGCGCTTCCGGCCTAAGCAACGAGGTGCCGACCAATTCGGAGGACCCCGCCTTCTGGCAGCACATGACCACGTTCACCATGGGTCTGGGCTTCACGCCACAGGACGCGAAAGGCAATGCGATCAACATGCCGGCCATGTTCAACTGGGCCAATGGCGGAACGCAGCCAACCGGCTGGGGCGGTTGGCCGACGCCGGCGTCCAATTCGATCAACAACATTGCTGACCTCGCCCATGCCGGCTTGAATGGCCATGGTGGCTTTTATTCCGCCACCAGCCCCCAGACCTTTTCAAGCGGCCTGAGCGACGCCCTGAAGCGTGCGCAGGCGCGCACCGGCACCGGCGCCAGCCTGGCGGCCAACTCCACCCAGCTCACCACCGGCACCGAGGCCTACCAGGCAACGTACGAAACTGCCAAGTGGTATGGCGACCTGGAGGCCTTGTCCGTCGATCCGAGCACCGGCGCGATCTCCGGCTCCTGCTCCAGCACCAGCACGGGTTCATGGTGTGCAGACACCCAGTTGGCCAGCAGCGCCACCAGCGGCACGTTCCCGAGCCGGGTCATCTACACCTATGTCCCCGGGTCGGCTACCTGGACGACTGGCACGGGCAGCTTTGTGGCATTCAAGGACAGCGGGACCACGCCGCCGACCCTGTCCAGCAACCAGTTGAGTGCTTTGGGCAGCGGCAGCACCGCGCAGGCGAACATGGTGAACTACCTGCGCGGCGACAACACCCTGGAGGGGAGTACCTACCGCAAGCGCACCAAGGTGTTGGGCGACATCGTGGATTCGCAGCCAGTGTATTCCGGCGCACCCAACCCCAACGAGTTCGAGAACCAGTCGTTCAGCGGCATCAGCAACACTGCGAGCAGCGGCGACAACTCTTTTGAAGCCTTTGCGGTGGGCACCACGAATTCCAGCGGCAAGTCCACCGCCAGCGCGGCGTCCACGCGTGAGTCGCTGGTGTTCGTAGCGGCCAACGACGGCATGCTGCATGCGTTCGATGCCACTACCGGCAACGAGGTTTACGCCTATCTGCCGGGTGCGGTGATCACGGCGGGCCTGAGCAACCTGGCCAACCTGAACTACGGTTCGGACACCGTGCCGCACCAGTACTTCAACGATGGCGAGCTGACCATCGCGGACGTGTTCATTAATTCGACTTGGCACACGGTGCTGGTGGGCACCACCGGCCGCGGCACGGCCAAGGCCATCTATGCGCTGGATATCACCAACCCCGCCAGCATCAAGCCACTGTGGGAGCGTTCCGCCGGAGATGGCGGCACCAATGCTGGCTACATCGGCCAGATGGTGGGCAAGCCGGTCATCGCCCAGGTGGCCGACGGCAACTGGCAGGTGCTGATCGGCAACGGCTACAACAGCACCAACGGCACGGCGGCGCTGCTGGAGTTCAACATCGCCGACGGCACGCTGAGCGTGCATTCGACCGACAGCACGGTTGGCAATGGTCTTGCCGCGCCGGTGACGTGGATGGACACCCCCGCCAATGGCATCAGCATGGAGGCGTATGCCGGCGACCTGCAGGGGCGGGTGTGGATGTTCCCGCTGGACACTGCGACGACAACAACTACCACTTCGGGATCTGGTTCCAGCGCCACCACAACGACGACGACCACCTATGCGGCTGACCTGAGTACGGCGGGCACCAAGGAGTTCACTGCAGATTCGGGTGGCACGGCGCAACCGATCACCGCCGGCATGCTGGCGGGGCGCGACCCGGCGACCGGCAACGTGTGGGTGTTCTTCGGTACCGGCCAGTACCTGAGCAGCGGCGATCTCACCAACAAGCAGGTGCAGAGCTGGTACGGCCTGATCGTGCAGCCAGGCAAGAACCAGCCGGCGCTGCCTTCCCTGCCGACGGATACGCAGAGCGGCAACCTGGTACAGCGCTCGATCATCTATGAAAAGGCCGGCGACAGCACCGCTACGCCGCCGACCCTGGGCGTGCGTGTCGTAACCCCCTTGCCCACGCCCAGCGACATGGGTGGCAAGCTCGGCTGGTACATGGATCTGAAGCAACCCATCCTCAACAGCGACGGCAGCTACAGCGGTAGTGGCAATGCGCAAGGCGAGCGCATGGTTACGCCCAGCCAGTTCCAGGGCAACCTGTTGCTGGGCACCACCCGCATTCCGCAAGCCGCCACCAACAACGACATCTGCAACTCCTCCGGCTCGGGCTGGGTGATGGCGGTGGATCCGTTCACCGGCACCAATCCCGCTCTCAGCTTTTTCCAGGTCAACGGCGGCACCGGCACGATCAGCATCACCATTGGCGGCAAGACGGTGGCGGAGGCGATCGCCGGCGTGGGTTTCACTTCGTTGCCCAACAACCCGATCTTCGTGGGCACCGACATGCTGATGAGCTTCGACAACGGCACCACCAGCAACGTGAATACCTCGGGTGCCAGCGGTGTGCCGAAACGCGTGTCCTGGCAGGAACTGGTGAACCCATGAGCAACGTTGCCATGAACAATACCGACAGAACTGACATCAGCGCGCAGGTAGGCTTCACCCTGCTCGAACTGATGGTGGTGGTCGCGATCATCGCGATACTCGCGGCGATCGCGATTCCCTCGTATTCGCGCTACGTGGTCAAGACCAATCGGGCGGCGGCCGAAGGTTGTGTGTCCGAGTACGCGAACTACATGGAGCGCTACTACACCACCAACCTGAGCTATGCCTCGGCCCCCGCTAGTTCGGGAACTGCGGCTGCCACGCCGAATGCGGCCATCGGTTCACCATCGCCTCTGGTTTTGGACTGCGCGGCGACTTCGCAAACCGGCAGCAACTATCAATATGACGTGGCAATGCCGGCGACGGCCGGGAGCGTGGGCTACAACCTCACGGCCCAGCCGATCAAGGCACAACTGGCGCGCGACACGCAATGCGCCAACTTGACGCTGGATCAAGCAGGCACCCGCAACATCAGCGGCACGGGCACCGTGGTGCAATGCTGGGGCGGCTGAGGCTCAGCTCTCCGCCCACTGCCGCAGCAGGTTGTGGTAGGTGCCGGTGAGCTGCAGCACGGCGTCGTGGTCGGCGCCGGTGGCGACGAGGCGCTGGATCGAGGCGTCGAGTTCGTACAGCAGGCGGCGACGGCCGTCGTCGCGCACCAGGCTTTGCACCCAGAAGAACGCGGCCACGCGTGCGCCGCGCGTCACCGGCTGTACGCGATGCAGGCTGCTGGACGGGTAGATGATGGCGTCGCCGGCAGGCAGCTTCACTTCGTGCTCGCCGTAGGTGTCGCTGACGATCAGCTCGCCACCGTCGTAGTCGTCCGGCTCGCTGAGGAACAGCGTGCAGGAGATGTCGCTGCGCAGTTGCTCGCCATTCGGCAGGGCCATCACCGAGCCGTCGACGTGCATGCCGTATTCGCCGCCGCCTTCGTAGCGGTTGAAGCGCGGCGGCAGCGTGCGCAGCGGCAGCGTGGCGGCGTGATAGCGCGGGCTCTTCGCCAGCGCGGCGAGCACCTCCTCGCCCAGTTGCCGGCGCAGCGGCGAGGCGTCGGGCAACTGCCGGTTGCGCTTCACCTGCGCGCCCTGCGTGCCCACGGTTTCGCGGCCGTCGGTCCAGTCGGCGGCATCGAGCGCGGCGCGCAGTTGCCGCAGCTGTTCGTGGTCGAGGATGTCGGGGATGTGCAGAAGCATGGGTGGGTTCCTCAACGGGCAAGGTCTTGCCGATTTTTTCCCATCGGTTGCGCAATGCTCCGAACTTGTAGAGCCGTCATCCCGGCGAAAGCCGGGATCCAGTGACTTTCGTCACGCGTCGCAGGCACTGGATTCCGGCTTTCGCCGGAATGACGAGCTTTAGGGCTCCTCAAGGTGAGGGCATTGCAAGCAAGGAAAGGCTAGCGTCAAAAGCGGAAATTCGCCGTCAGCATGCCGGAGCGCGTCGTGCCCGGGATGTAGCGGTAGCCGCTCTTGTTGATCGACGCGGCGTAGTGCTTGTCGAACAGGTTGTAGAGGTTGAGCTGCAGGTCGAAGTGCTTGTTGACGGGATAGGTCGCCATGGCGTCGAACACCCAATACGCTTCGACGTATGCCGGCGTGCCGATCGCGCCGTCGGCGCCGCGCTGCATTTCGCCGGAGTAGCGTGCGCCGCCACCGATGACGAGGCCGAACGGCAAGCGGTAGGTGGTCCAGCTGGTGAATGCGCGCTTCGGCGTGTAGGCCAGCACGTTGCTGCCGTCGGCGGCGGGTGCCGAGCCGTTGGTGGCGCCGCTGAGGGCGCCATGGCTGGTGCTGGTGTGCATGCTGGTGAAGCCGGCATTGATCGCCCAGTTCTTCGTGATCTGGCCGACGGCGGTGAGTTCCACGCCCTGCACGCGCTTGTTGCCGATCGGGTACCACAGCAGGGTGGTGGGATCCTGCTCCAGCTCGTTGCTGACGGTGGTGCGGTAGAGCGCGGCGGTGAGCAGCAGGCGTTCGTCGAACAGGTTCCACTTCGTGCCCAGCTCGGCGGTGCGGGCCTTTTGCGGGTTGAGCGCCGGATTGTCCACGCTGTTCGCGGCTGTGCTGAACGACAAGCTGTTGCCGCCCGGCGGCTGCGCGGCGGTGGCGAGGTTGGCGTAGAGGCTGCCGTTCGCCGCCGGCTTGTAGATCACGGCGAGCTGCCAGCTGGGCAGGTTGTCGGATTTGCGGGCGTCGAGGCCGGGCACGATGGTGCCGGTGGCCAGGCTGCCGCAGGCTGGCGTGCTCTTGCCGCCGCAGGCCACGGCGCTTGAGAAGTCGGCGCTGTAGTGGTCGAGACGCGCGCCGGCGTTGACCTGCCACTGCTCGTTGAACTTCAGCGTGTCGAACACGTAGGCGCCGACCGTGCTGGTCTTGCCACGCGTCCAGCCGCCGTTGGGGCCGTAGTGCAGCGCGTTGCCGATGTCGGATTCCGGCGCGTACAGCTTGGCCGCTGGCCAGGTGCTGCCGTTCAACGCGGCCAGCGTGGTCGTGTCCACCGTTTCCCGGCTCAGTTCGATGCCGGTGCTCAGGTTGTGCGTGACCGAACCGGTGGCGAAGTTGGCGGTGAGGTTGAGCTGGTTCGCGACGATGCGGTTGGTCTGGTCCTTGAAGTTCGGATTGCTGCGGGCAATCGTCCAGGTCGAAGGATCGCCGGGGTTCGGCGTCAGCAGGTTGGCGGCGTTGCCCATGAACGAGGTGAGCAGGTAATCCTCGTGCGTGCGGCCCCAGCGCAAGGTGTCGTGCAGCGCCATGTCCGGCGAGAAATCGTGCTGCAGGATCGCGGTGAACATGTCCTCGACGACGTGGTCATGGTCCTGGTCGGTGCCGTAGAAGTTGCCGTGGTCGACCTTCGGTGCGTTGCCGATGAAGGGGCGCGTCGGATCGGGCGAGGCGTAGCCGGGCAGGCCGATGGTGGGGATGCCGCCGTCGGGCACGTTGTCCTGTTTCACGTGCAGGTAGTCGAGGTAGACGCGGGTGGGCGTGCCCAGCCCGAAGGCCAGCGAGGGCGCCACGCCCCAGCGCTTGTTCTTCACTTCGTCGCGGCCGGGCACGCCGCTGTCCTGGCCGAGCACGTTGAGGCGGAAGGCGGTGTGGTCTGCGATCTGCCGGTTCCAGTCGGCGGTGGCGCGCTTCTGGTCGGCGCTGCCCCCGGACAACGAGCCGGACACCGCGTTGCCGAGCTGCGGCTGCTTGCTCACCATGTTGATCGCGCCGGAGGGAGCCGTGCGACCGTACTCCGTGCTGTCCGGACCCTTGGTCACCTCGACCTGCTCGATGTTGAACACGTCGCGCGAGATCGTGCCGAGATCGCGCACGCCGTCCACGAAGATGCTGCCGGAAGTGTCGAAGCCGCGCATGAAGATCGCGTCGCCGGTGCTGGTGGAGCCGTTCTCTCCTGCGAAGAACGTGCCCACGCCGGGGGTGTTGCGCAGCGCCTCGGTGAGCGTGGTGGCGCCCTGTTCGTGAAGCAGCTCATTGCTGATGACCATGATGGTCTGCGGCGTGTCCACCAGCGGCTGGGTGAACTTGGGCGACGACACCTGATCGACCTTGTACGGAACGATCGTGCCTTCCACGGTGACGCCCGGCAGGTGCCTGGCCGTGGCGACCTGGGCATCGGTGGCGGGCGCCGCGGCATCGGTGGTTGCCGCCATGGCCGGCAGTGCCAGCGCGAGGCTGGTCGCCAGCGTGGCGGCGGTGAGCGCGGGGGCGGATGCGCGGCGCGCCACCGGGTGCTTGCGGCTCTTGACGAAGTCCATCAGGAAAACTCCACGGCATTTCTGGAAGGGGATGGCTGGGAGCCTGGGCATTGCGAGCAGCCGAATGCCCGGGGGCAGGCGTCGGCGTCGTCGCAGCGATCGGCGAACCTTGCGCATGGGAGGGCGCAGCGGGCCCTCGGCGAACCGGCGGCAAGATAAAGCAAACGAGAATGATTCGCAATATGTTGACATGCCATGATGCCGCCTCGCGCCGACGAAAGTCGGCTCGGCAGCGCTGGAACGCGGCGCTACTCTGAGAGAAATGTCGTCACAAGGAGAGCAAAGCGATGCGCATACTGGTTGTGGGTGCCGGCGCCACCGGTGGTTACTTCGGCGGGCGCCTGCTGCAGGCGGGACAGGACGTGACCTTCCTGGTGCGCGAAAAGCGCGCGGCGCTGCTGGCGCAGCACGGCCTGCACATCCGCAGCGCACTGGGCGATGCCGACATCGCCGCGCCGCCCACCGTCACCGCGGCCACGCTGCGCGAACCGTTCGACCTCGTGCTGCTGAGCTGCAAGGCCTGGGACCTGCCGCAGGCGATCGAGGACATCGCGCCGGCCGTGGGCGAACACAGCGCGGTGCTGCCTATCCTCAACGGCATGCGCCAGCTCGACCTGCTGGATGCGCGTTTCGGCGCCGATCGGGTGCTGGGTGGGCAATGCGTGATCGCCGCCACGCTGGACGCCGACGGCACCGTGCGCCACCTCAACCGCGCGCACAGCCTGGGGTACGGCGAGCGCGACGGCGGTGATTCGGCGCGCGTGCAGCGCATCGCGCAGGCGCTGGCCGGCGCGGATTTCGAGTCGCGTGCGAGCAGCCACGTCGTGCAGGACATGTGGGACAAGTGGGTCTTCCTGGCCAGCCTCGCCGGCATCACCTGCCTGATGCGCGCGCCGGTGGGCGACATCGTGGCCGCGCCCGGCGGCCGTGACGCGGCGCTGGCCCTGCTCGACGACTGCCGCCGTGTTGCCGCCGGCTGCGGCCACGAACCGCGGGAGACGGTGATCGAACGCGCCCGCGGGATGCTCACCGAGGCCGGCTCCACATTCAGTGCCTCGATGATGCGCGACCTGGAACAAGGCCACCGCGTCGAGGCCGACCACGTGATCGGCGACCTGCTGGCGCGCGGAGAGGTGCAGGGGGTGGAGACGCCGCTGCTGCGCCTGGCGTATGCGCACCTGAAGGCGTACGAGGCGCGCCGGGCGCGATCCACGGATGGATCGCTCGCGGATCAAGCACCTCGTGCTTGATCCGTCGGAGCCGAGTCCAGGCTCTATCGGACTCGGCGAGTTGAAAAAGGGCAGGACAGCCCTTTTTCAACATCAGAACGCAGCTGTTGCTGTTGCTGCCAGCTTCGACAACCGCACGCCACCTGACAGGCGGCGGGCAGCCTGCGCCGTCACTGCACCTTGGCGAGCTTCGCCTTCAGCTCCACGCCCGACATCAGGAAGCCCACGTGGCATTCGTAGTTCTGGCTGTCGCGGTATTCGCTGCCGTTGTAGTTGCTGACGATGTCGGTGACGGCGTTGGCGCCGGCCTTCTTCGCGTCGTCCTGCAGGGCGATCAGGGCGGATTGCAGTGCCCAGTCGCAGGTGGCCTGGTCCTTCTTGCCGAAGGCGTTGGTCTTGCGGGTCACGTCCACGTTGTCGTTCACCACGGTGAGCTGGCCGGCGGGCGTGGTGCCGGCGAGGTAGAACTTCACGCTGCCGTCCAGCTTGCCGCTGGCGGTGGCGGCCTGCACCGCGTTGGCGAAGGCGAGGTGCACCACCTTGTCGGCGGCGTGACTGGCCATCGGTGCGGCGGCGAGCAGGGCGGCGAGGGCGAGGGTCTTGGCATGCATGCGGTGTTGCTCCTTGCGAGTTGGTGGCTTGCGGGTTGGGAAAACGGGAATCAGCACAGCCCGCCGTTGACGGCGAGCACCTGGCGGGTGATGTAGCCGGCTTCCTGGCTCACCAGGAAGGCCACGGCGGCGGCGACTTCCTCCGGCGTGCCGGCGCGCTGGGCGGGGATGGCTCTCAGGATTTCCTCCACCGGCACGTCGGCGTCCAGCATGTCGGTGTCGATCAGACCCGGCGCCACGCAGTTCACCGTGATCTTCCTTTTCGCCAGTTCCACCGCCAGCGCCTTGGCCGCACCGATCACGCCGGCCTTCGACGCGCTGTAGTTGACCTGGCCGCGGTTGCCGATCAGGCCCGACACCGAGGTGATGCAGACGATGCGGCCCGGCGCACGGCGGCGGATCATCGGCATCACCAGCGGGTGCAGCACGTTGTAGAAGCCGTCGAGGTTGGTGCGCAGCACGCGGTCCCAGTCCTCGTCGGTGAGCGCGGGAAACGCGCCGTCGCGGGTGAGTCCGGCGTTGCACACCACGCCGTAGGGCGCACCGTGTCGTTCCACGTCCGCTTCCAGCGCGGCGCGGCAGGCTGCACGATCGGCAATGTCGAACTGCAGCACGCGCGCGGCGCGGCCCATGGCCTCGATCTCCGCGCGCACCGCCTCGGCCTCGTCGCGCTTCGCGCGGCAATGCAGGATGAGGTCGTGGCCGGCCTGCGCCAGCCGCAGCGCGATCGCGCGGCCGATGCCGCGGCTGGAGCCGGTGACCAGGATGGTGTCAGCCATGGCGAGGTTCCGTTGCAGGTGATGGGGGCTTGCCGTCTTGAAACAGGGCGCTGGCGTCCGGCGGGCTGAACACGGTGAGCCGTGCCTCGGCCAGCACGCCGGGCGCCTCGATGCGGCAGGCGAACACGCCCATGCCGCTGTCGTCGTGGAAGTCGCGCCGCGCCTCGATGCGCAATTCGCTGCCCGGCGCGAACGCGGCCACGTTGCAGACGTAGTGGCGGGTGCCGAGCAGGAAGCCCAGCCGTACCGGCTCGCCCGCGGCTTTCGCCTGGCAGCCGGCCCAGGCGGCGATGGCCTGCGCCATCAGCTCCACGCCCATCCACGCGGGCAAGCTGCCGTCGGCATCGTGGAACAGGCCGGCGGTCGGGACGCGCCGGCTGCATACGGCATGCTCGGAGCCGTGCTCCAGCACCGCGTCGAGCAGGATCATCTCGCCCGCGTGCGGCAGCAGTTCCGCGATGGGCCAGACCGTCATGCGGCATCTCCCAGGATCAGGCAGGCATTGTTGCCGCCGAAGGCGAAGGAACTGCTCATCAGCCGGCGCGGGCCGCCGTCGGGCAGGCGCGCGCCGGCTTCGACGAAGCGCAGTGCGGGCAGCTCGGGGTCGGCCATGCCGTCCCAGTGTTGCGGCGGCAGCCGGCCGTAGCGCAGGCTCAGCCAGCAGAACGCGGCTTCCAGTGCGCCGGCGGCGGCGAGCGTGTGGCCGGTGAGCGGCTTGGTCGAGGAACACGGTACGCCGTGCGGGAACACCGCGGCCACCGCCTGCGCCTCCATCGCATCGTTGTGCGTGGTGGCCGTGCCGTGCAGGTTGAGGTAGTCGATCTGCGCGGGTTCCAGCCCGGCTTGCGCCAGCGCAGCGCGCATGGCCTGCTGCGCGCCCAGGCCTGCCGGATCGGGCGAGGACATGTGGTACGCATCCGAGCTGGAGCCCGCGCCGAGCAACTGCACGGGGCCGCGCTCGCGCGTCATCAGGAACAGCGCCGCGGCCTCGCCGATGTTGATGCCGCGGCGCTCGCGCGAGAACGGGTTGCAGCGCGCGGGATCCATCGCGCCCAGCGCGTGGAAGCCGTTCAGCGGCAACCGTGCCAGCGTGTCCACGCCGCCGCACAGCACGGCATCGCACAGCCCGGCGTCGAGCAGCCGTTGTGCGCTCGCCATCGCGCGCGCGCCGGCGGTGCAGGCGGTGGAGATCGTGTAGCAGGGGCCGGCGAGCTCCAGCCATTCGGCGAGGAACTCGGCGGGGCCGGCCAGCTCCTGGTGCGCATAGCGGTAATCCACGGGCCAGGCATCGTCGCGGCGTTGCGCGGCGAGGCCGCGGGTGGCTTCCTCGATGCCGCCGGTGCTGGTGCCCAGCACCATGCCGACGCGCGCGCCGCCGTGGCTCGCGATGGCCGCGCGGATGTCTGCTTCGATCTCCTGCGCCGCGGCGAGCAGCAGGCGGTTGCAGCGGTTGTCGCGCGTGGCGGCCAGCGGTTCGGGGATGGCGGGCAGCGGCATGCGCACCGCGCCCAGTGGCGGGGCATGTTCCGGAATCCAGCCGGATTCCGCGCGCAGGCCGTGCGCGTTGCCGGCGAACAGCGCCTCGGCCACCGCAGCCTTGCCCGCGCCCAGCGCGCAGACCACACCCAGCGCGTTGAGGTAGGCGGCGCTCATGCGGGCTTGCGCGCGGCCACGTTCACCAGGGTTTCCTCGCGCTGGCCCGGCGGTGGCGGCGCGCGCAGGCCCCAGCGTTCGAGCAGGCCGAAGTCCTTCGCGCGGCTCCACCAGAGATACGGCAGCGAGACGTTGGCGTCGCCGAACCGGAAACCTTGCGCGCGCAGCATCGCGAGATAGCCATCGGCGCTCTTCTGCACGTGCATCGGGTGACGGAAGAACCAGCGGATCACCCAGCTGTCGATGTAGGTCTTGGTAGACTCGGCGAACAGCAGCCGGCCGCCGGGTTTCAGCACGCGCCAGAATTCGGCCAAGGTGCGCTCCTGCTCGACGAGGTGGTGGAAGGTCTGGTGGCAGAACAGCACGTCCACGCTGGCGTCGGGCAAGTCGATGCGCGCGCAGTCGGCGGCGATCAGGTCCACCGCGATGCCTTCGCGCTGCGCCTCGGCGCGCGACAGCGCCAGGCTGTGCGGGTCGGCGTCCAGCCCGATCAGCCGGTCCGGCGCGAAGGCGTCGCGCAGCAGGCGGAACGACTTGCCCTGGCCGCAGCCGGCATCGAGCAGCACGCCACCGCGCGGCAGCGGCTCGCCGACGAGGCGCTTCAGGTCGTTGATCGCCACGCGCAATACATGGTGCTGCCAGGTATGCGTGGCGAGGAAGCGGAAACCGAGGCGGGTTTCTTCGACGTAGGTGGGGCTGGCGTAGGTCATGGGGTTTGCTGCGTCAGGTTGGCGCCGATGCCCGGCTTCAAATCGCCGTTCGCGCTGAGCGTTGTGAATTTTTGCTTTCGCTTCCCCCGCGCAGCGGGGGAAGCTGCCCGGAGGGCTGAAGGGGGCACTTTTCCGTCGTGCAAAGCAAGATCTAAGGACGCCCCCATCCGCCTTCGGCACCTTCCCCCGCTGTGCGTGGGAAGGAAAAATCGGGATCCAAGCCGTTCGTTGAAATTTTTACAGACTCTGAGCGTAGCTTGCGCCGGCAAGCGTACGCGGGGAGCCGCCAGGGATGGCGCCGGCATTGAGGAGCGGGGAAGTCGAAGCGCTGCCGGGACGGCCCTTCGACTCCGGCGCCATGCGCCTACGCTCAGGGCGAACGGAGTGTCAGTCACGTGATGAGAGATGTGCAGGTGCAGGCGTGCCGGAAATACGACTTTCCACCGCATCGATAAAGCATGCCGGCGAAACCAGCTGCATCACACCATCGGCAAGGCGCACCGCCACCTGGACGGTGCTGGCGCGGGTGAGGCGTTCGCCGCTGGCGGCGTCGCTGATGAGGTAGTGGATCTTCAGGCGGTTCTCCCACTCCACGAGGTCGGCGCGCACTTTGATGCGCTGGCCGAAACGCGCGGCGCGCGCATAACGCAGCTGCAGGTCGATCACCGGCCACACGTAGCCGGCCGCCTTCATCTGCGCGTAGTTGTGGCCGATGCGGTCGAGCAGGGCGCAGCGGGCGATTTCCAGGTACTTCACGTAGTGGCCGTGCCACACCACGTCCATCGAGTCGACGTCGAAGAACGGCACGGTGACCTCGGTGTCCACATGCAGCACGCCGCGGCTACGCATCGACAGTTTCCCAGTACGGATAGAAATTGAACCACTGCTGCGGCGCCAGCAGGCACCACTCGGCGAGGCGGTCGGCGTAGCGCTGCACCCAGCCGGCGATGGTGGCGTCGCGCTGGCCGCGTTCCCATGCCGGCGCGTCGAGGAAGCGCTCCAGCCGGATCTCGCAGCGGCCGGCGATCTTCAGGCAGCACATCAGGTTCACCGGGCAGCCGAGCAGGCCGGCCAGCAGCCACGGACCCTGCGCGAACGCGGCGGGATGGCCGAGGAAATCCACCGCGACGCGGCGGCCGTCGTGCAGCGGCACGCGGTCGCCGGCCATCGCCAGCCATTCGCCGCGTTCCAGACGCTGCGACAGGTCGAGCATCAGCGCGGCATCCAGCTCGCTGACCTGGATCAGCCGCATGCGCTGTTCGCCGGCTTCGCCGAGCAGGCGGTTGAGGTGCGCGACGTGGTGCGTGTGTACCAGCACGTTCAGCGGCACCTGTTCGCCCAGTTCGGCCAGCGCGCGGCAGACATCGAGATTGCCGAGGTGGGTGCCGACCAGGATCTGGCCGCGACCGCCGCGGCGGTTCGCCAGCAGTTGCGCGCGCAGGCCGTCGGGATCGACCAGGCGCACCTGTTCCAGCCGCAGCGCGCCGCGCCACACGTCGAGGCGGTCCAGCAGGCAGTCGGCGAAGGCCATGAACTGCGCGAACACGCGGCGGGGCGTCGGGCGCAGGTCGTCGCGCCCGCCCCAGTCGGCGAGGCGCTCCAGGTACTCGCGGATGCTGCGCCGCGCGCGCCGTCCGGTGAGGAAGAAGTACAGCACGATCAGGTGCAGCAGCGGCGACAGCAGGCGGCGGCCGCAGCAGCGCGCCACGAAGGCGGTGAAGCGCATCAGCAGCAGGCTGCCGCGCTCGCGTTGCGCGGACCAGTGCTGCCGCGTAGCCAGCTGCGCCTCGCTCATGCGCGTGGCTCCAGCACGAGGCGGCCGGAGGAATAGGTGGCGTCGCCCTCGCGATACGCGAAGTGCAGCTTGCCGCGCGCGCGGTCGATGCGCAGCGTCAGCGTCACGCGGTCGCCCGGCTGCAGCAGGCGCTGGAACTTCAGCGCCTCCATCTCGCGGCAGTGCGGCGAGCTGCCCAGGCGCGCGGCCGCCAGCTGCAGCGCCCAGGCGACTTGCGTCGCGCCGGGCAGCACCGGCGCCTGCGGGAAGTGGCCGGGGAAATACGCGAGATCCGCGGGCACCTGCAACTGCAGCGTGCATTCGTCGCCGTCGCGGCGTTCGTCGAGGACCACGGGCCCGGTGCGTCGCGTGTTCATGCCTTCGCCCGCAGTCGTTTGCGCAGCAGCCATTCGCCCACGAACAGCGGGCCCATGATGAAGTACACGAGCAGGCCGTTGTACAGCGTCCACCACTTCAGCGGCGCCCACAGCGTGAGCGCGGCCGACATGGCGGCATTGAACACGAAGAAGCCCACCCACACCCAGGTGACCTTGCGCGTGTACGGAATCGCCGCGTCCGGCAGCTCCGGCTCGCGCACGCGGGCGATGCGCTCCACCACCGGCGGGCCATAGACGAGGCTGAGTCCGAACGTGAACAGCAGGAACAGGCTGATCAAGGTGGGGTACCAGCGCAGCAGCGAGGATTCGCCGCTCACCGCCAGCATGGCGCAATAGGCCAGCGCCACGCCCAGCATCCAGCGTCCGCCCGGCTCGCGCCACAGGAACGGCGCGCGCAGCAGCCACACCGCGGCCAGCGCCAGCGCGAACACCGGCGGCGCCACCGTTTCCATGCCGAAATAGACCAGAAACGGATACAGCACGCCGACCACCGGCAGCAGAATGTTGACTAGCTTGCGCATGCGGCCTGCTGGCTGGCGACGAAGGCGGCGAGGCTGGCCACGCTGGCGAAGTGGCGGCGCGCGTCCTTGTCGTCCGAGGCGATGCGGATGTCGTAGCGCTTCTGCAGTGCCAGCGCCAGTTCCAGCGCGTCCACCGAGTCCAGCCCCAGCCCTTCGCCGAACAGCGGCTGCTGCGGCGGGATGTCGGCGGGCTGCAGGTCTTCCAGGTTCAGCGTGTCGATGACGAGCTGGGCGAGCTCCTGCTCTAGCGCGGTATGGGCCAGCGCGGTATGGGTCGATGCGTTCACGTGGCGGCGAGCTCCCTGTGGAAGAGTTGGTGCAGATGGTCGTTGAGGCGGCGCGAGGCGATCGGCAGCGCCGCATCGGTATTGAACGGCGCGGGATCGATGTCCGCGCCCACGTGCAGACGCACGCGGAAACGGCAAGGCGGGATGTGGTGCCACGGCCGGCCCTTGGTCAGCGTGGGCGGGTCGACGGTGATGAACACGGGTGTCACCGTGCGTGCGCCGCGCAGCGCGATGGCCGCCGCGCCGCGATGGAAGCGCGGTGGCTGGCCCGGCGCCGTGCGCGTGCCTTCGGGAAACACGATCAGGCACTGGCCTTCGCGCAGCACGTCGGCGGCGCGTTCCAGCATGTCCATGCTGCCGTCGTTGCCGATGTACTGCGCGGTGCGCACCGGGCCGCGGGTGCACGGATTGTCGAACAGTCCCTGCTTCACCACGCAGTTCGCGTCGCGGATCTGCGCGGCCAGGAACACCACGTCGATCAGCGAGGGATGGTTCGCCACCACCAGCTGGCCGGGACGCCCCAGCCGCTCGGCGCCGTCGATCGCGAAGTCCAGCACGCGGGTGCGATACATGAACTGCACGTGCAGGTGGAAGGCGCGGCTGATCGCGGCGCGCGCGCGCCGGCGCCGCGTCGGCGCGTCGCCGGGCAGGCAGGCCAGCAGCGGTAGCACCACCACGCGCAGCAGCAGGCCGCCCACGCCGAACAGCACGAAGCTGGCGCCGGTGGCCACGAGGCGCCAGGCCCAGGCGTCGCGGCGTTGGTTCAGCGGGTACGTTGCCAGTTCCATCGGCGGGTCTTCCAGTCGTGTCGGATCGAGGTTTCGCGGGCATGCAGGGCGCGCAGGAAATCCAGTGCGTGCGGCCAGGCGCAGGCCACCGCACCGTCGCCGCGCGACTGCGCCAGCCGCCAGTCGCCCCCCGCGGGCGTTGCCGTGCCTGCATCGATCTTCCCCAGTCGCAGCGCGACAGCATAGGAGAACGGCACGTCGGCGATCCACTGCGCATAGACGGGCGGTGGCAGCTCCTCGGCCACCACCACCAGGGCGGCGTGCGCGCCGGCGGCCAGTTGCAGCGCGCCTTCCAGCACGGCGTGCTCGAAGGTGTCGGCCTCGCCCGCGATCGCCACCGATTCGCCGCGCTGGCCGCGCAGGATCGACCACTGGCCCGCGATCGCGTTGTGCACCGACAGGCCGAAGGCGGTGGGCGACAGCGGCTGGCCATCGGCGACCTCGACTAGCAGTTGCCAGGTGCGCGGCGTTTCGCCGTGGCGCGAGCCGAACACGAACGGGAGTTGCTCGGCGTCGCCGCACAAGGGCCACGCGGTCTCCATCGTCATCCGCGCCAGCCGGCTCAGCCGACGACGCTGCAGCGCGGGCAGGAAGGCGCAGGCCGGTTGCGCCTGGCCGTCGTCCGCCACGGCTTGCGGCGATCCGGCCCAGGCCTGCCAATCCGCGCTGTCCGCCAGACCCGGCGCCCAGGCGCGCCACGCTTCGATGCGCAGCTCGATCATGCGGCGGCTCCGGCGTGGCGCTTGAACAGCAGGGCGGCGCAGCTGCCGCCGAAGCCGAAGCTGCTGCTGAGCGCGGCGTCGATGGGCTGCTCGCGGTTCGCGGCAAGCAGGGAGGAATCGGCGAAGGCCGGGTCGGGATCGTCCAGCGGTGCGCCGGCGGCAAGGAAGCCGTGTTCCAGCATCAGCAGGCACGCGATCGCGTCCAGTGCGCCGGCGGCGCCGGGCGCATGGCCGAGCAGGCCCTTGATCGAGGAGATCGGCGGCAACGGCATGCCGCGCTCGGCGAACACGGTGGCGATGGCCTGCCATTCGGCGAGGTCGCCCGGGGTGCCGCAGGCATGCGCGTTGACGTAACCGGGGCACGCCCCGGAACGATCCAGCGCCTGGCGCAGTGCGCAGGCGATGCCGCCGGCGCCGGGGCCGACCATGCTGGCCGCATCGGTGGCGCTGCCGTAGCCGGCGAGTTCCGCCAGCACGCGCGCACCGCGGGCCTGTGCGTGTTCCAGCGATTCCAGCACCAGCACGCCCGCGCCCGCCGCCAGCGCGAAGCCGTCGCGCTCGCGATGGAACGGGCGCAAGGCGCGCGCCGGTTCCGCCTGCGGGGACAGCGCACCCATCGCGTCGAACCACATCGCGGTGCTGGGATGCAGTTCCTCGGCGCCGCCGGCGATCACCACCTGCTGCCGGCCGAGCTGGACCAGTTCCAGCGCATGGCCGATCGCGTGTGCCCCGCTGGTGCAGGCCGAGCTGATCGTGTAGCTGCTGCCGCCGATGCCGAAGGCCTGGGCGAGGCCGGCCGACGGCGCGCTGCTCATGCCGCGCGGCACGAGGAAGGGTGACAGTTTCGCGATGCCGCGGGCGCGATGGTTTTCCAGCGCTTGCTCGTGTTCGCTGAGCGCGGCGCCGCCGCCCAGCACCAGGCCGCAGTCGGCTTCGGCCAGGCGTTCCGGTGGCAGCCCTGCCTGCGCCAGCGCCTCGTTGGCCGCATGCCAGGCGTACAGCGCCGGGGCGGGCAGGAAGCGGCGCAGCTTGCGCGGCGGCTCCGGTGGCAGCGCGGCTTCGTCCACCGGACCGCCCACCTTGCCGCGCATGCCCAGCGCGGCGAAGGCGTCCATCGTGCGCAGGCCGTGGCGGCGCGTGCGCAGTGCATCGAGCAGGGCTGACGTGCCCGTGCCCACGCAGCTCACCGCGCCCATGCCGGTGACCACCACGCGCGGCAGGCCGCGTGCGTCGACCAGGCGCATCAATCGGCCGCCTTGAAGATCAGCGAGGTGTTGATGCCGCCGAACGCGAAGTTGTTGTTCATCACCACGTCGGTGGCGATGACGCGACCCGCGCCGGTGAGGTAATCCAGCTCGGCGCAGTCGGCGGCGCGTTCGTCGAGGTTCAAGGTGGGCGCGAACCAGCCCTCGCGCATCATCCGGATCGCCCACCAGGACTCCAGCGCGCCGCAGGCGCCCAGCGTGTGGCCCACGTAGCTCTTCATCGTGCTGATCGGCGTGCGCGTGCCCAGCACTTCGGCGGTGGCGTGGCTCTCGGCCACGTCGCCGCGGTCGGTGGCGGTGCCGTGGGCGCTGACGTAGCCGATGGCGCTGGCCGGTAGCTGCGCGTCGTCCAGCGCGAGGCGCATCGCCGCCGCCATCGTTTCGGCCGTGGGCTGGGTGATGTGGGCACCGTCGGAGTTGCAGCCGAAGCCCACCACCTCGGCGTGGATCGTGGCGCCGCGCGCCTTCGCGTGTTCGTACTCCTCGAGCACCAGGGTGCTGGCACCTTCGCCCACCACCAGGCCGTCGCGCCGCGCATCGAACGGGCGCGGGGTGAGCCCGGGCTCGTCGTTGCGCGTGCTGGTGGCGAACAGCGTGTCGAACACCGCGGCGCCGGGGCCGGAGAGTTCCTCGGCGCCGCCGCACAACATCAGTTTCTGCCGGCCGTAGCGGATCGCCTCGTAGCCGTAGCCGATCGCCTGGCTGCCCGAGGTGCAGGCGCTGGAGGTGGGGATCACGCGGCCCTTCAGGCCGAAGAACACGCCCACGTTCACCGCCGTGGTGTGCGCCATCATCTGGATGTAGCTGGTGGCGGTGACGCCTTGCATCGAGCCGGTGTCCAGCATGCGTCCCATCACCCGCACCGGCTCCACGCTGCCACCGGAGGAGCCGTAGGCCACGCCCATGCGGCCGTCGCGGATGCTTGCGTCGTCGAGCAGGCCGGCATCACGCAACGCGTGTTCGCTGGCGGCCACGGCGAACTGCGACACGCGGCCCATCGAGCGGGTCTTCTGGCGCGGCCACGCCGGCGGCGCGAAGTCGTCCACCGGGCAGCCGAGGCGGCCGTTCAGCGCGTCGAAGTAGTCCCACTCATGCATGCGGCGCACGGCGTTGCGGTGTTGGCGGAGGCGCGCGGCGATGGTGGGCCAGTCGTGGCCCAGCGGCGTGATGCCGCCCATGCCGGTGATGACGACGCGTTTCATGCGCGGAGCTCCTTGGTTGGCGCGCTTGGGCGCGCCAAGTTGTTCTTTGGCAATACGCGGCGGCTGATGAATCCTGGATAGGCGTTTCGTCCGCCTGCCGGCGGGCGAGTTACTTCTCTTTGCGTGCCCAAAGAGAAGTAACCAAGAGAAACGGCACCCCGCGGACGCGCCCTCCGGGCATCCTGCCCTGCGGGTGCGCGGGTGGATTCCGGGGTTTTTCGGCAGCACGTCCTGTGCTGTCGAAAAACTGGCCGACCTCCTGTCGGCCACCCTGCGGGCTGGTCCTCCATCCACCCGCCGCGTCCGAGGGGCCCCGGGTAGAGCGGCGCGCTTCCTGCGCGCACTCGGGTCGCCGCTGCGCGACGAAGGAGCGAGAGTGTGCAGTGTTCGTGCTTTTGCTTGAGCTTTTGTTGTGGCTTTTCTGAAGAATGCGCGCAGGAAGCGCGCTGCTCTGCCGGGGCCCCTGTGCGGCGGTGAGGCTCGGACGAAAAGGCCCGCAGGGTGTGCGGCAGGGATGCCGCACACTTTTCGCCGGGGCAGGAGCCCCGTCGAAAAGCCCGGCCGAGACTCACGCACCCGGAGGGCAGGATGCCCGTAGGGCGCCGCACCGGGGTGGCCTCTCTTTTGGTTACTTTTCTCTGGCCACGCAGAGAAAAGTAACTCGCGCCCCGACAGGGGCACGAAACCCCGGCCGTAGGCCGGCCATCTCGCCAAGAGCTCATGGCAATACCTCATCGCCAGCCCGGCTAGCCGGAACAAGCAACGCGGTAAACGCGATGCCCAGCAGCAGCGTCAACCCGAAATCCCTCAGCGCCGGCAACGAAGAAAGCGACAGCAAGCCGAACGAGAGCAACGCGGTGAGCGCGGAAAGCAGCACGCTCGCGTACATCGCCCCCGGCCGATCCGCCGTGTGCGGCTCCCCCTCGTGCAGGAACACCGCGTAATTCGCGCCCACGCCCAGTACCAGCATCAGCGCCATCCAGTGGAACAGGGTCAACGGCTGGCCGAGGTAGCCCAGCGCAGCGAGGGTGAGCGCGATGCCCAGCACCGGCGGTGCCAGCACACGCGGCGCGCGGCGCCAGCCGTAGCGCCAGCCGAACACCGGCACGATCAGCAGCATCGCGGCAAGCAGCCACACGCTGGCGTAGCCGCGGTAGCGGCCGAACAGCGCCGACACGCTGGCAGGCTTGTCCACCAGCTGCACGCCGGGCAGGCCGGTGGCCGCCTGCGCCAGCAAGGCGTCGCCGGCATCGCCTTGCGGCAGCACCAGCGAGGCGCAGCCCTGCGCGCGGCAGCCCATCCACAGCTGGCGGAACGGGGTGGACAGCGGCGTCTTCAGCCAGTCGTCCAGTTGCAGCGGCGTGCCGGGCCAGGCGGCGAGGTACGCGTCGATGGCGTCGGCGCGGAAGCCGGCATCCGCCAGCACTTTGCGCAGGCGCGCGGGATCGTCGAACAGCCGCGCGAGCAGGGCGTGATCCCGCGCCTGTCGCGTCTGCGAGGGCACCATGCCGGCGAGGCCCAACCATCCGTCCAGCTTGCCGTCGTCGACCAGGGCCTGCAGGCGCGTCTCCAGCGCTTCCTCGCGCTGCAGGGTCTGCTCGCTGTCCTTGCCTTGCACCAGGTAGAACTGGCTGCCGTTGCCCAGCCCGGTGATTTCGCGAATCCGTGCTTCCTGTGTGGTGAGCGCGGCGGGCTGGGCGATCAGGTTGTGCACGTCGTCGTCGTGGCGCAGTTGCGTCCAACCGGGCAGGGCGATCAGCAGCAACAGCAGCGCCACCAACGCGCCGCGCCAGCCGCTCGCCGGTTTGGCCAGCACGTGCTGCAGCGCGCGCGCGCCGTGTACCAGCGCGGGCGCCATCGGTTTCGACGGGCGCTGCAGCAGGGCAGGCAGCAACCAGAACACGCTGAGACAGGCGGCACTCATGCCACTGATTGCGAACACCGCCATCTGGCGCAGCGCGGGGAACGGCACCAGCCCCAGCAGCGCATAGCCCAGCAGGGAGGTGGCCAGCGCCAGCAGCAGGGCGGCGCGCACCTGGCGCAGGCCTGCACCTGCTTGCCAGTGCGCGCCGGCGTTGGCGCGCGCGCTGAGGTACTGGATCGAGTAGTCCACCGCTTCGCCGAGCAGTGCCGCGCCGAACACCAAGGTGAGCAGGTAGATCTGGCCGAACACCAGCAGCGACACGGTGGTGGCCGCGGCCACGCCCACCGCCGTGGAGAGGAAGGCCAGCAGCAGCGGCCGGGGCGAGCGGAACACGGCCAGCAGCAGCAGGGCGATGCCGATCGAGGAGATCCAGCCGACCATGTGCACGTCGCGCTCGGCGCCGGCGCGCGCGGCGGCGGCGTAGAACACCGCGCCGGTGCGCAGCAGGCGGGTGCCGGGGTAGTCGCGTTCAATCTGCTGTTCCGCCGCACGCAGGGCGCCCAGCGCGCGGCGCTGCACGTCGTCGTCGTAGGACGAGCCGTCGAGTGTGGCGGTGACCAGCACGCAGGTGGTGTCGTCGCGATGCGCGACCAGCAGGTTGTCCTCCGGCAGCAGCGGCGAGCGGCTCCACGGCTGCTGCGCCAGCCAGTGCTGCAGCCAGCCGAACGGATCGGCGGCGAGCGGCACGCCCACGCCGGTGAGGAAGGGCTCGTTGAGGCGTTGGGCCAGCGCTTGCGCGGCGTCGTAGTCCGGCTGCGCCAGCGCGGCGCGGTCGGCGTCGGTGAGCAGCCAGTCGCGGTGCGCCAGGTAGGGGGCGAGCAGTTGCTGCAGGTCGAACGGCGGCAGCTCGGTGGTGACCGCGCCGAACACCTTCTGCGCAGCCAGCGCCTTGCCCAGCGCACGCGCGGCGTCCTTGGCGCGCGCGTCGTCGGCGTTTTCCACCACCAGCACCATGCGGTCGCCGTTGGCGTGGGCCAGCCGTTCCACCGCGGCCTCGGCCAGCGGGTTCTGCTCGGTGGCGGGCAGCATCGCCAGCAGGTCGGTCTGGATCGGCAGCGGGCCGCGGCCGAACAGCAGCCAAGCGCCCAGTGCGGCGACCAGCACGGTGGCGACGGCGAACAGGCCGGCGCGCAGCTTGAGCGTGCGCGGCGTCATGGCAGGCCGAGCGCGCGCTTTTCCAGCGCGACCAGCGGGCCGGCGTCGCGGGTGTGCGCGAAGCGGATCTCGGTGCGGGCGCCGCCCTGCATGGCGATGGTGATGCCTTGCAGGTAGTCGTTCCCCTGCAGCTCGATGCTGCCCAGCACGCGCGCCACGCGTTCCTGCTTCGGTACGAAACGCAGCGTCCACTGCGCGGGCGTGCCGCTGGCCTCGACGTTGAACTGGCGCAGCGCCTCGTCCACTTTGCCGCCCAGCATGCCTTGCAGCATCTGCGAAACCTGGCTGACGCCACGCTCGCCGCGCATGGGATGGGCGTTGCCGTCGGGATCGATGCGCGCGCTGCGGCTGCCGGTGAGCGCGATGGTTTCCTGGTAGGGCGAAACGGTTTGCCACAGCATGCCGTGGCCCAGTACGAACAGCAGCCGGCCTTCGCTCACCTGCGGCTTGGCCAGCGCGGGATTGCTGCGGGTCTGGGTGAAGTCGGCGCGTACCGCGGCGTGCCGGCCCAGCTCGGCCAGCACGTTCTGCAGCAAGGTGTTGTCGGTCTGTGCATGGGCGAACGGCACGAGGCAGCCGAGCAACAACAGAAACATCAGGCGACGCATGCGCGTTCTCCACGAAGGCGGCGCCACAACAATCGCGGCGCCCGGGGCAGCATGCCAAGCAACAGCCGCGTGTGCATCGCCGAGATGCGCAGGTTGTCGCGGAACATGCGGAAGTGGGACAGCCCGTTTTCCGGATAGATCACCCGGGTCGGCAGGTTCACCACCGGCACGCCGCGCCAGACCAGGCGCACCGCGGCCTCGGTGTCGAAATCCATGCGCGCGGGCAACGGCTTGCGCGCGATCTCGGCACAGGTGGCCGCGAGCGGGTACAGGCGGTAGCCGCACATCGAGTCGCGGATCGCCAGCGACAAGGTTTCCAGCCAGACGCAGGCATGGGTGACGTAGCGCCCGTACAACCGTGCCCGCGGCACGCTGGCGTCGTAGATCGGGGCGCCGCAGACCAGCGCCCCGGGCTGCGCGCGCGCCTCGGCAAGGAAGCGCGGCACGTCGGCGGCGTCGTGCTGGCCGTCGGCGTCGATCTGCAACGCGTGGCTGTAGCCGGCCGTGCGGGCGGCGAGCAGGCCCGTGCTGAGGGCGCGGCCCTTGCCCTGGTTGTGCGGCAGGTGCAGCAGACGCACGCCATCGGCCTCCTGCGCCAGCGCGTCGAGCACGGCGCGCGTGGCGGCGTCGCTGCCGTCGTCGACGATCAGCACGGGCAGTCCATGCGCACGCAACGCCCGCACGGTGGCCGCGATCGTGCTGCCGTGGTTGTAGATCGGGATCAGCGCGCAGGGGGCGAAGCGGCCGCAGGCATCCGGCATGGCCCGGCTCAGCGTTCGAGCAGGCCGCGCACCGTGCCCACCACGTCGCCCACGGTGCGCACGTTCTTGAAATCCTCCGGCTTGATGCGCATGCCGGTCATCTCCTGCACCTGGATCGCCAGGTCCACCGCGTCGATGCTGTCCAGGCCGAGGTCGGTGAACAGATGGGCGGACGGCGTGACCCGCGCCGGCTCGATCTCGAAGGTGTCGCGCAGCACCTCGCGCAGACGTTCGAGGATGTCCGTGTCGCTGATGCCGGTTGCCAGGATGGTGCTCATATCGCGTTCTGCTCTTGTTGTTCCATGCGTGTCGTGACGCCTTCCGGGGCGGCTGTTCCGTGCGGGACGGGCGGCCGCCACCGGCGGCACCTTGCCCGGACCGGCATCGGCGATGCCGGTCTTCCCGACGAGATGGATCCCCTGTGTCGCGGATGCTGACCGGGCCGGCGCGCCGCCACATCGAGCATTGTAACAGAGCCCTGCCGCCGACCGGGCATGACGGACGGCAGGGCGGCGGCAACGAAAAGGCCGCCTTGCGGCGGCCTTTCGTGCAATCCGGGCGGTGGAAGCCGCCTGGGGCAAGGCGGCTTACTGGCCGCGCATGCGGCCCTGGAAACGGGTGCCGTTGTTGCCCATGTGCGGCAGCTTGATCTTGCCGATGGCGTTGATGCGTTCCTCGGCCAGGCGGTCGGCGGCCTTGTAGGTGGGCACGTTCTGGGTCTTGCTGATCTCGAAGATGCGGCCCAGGTTGTAGTAGATCGTGCGCATCATGCGCATCGCGCGCTCGCGGTTGTAGCCGTCGATCTCCAGCGACACGTTCATCACGCCGCCGGCGTTCACCGCGTAGTCCGGCGCGTACAGCACGCCGCGCTTCTGCAGCTCGTCGCCGATCGCGTCGGTGGCCAGCTGGTTGTTCGCCGCGCCGCAGATGATCTTCGCCTTGATGCGGTCGATGGTCTGCTCGTTGACGGTGCCGCCCAGCGCGCACGGGCTGTACACGTCGGCATCCACGTCGTAGATCTCGTCCAGGCCCACGGCCTCGCAGCCCAGCTCGTCCACGCAGCGCTGCACGGCATCCTTGTTGATGTCGGTGACGAACACCTTGGCGCCCTGCTCGCGCAGCAGCTTGATGAACTCGCTGCCCACGTGGCCGCAGCCCTGCACGGCGAAGCTGTACTTGCCCACGTCCTCGTTGCCGTGCTTGAAGTGCAGCGCGGCCATCAGGCCCTGCAAGGTGCCGAACGCGGTGAACGGCGAGGGGTCGCCCGAGCCGCCGTGCACCTGGTGCACGCCGGTGACGTACTCGGTCTCGCGGAACACGTATTCCATGTCGTTGACGTCGATACCCACGTCCTCGGCGGTGATGTAGCGGCCGTTCAACGAGTTGACGAAGCGGCCGAACGCGCGGAACAGCGCCTCGGACTTGTCCTTGGAAGGATCGCCGATGATCACCGCCTTGCCGCCGCCCAGGTTCAGGCCGGCCACGGCGTTCTTGAAGGTCATGCCGCGCGACAGGCGCAGCACGTCGTTCACGGCCTCCTGCTCGGTCTTGTACGGCCACATGCGCAGGCCGCCGAGCGCGGGGCCCAGCACCGTGTTGTGGATCGCGATGATGGCCTTCAGGCCGGCGTCCTTGTTGTGGCAGAAGACGACTTCTTCGTGACCCGTGTTGGCGATGGTTTCGAAAATCATTGGTACGGCGACTCCATGGAGAGGTGCCCGCAGGCATCCAGGACGACGGCATCGCAGCGATGGCCGCCGGGGAACAGCAACTGCACGAATGCGTCGCTCCGGACGGGCCGGTGCGACGAACCAAGTCGAACATTCTAGTACGGCGCCCCGCGCGGGCCGTGCGGCGGCGCAGCAAGACCGGGGTCTGTGCATGGCCCGAAACGTGAATGCTTGCTGAATGTTTCCGGTGGGCGTGCCTGTCTTTCACGCGTCGCTGCGCATTGGGTAGTGAGAGGAAAACTCGGCGGCGATCGTTCCGCCGCACCGGCCATGCCTGCGCGTGCCGGTGTGGCATGCGCCCCGGGATCAGGCTCGGCGGGGAACCGGAGCGCACGAGGCCATCGTGCGCCTGAGTCCTCCCTGCGGCAGTTCGCGTGCACGGCAAGCCGGCACCTTGCAATCAGGCAGTACCTACGTCCCGGGAGACATCGCATGGCCAAGCAGAGCAGTCAGAAGTTCATCGCGCGGAACCGCGCGCCGCGGGTGCAGATCGAGTACGACGTCGAGGTCTATGGCGCACAGAAGAAGGTCCAGGTGCCGTTCGTGATGGGCGTGATGTCGGACCTGTCCGGCAGCAACAACGCCGAGTTGCCGCCGATCGAGGAGCGCAAGGCGCTGGAGATCGACGTCGACAACTTCGACAACCGCCTGCAGTCGATGAAGCCGCGCGTCTCCTTCGCGGTGCCGAACACGCTCACCGGCGAGGGCAACCTCAACGTGGACATCACCTTCGAGAGCATGGACGACTTCTCGCCCGCCGCGGTGGCCCGCAAGGTGGGCGCGGTGGCCAAGCTGCTGGAGGCGCGCACCCAGCTCGCCAACCTCGGCACCTACATGGACGGCAAGGCCGGCGCGGAGAAGCTGATCGCGCAGGCCATCAACGATCCGGCGCTGCTGCAGTCGCTGGTGTCCGCAGCCAAGCCCGGCGATGCCGGCAAGGACGGGGAGTAAGCCATGGCAACCGAGAAACTGGCCGAACAGGGCGGTGCAACCCAGACCCTGGTACCCGACGATTTCGCCGCGCTGCTCAGCAAGGAATTCAAGCCCAAGAGCGACCGCGCGAAGGAAGAGGTGGAATCCGCCGTCCGCACGCTCGCCGAGCAGGTGCTGAACAAGGCCGACATCGTCTCCGACGACGTCACCCAGACCATCAACGCGTACGTGGCCGAGCTGGACCGCAAGATCAGCGAGCAGCTCAACCTGGTGATGCACCACGCCGACTTCCAGAAGCTGGAAAGCGCCTGGCGCGGCCTGCATTTCCTGGTCAACAACACCGAGACCGACACGCAGCTGAAGATCCGCGTGATGAACATCTCCAAGAAGGAGCTGGGCAAGACGCTGAAGCGCTACAAGGGCACGGCGTGGGATCAGAGCCCGATCTTCAAGAAGATGTACGAGGAAGAGTACGGCCAGCTGGGCGGCGAGCCCTACGGCTGCCTGGTCGGCGACTACTACTTCGACCACAGCCCGCCCGACGTGGAGCTGCTCGCCGGCATCGGCCAGGTGGCCGCGGCCGCGCACGCGCCGTTCATCGCCTCGGCCAACCACACCCTGATGGGCATGGACAGCTGGAGCGAGCTGGCCAACCCGCGCGACCTCGCCAAGATCTTCTCCACGCCCGAGTACGCCTCCTGGCGCTCGCTGCGCGAGTCCGACGATGCGAAGTACCTTGGCTTGGCCATGCCGCGCACGCTGGCGCGCCTGCCGTACGGCGCTGCGACCGACCCGGTGGAGGAGTTCGACTTCGAGGAGGACACCTCCGGCGCCGATTCGTCCAAGTACACCTGGCAGAACGCCGCCTACGCGATGGCGGTGAACATCAACCGCTCGTTCAAGGAATACGGCTGGTGTTCGCGTATCCGCGGCATCGAGTCCGGTGGTGCGGTGGAAGGCCTGCCGGTGCACACCTTCCCGACCGACGACGGTGGCGTGGACATGAAGTGCCCCACCGAGATCGCGATCACCGATCGCCGCTCGGCCGAGCTGGACAAGATGGGCATGATGCCGCTGGTGCATCGCAAGAACTCCGACATGGCGGCGTTCATCAGCGCGCAATCGCTGGCCAAGCCGGAGGAGTACGACGATCCGGACGCCACGGCCAACGCGGCACTGAGCTGCCGCCTGCCGTACCTGTTCGCAGCCAGCCGTTTTGCGCATTACCTGAAGTGCATCGTGCGCGACAAGATCGGTTCGTTCAGCAGTCGCGAGCAGATGCAGAGCTGGCTGACCAACTGGGTCATGCAGTACGTCGACGGTGATCCGACCAACTCCAGCGAGGAGACCAAGGCGCGCAAGCCGCTGTCGGCGGCCGAAGTGGTGGTGGAGGAAGTGGAGGGAGCGCCGGGGTACTACACCTCGAAGTTCTATCTCAAGCCGCATTACCAGCTGGAAGGCCTCACCGTGTCCTTGCGGCTGGTGTCGCGGTTGCCGTCGGCAGCCAAGGCCTGACGGTCCGATCCCGGCTGCGGTCGCCCATGCGGTCACACCTGCATGGGCGGCAGGAGACAGAACGACACCGTCGGACATCGGCGGAAATGCAAGGCATCGTCTGCGCGGCATCGCGGGGAGGGTGGCGACGGGCACGAGGCGATCGGCAAGGGCGCAGCCCAGCCGGGCAAATCAATTCATCAACAGGTGATCGAGGAGAAGGTTCATGGCATTCGACATGCACATCAAGTTCGGCAAGGGCAAGGTCGAGATCAAGGGGGCATCCAACCACAAGGTGCACAAGGGCGACGTGCCGATCCTGGCGTGGTCGTGGGGCGTGAGCAACACCGGCGATCTGCATACCGGCGCGGGTGCGGCCAGCGGCGGCAAGGCACACGTGCAGGACATCTCCCTCACCAAGTACGTGGACGGCTGTTCCAACGCGCTGCTCAACGCCTGCTGCACCGGCGGCCGCCTCGAGAACGCGTGGCTGTACGTCACCAACGCCACCGGCGAGCAGACCGACTTCCTCACCATCGAACTCTCCGAGGGCGTGCTGGTGACCTCGGTATCCACCGGCGGCAGCGGCGGCGAGGACAAGCTCACCGAGAACATCACCCTGCACTTCGGCAAGTTCAAGTACTCGTTCCAGCCGCAGGACGACAAGGGCGCGAAGGACGGCGGTACCAAGGACTTCACCTACGACATCCAGAAGGTGGCCAGCGCCTGAGCCTGATCGGCACCTTGCAGTTCCTCGTTCCATCCATCTTCCACTAGCCGGGTGTGTGCATGACCCCAGAGAACATGCTGAAAGAAGGCCGGTTGGACGAGGCGCTGCAAGGCCTGACCGCGCAGGTGCGCGGCAACCCCGCGGATGCGAAGGCGCGGGTGTTCCTGTTCCAGTTGCTGGCCGTGCTGGGGCAGTGGGAGCGGGCGCAGAACCAGCTCAAGGTGAGCGGCGAGCTCGACCCGCTCAACACGCTGATGGTGGAAGCCTACAGCCGTGCACTGGCCGGCGAGCTGGAGCGGCAGCAGGTGATGGCCGGCACGCGCTCGCCGATGGTGATCGGCGAGCCCGCGCAATGGCTGGCGCTGCTGCTGCAGTCGCTGAAATTGCAGGCCGAGGACCGGCATGCGCAGGCGCAACCGCTGCGCGAGCAGGCCTTCGAACAGGCCGAGGCGGTGGGTGGCGAAATCGACGGCACGCCGTTCGAGTGGATCGCCGATGCCGATCCGCGCTTTGGCCCGTGCCTGGAGATGATCGTCAACGGCGGCTACGCCTGGGTGCCGTTCACGCGCCTGAAGAAGCTGGTGTTCGAGGCGCCTGCCGACCTGCGCGACAAGGTGTGGGCGCCGGTGCAGGTGACCTGGAGCAACGGCGGCCAAGCGGTGGGTTTCGTGCCGTGCCGCTACCCCGGTTCCGAGCGGGCAGCGGACGGCGAACTGGTGCTGGCGCGGCGCACCGATTGGAGCGATCTCGGTGGCGAATGCTTCGCCGGTTGCGGCCAGCGCATGCTGGCCACCGATGCCGGCGAGTACCCGCTGCTGGACATCCGCAGCATCACGTTCAACGCGGCCTGAAAGCATGGCCGAGCTGACCACCCAGGAACGTCTGCAGCCCTCGCTGCTCGACCGCCTCACCGATGACGAGCCCGGCAAGGCCGACGAGAGCCGCGAGAAGCGGGTGATCTCGGCCACGCGCCTGCGCGACTGCGTGACGCGGGACATGTCCTGGCTGCTGAACTGCGTGAACCTGGGCGCCGAGGCCGAACTGGCGGATTACCCGGAGGTGGCGAGCTCGGTGCTCAACTTCGGCATTCCCGACCTCACCGGTGCGGCGCTGTCCGGCATCAAGGCCGACGCGCTGCAGCGCAAGGTGCGCGACGCCATCCTCGCGTTCGAGCCGCGGCTGACGCCCGGCACCTTGCAGGTCACCGTGCAGGCGGACAGCCGGCGCATGGACCACCAGTCGCTGGTGTTCAACATCGCCTCCGAGATGTGGGCGCAGCCGATTCCCTTGAACCTCTACCTCAAGACCGAGGTGGATCTGGAGACCGGGCGGTTCAACGTCTCTGAGAGCTTTGGTTGAGCGTCATGGACCCGCGCCTGCTCCGTTACTACAACCGCGAGCTGCAGCACGTCCGCGAGATGGGCGGCGAGTTCGCGCGCGAATACCCCAAGATCGCCGGCCGCCTCGGCCTGGAAGGCTTCGAGTGCGCCGATCCCTACGTGGAGCGGCTGCTGGAGGGTTTCGCCTTCCTTGCCGCGCGCATCCAGTTGAAATTGGACGCGCAGCACCCGGTGTTCACCCAGCATCTGCTGGAGATGATCTACCCGCATTACCTCGCACCGGTGCCTTCGATGGCGGTGGTGCAGCTGAACCCGGACATCAAGGAAAGCGCGCTGGCCACCGGTCCGGTGGTGGCGCGGCAGACCGCGCTGCGCGGGCTCACCGGTCACGACGAGCGCACCGCCTGCGAATACCGCACCGCGCACGACGTCGCGCTGTGGCCGCTGGAACTGGCCGAGGCGAAGTACTTCGAGACGCCGGCCGCGCTGGCCGCCGCGGGCGTGCCGCTGCCGGCGAACAAGACCGTACGCGCCGGCCTGCGGTTGAAGTTCACCGTCACCGCCGGCGCGCAGGCGAACATGCTGGCGCTGGACGAGCTGCCGCTGTTCATCGCCGGCACCGACGAATTGCCCAAGCGCCTGTACGAGCAGCTGCTCGGCAACGCGGTGGGTTACCTGGTGCGCACGCCGGGGGCGGGCGGGCTGGTCAGCGAGTTCTTCGACGGCAGCTGCATCCGCGACAAGGGCTTCGCCGACGACGAGGCGCTGCTGCCGTACACCGACCGCTCGTTCAGCGGCTACCGCCTGCTGCAGGAATACTTCGCCTGCCCGGAGCGCTTCCTGTTCGCGGTGTTCACCGGGCTGAAGCCGGTGCTGGCGCGCTCGTCGGCCTGCGAATTCGAGATCGTGACGCTGTTCGACCGCAGCGTGAGCCGCCTGCACAACGCGGTGGACGCGGGCAACTTCCGGCTGTTCTGCACGCCGGCGATCAACCTGTTTCCGCGCCGCGCCGACCGCATCCACCTGCAGCCGGGGCGCACCGAGTACCACATCCTCGCCGACCGCACCCGGCCGATGGATTTCGAGATCCACAGTGTCGCCGACGTGGAAGGCTTCGGCGACCGCCAGGAGCCGGAGCAGCGCTTCCAGCCGTTCTACGGCAGCGACGAGCGCACCTGGCACAGCGGCGCCGCCGCGTTCCATACCATCCGCCGCGAACCGCGCCTGCTGTCCGCGCGCCAGCGCCTGCACGGCGCGCGCTCCAGCTACGTGGGCAGCGAGGTGTTCATCGCGCTGGTCGACGCCAACGACGCACCGTATGCCACGCAGTTGCGCCAGATCGGCATGCGCCTGCTGTGCACCAACCGCGACCTGCCGCTGCAGATGCCGGTGGGCAAGTCGCGCACCGATTTCACCCTGGACACCGGCGCGCCGGTGGCCTCGATCCGCTGCGTGGCCGGTCCCACCAAGCCGCGCGCGCCGACCGCGAACGGCGAAACCGCGTGGCGGCTGATCAGCCACCTGCAGCTCAACTACGTCTCGCTGCTGGGCGACGGCGGCGAAGAGGGCGCGTCGGCGCTGCGCGAGATGCTCACGCTGTACTGCGACGAATTCGATGCCGCCGCGCGCCGCCAGATCGAGGGCATCAAGGCGGTGGGTTCGCAATCGGTGGTGCGGCGCATCCCGGTGCCGGGGCCGATCAGCTTCGGCCGCGGACTGGAGATCACGCTGACCTGCGACGACGGTGCCTTCGAAGGCACCGGCGCCTTCCTGCTCGGCGCGGTGATGCAGCACTTCTTCGCGCGGCACGTCTCGGTGAACTCCTTCACTGAAACCGTGCTGCGCACCCTGGAACGCAACGAGGTGGCCCGATGGCCGGCACGGCTCGGCAAGCGCCAGATCCTGTAGTGCCGGCTCGCGTCGAGCTCGAGCTCGCGCTGCGGGAGCAGCCGCAGGGCTTCGAGTTCTTCGAGGCGCTACGCCGGCTCGAGTGCGCGCATCCGGAGCGGCCGCGGCTGGGCGAATCCGCCAAGCCGGCGGAGGATGCCGTGCGCCTGTGCCACACGCCCTCGCTGGCGTTCGCGCCAAGCGGTGTCGAACGCTACGAGCCCGCCGCCGAAGGCCGGCCGGCCCGGCTGCACGGCCTGTTCTTCGGCCTGTTCGGGCCGAACGCGCCGCTGCCGCTGCACCTCACCGAATACGCGATGGATCGCCAGCGCAACGCCAAGGATTCCACCCTGGTCGCGTTCGCCGACATCTTCCATCACCGCATGCTGAGCCTGTTCTACCGCGCCTGGGCCAGCGCGCAGCCCACCGTGCAGCTCGACCGCCCCGACGAGGACCGCTTCCGCCTGTACATGGGTGCGCTGGTGGGCTTGTCCACGCGGGGGCTGGAGGCGCGCGACGCGCTGCCCGACCAGTACAAGCGCTTCTTCGCCGGCCGCCTGGTGGCGCAGGCGCGCAATGCCGAGGGGCTGCGCGGCCTGCTGGAACATTTCTTCCGCATTCCCGTACGCGTGCTGGAGTTCGTCGCGAGCTGGATGCGCCTGCCGCACGAAGCGCACCTGCGACTGGGTGCCTCGCCCGAGGTGGCCGGCCTGGGCAGCACCGCGGTACTGGGCGAATACGTGTGGGGCTCGCAGCAGCGCTTCCGCTTGCGGCTCGGGCCGCTGACGCGCGCCGAGTTCAACAACTTCCTGCCCGGCGGCGAGGCGCTGCGCCAGCTGGTGGCGGCGGTGAAGACCTACGTGGGCGAGGAGAAGGCCTGGGACGTGCAGCTGGTGCTCAAGCGCGCCGAGGTGCCGACCACGAAGCTGGGCCAGTCCGGGCGCATGGGGCTTTCCACCTGGATGGGCGAGCCGCGCCGGGATGCCGATGCGGACCACGTGATCCTGCAGCCGGTGGGCTAGGCGATGGGCTTCGACTTTTCGCACCGAGCCGGTTTTTTTCTCCTCCCCCTGCGTGCAGGGGGAGGTCGGGAGGGGGTGAGCTTTGGGCCGTTGGCCGAAAAGCACCCCACCCCAACCCTCTCCTGCAAGCAGGGGAGGGAGCCCGCTTTCGTCGCGGCCGCGATCGCGCAGCCGCCATCACCACTTCAGGGGTAGAGATCCATGGCAGAAATCAGTCGCAGCGCGCTGTTCGGCAAGCTCAACAAGCTGGCGTACCGGGGCATCGAGAGCGCCACCGTGTTCTGCAAGTTGCGCGGCAACCCGTACGTGGAGCTGGTGCACTGGATCCACCAGATCCTGCAACTGCAGGACTCGGACCTGCACCGCATCGTCAAGCAGTTCAACCTCAACCCGTCGAACCTCGCGCGCGACGTCACCGACGCGCTGGACCGGCTGCCGCGCGGTTCCACCAGCATCTCCGACCTTTCCAGCGACGTGGAGGAAGCCGTCGAGCGTGGCTGGGTGTTCGCCACCCTGATGTTCGGCGAGGCGCAGGTGCGCACCGGCTATCTCATGGTGGGCGTGCTGCGACTGCGCCATCTGCGCAATACGCTGCTCGGCGTCTCGAAGGAGTTCGAGAAGATCAAGCCCGAGGCACTGGTGGAGAAGTTCGCCGAGGTGGTGGCCGGCTCGCCCGAGGACGGCCAGAGCGCCAGCGACGGCTTCCACATGGGTGGCGCCGCACCGGGCGAGGCCAGCGGCGCGATGTCGCCCGCGCAGATGGGCAAGCAGGAGGCGTTGGCGCAATTCACCATTGACCTCACCGAGCAGGCGCGCAGCGGCAAGATGGATCCGATCGTCGGTCGCGACGACGAGATCCGTCAGCTGGTCGATATCCTGATGCGCAGGCGCCAGAACAACCCGATGCTGGTCGGCGAAGCCGGCGTGGGCAAGACCGCGGTGATCGAGGGTTTCGCCATGCGCATTGCCATCGGCGACGTGCCGCCGCCGCTGAAGGACGTGCAGTTGCGCGTGCTCGACGTCGGCCTGCTGCAGGCCGGCGCCAGCATGAAGGGCGAATTCGAAAACCGCCTGAAGCAGGTGATCGAGGAAGTGCAGTCGTCCACCAGGCCGATCATCCTGTTCATCGACGAGGCGCACACCCTGGTCGGCGCTGGCGGTGCCGCCGGCACCGGCGATGCCGCCAACCTGCTCAAGCCCGCGCTGGCGCGCGGCAACCTGCGCACGATCGGTGCCACCACCTGGGCCGAATACAAGAAGCACATCGAAAAAGACCCGGCGTTGACCCGCCGCTTCCAGACCGTGCAGATCGACGAACCCAGCGAGGAGAAGGCGATCCTGATGATGCGCGGTGTCGCCAGCGTGATGGAGAAGCACCACAAGGTGCAGATCCTCGACGAGGCGCTGGAGGCCGCGGTCAAGCTGTCGCACCGCTACATCCCAGCCCGCCAGCTGCCGGACAAGTCGGTCAGCCTGCTCGACACCGCCTGCGCCCGCGTGGCGATCAGCCAGCACGCCGTGCCGGCCGAGGTGGACGACACGCGCAAGCGCATCCAGGCGCTGGAAACCGAGCTGGGCATCATCGCCCGCGAGAAAAATGTCGGCGTGGATGTCAGCTCGCGCGAGGAAGCCGCCAGCGAGAAGCTGGCGACGCAGAAGGCGCGGCTGGAAACGCTGGAAGCGAACTGGGTGACCGAGAAGGCACTGGTCGAGAAGGTTCTCGACATCCGCTCGAAGCTGCGCGGCTCGACGGCGCCGGTCGAAGGCACCGGCAGCGCGTTGGAGGAGTCGGCCAACCAGGAGGCCGAAACCAAGCCCGCGCCGGTGGCGGGTGATGCCCCGCTGGATGGCGCCGAACGCGCGGCGGCGCTCGAGCAATTGAAGGGCCTGCAGGCGCAGCTCGCCGAACTGCAGGGCGAGCACCCGCTGATCCTTGCCTCGGTCGATCAGCAGGCGGTGGGCTCGGTGGTGTCGGACTGGACCGGCATCCCGGTCGGGCGCATGGTCAAGAGCGAAGTCGAGACGGTGATGAACCTGGCCAAGCTGATGGGCGCCCGCGTCATCGGCCAGGACCACGCAATGGAGATGATCGCCAAGCGCATCCAGACTTCGCGCGCCGGCCTGGTCGATCCGAACAAGCCGATCGGCGTCTTCATGCTCGCCGGTACCTCCGGCGTGGGCAAGACCGAAACCGCACTGGCGCTGGCCGAAGCTTTGTACGGCGGCGAGCAGAACATCATCACCATCAATATGAGCGAGTTCCAGGAAGCGCATACCGTTTCCACGCTCAAGGGCGCGCCTCCCGGCTACGTCGGCTACGGCGAGGGCGGCGTGCTCACCGAAGCCGTGCGGCGCAAGCCGTACTCCGTGGTGCTGCTGGACGAAGTCGAGAAGGCCCATCCCGACGTCCACGAGATCTTCTTCCAGGTCTTCGACAAGGGCGTGATGGAGGACGGCGAAGGCCGCAGCATCGACTTCAAGAACACCTTGATCCTGCTCACCACCAATGCCGGTACCGAGCTCATCGCCAGCATGTGCAAGGACCCGGAACTGATGCCCGAGCCCGACGGCATGGCCAAGGCCTTGCGCGAGCCGCTGCTGAAGATCTTCCCGCCCGCCTTGCTTGGACGCTTGGTCACCATCCCGTACTACCCGCTCAGCCCTGAAATGCTGGGCAAGATCGTCAAGCTGCAGATCAACCGCATCAAGAAGCGCGTCGAGGCGCGCTACAAGATCCCGTTCGAGTACAGCGAGGACGTGGTGAAGCTGGTGGTCGCGCGCTGCACCGAGACGGAATCGGGCGGGCGCATGATCGATGCGATTCTGACCAACTCGATGCTGCCGGATATTTCGCGGGCGTTTTTGACGAAGATGATTGCGGGTGAGCAGATTGCGAAGGTGCAGGTGGGGGTGACGGACGGGGAGTTTTCGTATGGGTTTGGGTGAGGCATCGGCAGATAGTGAGCCTGACCCCGTTTTTGATCGACGCCATCCTGACCAACACCATGCTGCCGGATATCTCGCGAGAGTTCCTCAACCGGATGATCGAGGGCGTGCGATGACGGGGGTGAAGGTTGGGGCGGGGATGCCGGATTTTCGTATGCGTTTGCTTGAGGTGGCGATTCATAAGTGAACCTGACCCCGTTTCTCGCTGGTGACAATTTCTCCTATACGGTTGCCTGAAGCAAAGGGTGAGCGGCCGTTTTGGTACATGTTGACGATAAGGATTCCCTTAGTCATGCCGGAAATCGAAGCACGTCACGCTGGTGAGGCCGTCTTCAACCTTGCGACGGCGCTGGAAGGCGCCGATGGCTGGAAGGTGTCCGAAAAGGACGCCACTATCTATCGCTTGCTCGGCAAGGATCTGAAAAGCTGCCTGTTCGTAAGCCGAGGGCCGGGCGATTGGGATGCCCTTGAGCCGACCTATCGGCAGGCATGGCTCGATGAGATCAAGCGGCGACTCAAGGGGCGAGAACTGCAGCTCCTGAATGATAAGTCCATCGCTGACGAGACGCGCTACGTTCTGAAGAAAGCTTCGCATTTTGCCGGAAGCGCCATGCCTAGTGTGTTGTTCTTCTCGCAATACAAGTGTAACGCGCATTTTCAGTCGGCCTACGACGATTCCCCAGGATGGATTGCCGGAAAACCTCTGGTCGAAGTGGCGAAAAAGCTTCAGGAGGATGTCGACAGGAGCGTCGACTTTCGCATTTCCGTGTCCTGGATCGGTTGTCGCTGGATCGCGTGGAACAATCGTGGCTTTACCACGCATTGCCTTGCCAACGTGATGCCCCTGCGCATCGTGCCCAATCCTCGGCCCTCGGTGGCCGAGCAGGCGCGGCTTGGGGAGTTGATGCATGGCATCAACTATTCCGCTGCGGTGCCGGCCGATCGGCGTGATCCTGGTCATTGGGAAAGTACCGCGCCGTGTACGGTGATTTCGATTGTTGACGGCGGACAGGGTACGGATGTGCTGTACACGGTTAAAAGCGGTTTCTGCCGTGACAACGGCAATGCGACCGTGTTGAATACGGTCTGAGACTCCGCTGCAAAACAGGTCAAAACAGGGGTCGAAACAGGGGTTAGAGTGCACTTTTGAAAGGCGGGTTCGTTTGGTTATTGAGTGGGTGGCGAGTTGTCGGGGCGGTCGCGATTGCGCACCTTATGCCGTTTCCAAAACCGCCATCGCATATCAGTCGATGAGGAATGAAGCATGCCTGGACACAGCAGTTGTTATCTGGTTATCAACGCGGGCGCCAATACATATTGGCGCTACATCAAGAAATACTCTGATGCTCAGGAAAAGGCGTTCATCGTGGATGCCAAGCTGGCGGAGGTGGGTGGAAGTGTGGCATTGGTCAATACCGTTCGCGTGGGCACAATCCAGCGGAAGAACACCGAGCCGACCAACGGCGTCGAGATCTGAAGGTCGCGCTGCTTGCAAGACAGCCAAAACGGGGTCAGGTTCACTTATATATTTAATGTTTATTGGCTGAATGAAAGTAACTAAACCTGCCTCCGTTGGCATTCGTCCCGGACATAGAGGTCGATACCTGCGGACTTCCTTCAAAGCTGGGTCCAAAAACAGGGTCGGATTCGCTTCCTTGTCTGTGATGGATAACTCAACCTGGCCCCGGGTTCGTGTCATTCGAGCCTCAATAACTTCAACGGAGTGCGTGCCTTGACTGCCTTCCTCAAGAATTACACCAGCAAGCAGCTCAACCAAATCGTCTTCCCGGGCTCGCATGACGCCGGCATCTACGGTCAGGGCAAGAGCAACGTCATCACCCAGAGCCTGAACATCGGCGAGCAGGCCAATGCCGGTGTGCGCTTCTTCGACATGCGCATTGCCACCGTCAAGCGCAGCGACGGATCTCTCGACCAGAAGTCCTACCACCTTGGCAAGGGTGTCATCGACAACAAGCACATGGGTGCCAAGCCCGGTGAAGTCCAGTCGCACCAGAACGTGTCCCACCTGGGCGGCTGGGGCCAGGACACGCTGTCGGACATGCTCACGCAGGCCAAGACCTATGTGGTGGCGAACCCGTCGGAGTTCCTGATCCTGAAGTTCTCCAAGTGCTACAACCTGAAGGACGTGGTCGACACCTGCGTGCGCGTGCTGGGTGACACGCAGTTCAACTACAACAAGTCAGGTGGCGCGGCGATCAACCTCAACACGCGCACGGTCGGAAGCTTGGCGGGCAAGGTCATCACGCTGTTCGATCCCAAGGAACTGGAGAAGCTCGGCTTCGTCATTCGCGGCCAGATCTACAGCGGCTGCCTGTCCTTCGGCGAGCTCTTCAACAAGGAGACCAAGACGTCGCGCCAGTACCAGAAGGAGTTCCACGGCCTGCAGTACTTCGGCAAGTTCAGCAACACCGACGACATCAAGAAGAACACCAAGAAGCAGGCGGCGACGATGGGTGGCGGCACCTCGTGCGACCGTGACGCCATGGGCATGATGTACTGGACCACCACTGGCATGCTGGGCGACATCAAGGCCCGCAACGACAAGATGTGGACGGGCGTGAATGTGCAGGCCCTGCGTGACGTGTGGGAGGCCGGCTACAAAAAGGCCATGATCAACCAGCTCGGTGCGCTGAGCTTCAAGGACCTCTACACCAAGAACAGTCGCTACTACGTGGCCAACAAGAACAGTTGGACGAGCTTCACGCCCAACATCGTCATGATCGACTTCGCCGACTACCAGAAGTGCGTGACGGTCTACAACCTGAATCGCGTCAGGAGCGAGATGCTCGAGACCTTGATGCAGCAATCGGGTCATGCCATCGAAAATCTCTGACCACGGCGGTACGCGGGCCACTGGCCAAAAACTAGGGTCAGGTCACTTATCTCGGATGTTTATTGGCTGGATGGATCCTCAAAAAGAGGGTGTAGTGACCAGATTTCCAGCGTGATTGCGCATTGATGGCTGGAGGAGTCCATACCTATGCAACCCGCCGCCCGCCTTACCGACATGCATGTCTGCCCGATGGTCACACCGGGGGTCCCACCCATTCCGCACGTGGGCGGGCCTATCGTGTCGCCCGGAGCACCCACCGTGTTGATCGGTGGCCTGCCAGCGGCACGCTTGGGCGACATGGCGGTGTGCGTAGGTCCGCCGGACAGCATCGTCATGGGCTCGCCCACGGTGCTGATCGGCGGGCAGCCCGCCGCGCGGCTGGGTGATTCCTGTGCGCACGGCGGCACGATCGTGCTGGGCTGCTTCACCGTGCTGATCGCGTGAGTCGGCGCATGCACCGCGACTCGGCGCAGGTTGTCGTCCGTCCGTCGGCCGCGCGCACGGCGGCGCCGGACTGGCGCGTCGTGCTGCAACAGGCGATGCAGGCACACCAGGTCGACGATCTCGACACCGCAGAGCGACTGTACCGCGAGGTGCTGGACCTGCGCGTGGCACAACCCGACGCGCTGCATTACCTCGGTGTGCTGTGCCATCAGTGCGGACGCAGCGACGAGGGCGTGGAGCTGATCCGCACCGCGCTGCAGGTCACGCCGAAGCACCCGGACGCGCACAACAACCTCGGCAACATCCACAAGGAATGCGGTCGTCTGCGCGAGGCGGAGGCCTGCTACCGCAAGGCGCTGGAGTGCGGTCCGCAGCATCACAATGCCTTGAGCAATCTCGCCGTGGTGCTGGAGGCGCAGGAGCGCCCGCAGGAAGCCTTCGAGGCCTACGAAAAGCTGCTGCGGCAGGCACCGCGCTACGCGCAGGGGCACTACCTGCTGGGGCTGTTCCTGCGCAACCACGCGCAGAACCTCGAGCACATCGAGCAGTCGGTGGCGCGCTTCCGCGAGGCCTACGCGCTGGAACCCCGTTTCGTGCAGGCATTGGAGGCGCTGAGCGTGTCGCTGTACGTGCTGGGGCGCACCGACGAAGCCGTGCAGGTGTATCGCGACTGGGTGGCGCGCGAGCCGGACAACCCGATCCCGCGCCACATGCTGGCGGCCTGCGGCGGCGCCGAGGCGCCGCAGCGCGCGGGCGACGCCTATGTGCGCGACATCTTCGACCGCTTCGCTGACAGCTTCGACGAACAACTGCTGCACAACCTCGACTACCGCGCGCCGCAGGTGCTGGTGGATGTGCTGGGCACGGTGTTGCCGGCGCCTGACGCCGCACTCGACGTGCTGGATGCCGGCTGCGGCACCGGCCTGTGCGCACCGTTGCTGCGTCCCTATGCGCGCCGGCTGGTGGGCGTGGACCTTTCCGGCGGCATGGTGGAGAAGGCGCGCCAGCGTGGCGGCTACGACGCGCTGGACGTGGCGGAACTCACCGCCTACCTGCAGCAGCCCGGCGCCTGGGATGTGGTGCTCTCGGCCGACACGCTGGTGTATTTCGGCGAGCTGGGCACGGTGCTGGCAGCAGCCCACGCGGCGTTGCGGCCGGGCGGCTGGCTGGCGTTCTCGCTGGAGGCGGAAGAGGGCGAGGGAGATCGCGTGACGCTCACCGCCAGCGGGCGCTACCGTCACTCGCGCGCCCACGTGCTGCACGCACTGGAACGAGCGTGCTTCCACGATATCCGCATCTCCGAGGACAGCCTGCGCAAGGAATTCGGCCAGCCGGTACGCAGTTGGGTGGTGCTGGCGCGCCGCGGCGGCGATGCGGGCCCGGCGAGCGCGACGTGAGCGCGCCTCCCGAATCCGCCATTGAAACGGTATCGCGGCGGGAATGGCCCCGCTGGAAGAGCGACTGCAGTGGCTTCGTCCACGCGGTGGCCGAGGATCTCGGCATTGCCCTGTCGGGCAACGCCAATGCGATGGTCGACGCGATGGGTGCCAAGGCCAGCGGCTGGATCGATCTGGGCAGCGATCCCGCGCTGGCGATCAGCTACGCCAACCGCGGTTTCTTCGTGGTCGCCGGCCTCAAGGCGTCCGGGCACGGGCATGTGGTGGTGATCGTTTCCACGCCAGCAGGCAGCCGATATCCCGTCGGCTACTGGGGGCGGCTGGGCGGTGTGGGACGGGAGAAGACGGGGATCAACTGGTCGTGGAATCATCGCGACTTGCCCAAGGTCGACTATTACGCGAAGCCCGTGCCGGAGGGGCGCTGATGCGAGTTCCCGGTCGCCTGCTGATCCTTGTCCTGGCGCTGGCCCCGGCCGCTGCCGGTGCCTGCCATCTGGCGCCCATGGGCATCGTCGGCGGCGTGGGCAGGCTGGGCGACGTGTCGGTGGCGTTCGGCGCGGCCGACGATGCGCTGCATCCGACCGCATGGCAGGGGCCGCTGCGGATCACGACGGGCAGTGCGCCTGCCTGCACCGTCAGCGACGAGGTAGCCATCGTCGAGGCCCCGGTGGCGCTGGGCGGCGGCATCCTGTACGTGCCGACGTATTCGGGCGGCAACAACCGCCTGTACGCGGTGGACACGAAGAGCTGTCGCGTGTTGTGGCGCAGCCACCCTTTCAATGGACCGACCCGTCTCGGGAACGACCGCCTCACGATCGGCGGCCGACGCGTGCCGCTGGACCGGAAGTGCCGCCCAGCGGCCATGGCGGGGGAAGGTCGATAGGGCAGGTACGGCGCGGTGCCTGGCGACGGTCGCGGCGGCAGGGTTCGTTGCCGGCGTTCGCGCTGCCGGAAAAGCCTCGTCGGTCAGGCGGTTGGGTCGACGCCGGGGCGATTTTCACGGCGCGTGACCCGAAATGCCGCTCAATTGCGCATTACAGGGGGAGGAGTTCCCATGCCGCCCGTCGCTCGCCTTGCCAGTTCGCATGTCCGCCCCGTGTTCCGGCGGCGCTTCCGTTGCCCTGCATCCCTGCGCTGCGGGCCGTCCGGGCGAGGCGCGCGGGAGGCACGGCCTTGCGGGAATACCGCTGGCATGACCGGCTCCGACCATTTCCCAGGAGCGTAGTCGCATGAGCGATCCCATCAAGATCACTTCCGGCAAATGCGACAACCTGCTGTTCGTCGGCATGAGCGCGGACGAGGAACTGGGCGAGCTGTTCCGGTTCGAGCTGCAGTTCGAGAGCACGGACGCGGGCATCGACCTGACCTCGCTGCTGGGTTCGTCGATGACCGTGACGCTGACCCTGGAAGACGGTTTCAAGCGCCATTTCAACGGCATGGTCTGCGAGGCCTCGCAAACCGGCGTCGCCACCGTCGACACCCTGGTCTACGCGCAGTACGCGGTCACCCTGGTGCCCAGGCCGTGGCTGCTGGAACAGATCGTCGACTGCCGCATCTTCACCGAGATGACCGCCCCGGACATCATCCAGAAGCTGCTGGAGGAATCCGGCTACACCGACGTGAAGAACAGTCTCACCGGCAATTACGCGCAGCGTGACTACTGCGTGCAGTACCGCGAAGACTGCCTGAGCTTCATCCATCGCCTGATGGAACAGGAAGGCATCTACTACTACTTCACCCACGACAGCAGCAAGCACACCATGGTGCTGGCCGATGGCGTGGGTGCGCATGCCGCCATCGACGAATTCAAGAAGGTGCCGTTCGCGGCCGGTGCAGGCGGTGCGCTGGGCAAGGCGGCGACGGTCGCCACGTTCGGGGCGGTGCGCGGCGTGGACGGCGCCACCTTCAAGCTGACCGACTACAACCCGCTCACGCCCAAGGCCTCGCTGCTCTCCTCGCACACCAGCGACGGCAACCAGCCGACGACGACCCACACCGCCTTCGACTTCCCCGGCGCGCACGGGGACGCGAGCGTGGGCCAGCACTACGCCAGCGTGCGCGCCGAGGCGCTGACCGCCGCGCGCTCCGGTTACCACGGCACCACCGACGCCTGCGGCGCGGAGGCCGGCAACCTGTTCACCCTGAGCGACTACTCGCGTCAGGAGCTCAACCAGGAATACCTGCTGACCGCCACCCAGAGCTATCTGCGTGGCGCTGGCCACGCCTCGGGCAGCGGCAACCATCTCGAGTTCCAGTGCCAGTTCCGCGCCATCCCGGGCAGCATTCCGTTCCGCAAGGAAATCAGGACGGCGAAGCCGAAGGTCGCCGGCCTGCAGACCGCCATCGTCACCGGCAGCGACACCGACGAGGACATCGCCGTCGACCAGTACGGCCGGGTGCAGGTGAACTTCCACTGGAACATGCCGGACAAGCCGAACGCGAAGTGCTCCTGCCCGGTGCGCGTGGCCTCGCCGTGGGCCGGCAAGGGCTGGGGCGCGGTGAGCATCCCGCGCGTGGGCCAGGAAGTGGTGGTGAGCTTCCTCGAAGGCGACCCGGACCGACCGCTGATCATCGGCAGCGTCTACAACGCCGCGAACACCGTGCCCTACGGCCTGCCCGACAGCAAGACCCAGAGCGGCATCAAGAGCCGCAGCCTGCTTGGCGGCACCGACGACTTCAACGAGCTGCGCTTCGAGGACAAGCAGGGCAGCGAGGACTTCATCATCCACGCGCAGAAGGACATGCACGAGGAGGTCGAGAACGACCACGTGGTGACGATCGACCACGACGAGACGGTGGAGGTGAAGAACAACCAGACGCTCACCGTCGACAACGACCAGACCGAGACGATCAAGCACGACCGCAAGGTCACCGTGCAGAACGACGACAAACTCGACGTCACCGCCAACGGCACCACCACGATCGGCCAGAAGTTCAAGCTCGACGCCGGCACCGAGATCGACCTGGTCTGCGGCGCCTCCAGCATCACGCTGAAGGCGTCGGGCGACATCGAGATCAAGGGCGTCAACATCAAGATCACCGGCGACGCCACGGTGAAGATGGCCGGGCAGGCCACGGTGGACATCGGCGCCGGCGCCAGCGTGAAGGTGCATTCGGACGCGATGATGAACGTGGAGGGCGGCGCGATGACCACGGTGAAGGGGGCGATGCTGACGTTGACCGGCGACGGCATGGCGAAGCTCGGCGGCGGCATCACGATGATCGGCTGAGGAGGCAGGCCATGTCCGCGATCTTGCAAGCATCGATGCAGATGGGCCTGTCGTCCGAGGCCAGCGCGCGGCTGCGCCCGGAGATGACGGCGCAGGCGGCGGTGCAGTCGCTGCTGGACGCCGGCGCGGCGCAGGACGCGCTGAAGCTGCTGGCGCGACTGCTGCCCAAGCGCTACGCGGTGGCGTGGCTGTGCCAGTGCGCGCGCGACCAGCCGCTGGAACTGGAGGACAAGGCCGGCGCCTCGCTGGCGGAGAAGTGGGTGCGCGAACCCACCGAGAGCAACCGCCGCGCCGCCTACGAGTTCGCGAATTCCGGTGGCTACAAGTCGCTGGGCGCGTGGCTCGCCGCGGCGGCCGGCTGGTCGGGCGGCAGCCTGGCGCCGAGCGCGCAGGAAACGCCGGTGCCGCCGCCGGAGCAGCTCACCGCCTGCGCCACGGTGGCGGCGATCAACCTGATGGCGGCGCTGGTGGCCGAACATTTCGCGGCACGCCGCGCCGAGTTCGTCGCCCGCGCCCTGAACCTGCTCGGCACCGGCGAAGCGGCCGGCGCGGGCGGCAAGGGAGCCTGAGCGTGTCGATGCAGACGCTGACATTGGCGGTACTCGGCCGGCAGGCCGCGCAATTCGGCAGCCGCAGCCGGAAAGTCTTTCCGGAGGCTGGCGGCAGCATCGGCCGTTCCGAGGATTGCGAATGGGTGCTCGGCGCGCCCGGCGTGTCGCGCATCCACGCGATGGTGCGCTACCTCAACGGCATCTATTTCATCGAGGACCGCAGCACCAACGGCATGCTGCTCAACGGTGCGCCGCTGCCCAGGGGCGAACCCTCCGCGCTGAAGGACGGCGACCGCCTGCAGATCGACACCTTCGAGATCTCGGTGCAGGTGCAGGCGCCGGGCCAGGCCGCCGAGGCGCCGGCCGCACCCGCACCGGCGATGGCACCGGCGCCGCTGCCGGGCGATCCGCTGGATTTCGGCTTGTCCGACCTGCTGGCGCCGGCGCCGGCCGCCGCCGCCGCGGGCGCCAGCCTGATACCCGACTCCGCCGCGGCCGGCGGCGACCTCGACCCGCTGAGTTTCCTCGACGCGCCCTACGCGACGCCGGTGGCGGAGCCCGCGCCGCCGCAGTCGGCGCCGATTCCCAGCTGGAACCACACGGCTGGCAGCGCCGACCACTTCCGCCCGCCGGTGACCGACGTGCAACGCCAGGCGCAGGTGCTGCCGGAGAACTGGGACCTGACCATGGGCGATTTCGCGCCCAAGGCGGAGCCGGCCGCGCCTGTCGTGCCACCCGCCGCGCCACCGGCGGCCGCTGCGTTTGCCGCGCCGGCGGCGACGGCCTTGCCGGCAGAGCTGGAGCAGATCCTGCACATCGTGGCCGACGGCGTGATGGACGTGCTGCGTGCCCGCGCCGAGATCAAGAACACCTTCCGCCTGCCGGTGACCATCATCCAGCGCTCGGAGAACAACCCGCTGAAGTTCGCGCCCACCGCGGACGAGGCGGTGCAGCGCATCCTGGCGCCCACCGGGCCGGCCTTCCTGTCCGGCAGCGCCGCGTTCCAGGACGCCTTCGAGGACATCCGCTGTCACCAGATGGCAATGCTGGCCGGCGTGCGCGCCGCCTTCGAATCGCTGCTGGTGCACTTCAATCCCGACCGTTTCGAGCACGAGGCCGACGGCGGCGCCAAGCGTGCGGCGTTCGGCGGCAAGGGCCGCTACTGGGACCGCTATCGCGAGCACTTCGAGGAGTTGATGGGCAATCCCGACGAATGCTTCCGCCGCCTGTTCGGCGACGAGTTCGCGCGCGCCTACGAGGAACAGCTGGCGCGATTGAAGTCGGTACGACGGGCGGAACAGGCGCGCCGCCCCTGACCCGGGGCAAATCGGAACAACCATGAGCGAGCGAGCGGCATGACGCAGAACAACAAGGTGATCTGGAGCGAAGGGCTGTTCCTCAGGCCCCAGCACATGCAGCAGCAGGAGCGCTACCTGGAGCGCTTCGTCGAGCTGCGCGCCGGCAACCTGCGCCCCCATGCCTGGGGCTTCCACGAGCTGGAGCTGGAGGCCGACTTGCTGGCGATCGGCAAGCTCGGCATCAAGCGCGCGCGCGGCATCTTCCCCGACGGCACGCCGTTCGCGATGCCTGGCGACGACCCGCTGCCGCCGCCGCTGGAGGTGGACGCGAACTGGCGCGACCAGACCGTCTACCTCACCTTGCCGCTGCGCTCGCCCACCCAGCCCGACAGCGGGCGGCCGGAAGCGCCGGCGGAAAAACTCTTTCGATTCCGCGTGCGCGAAGCCGAGGTGCGCGACGCCTCCGGCAGCACCGACGGCGCGACGCCGCTGGAAGTGGGTGGCATGAGCAGCCGCCTGCTGCCGCAGTCGCAGCCGATGGAAGGGCTCACCCGCATGCCGCTGGCGCGCATTGTCGAATGCCGCAGCGACCGCCGGGTGACGCTGGACGATGCGTTCATGCCCACCGGCCTGTCCTGCCAGGCGGTGCCGCGGCTGGTGACCTTCCTCACCGAGCTGCTCGGTCTGCTGCACCAGCGCGGCGAGGCGCTGGCCAGCCGCGTCGCGCTCACCGACCGCGGCGGCGCGGCGGAGATCGCCGACTTCCTGCTGCTGCAGGTGGTGAACCGCTGCCAGCCGCTGGTGGCGCATCTGGCCGAGGCACCCTTGCTGCATCCCGAAGAGCTGTACCGCACGCTGGTGGCGATGGCTGGCGAACTGTCCACGTTCACCGCGCCGGGCAAGCGGCCGCCCGCGTTGCCGCCGTATCGCCACGAGGCGCTGCGCGAGAGCTTCGAGCCGCTGATCGCCGCGCTGCGCGCCAGCCTCAGCGCGGTGCTGGAGCAGACCGCCATCCCGATCCCGCTGCAGGAACGCAAGTTCGGCGTGTGGGTGGCGGTGGTGCCGGATCTCACCCTGCTCGACAACGCCGCCTTCGTGCTGGCGGCGAAGGCCGACGTGAAATCCGAAGAGCTGCGCCGGCAACTGCCTGCGCAGTCGAAGATCGGTCCGGTGGAGAAGATCCGCGACCTGGTGAACCTGCAGCTGCCGGGCATCCCGGTGTCGCCGATGCCGGTGGCGCCGCGGCAGATCCCGTACAACGCCGGCTACCTGTATTTCGAATTCGATCGCCACGCCGCGATGTGGCGCGAGCTGAAGACCTCCGGCGGCATTGCGTTCCACTTCGGCAGCGGCTTCGCCGGGCTGGACCTGCAGCTCTGGGCGATCAGGGGCGGCTGAAATGAATACTCCGAAAGGTCCGTTTGACGACGATCCGATGCGCGACGCCACCGTGGTGCGCCCGCGTGGCGCCGCGCCCGCGCCGATACCTGCGCCCGCGCCGGTCGCGCCGCCGGTGGCCGCGCCTGCGCCCGCGCCGCGCGGCGTGGCCGCTACGCCGGCCGAGATCAGCGCCTTCCTCGGCGGCGGCATGAACCCGCTGGTGCAGGCGGCCAGCCCCTTGCTGCTGCTCGCGGTGCAGCTGCGCCACAGCGCCACGCCGCCGGACGCGACCCATCTGCGCGAGCAGGCGGTGGCCCAGGTGCGCAAGTTCGAGGCCCACGCGCAGCAGGCGAACATCGCCCAGCAGACCGCGCTGGCCGCGCGCTACGTGCTGTGCACCATGCTCGACGAGGCGGTGCTCAATGCGCCGTGGGGCGAGCAGAGCGGCTGGGCGCAGCAGACCTTGCTGGTGACCTTCCACGGCGAATCCTACGGCGGCGCGAAGTTCTTCCAGATCCTCGAACGCCTGTGCGCGGATTTCTCGCGCCACCTCGACCTGATCGAGCTGATGTACATCTGTCTCGCGCTGGGCTTCGGCGGGCGCTACCTGATCGAGGCGGGCGGGCGCGCCAAGCTGGCCGACATCCAGGAAGACCTGTACCGGCGCATCCGCGCGCAGCGCGCGCCGGCCGCACAGGAACTGGCGCCGCACTGGCGCGGCATCCAGGACAAGCGCAATCCGCTGATCCGCTACGTGCCGCTGTGGGTGATCGTGGCCGCGGCGGCCTGCGTGCTGCTGGGTGCCTACCTGTATTTCCACACGCGATTGAACACGGGCTCTGCACCGGTCAGCGCCGAGCTCGCGCAGATCGGGCTGGAAGGCGCCACGCCGCCGGCCGCCCAGCAGCTGGACAAGACCAATCCGCCGCCGGCGCATCCCACGCTGAAGCAGCTGCTGGCGCCGGAAGAGCAGGCCGGCCAGCTCGCCATCGTCGAACAGGGCAACGGCCGCGAGCTGGTGCGGCTGTCCGCCACCGGCATGTTCACCTCCGGCGGCGTGGACGTCGCCGATACCGAGTTGCCGTTGCTGCACAAGATCACCGCGGCGCTGAACCAGGTGCCGGGGCGGGTGATCGTGGTGGGGCATACCGACGACCAGCCGATCCGCTCGCTGAAGTTCAAGGACAACTTCGCGTTGTCCGCGGCGCGCGCGCGTGCAGTGCAGCAGGTGCTCGGCGAAGGCCTGGACAACCCCGGCCGGCTCGAGGCCAGCGGCGCCGGCGACTCGCAACCGATCGCACTGCCGCCGAACCTGCCGGCGAATCGTGCGCGCAATCGGCGCGTGGAGCTCATGTATATCCCCGAGGGTTGAACCAGTGGCCAAGATTCTGAGTTTGCTGAAAACCGGCTGGTTCATCACCCTCGTCGGCATCGTGCTGCTGGCGGTGCTGATCTGGGTGGGCGGTCCGTACCTGGGCATCGGCGCATCGCAGCCGCTGGCCGGCGTGGCGGCGCGCCTGCTGCTGATCGTGCTGATCGTGGTGGTGTGGCTGGCGATCCTGCAGATCCGCGCATGGCGCGCGCGCGGCAAGGCGCAGCAGATGTCCGGCGAACTGGCCGGGCAGGGTGCCCAGGCCGGCGACGGCGACCAGCGCAGCGCGGCCGAGCGCAGCCAGCTGCAGGCGCGTTTCCAGGAGGCGGTGGATACGCTGCGCAAGACCCGCCGCGGCGGCAACCTGTATGCGCTGCCGTGGTACGTGGTGATCGGCCCGCCGGGCTCGGGCAAGAGCACCTTGCTGCAGAACTCCGGGCTCAACTTCCCGCTGTCCGAACGCTTCGGCAAGGAGGCGCTGCGCGGCGTCGGCGGCACCCGCAACTGCGACTGGTGGTTCACCGACGAGGCGGTGTTCCTCGACACCGCCGGCCGCTACACCATGCAGGATTCCGACCGCGCCGCCGATGCCTCGGCATGGGGCGAGTTCCTGCAGTTGCTGCGCAAGTACCGCAAGCGCCGGCCGATCAACGGCGTGGTGATCGCGATGAGCATGTCCGACCTGCTCACGCTGGACGAGGCCGGCCTCGCCGAACACATCCAGGCGATCCGGCGCCGGCTGGACGAGCTGGCCACGCACCTGCGCATCGGCGTGCCGGTGTACCTCAGTTTCACCAAGTGCGATCTGGTCGCCGGCTTCGGCGAGTTCTTCGACGACCTCAACCCGGAACTGCGCAGCCAGGTGTGGGGTTTCTCGTTCCCGCTGGACGCGACGATGGACGGCAGCGCGCCCAAGCGTTTCGGCGAGGAGTTCGACCTGCTGCTGCGCCAGCTCGATACGCGCATCCTCGACCGCCTGCATGCCGAGCGCGACCGCAACCGGCGCGCGGCGATCCTCTCGTTCCCCCAGCAGCTGGCCGCGCTGCGCGAGATCGCGCGGCGCTTCGTGGAAGGCGTGTTCACCGGCCACGCCTATGCCGCGCCGCCGCTGCTGCGCGGCGTCTACCTCACCTCGGGCACCCAGGAAGGCACGCCGATCGACCGCATGATGGGTGCAGTGGCGCGCACCTTCGGCGTGGACGCGGCGCAGCTGCACGTGCCCGGCGCGCAGCGGCGCACCTTCTTCGTCGAGCGGCTGCTGAAGGAAGTGCTGTTCGGCGAGTCGGGCTTCGCCGGCACCAATCCCGCGCTGGAGCGGCAGAAGGTGCTGCTGCAGATCGCCTCCTACGCGGGCGTGCTGCTGCTGACCGTGCTGCTGCTGGTCGGCTTCGGCACCAGCTACGGGCGCAACCGCGATTACCTCGGCCAGGTGCAAACCGCGCTGCAGGCTTACCCGGCGAAGAGCGATGTCGCCGGCGCCACGACCCAGAAGGAATATTTCGCCCGCGTGCTCGCTCGGCTGGAAGGCCTGTCCGCCGTGCAGGACGCGGCGAACAAGTACCAGGCGCACGTGCCGATGGGCATGCGTTTCGGCCTTTACCAGGGCGGCGCGGTGGGCGAGGAGGTGCACGACGCCTACCTGCGCGAGTTGAACGGCCTGCTGTTGCCGGGTGTGGCCGCGCAGTTCCGCAGCGGGCTCACCGGCAACGCCGGCGATCCGCAGGCGCTGTACTACTACCTCAAGGGCTACCTGATGCTGGGCGAACCGCAGCACCAGAACGCCGACGAGCTGGCCGCGCTCACCGACATCGAGTGGCGCAAGGTGTTCCCGGGCGACCCGGTGCTGCAGCAGGCGCTGGCGAAGCACTTCCATGCGCTGGTGGCCGAGCCGGGCCGGCTGCGTGCGCTGAGCCTGGACCAGACCCTGGTCGAGCAGGCGCGCAACACCTTGCGCACCGCCGACCTGCCCACCCTGATCTACGGCAGCCTCAAGCTCGGCGCGGGCAGCACGGACTACCCGCCGCTGCAGCTGGACAAGGCGCTGGGCCTGCTCGGCAACGTGTTTGTCCGCAAGAGCGGCGCGGCGTTGTCCGAGCCGATCCCGGCGCTGTACACCCAGCCGATGTTCCAGTACGAGGCGAGCAAGGGCGTCGCGCAGGCGGTGGACCAGTTCGCCAAGGACGACTGGGTGTTCGGCGCCACGAAGATCGACGCCCTGCAGAAGGCCCGGCTCACCCAGCAGGTGCTGGCGCTGTACGAGCAGGACTACATCAAGGCCTGGGACGGGTTGCTCGCCGACCTCGAATTGCAGCCGGTCGCCAGCATCCAGGATGCGAGCGCGATCGCCGCCAAGCTGTCCGGGCCCAGCTCGCCGCTGAAGGCGCTGCTGAACACGGTGCGCGAGAACACCAGCGACATGCTGAAGGCGCCGCCGCAGAGCGGCGAGGACAAGGCGCTGGCCGGCGCACAGCAGGCGGCGGAGAAGAAGGCGGCGCAGAAGCTCACCCAGAACGCGCTGGCCCGCGCGCTGGCCTCGTCGGGCGGCGGTGCTGCCGCCGCGCCCGCGGAGCAGCCGGGCGCGGCGATCAGCGCGCACTTCGCCACGCTGGACCAGTTGAGCGCCGGTGCGCCGGGCGCCGCGCCGATCGACCAGACGCTGCAGGCGCTCGACCAGTTGAGCAAGACGCTGCTGACCATGACCGATTTCAGCAACGCCGCCGGCCAGCCCAACCCGCAACTGCTGCTGGCGCAGCAGCAGGCGTCGCAACTGCCGGCCCCGGTGTCCGGCTGGGTGGCTTCGCTCACCGGCAAGAGCGCCTCGCTGGTGGCCAGCGGCACCAAGGGCGCGCTGGGCGACCAGTTCCAGCAGGCGGTGGGCAAGGATTGCGCGAGCTTCGTGCGCGGTCGCTACCCGTTCGCGCCGGACAGCCGCACCGACATCCCGCTGCAGAACTTCGGCGAGCTGTTCGGCAACGGCGGCAGCTTCGACAGCTTCAACAAGCAGACCCTGTCCAAGTTGGTCGACGCCAGCGGCCGCAACTGGCAGTGGAAGACCGGCCCCGGTGCGGTGGCCGGCCCGCCGGGCATCCTGGCGCAGGCGCAGATGGCCGACGACATCCGCCAGATGTATTTCCGCAACGGCAACCAGCCCGAGGTGGATTTCACCGTGCAGGCGCCGCTGCTGGATCCCGGCATCGGCAAGCTGGAGTTCGATGTGGACGGCCAGAAGTTCACTTACCAGCCCGGCGGCGCCACCAGCATGGCGATGAAATGGCCGGGGCCGCAGCCGGGCCATGTCACGGTCTCCGCCTGGGACAGCTCGGGCACCCTGCTCAGTACCTTCGACTACCAGGGCGACTGGGCGTTCTTCCGCGCGTTGCAGGCGGCGCACTTGCAGAAGCAGTCGGACCTGAGCTTCCTCGCCAGCTTCAACTTCGGCGGCAAGACGGCGAAGCTGACGATCCAGGCCAGCAACCTGAAGAACCCATTCCTCAACACCGAAGTGCAACGTTTCCGGTGCGGGGGGTGACTGCATGCCGAATCCGACAGGGGCGGGTTTTTTCGGCAAACTTCCAGGCACTGGCGACTTCGTGCAGCGCCGCTTGCCGGCGTCTTTCGTGGACGTGTGGGATCGCCACTTCGAGCAGGCGGTAAGCGCCAGCCGCGCGCGGCTGGGCGACGACTGGCCGCAGGCCTGGCGCGATGCCGCGGTGTGGCGCTTCGTGCTGGCGCCGGGCATCTGCGGCGAGCTGGCCTGGGCCGGCGTGACCGGGGCGGCGACGGACCGGGTGGGGCGCTGCTTCCCGATGGTGATCGCCGCGCCGCTCGCGGATGAAGCCGCCACCACGGCGGCATTGCGCAATGATGCCTGGTTCGCCGCCGCCGAACGCGCGCACCGCAAGGCGCAGGCGAGCGGCGAGGGCGTGGAGCCGTTCGATGCACGCGTCGTCGCGCTGCCGGACCTGCTTGCCGCGGCGGTTGCCGCGGATGCCGTCGTGCCGCAGCCCGACTGGGGCAGTGCGGGTCTCTGGCGCCTGCCGCTGCCGACGCTCGTCGATACGGCGTGGCTATCCGCGCTGTGGGCCGGGTTGTCGGCGTTGCCGGGGCATGCGCTGTGGTGGACCACGGGCGCGCCGCGGATGCCGCCCGGCGTGGTGGTCAGCCGCGGCCTGCCCGAGCCGGCCGCGCATGCCGGCATGCTCGACGCGGCGCATGCCGACGTGCCTTTGCAGACACCGGGTGCCGCCACCGCGTTGCGCACGCCGCCAGCGCCTGCGGCGCCGGCGACCGCGTCGATGCCGGCGGCCACGATGCCGGCACCTACGCCGGTGCGCTTGCCCGACGACTTGTCCGAACTGTTCGCCGACCTGGCGCCGCATCTGGACGCGGTCGAACCCGGTGCGGCGGAGACCACGCAGCGCGCCGCCGACGTGGGCGGCGCGCGCGTGCTGCATCGCTACGACTGCGCGCTGACCATGGTGGTGGCCGACGACGGCGCGCCCGATCCGCGCCGGCAGGCGGCCGCGTCGGTCAGCGAACTGATCGGCCGCTTCGTGCCCAGCGATTTCGTCGCCGGCATGCAGGCGCTGCGCACGCGCCTGCTGGTGCTGCACACGCGCCTGCGCCAGCTGGCCGAGGACCACGCCGAGCCGGTGCACGAGGACGGCGCGGTGATCGCGGTGCGCGTCACCGGGCGCTGGGCCGACCTGCTGCGCATCGGCACCGCGAGCGCCTGGCACTGGCGCGCCGGCCAGCTGCATCCGCTGTTCGCCGCCGGCGGCGACGAGTTGTCGGCCGATGGCGCGGGGCTGGGCGGCGAGCTGGACGACCTGCTGTTCAGCCGCACCTCGGCGGTGGCGCCGGGGCTGGGCGCGCCCGCGCAACCGATCTGCGACGAGATCGTCCGCGAGATCGACACCGGCGACCGCCTGCTGCTGCTGGCCACCCGCAAGCTGGCGGAACTGCCGGCGTCGCTGCTGGCCGAGGCGCTGGCCTTGCCGTCGCCGCATGCCGCGTGCGCGCACATCGCCGCTGCGGCCGGGCTGGGAATCCACGCGGCCGGTTGGCCGCTGGCCGTGATCGAGGTGCAGCCATGACCCTGCATTACCAGTCCGCCGGCCGCACCGAGACCGGCAAGGTGCGCCGACACAACGAGGACTCGATCCTGCTGCGCGACGACGTCGGCCTGTGGGTGGTCGCCGACGGCCTCGGCGGCCACGCCGCGGGCGATTACGCCAGCCAGATGATCGTCGAGCGGCTGGGCGCGCTGCCGCGCACGGGCGGCGTGTTCGATTTCATCGAGGCGATCGAGGACTGCCTGCAGCAGATCAACGCCGACCTGATCGCCACCGCGCTGGAGCGCGGCAGCGACATCATCGGCTCCACCGTGGTGCTGCTGGTGCACGACAAGGACTTCATGCTGTGCGGCTGGGTGGGCGACAGCCGCGCCTACTGCAACGAGGACGGCCAGCTGCGCCAGATCACCCGCGACCACGTGCACGGCACCAAGGACGATGTCACCCAGTTCGGCGGCGGCACGGCGACGGCGCAGGCCGGCGCCGGCGTGCTCAGCCGCGCGGTGGGCGCCGAGGAGCGCCTGTTCATGGACTGGGTGGTGGCGAGCAACCGCCCCGGCACGCAGTTCCTGCTCTGTTCCGACGGCATCAACAAGGAGCTGGGCGACGAGGAGCTCGACCGCGAATGCCGCCAGCTGCCCGACCCGTCGATGCTGCTGGCGCGCCTGTTCGACCTGTCGCTGCAGCGCGCCGCGCGCGACAACATTTCCGCCGTGATCGTGCGGCTGCAGGATTGATGGACGGGTCGCGCCGATGACGGCTCTGCTCCGACTGCTCGACGACTTCCAGGCCCGGCGGCTCACGCTGCCGGGGCTGTTCGATGCGCTCGGTGCACGCGGTGCGGCGACGGCGGACGAGCATCGCGCCGAGCTGGAGCAGGTCGAGGCGATGGCGGCCGACGGCCGGCTGGACCCGGCGATCGCCAAGGCAGTGGTCGCCAGGCTGCGCACGCTGCAGGCGCCGGTCGACGACGAGGCCACCCGGGTGCAGGTCGATGCGCATGCCGCCGACCTGCCGCGCGACGCCGAAGCCACCCGGGTGGAGCCGGCATCGCGGCCTGCCGGACCGCCTGCCGAGCCATCTGCCGGGGACGTCACGCGGGTGGCGCCCGTGGCCACGACGCCACCGGATGCGTCGGTCGGCGCGGCCACCGGCACGCACCCGACCGCCTCCATCGGCAGCTTCAGCCGTACCGATCTGGAGCGGATGGTGGCGGCGGATGCCGAGGTCGCCGCCGTCGGCATGCTGCTGAAGGGCCGCTTCCTGCTGGAACGCGAGATCGGCCGCGGCGGCATGGGCGTGGTCTACCTTGCGCGCGACGAACGCAAGGTGGAGGCGCGCGACCGTGATCCCTACGTGGCGGTGAAGGTGCTGAACGACGAGTTCCGCCGCCATCCCGATTCGCTGATCGCGTTGCAGCGCGAGTCGCGCCGCGCGCAGCTGCTGGCGCACGACAACATCCTGCGCGTCTACGACTTCGACAAGGACCGCACCATCGTCTTCATGACGATGGAGTACATCGACGGCACCGATCTGCGCACGCTGATCCGCGAGCGCGCCTACCACGGCCTGCCGCTGGCCGAGGCGCGCCCGTTGATCGAGGGCATGGCCCATGCGCTGCAGCGCGCGCACGCGGCCGGCATCGTGCATTCCGACTTCAAGCCCGGCAACGTGATGGTGACGCGCGAGGGCGTGCCCAAGGTGTTCGACTTCGGCATCGCGCGGGCGGCCAAGCGGCTGGGCGAAGCCAGCGGCGAGGAGACGGTGTTCGACGCCGGCACGCTGGGTGCGCTCACTCCCGCCTACGCCAGCCTGGAGATGACCCGGGGCAAGGAGCCGTCGCCCTCCGACGACATCTACGCGCTGGGTTGCGTGGCGTTCGAGCTGCTCACCGGCAAGCACCCGTTCGACAAGGTCAGCGCCGAGGTCGCGTTGAAGGAAGGACGCAAGCCGCCGCCGGTATCGGGCCTGACCCGGCGCCAGTACAAGGTGCTGTGCGACAGCGTCGCGTTCCATGCCGGGCAGCGGCCGAAGAGCGTCGAAGCGCTGGTCGAGGGCCTGCGCGACATCCGCCTGCGCGAACGCGCCGGCCGACCGCTGGCCTATGCGCTGGCCGGCATCCTGCTGCTGCTGGCCGGCGGCTGGTTCGCGCTGGGCCAGTGGCGCGCCCGGCAGATGGCCGAGGTCGTCGCCGGCTTCCAGCCCGGCGATGCCCATCGCTACGCGAACGAGACCCAGGCGTTCGCCGCGCTGGCCGGCCTGGGCGAGGACGGGCGACGGCAGCTGGTGCTGGCGCATGGCGACGTGGTGCAGTCGTACCTGCTCGAGCGCGTGGATGCGTACTGGAATCCGGCGCGGGGGCGGCACGATTACGCCGCGGCCAGCCGGGTCTTCGCGTTGCCCGCGGAGTTGCACCTGTTCCTGCCGCAGCTGGAGCTCAGGCGCCTCGCGGTGGACAAGGAAAAACACGACCTGGACCAGCCGAAGCAGTCGGCGACGCCGGCAAATCCATCGTCCCCGCCGGTGGCCGCCGCCGCTTCGCCGCCGGCCGCGACGCCAGCCGCGGTCGCGGTACGTCCCGACGCCGACGCGGCGCGGATGCGCAAGGTGGTGGCGGAGCTGCTGCGGGAAGGCGAGCAGAACTACGCGCAACAGAAGTATTCCGCGGCGATTGCCAACGCGAAGGCCGCACTGCAGATCGCTCCCGGGGATACTGGGGCCAGGCAACTGCTGCAACGTGCCCAGCAGGCGCAGCAGCGGGCGATGAGCAACATCACGATCAACTGAAGGAGGAGCGGTCATGCATGCACACGAATTTCGCGGCACGGGACTCCCGGCGATGGCGATCGCGGTGACCCTGCTCGGCGGCTGTGCCGACATGGGCGGCCTCGGCACGCCGGGTGCGGCCACTGCAAACGCCGGCACCGGCAGCACGACGGCGCAGGAATGCAATCCGGTGGTGACCGGCGCCATCGGCGCGCTCGCCGGCTCGCTGTTCGGCAAGGGCAAGGGGCACCTGGCGGGCGCGGCGATCGGCGCCGGCGTCGGCGCGTTCGCCTGCATGGCATACAACTACCACAGCCGGCGGGTTCGCGACGCGCAGGCGGTGGAGGCGCAGTACCGGCAGCAGCGCGGTGCCTTGCCCGCGGCCAACACGATCGATTCCTACCAGAGCGCGCTGGTTCCGGGCGGCACGGTGCAGGGCGGCGGCAAGGTGGAGATGCAATCGCGCGTCACCCTGTTGCGCGGTGCGCACGACGTGCCGCCCCAGCTGAAGGAACAGCTGACCCTGTACTCGCCCGACGGCAAGCAACTGGCCACCGCCACCAAGGACGTCGACGCGATCAACGGCACCGGCGAGTACGAGAGCAGCTTCGGTTTCAACCTGCCCAAGGGCATCCAGGAAGGTCGCTACAAGATGAGCTCGACGCTGTACATGGACGGCCAGAAGGTACGCACCAACGACGTGCCCATGCTGGTGGTCGGCTGATGCGCGGAACACGCACATGGTTCGGCGCGCATTCCGCGGCGACGCCCCCGACACGATCCCCCCATCCCTGGACTGACATGCAAGACCGCTGCCCATGAGTTCCATCGCCGAACTGATTGCCGACTACCAGACCAAGCGGCTCTCGCTGCCAGGGCTGTTCGAGGCGCTGGCCGCGCGCGGCGCGCTGCCGGACGATGCCCTGCGCGAGGAGCAGGCGCTGCTCGACGCGATGGCGGCCGATGGCCGGATCGAGCCGACGCTGGCGCGCGCGCTCGTCGCGAAGCTGCGCAGCCTGCAGCCGCCGTCCTCCGCGCCGCCCGTGGTGCCGGACGACGAGGTGACCCGGGTGCAGGTGGGGAGCCACGCGGCCGCGCCGCCGCCGGATGCCGAGATGACGATGGTGCAGCCCGCCTCGCGTCCGCCGGCGCCATCGGCTGACGCGGATGCCACCGTGGTCGCGCCCGCCTCGCGTCCGCCCGCGGCCGATGCGCCGCAGGCCACCGCCGTCACCGGCACCCAGGGCACCGCCTCCAGCAGCAGCTTCAACCGCTCCAGCTGGGAAAAGGTGGCCGAGGCCGAAGGCGGCGACTACGCCACCGTGGGCATGCTGCTGAAGGGCCGCTTCCTGCTGGAACGCGAGATCGGCCGCGGCGGCATGGGCGTGGTCTACCTTGCGCGCGACGAGCGCAAGGTGGAGGCGCGCGACCGCGATCCGTACGTGGCGGTGAAGGTGCTGAACGACGAGTTCCGCCGCCACCCCGATTCGCTGATCGCGCTGCAGCGCGAGTCGCGCCGCGCGCAGCTGCTCGCGCACGACAACATCGTGCGCGTCTACGACTTCGACAAGGATCGCACCATCGTCTTCATGACGATGGAGTACATCGACGGCACCGACCTGCGTACGCTGATCCGCGAGCGCGCCTACCACGGCATGCCGCTGGCCGAGGCGCGCCCGCTGATCGAGGGCATGGGCTGGGCGCTGAAGCGCGCGCACGCGGCCGGCATCGTGCATTCCGACTTCAAGCCCGGCAACGTGATGGTGACGCGCGAAGGCGTGCCCAAGGTGTTCGACTTCGGCATCGCCCGCGCCGGCAAGCACCTCAGCGAGGCTACCGGCGAGGAGACGGTGTTCGACGCCGGCACGCTGGGCGCGCTGACGCCGGCCTACGCCAGCCTGGAGATGATTCAGGGCAAGGAGCCGTCGCCCTCCGACGACATCTACGCGCTGGGCTGCGTCACTTTCGAGCTGCTTACCGGCAAGCACCCGTTCGACAAGGTCAGCGCCGAGGTCGCGTTGAAGGAAGGGCGCAAGCCGCCGCCGGTGCCGGGCCTGACCCGGCGCCAGTACAAGGCGCTGTGCGACGCGGTGGCCTTCCATGCCGAGCAGCGCCTGCAGAACGCGGGCGCGCTGATCGACGGCCTGCGCGAGATCGGCCTGCGCGAGCGGCTGGTGCCGTGGCTGGGCTACGGCGCGGTCGCCGCCGTGGTGATCGCGGGCGGCACCTGGGGCACGCTCAGCTACCTGCACCAGCACCACCTGTCGCAGGTGATTGCGCGCTTCGCCGCCGGCAACCCGCACCACTACGCGAACGAGAACGAGGCGATGCAGGCGCTGGACGGCCTCGGCGAGGACGACCGCAAGCGGCTGGTGCTGGACCAGGGCGAGGCGATCCAGAACTTCCTGCTCGCACGCATCGACGCCTACTGGAATCCGGCCCAGGGGCGCTACGACTTCCCCGGCGCCCAGCACGTGTTCCAGCTGCGCGACCAGCTGAAGCTGTATTCGCCCAAGCTGGATACCCGGCGCACCGCGGTGACCCAGCAGAAGAACGACCTGCTCAACACGCTGGACACCGAGCTGTCGCAGCGCATCGCCGCCGGCGCGATCTTCGAGAGCCAGCCCGACAACGCGGTGGCCACGCTGGACCGCATCCGCGCGATCGATCCGCACAGTGCGCTGCTGCACAACGCCGAGCTGGAGCTGAAGTACGACATCGCGATCGGCCAGTCGCTGAGCGCCGACCACGTGGACGAGGCGCGCCAGCGGCTCGCGCTCGCCACGCGGTTGTTCCCGGACTCGTCGCGGCTGAAGCAGCGCGGGGCGCAATTGGCCGCGCTCGCCGCCACCGCTGCACCGGCCGCGGCGGCGCCCGCGCCGGGTGCGCCGGTGCAGGGCATCCCGCAGGCGCGCAGCGCGCTGGCCGCGCTGGTGGCCGCGCCATCGGCGAATGCGCAGTGGCAGCAGTCGGTGTCCGCCGCGATGGCGGTGCTGCAGCATGACCAGTCGCCGGAAACGCGCAAGCTGGTGGATGCGCTGGGCGCCGCCATCGCCGGCAGTGCGGGCCAGCAAACCGATGCCATGCACCTGCCGCAGGACCTGGCGCTGGTGAACTTCGGCCTGCAGTACGCGCCGCAGTCGGCGCCGCTGCTGGCCCAGCGCGACAAGCTGACCGCGCTGCAGAGCCAGGCGCAGGCACAACTCGATCAAGAGGCAGCTACGGCCGAGGTGGCCACGCGCATCGAGTCGGTGCGGCGCGCGGCCGCGGCCGACGACAGCGCCAAAGCGCTGGAATCGCTGACGCGCATCCGCAGCCTGCAGCCGGACCATCCCTTCCTCGCCAAGGAGGGTCCGCAACTGGTGGCCTCGGCCTATCTGGGACAGGCCGACGATGCGTTCCAGCGCGGCAAGTACCAGGCCGCATCCAGCCTGCTGACGCAGGGCCTGAAGGCGCTGGGCAACCGCAGCGACCTGCGCAATGCGCAGGCGCGCTACGAACTGGCCGCCGCGCTGCTGAAGGCCAACGGCCAACCGCTGGCCGATGCCGACTACCAGCGCCTGCGCAGCCAACTGGCCGCCGCGCGCAAGGCCGATGCGCAGGGTCTGGATGAGCTGGAGTCCGAGCTGAAGCAGCACGGCCACCTGGCGCAGGGCAGCCTGGCCGCCTTGCTGGACAGCCTCAAGCCGAGCGCGACCGCTGCAGCGGCGGCGGCGGCGCCCGCCGCGCCCGTGCCGGCTGCGCCCACCGCACCGGCCGCCGTCGCGCCCGGCCATGCGCCAACCGAGGCGGCGGCGACCAAGGCTGCTCCGGGCGGCGCCGCCAAGCCCGCGGCCGCGACGGCCGGCAATGCGGCGCCGACCGCCGCCGTGGCCGGCAACGATCCCTGCGCGCGTCCGGACCTGGCCGGCAAGGGCCGCGCCTGCGTCGACACCCTGGGTGCCAGTGGCCGCGGGCCGGCCCTGGTGGTGATTCCCGGCATCGGCGGCGGCAAGCCGTATGCGATGTCGCGCACCGAGGTCACGGTGAGCGAATTCAACCGCTACTGCCGCGCCAGCCATGCCTGCGCCGGCGTGTCCGACAGCGACGGCCAGTTGCCGGTGAGCAACATCAGCCTGGCCCAGGCCAGGGCCTACGCGCAGTGGCTGAGCAGCACCAGCGGTTACACCTACCGCCTGCCCAGCGACACCGAGTGGATGCACGCAGCGCACGCCAGTGGCGGCTGGAAGCAGTCGCCGGACAGCAACTGCATCCCGCCGTCTTCCAGCGACGACAGCAGCGGCGGACCGATTTCCGCGCTGGGCCGCGAGCCGAATCCCTGGGGACTGGTGAACATGACCGGCAACGTCTGGGAGTGGGTGACCAGCGGCGGCGGCGTGATCGTGCGCGGCGGCAGCTACAACAGCTACTGGTCCGATTGCACGGTGGACAGCCATCGGAGCGACAATGGCGGTGCGCAGAAAGATGTCGGGTTCCGGGTGCTGCGGGAGCTGAAATGAGCGAGCGGGAACGACGGGTCAACCAGGGGCTGCGTGTCCTCGACGAGGCCCACTACAGCGGGCGGATCAACCGCGAGGAATACCGCAAGCGGCGTCGCCAGCTGCTCGGCTCGCTGTGCGACAGCCACGGCATCACCGCCCGCAACACCTTGCGTACCCGGGTCACCCAGCAGGGCGGGCGCGTGGCCCAGGCGGCGGTCGCGCCGGCCGAGTCCCAGCCGGCGCCCTTCGCCGCCCGACATGCCGTGGCCTGGAAACCGCTGCTGGCCTTCGCGCTCGGCCTGGTGCTGTGCGCGCTGCTCGTGTACTGGCTGCTGCGGGCGAACTGAGGAGCACTCCGCAACTCGCGCATCCGGTCCGCGCGGCGTGACCGGAAAAGCCGCCGTTTTGCGCATTTGAATATCAAGGGATGCTCTGGTCTACCCCAGTGCAGGCGTCACCGGTCTGTCTGTTCGCAGCCCGCAGGCACGTCGTCGAAGGCAGGCTGGTTGCCTGTCGAGACGGCGGGCCGTACGCGGGGAGTGGCCATGGATGGCCACGGCCTTGAGGAGCGAGGAAGGGATGCGGGCAGACAGACCGGCCTCAACTTCTTGAATGCAAATGACGAGGTGATGCCCAGAGGGTCCGCATATCGCCGCGCGCGTCTTGCCAGACCACCAGTCTGGACTGCGCCACGCACGACCATCTGCGAACCCTCTGGGCATCATGCCGCCTGCGCTGGGGTTGATCAGAGCATCCCCGGGACGGTCTGGTTTCGACGATCGTGGATCCGGACCGGAGGCGGTCCGGCGCCCGCCATCGAGCCCTCATGGCCGAACCACGGGATGGCACGGGCGCCGCCGGCACCCGTGCATGTGCGTCATCGATCATCAAGGGGAATGCCGTGCGCAGGGTCTGTCTGGCAGCAGCGTTGGCGCTGGTCCTGGGAACCGGGGAGGCCTGGGCGCAGGCGGCCGGGGGAAGTCCGCCGCAGATCCTCGTCAGCGGCGTGTCGGCTGCGGCGGGAGCTGCCGCGCAGACCGCCGTGCAGGGCATCATCGACCGCGAATACCAGCAGACGCTGGCGGCGGACGGCCATCCGGCCGCGCTGACCATGGTGCAGCTGCAGGCCCTGGCCGACCGGATCACCTTGGCCCTGCACAAGGCCGGCTATCCGGACGCGCACGCCTACCTGCCCGACCAGGTGGTGGCCTACACCGTGCATGGAGCAGCGGCGGCCGGCCAGGCGGCCGTCGCGGCCGCGGCGCAGACGCCGGCGGTTGCCACGCCGCCAGCCGCAGCGCCGGTGCCCGCGGCGCCCTCCGACCGGGTGGTGCCGCCGCTCAAGGACCGCGATGTCGGCAGCGCGCAGACGCAGCAGATCGCGGTGAGCGGCTTCCACGTGGACGGCGTGGGCGAGCACAAGGATGCCGGCATCACGCCGGCCAGCATGCAGGCGCTGGCGGATGCGCAATTCGGCAAGCTCGGCGGCGGCGCCGGGCAGCCGGCGAAGCTCGGCTTCGACCAGTTGCAGGGCGTGGCCGACGCGATCACCCAGCGCTACCGCAAGGCCGGCTTCATCGTGGCCACCGCCTTCCTGCCGGCGCAGACGGTGGGCGACGACCGCATCGTGCGCATCCAGGTGCTGGAAGGAAAGATCGGCCGCATCATCGTCAAGGGCACCAGGCGCTACCACCCCGGCGTGATCGCGGCGCCGGCGGAGAAGCTGCGCGGCAAGGCGCTGCAGAAGAGCGACGTGGACACGGCGCTGCTGTACGACCGCGACCTGCCGGGCGTGTCGGTGACCTCCACCTTCCAGCCGGGCGAACAGACTGGCGCCACCGACCTCATCATGGTGGCGCGCGAGGCGCCGCGGCCGTACACCATCACGCTGGGCGCGAACAACTACGGCACCGCGCTCACCGGCCGCTACCGCGCCGAGGCGGGCATCACCTGGAACAGCCCGCTGGGCATCGGCGACAGCCTCGCCGCCAACGTCAACTACGCGCTGGACCCCAGCCAGAACGTCTACGGCTCGCTGGTCTACCGCGCGCCGACGGTGGTGGTGCCGGGCCTCAGCGCGGTGGCGGGTGCCACCCGCAGCGAGCTGCAGATCAACTCCGGCCAGTTCGCCAGGCTCAACGTGAAGGGGCCGAGTTCGTCGTATTTCACCGGCGCCGACTGGAAGTTCGTCAACACCGACGACCTGAAGCTGCTCGGCTCGCTGCACTACATCCGCGAGGAGTCGAAGCTGAAGCTGGGCGGCTTCGACTTCCCGTTGTCCGACGAACGCTTCGACGTGGCCGAGCTGGGCTTCGGCATGGAACACACCGACAAGCGCTTCCACGGTGTGGACCTGCTGCAGGTGGCCGTGCGCAAGTCGATCAGCGACGACTCGAAGCAGCCGGACCTGGTCAGCCCCGACCATGCCAGCAGCTTCCTGTCCGAGCGGATCTCGTACACCCGCCTGCAGTTCCTCGCCCCCACGCAGCGGCTGTATTTCAAGTTCAACGGGCAGTACAGCAACGACGTGCTGGCGCCGCTGGAGCAGTTCGCGATCGGCGGCCCCGACAGCGTGCGCGCCTATCCGATCGCCGACGCACTGAGCGCCCGCGGCTACTACACCGCGCTGGAATACCACGTCGACGCGCCGGGCTTCGCCAACAAGACCTCGCCGTTCCGCGGCCGGCCGTGGCGCGAGCTGCTGGAGCTGGAAACCTTCCTCGACTACGCACGCGGTTTCCCGGTGGCGAAGGAACGCGCCACCGGCCTCAAGCCGGTGACCTACAGCGGCGTCGGCGCGGGCTTCATCTTCCGCCTGCCGTACTGGCACCACCTCCAGTTCCACTTCGACGGCGCGGTGCCGCTGGGCAACCAGGATGCCTCGGACCGGCACGGCTATCACGTCTACGGACGCTTCGACCTCACGTTCTGACGTACCACGATCTCGGACGGACAACGATCATGAACACGATTTCCCGCACGGCCCAGCGCAGCTCCCGTCAGCAGGCCGGGGCAATGCCGCCGATGGCCCTGCCGCGGCTGCGGCAGCAACGGCTGGCGCTCAGCCTGGCGGTGGCGCTCGGTTCGGTGTCGTTCTGCGGCGGCGCACTGGCCGCCGTTGCCGGCGGCGTGGCGCCCGGCACCACGCCCATCGGCGGCGTGGTGGTCGGCGGTTCGGGTTCGATCGCGCAGAACGGCGTGAATACCGTGATCAACCAGAACTCGGCGCTGCTGGCGCTGAACTGGCAGAGCTTCAACGTGGGCAAGGACGCCACGGTGCTGTTCAACCAGCCCTCGTTCAACGCGGTGGCGCTCAACCGCATCCTCGACCAGAGCCCCAGCCAGATCTTCGGCCACATCAACTCCAACGGCCAGGTGTTCCTGATCAACACCCACGGCATCATCTTCGGCAGCAGCGCGCAGCTGAACGTGGGCGGCCTGGTGGCGAGCACGCTGGACCTCACGCCGAGTGATTTCCTGTCGAACCATTTCAACCTCGACGCACACGGTGGCAGCGCCGGCGTCGTCAACCACGGCACCATCCAGGCCGCCAGCGGCGGTTCGGTAAGCCTGGTCGGCGGCAAGGTCGAGAACGACGGCCTGATCGTGGCGAACTACGGCCGCATCAACCTCGACGGTGCCGACAAGGCGGTGCTGGATTTCGACGGCAACGGCCTGATCAACGTGCAGATCACCGGCGCGTTGCAGCAGCGCCTGAGCAACGACGAAGCCGCGGTGGCGAACAACGGCCGCCTGCAGGCCGACGGCGGCACCGTGGTGCTGCAGGCCTCGGCCGCGAAGGACCTGTTCACCAACCTGGTCAACAACACGGGCGTGATCGACGCCCACGGCATCAGCACCGATGGCGGCGTGGTGCGCCTGGTCGGCAGCGGCGGCAACACCGTCAGCAGCGGCAGCATAGACGCCAGTGGCGTGCACGGCGGCAGCGTGCAGCTGCTGTCCGACCAGAACGTCGGCGTGATGGGCGGCAGCATCGACGCTTCCGGCTCGCAGGGCGGCGGCAGCATCCGCGTGGGCGGCGGCTGGCAGGGCGGCGAAGGTTTGCAGACCGCGGCGGTCAGCTACGTCGGGCCCGACGCGAGACTGGACGCCGATGCCACGCAGTCCGGCAACGGTGGCTCGGTCGTGGTGTGGGGCAACCAGGGCAACAATTTCCACGGCAGCATCAGCGCGCGGGGCGGCGCAACCGGTGGCGATGGCGGCCGGGTGGAAACCTCGGCACACGATGGCCTGAACGTGCAGGGGCGAGTCGATGCCTCCGCGCCCGGCGGCAAGGCCGGCACCTGGCTGCTCGATCCCTACAACGTGACGATCGCGACGGGCGGTACGGCATTCAGCAACCCGTTCACCGCTGCCGCCACGTCCACCATCGACCCGGCCAACATCGACACCGCGCTCAGCGGCAACACCAATGTGTTCGTGTTCACCAACACGAAGGCGAACGGCACCGTTGATGCCGGCAACATCACCGTCAACAGCCCGATTACGGCTACGGGAGCCGGTTCGCTGTACCTGCAGGCAGTCGGCAGCATTTTCCTCAACGCGAACATCGGCAGCGACGGCACGCATCCGCTCAACGTCAACCTGTGGGCGAACTACGGTGGAGCCGCCCAGGCGACCTCCTATACCAGCAACGCAACCTGCGCGAGTTGCCAGGTGATCATCGGCGACACGACTTCCGCCAGCATCACGACAACCGGCGGCAGCGTGAACATCCAGACGGGCGACAGCACGCATGCGGGCGGCAGCCTGCAGCTGGGAAGCAGCGGAACCATCACCGGCAGCATTGACACCTCGGGCACCTCGAACGGCGCTCTCAACGTGATCGCCACCGGCATCGCCCAGCAGGCCAGCGGAGCCAGCACCATCACGGCGGGGGTGGCCAGCCTCGATGCCGGCGCAGGTGCCATCACGCTCGGCAATGCGAACGACTTCACCGGTGCGGTGGGCTTGAACAACAGCGGCGCGAACAACGTGACGCTGAGCAACGGCAGCAATGCCCTGGTGCTGGGTGCGTCGAACGTCGGCAGCGGCACGCTGACGGCGAGCGGAGTGGGGATCAGCCAGACAGGCGCGATCATGCAGGCGAGCGGTGCCGGCACGGCGACGTTCAACGCGGGTGCCGGGGCGATCACGCTGGGCAGTGCGAACGCCTTCACCGGTGCGGTGAGCCTGAGCAACAGCGGTGCCAATGCGGTGGCGCTGAACAACGGCAGCAACGCGTTGGCGTTGGGCCTTGTGAACGTCGGCAGCACGCTGGGTCTGACCTATGGCGGTTCGCTCACGCTGGACGACAGCATCACGCTCGTCGGCCCATTGAGTTTCAGCACGCCCGTGCTGCTGGGCAACGACATCACGCTCACGAGTGGCAATGGCAACGTGAGCTTCGGCGGCACGGTCGACAACGCCACCGGCACGGCCCGGGCGCTGACGGTGAATGCCGGCACCGGCGCAGTGACGTTCGGCGGCGCGGTGGGCGGCGGCACCAACGGCGCACTGGCGAGCCTGGCCGCGACCGGAGGCAGCCTCACGCTCGACGGCAACGTCACCACCAGCGGCAACCAGACCTACACCGGCGCAGTGCAACTGGGCGGCAACGTGACGCTGGACAGCAGTGCGGGCAACGGTGCGGTAGGCTTCACCAGCACGGTGGACAACGCGGCCAGCGGTACGCCGGAAGCATTGACGGTAAACGCGGGCACCGGCGCGGTGACATTCACTGGCGCCGTGGGCGCAGGTGCCAATGGCGCGATTGGCGGGCTGACCGTGAACGGCAACGGCGCGACGAGCCTGGGCGCAGTGAACGCGGCCAGCCTGGCCACGAACACCGGCACGACCACGCTCAACGGCAACATCACCACCGCGAGCACGCAGACTTACACCGGCGCGGTGCTGCTGGGCAGTGGCGTGGCGTTGAATACCACCAACAACGCCGTGGATTTCAAGAGCACGGTGGACAACGCGGCCAGCGGCACGCCGGAAGCACTGACGGTAAACGCGGGCACCGGCGCGGTGACGTTCACCGGCGCCGTGGGCGCAGGTGCCAATGGCGCGATTGGCGCGCTGACCGTGAATGGCAACGGCGCGACGAGCCTGGGTGCAGTGAACGCGGCCAGTCTGGCCACGAACACCGGCACGACCACGCTCAATGGCAACGTCACCACCACGAGCATGCAGACTTACAACGGCGCGGTACTGCTGGGCAGTGGCGTGGCGTTGAATACCACCAGCAACGCCGTGGATTTCAAGAGCACGGTGGACAACGCCGTCATCGGCACGCCGGAAGCACTGACGGTAAACGCGGGCACCGGCGCGGTGACGTTCACCGGTGCCGTGGGCGCAGGTGCCAATGGCGCGATTGGCGGGCTGACCGTGAATGGCAGCGGCGCGACGAGCCTGGGTGCAGTGAACGCGGCCAGCCTGGCCACGAACACCGGCACGACCACGCTCAATGGCAACGTGACCACCACCGCGGGGCAGACCTACAACGGCGCGGTGCTGCTGGGTACGAGTGCCACGCTGGCGAGCACCGGGGGCGGTGCGATCGGGTTCGGCTCGACGGTGGACGGCGGGTTCGGCCTGACCGTGAGCACCAGTGGCACGGCCAGCTTTGGCGGTGCAGTGGGCGGCACGACGACGCTGACCAGTCTTGCCAGTGTCGGCACCGGCGCGGTCACACTGGGCGGCAACGTGACCACCAGCGGTGCGCAGAGCTATACCGGTGCGGTGACGCTGGGCAACAGCATCGCGCTCACCTCCAGCAATGCCGGAGTAGGTTTCACCGGCACAGTGGACAATGCGACGAGCGGCACGCCGGAAGTGCTGACCGTCAATGCGGCCAACGGCCTCGTGTCGTTCGGCGGTACGGTGGGTGGCGTCAACGGCGCACTGTCGGGCCTGACTACCAGCAGCAAGATGTTCAGCGCGAACGCGCTGAACATCGGTGGCGGCGGCCTGTCGGTGACGACGACGGGTGGCATCGGGCAGGGCGGTGCCTTTACCGTCACCGGAATATCGACCTTCAATGCCAGTGGCGCACTCGCGCTGAACAACAACGGCAACGACTTCACCGGCGCGGTGACGGCGACCGGCGCCGGCGTGTCGATATTCGACAAGAACAACCTCGATATCGCCGGCGTGACCGACAACGGCAACGGCGCCGTGAGCCTCACGGCCGCAGGTACGCTCACGCTGCCCAGCAGCGCGATCAATGCCGGCACGGGTGCGCTCACGCTGGCGTCCAACGGCGGCTCGTTGACGACGAACGGTGCGCTGAGCGGCGGCGCCGTGTCGCTGACCGGCAGCAGCGGCATCACGCTGGCTGGCAGCGTGACGGGTAGCACGCTGCAACTGGCTAGCACGAACACGCCAATCAACCAGACGGCTGGCATCCTGACCGTCTCGAATACCGCCAGCGTGGCAGCCGGCAGCGGTGCCATCACGTTGAACGGACTCAACGCGTTCACCGGCGCGGTGAGCCTCACCGGCGGCACCACGCAGATCACCAACGGCGGTGCGCTGACGCTGGGCTCGTTGAGCACGGGCGCACTGACCGCGACCAGCCTCGGTGGCGGCGTGAACCTCGGGCAGGGCACAGTCGGCGGTGCGCTGGTCGTCACGGCCGCGGGCGACATCACCGAAACCGGTGCGCTGGGTGTGACCGGCGCTTCCGGGTTCACGGTGACCGGTGGCCAGCACGACGTCCTGTTGAACACGGTCGCCACGCCGAACAATTTCGGTGGTCAGACGGTCACGGTGAACGCCAGCGGTGGCGGCAGCATCGGCACTCTCAGCCTGGGCGACAGCAATGCCGCCGCGCTGTTCCCGATCCTCACGGTCGCACCGACCAACCTGGTGTTGAATTACACCCAGGCGGGCATCGCCGTGACTTCGCCGCTGACGCTGGGCGGTACCCTCGACCTCACCGCCGGCGGCGGCATCGCACTGAATGGCAGTGTGAACACGGGCGGCACGCAGACTTACCACAGCGCGGTGCTGCTGGGTGGCGCCAGCACGCTGACGGCCAGCACCGGCAACGTGAGCTTCGGCGGCACGGTGAATAATGCAGGCGCCACGCCGGAAGCGCTGACCGTGAATGCCGCCAACGGCCTTGTATCGTTCGGTGGTGTCGTGGGCGGCGGCGCCAACGGCGCGCTGGCCAGCCTGACCACCAACAGCGGCTCCTTCAGCGCGAATGCCCTGAGCGTCGGCGGTGGCGGGCTTTCGGTGACGACCACCGCAGGTGGCATCGCCCAGGGCACCGGCGTGTTCACGGTGACGGGACCGTCGACCTTCAGTGCGGTTGGCCAGTCGATCAGCCTGACCAACAACAACGTCTTCGGCGGTACGGTCACGGCCAGCGGCACCGGCATCGCGATCACGGCCGCGGGCGATCTGTCGATCGCTTCGCTGACCGATGGCACCAACGGCGCGGTGAGCCTGATCGCCGGCGGCAACCTCATCCTGTCGGGCGCACCCATCGACACCGGTACGAGCGACTTGACCTTGTCCTCCGGCGGCACGCTGACGACCACCAGCGACATGAAAGGCGCTGACGTCTACCTCACCGGCACCAACGGGCTGAGCCTGGGCAGCAATGTCACGGCGACGACCACGCTCGGCCTCCACAGCAGCAACGGCTCGATCAACCAGACCGCCGGCGCGCTCACGGCGGGCACGCTGGTCGGCAACTCGAACGGCAGCACCACGCTGGGTGACCTCAATGCGATCGCCAGCCTGGGCGCGTTCAGCGCGAACGGCTTCAGCCTGAGCAATGCGGGCGCGCTGACGGTGGCTGGTGCGGTGGCGGGCGGCACGGGCGCCACCACGATCACGACGGGTGCGGGAAGCAACCTCACGCTGGCCGCGACCGGCAGCGTCGGTGGCAGCGGGGTGACACTGAACTCGGGCGGTGCGATAGCCGCGGCGGCGGGCAGCGTCGTCAACAGCAACAACGGTGCGCTGACCCTGGGCGGCGGCGCGTTCACGCTGGACGGCGCGTTGAACGCCGGCACGGGCACGGCGACGCTGGATGCGACGGGCGCGATCACGCAGGCGGCGGCCACGGGCGTCATCACGGCGGGCACGTTGACCGGTCATTCGACCGGCGCGAGCACCAGCCTGCTGGGCGTGAACCAGGTGGGCACGCTGGGTGCGTTCAACGCGAACGGCTTCAGCCTGAGCAATGCGGGTGCGTTGACGGTGGTTGGTGCGGTGGCGGGCGGCACGGGCGCCACCACGATCACGACGGGTGCTGGAAGCAACCTCACGCTGGCCGCGACCGGCAGCGTCGGTGGCAGCGGGGTGACGCTGAACTCGGGCGGTGCGATAGCCGCGGCGGCGGGCAGCAGCGTGAACAGCAACAACGGCGCGCTGGGCTTGAGTGGCGGTGCGTTTACGCTGGACGGTGCGTTGAACGCGGGCACCGGCACGGCAACGCTGACATCGAGCGGCGCGATCACGCAGGCGGCAGCCAGTGGTGTGATCACGGCGGGCACACTGACCGGCAGTTCGACCGGCGGCACCAGCCTTCTGGGCGCGAACAAGATCGGCACATTGAGTGCGTTCAACGCCACGAACGGTTTCAGCCTGACGAACGCCGCGGCGCTGAACGTGGGCGGCGCCGTCGTGGGCGGCACAGGGTCGACCACGCTCACCACGACTGCAGGCAGCAACCTCGCGCTGGCGGCCACCGGCAGCGTGGCCGGCACCGGCGTGACGCTGAGCTCGGGCGGCACGCTCGACGCGGCGGCGGGCAGCAGCGTGAACAGCAACAACGGCGCGCTGGGCTTGAGTGGCGGTGCGTTTACGCTGGACGGTGCGTTGAACGCGGGCACCGGCACGGCAACGCTGACATCGAGCGGCGCGATCACGCAGGCGGCAGCCAGTGGTGTGATCACGGCGGGCACACTGACCGGCAGTTCGACCGGCGGCACCAGCCTTCTGGGCGCGAACAAGATCGGCACATTGAGTGCGTTCAACGCCACGAACGGTTTCAGCCTGACGAACGCCGCGGCGCTGAACGTGAGCGGCGCCGTCGCGGGCGGCACGGGCGCGACCACACTCACCACGACTGCAGGCAACAACCTCGCGCTGGCGGCCACCGGCAGCGTGGCCGGCACCGGCGTGACGCTGAGCTCGGGCGGCACGCTCGACGCGGCGGCGGGCAGCAACGTGAACAGCAACAACGGCGCGCTGGGCTTGAGTGGCGGTGCGTTTACGCTGGACGGTGCGTTGAACGCGGGCACCGGCACGGCAACGCTGACATCGAGCGGCGCGATCACGCAGGCGGCAGCCAGTGGTGTGATCACGGCGGGCACACTGACCGGCAGTTCGACCGGCGGCACCAGCCTTCTGGGCGCGAACAAGATCGGCGCGCTGGGCGCATTCACCACCGGCGGCGATTTCGCGTTCAATGACACGCAAAGCCTCACGGTCAACACGGCGCCTTCCGCGAATGGCGGTGCGGGCAACATCACCCTGGCCACCACCGGTGCCGGCTCCGATCTCGCGCTGGCGAGCGGCGTCACCGGCAACACGGTGACGCTGCAGGCCGGGCGCAACCTCACGCAGACCGCCGGTGTCATCAAGGCGAATACGCTGGCGGGCAGTGCGGCCGGAAGCGCCAGCCTGAACGACGCCAACCTGATCGGCACGCTGGGTGCGTTCAACGCCACGAACGGTTTCAGCCTGACGAACGCCGCGGCGCTGAACGTGAGCGGCGCCGTCGCGGGCGGCACGGGGTCGACCACACTCACCACGACTGCAGGCAGCAACCTCACGCTGGCGGCCACCGGCAGCGTGGCCGGCACCGGCGTGACGCTGAGCTCGGGCGGCACGCTCGACGCGGCGGCGGGCAGCAGCGTGAACAGCAACAACGGCGCGCTGGGCTTGAGTGGCGGTGCGTTTACGCTGGACGGTGCGTTGAACGCGGGCACCGGCACGGCAACGCTGACATCGAGCGGCGCGATCACGCAGGCGGCAGCCAGTGGCGCGATCACGGCGGGCACGCTGACCGGTCATTCGACCGGCGCGAGCACCAGCCTGCTGGGCGTGAACCAGGTGGGCACGCTGGGTGCGTTCAACGCGAACGGCTTCAGCCTGAGCAATGCGGGTGCGTTGACGGTGGTTGGTGCGGTGGCGGGCGGCACGGGCGCCACCACGATCACGACGGGTGCTGGAAGCAACCTCACGCTGGCCGCGACCGGCAGCGTCGGTGGCAGCGGGGTGACGCTGAACTCGGGCGGTGCGATAGCCGCGGCGGCGGGCAGTGTCGTCAACAGCAACAACGGTGCGCTGACCCTGGGCGGCGGCGCGTTCACGCTGGACGGCGCGTTGAACGCCGGCACGGGCACGGCGACGCTGACATCGAGCGGCGCGATCACGCAGGCGGCAGCCAGTGGTGTGATCACGGCGGGCACGTTGACCGGTCACTCGACCGGCGCGAGCACCAGCCTGCTGGGCGCGAACCAGGTGGGTACGCTGGGCGCGTTCAGCGCGAACGGTTTCGGCCTGACGGATGCGCGGGCGTTGACGGTGACCGGTGCGGTGGCGGGCGGTACGGGCGCCACCGCGATCACGACGACGGGTGCAGGAAGCAACCTCACACTGGCCGCGACCGGCAGCGTCGGTGGCAGCGGGGTGACGCTGAACTCGGGCGGTGCGATAGCCGCGGCGGCGGGCAGTGTCGTCAACAGCAACAACGGTGCGCTGACCCTGGGCGGCGGCGCATTCACGCTGGACGGCGCGTTGAACGCCGGCACGGGCACGGCGACGCTGGATGCGACGGGTGCGATCACGCAGGCGGCGGCCACGGGTGTCATCACGGCGGGCACGCTGACCGGTCACTCGACCGGCGCGAGCACCAGCCTGCTGGGCGCGAACCAGGTGGGTACGCTGGGCGCGTTCAGCGCGAACGGTTTCGGCCTGACGGATGCGCGGGCGTTGACGGTGGCTGCTGGCGCCACGGTGGACGGCGGCACGGCCGGCACGACGCTGACGACGACGGGCGCGGGAAACGGCCTGACGATCAACGGTACGCTGGGCAACACCAGGGGCACGACGACGCTGGCTTCGGCCGGTGCGATCGACGAAGGCGCGAACGGCGTGGTGAAGGCGAGCACGCTGACCGGCAGTGCGACCGACGACGCCACGCTGGGCGGCGCCAACCTCATCGGCACGCTGGGCAGCTTCAGCGCCAGGGACATCGCCCTCGTCGACGCGCAGGCGCTGACGGTGGCGGGACCGCTGGCGACGACCGGCGGTACCGGCAACATCAGCTTGCGCACGACGGGCGGCGGCAACGTGCTGAGCGTGAACACTGCGCTGAGCGGCGGGACCATCACGCTCGATTCGGCCGGCGCGCTGACGGTGGGCAACAGCATCACCGGCACGGCGGTGAACCTGGGTGCGGGCGGCAACCTGGCGATCAATGCGGCGGTAAGCAGCGGCACGGGCACGACGACGCTCACGCAGACCGGCACCGGCGCGATCACCGAGGGAGCCGGCGGCACGATCACGGCCGGCACGCTGACCGGCAGTTCGACGGGTGCAACGACGCTGGGCAATGCCAACCTGATCAGCACGCTGGGTGCGTTCGGCGCGAACGGTTTCAGCCTGGCGAATGCGCAGGCGCTGACGGTCGGCGGCGCGGTGAACGGCGGCACGGGCACGGCGGCCATCCACACCACGACCGGGGCGCTGACGGTGGGCGGCGCCGTCAGCGGCAACGCGGTGACGCTGGACAGCGCCGGCGGACTGGCGATCAACGCGGCGGTGAACAGCGGCGGCGGCACCACCACGCTGACTTCCGGCGGCACGATCGGCGAAGGCAGCGGCGGCCTCCTCACGGCAGGCCTGTTGACCGGCAGCTCCAGTGGCGCGACCACGCTGGGCGGCGCCAATGCGATCGCGAACCTGGGCAACTTCACCGCGAACGGCTTCAGCCTGACGAACGCGCAGGCGCTGACGGTGGCCGGCGCGGTGAGCGGCGGCGCGGCGGGCGTCACGCTGGCCACCACGTCCGGCAACCTGACGGTGGATGGCAGCGTGAACAGCGGCAGCGGCACCACCATGCTGACTTCGGCCGGGGCCATCGGCGAAGGCAGCAGCGGTGTCATCGCAGCCGGCACGCTGACCGGCAGCGCCGCCGGCGCCACCGCGCTGAACGGGGCGAACCAGATCGGCACGCTGGGCAGCTTTGGCGCGAACGGCTTCGGCCTGACGAACGCACAGGCGCTGACGGTGGCCGGCACGGTGAACGGCGGCAGCGGTGCCACCGGCATCGCCACCACTGCGGGGGCGCTCACGGTGTACGGCAGCGTCGCCGGCGCTTCGGTTGCACTCGGCGGGCAGGGCGGTCTCGGCATCAACGGCAGCGTGAACAGCGGCGCCGGCAGCACCACGCTGAGTTCCGGCGGTGCGATCAGCGAAGGCAGTGGCGGCGCCATCACCGCCGGCACGCTGATCGGCAGCGCCAGCGGCGCGGCGGTGCTGGGCGGCGCCAACGCGATCGCGAGCCTGGGCAACTTCACGGCGAACGGCTTCAGCCTCAGCAACACGCAGGCGTTGACGGTGGGAGGCGCGGTGAGCGGCGGCAGCGGCGCCACCAGCCTCGCCACCACGGCGGGCGCGCTGACCATCAACGGCAGCATCGCCGGTGGCACGGTGAGCCTGGACGGCGGCAGCGGCCTCGCGATCAACGGCGGCGTGAACAGCGGCAGCGGCACGACCACGCTGGCTTCGGGCGGCGCGATCGGCGAGGGCGGCAACGGCGTCATCACGGCGGGCACCTTGATCGGCAACGCCGCGGGCGCGGCCGCGTTGAACGGCGCGAACCAGGTCGGCAGTCTGGGCGGGTTCAGCGCGAACGGCTTCAGCCTGAACAATGCGCAGGCGCTGACCGTGGCGGGCGCGGTGAACAGCGGCAACGGCGCGACCAGCCTCGCCACCACGGCGGGCGCGTTGACGGTCAACGGCAATGTCGCCGGCAGCGCCGTCACCCTCAACGGCGGCAGCGGCCTCGCGATCAACGCGGGCGTGAACAGCGGTGGCGGCACGACCACGCTGCTCTCGGGCGGCGCGATCAGCGAGGGCAGCAACGGCGTGGTCACCGCGGGCACCCTGACCGGCCAGTCGACCGGCAGCACCACGCTGGATCCGGCGAACATGATCGCCACGCTGGGCAATTTCACGGCGAACGGCTTCAACCTGCTGAACGGCGAGGCGCTGACCGTCGCCGGCACCGTCAATGGCGGCAGCGGCATCACGCTGCAGACCACCAGCGGCGGCGTGACGATAGCCGGCGCCTTGTCCGCCCGGCTTGTCACGCTGCAGTCCGCCGGCACCATCGACGGCGGCGCGGGCGGCAGCATCACCGCCGCCACGCTGACCGGCAGCGCGGCCGGCCCGACCACACTGGGCACAGCCACGCAGTTCATGGGCAACCATGTCTCCACGCTGGGCGGGTTCGCCTCGCCGGCCGGCTTCAGCTTCACCAACGCGCAGACGCTGACGCTGGCCTCGGTGGGCGGCAGCGCGTACACGGTGAATGCGGGCACGTCGTCGCTGTACCTGGGCGTGAGCGGCGGCGACCTGCTGCAGCAAGGCACCAACTGGTTGTACGACGGCGCTGGTACCTGGTCCTCGACCGGCCGCATTGGCACCATCGGCGCGCCGATCTACGTCACCGGCGTGAGCGACCAGACGGTGGCCCAGGTCGGCGTGCCACCGGCCTACTTCTACGCGGTGGATGCGCAGGGCAACCTGCTGCCGGTGGTCGGCGCGCCCAGTGTCAACGTGCCGACTTCGGCGCTGACCAGCCGCGCGCAGAACGGCAACCACGGCGATGCCTACATCGACCCCAGCGTGATCAACGCCAACTACCGCTCGTTCGGCATCGTGCCGTCCGGCATCCTGCTGCCGGCCGACCAGCAGGCCTGCCAGCCGGGCCAGCCCGCATCGGCCGATTGTCCGGACAATGACTGAGTCGCGGCGGATGCGGCATGGCCCGCGCCTGCTGCCGGCGCTGGCGGGTTTCGGCCTGCTGCTGGCAGCCGGTGGCTGGGGAGCGATGGCGCAGGACGCGGCGCGCCCCACCGGCGACTACGTGCTGGCGCAACTCGATGCGGCGCGGCAGGCGTTGGCGCAGCGCGCGACGCAGCAGCCGGATCCCGCCCTGGCCGAAGCCGGGCGGCAGCTCGGGCAGATCGGCGATGCCCTGCGCCGGCAACTGGGCGGCGCGACGGCCCAGCCCATCGAGATCCTCGGCGACAAGACCAAGGCCGCCGCGCTGCGTGCGGATGCCGCCGCCCAGCGCACCCAGGCCTGGCTGAAGGCTTCGTCCGGTTGTCGCGGCAGCGACGCGAAGGCGCTGGCGGCGGCGCTGGCGTTGGCCGTCGAGCGACTCGCCGCGGCGCCGACCTCCGACAAACCATCGCCGCCGGTGATCGACGCGGTCGAGACGGCGGACCAGCAGCCGTTGTTCGTGATCCATCCCGCCGACCAGCCGCTGGCCTTCGCCGTGCTCGGCGCGAACCTGCTGGACGCGCAGTGCGCGAATCCGCAGGTGAGCCTGACCGACGCGCAGGGCAAGCCGGTCGACGCGCAACCCGTCATCACCGGCATCACGCCGCAGCGCATCGCGCTCAAGCTCGCCAACACGACCGGCCTGCAGCCGGGCGGCTACGTGTTGCACGTGGTGCCGCAGCGCAAGGCCTTCCTGGTGGGTTGCACGAAGCAACCCGAGGCGGTCGCGGCGTTGCAGGTGGCGCCGCCGCTGCACGTGGTCATCGACTACACGCTCAGCGCGACTTGCCGCGGACAGGGGCAGCTTACCCTGGGGCACGGCAGCCTGCCGGCCATCGCGAAGCAGGGCGCCACCGTGTCGCAGCCGATCGATGCGGCGGCTTGCGCGAATCCCGAGAGCTACACGATCAGCGCGACCGCGCATTTCGGCGATGGCGACCAGGCCACGGTGGGGCCGGTCACGCAGCCGGCCGATGCCGGCATCACCGCCGGCCTGCCGGGCGGCTTGACGCTCAGCTGGAACCCGGCCATCCACAGCCTGTTCGCGCGTGCCGAGGCGAACCAGTGCCGGGGCAGTGGCTGAAGGAGCCGGGACTCATTCGTCGCCGCTGGAACCGGAGATGATCTGGAATTCCGACAGGCCGCCGGGCGCCAGTTCCTTCATCAGGTCGACGAAGTCCATGCCGACCAGCCGCTGCGCGCGGCGCAGCAGGTGCGGGATCGGACTGGAGGGTTCGCGCCGCGTGTAGTACTCGCAGATCTCGTCCAGCCGACGGATGACGTCCTGCGCCGTTTCGATGCGGCCACTCGCCCCGCTTGCGGGCGCCGCGCCGGGCGCCGCCTTCCGCGTCGGCCGGGGCGTCCGCGGTGCCGGCCGGCGCGCGCTTGGCGACCTCGACGTCGAGGAATTTCTTGAGCTCGTAAATCTCGCCGAGCAGCGGCTTGAGATCCGGTCCCGCCGTGCCTATGCGGTCGGTGAAGATCGCATCGATGGCGCGGGCGTGTTCCATGGCCGTCGTTGTCGCCTGGGCGGCGTCGAGCAACTGCTCCTCGGGGCAATCCAGGCAGCAGGCTTCGATGTCGGTCATGCTCGGTGACGCGGCATCGCCCTCCGCCGAGGTTTTCAGCGTGCCGTTGGCGATGCGCAGGTCGCGCAGCGAGAACCGGCCCAGGCGTGGGGACTGCACGAACGGCGCGCCGCGGAAGTAGCCCAGCACGCCTTGCATGTCGACCAGCGGCATCACTGCGTTCACGCGCGCGGTGGGGTCGTTGTCGTCCTCGGCGTCCAGTTGCGGGTGCACGCTGTCCCAGAGGTTTTCCAGCAGGCCGCGGATCAGTGCCAGTCCGTCGGACCAGCCGGCGAGCCCGTGCATGCGCGTCCATGCGGAGGTGAGGTGCACGGCCACGCGCAGGTCGCGGCTGCGGCCCAGCAGGGCTTCGCCCAGCGACGAAACCTTGTCCCAGTCGGGTTCCTCGGCGGTCTTCACGCTGTCGCCGATCGCGCGCTCGGCCTTCGGCGTGGCCGTGCGTTCCAGGGTCTGGAAGTCGGCGTCGTATTCCAGGTCGGGGCCGCTCGGGGCCTCGTCGGCAAGCGGTGTCAGCAGCGATTCCAGATCGTGGCGCGCCATCGGATTTCCCCTTGTACCCAAGCCCCGAATGGTACATCAGGCGGGCTGCACAAGGTTCGCCGCAAGTGCCGTTCGATGCGGCAACACGCAAGCGCACGTCCGCGGACGTGCGCTTGCGGTCATGGGCTCAGAAACGCCAGTCGAAGCTGCCGCGGAAACCGCTGTCCACCGCGTGGTGAGCGAGCTGGCCCTGCCACGACAGGTCGAACGAGGCGTGCTTCGCCAACTGCACGGTGAGTCCGGCATCGGCGGCCAGCGCGTTGCGGGCGATCGGCAGGCCCTGCACCGCGAACGACTGGCCGCTGGCGAAGGCCATCGACGTGACCGTGACCACGCTGCCGTAGGCGCGACGCCAGCCCAGCATGGCGTGCAGGCTCAGCGTCTGGTCGCCGTGCAGCGCGAAGTTGCTCGCCGCCCGCGCACCGAGCGTGCTGTAGCTGACCGAACGCGTCTCGCCCATGCCGTCCAGGTCCGCGCCGCCGCCGTGTTCCTGGAAGCCGTCCGTGTGCAGGCGAACATGGGCGACCTGGGCGATGGGCTCCAGCGAAGCGCGCTTGAACGCGAAGCGGTAGCCGGCTTCGCCGAACACCTGCGCGGTGCCGGCGTCGTAGCGGCTCAGCTCGTGTCCGACGAGGCCCGGCACGGCGACGAAACGGGTGCCGTCCAGCGTGTGCCAGCCGTAGGCGGCGCCGGCGCGCAGGCCCAGCGCGCCGAGCTGGGTGCCGGCGTAGACGCTGAGGTCGAGATCGCGGCTGGACATCGAGGAGGCGCGCGCCGTCGTGTTCACCGCGGTCTGCGTGTAGCCGGCGGCGACGCCGAGCCGCGCGCTGTCGCCCAGCGCGCGATCGGCACCCACGAGGAAACCGCCGCTGGTGTGCCTGGTCGAAGCGGCGTTGCCGTCGCTGTCGTGATGCCCCCACGCGCCCACGAACTGGCCCCACCAGGCGAGCCCGCCCTGGCCGTCCTGCACCGCCGGGCCACTGACGCCTCCACCGGCCTGACGCAGGCGGCCGGTGACGGCATCGCGTACATGGCGGCTGTCTTCCAGCAGCACGCCCTGCGTGGTGGCGTGGATCTCGCCGGAGAGCTGGTCGGCCGCGGCACGCAGCGCTGCATCAGTGGGCAGGTTGGCGAGCACGGTGTAGAGCGCGGCGGAAGGCGCGGCACCAGCGGCCGTGGACATCGCCACCGCACGCCAGGCCAGCGGGCGGATGCCGGCGCCGTTCGCCTGGCCGGTGACGGCGCCGAGGCTGGACAGGCTCTGCACGCCGCCCAGCGTGGCGCGCTGGTTGGGCGTCCGCGCGGCGTCGGTGAAGGCGCGCGCCTGCACCACGTCGAGGTACGCGTGCTGCGCATCGTAGGCGGGAGCGATGCCCAGCACCGCGCTCAGCATGTCGGCGCCGGCCAGCGTGTAGGTGCCGCTGAGCCCGTGGCTCGCGTCGAGCACGGTGTAGCGGGCGCCCACCTGGTAGAGCCCGTTGCCGGCGACGGATGCCAGGCCGATCTGCGCACCCTGGGCGAGGGTGGCGCTGCCGCCCACCGCGATCAGGCTGGACACGCCGGCCTGTGCCGGATCGAGTTGCACAAGGTAGGCCGAGCCGGCGCCTTGGGTGTAGTTGCCGCCCACGCTGAGCGTCTGGTACTGCCCAAGACCGCTGCCCGGCGCCACGGCGCCGGTCGTCGCCAGGCTGCCGCCGATGCGGCCTTGGCCGATCAGCAGGCCGCCGTTGGCCACGTTGCCCGCGATGCTGCCGTTGTCGACCAGCAGGCCCAGGTTGACCACGCCGCTGGCCAGCGAGCCTTCCACGTCCAGCGTCGCGGGCGCGCCGACCCCGGTGGCGCCGGTGTAGGTGTTGGTGCCGGTGAGCGTCTCCTTGCCGCCGGACACGATCAGGCGGCCACCGCTGCCGCCGCCGATGCCGCCGTCGGCGATCTGGCCGCCGAAGCTTCCGCTGGCGTTCGTGAGGTCCAGCGTGGTGCCGCCCAGCTGCACCAGGCCGCTACCGGAGAGCGATTGCACCGTAGTGGCCTGCCAGGTGCGCGAGATGTCGAAGATGCCGTCCACGTGCACGTCGGACGAGGCCGCGATGCTGCCCGGACCGGCCAGCGCCAGCCAGGCGTTGCCGGCGACGAGGGTGGCGCCGGTGTAGGTGTTGGTGCCGGAAAGATCGGCAATGCCGCCGGCCGCCACCTGGAACGGGCCGCTGCCCGAGATCGTGCCGGCGAGGCCCAGCGGACCCATGTCCGGCGTCACGGTGAAGCCGGTGGTGATGTTCGCGGTGGAGATGAAGAACGGCGTGTACGCGGTGGACTGGTTCGCCAGGTCGTACATCACCGCGTTGTGCATGAAGAACGAGAGGCCGTAGATCGCCGCGTCGGGGAAGCCGCCGTAGGCGCCCAGCGTGACCACGTTGCTGTAGTCGCCCTGGCTGTCGCTGCCGCTGGCGACCGAGGCCGGCAGGCCGGAGATGACCAGGCCGTTCGCGGTGACGGCGAGGCCGGTGGCGGTCAACGTGACGCCGGGCACCAGGTTGCCGTTCGCGTTGATGTTGCCGGCCGCCTGCTCGGCATTGGCCAGGCCGAGGTCGCCGTTGTCGATCAGCATGATGTTCGGCGTGCCGGTGTCGAACAGCGTCATCATCGGTGCGCTCACGCTCTTGCCGCCGCTGGTGAGCGTGTACAGGAAGGCGGTGTCGAACTGGTACGCCGAGGGCGCGCCCGACAGCGGGAACGGGCTGGTCTGGCCCTGGGTGGGCAGCCACGGCACCACGCTGAGGAACTGCGCGCGCAGCGCGGGCGTGAGGCCCTCGATCAGGCAGGCCTGGGCGCAGGCGCCCGGCGCCTTGCCGCTGCCGTTCGCCTCCACGATGTAGCCGCTGCCGGTGAGCATGCCGGGCACGCCGTTGCCGAAATCGCCGGCGCCGAAGGTGCCGTAGAACAGCCCTTCCTCGGGCGGGTTGCCCTGGTCGAGGTTCTGCTGCCAGGTGAGGTCCTGGTACAGCGTGACGCCGCCCTGGGTGGTGACCGCCGGCCCCAGCGTGTCGCCGCCGGCACTCTGCGGGGTGACCATCCAGTCGATCGCCGTGGCCACGGGCAGACCCTGCGATGTGGCGTAGCTGGCGGCCTGCGTGCCGGTGGCGGAGTTGTAGAACTGCACGCTGGCGACGGTGGTGGAGGCCTGCCAGTAGCCGTAGGTGCCGTTGCCGTAGAGATAGGCGTACGGCGCGCTCTGCGCCACGCCCGGCTGGCTCGGGAACCAGGCCGGCGCGTGGCCGTTGTTGCCCGCGCCCACGTCGATGTTGAAGGAATCCGAGCCGGTGTCGAACAGGTACTCCTCGGGCGTGGCCCCGTTGACGCCCACGTTGATGCCCAGGCGGTAGCCGTACTGGCCGCCGCCGTAGTTTTCCTGGATCAGGTCCAGCGGAATGCTGGTGCTGGTGTCGGCGGCGAATGCCGGGTGGAACGGTGCCAGCAGGCACGCCAGTGCCAGCGGCAGCGGCCGCAGATTGAGCTTGCTCACGTAAATCTCTCCCCGTTTTGAATGTGCAGCGACGGCCATGCCGGATTTCGTGCAATGCATTCGTCCGCGCCCCCTCCGGCCCCCGGGCGGGACTCTCGTCCATCCGGGTACAGACGTTTGGCGGGAGGAAAATGGAAATGCCGGTTCCGCTGCCGCATGCGGTGACGCGGGGAGGCGCCGAAGGCCTCGGGCAGGGCGTCTGCTGCGGGCGCCAAAAGACGAAGGGCCCGGCGATGCCGGGCCCTTCGTCTTCGATTCGGTGGTGGGCGGTACAAGGATCGAACTTGTGACACCTGCCGTGTGAAGGCAGTGCTCTACCGCTGAGCTAACCGCCCGCCGGGAGCGCGCAAATATACGGGTTGGCGGCGGCGAGGTCAACCGGGGCGGGGTGCTCGCGTAGAATGCGTGGCTCCCATGCCGACCGGTTTTGCGCCATGCCCCACGATCTTGCCCACGTCTTCGAGGCCCTGCAGCATTTCGAACTCACGCCATGGAAGGTGGTGGGTTTTGCGGGCACGCTGATGTTCACCAGCCGCTGGTTCGTGCAGCTGTACTACACGCGCAAGCACAAGCGGGTGGTGATGCCGCTGTCGTTCTGGTGGCTGTCCGTGGGCGGCAGCGCGCTGCTGCTGCTGTACTTCGTGTTTGGCAAGAACGACTCGGTGGGCATCATCTCCAACTTCTTTCCGGTGTTCGTGTCGGTCTACAACCTGGTGGTGCACCTGCGCCACCGCAAGAACAGCCTGGGCGACGACGTGGCGGCGTGATCGTAAATTGTAGGAGCGGCTTCAGCCGCGATGCTCTTGGCCGCGTGTACAGCAAAGCATCGCGGCTGAAGCCGCTCCTACAAAAGAGGCATCGCGCACAGAGCCTGCCCCGGACTCGATCCGGGGGCTCCTGCCGGGTTATTCCGGGTCGTAGTCGAGGTTCGAGGCCAGCCAGCGCTCGGCTTCCGCGAGTGTCCAGCCCTTGCGCTTCGCATAGTCCTCGACCTGCTCGCGGCTGAGCCGGCCGACCACGAAGTACTGGCTGCCCGGGTGCGAGAAGTACCAGCCGGAAACGGCGGCGGCCGGGTACATCGAGAAGCCCTCGGTGAGTTCGATGCCGGCATTCTTCGTGGCGTCGAGCAGCTTGAACAGCGTGGTCTTCTCGGTGTGGTCGGGGCAGGCGGGGTAGCCGGGGGCGGGGCGGATGCCCTGGTACTGCTCGGCGATCAAGGCCGCGTTGTCCAACTGCTCGTCGGGCACGTAACCCCAGAACTCGCGGCGCACGCGCTGGTGCAGGCGTTCGGCGAAGGCCTCGGCGAGGCGGTCGGCGAGCGCCTTGAGGATGATCGAGGAGTAGTCATCCAGCTCGGCGTGGAAGCGTGCAAGGTGTTCCTCGATGCCGAGGCCCGCGGTGACCGCGAAGCCGCCGATCCAGTCGCGCTTGCCGAATTCCTTCGGCGCGATGAAATCGGCGAGGCAGAAGTCGGGGCGCTCGGCCGGCTTGTCGGCCTGCTGGCGCAGGTGGTGCAGCGTGGCGAGCTTGGTGCTGCGCGTATCGTCGGTGTAGATCTCCACGTCGTCCATGCGGTTCGCCGCAGGCCAGAAGCCGATCACCGCGCGCGCTTTCAGCCACTTCCCGGCGACCACCTTGTCCAGCATCTTCTGCGCATCGGCGAAGAGCTCGCTGGCCTGCGCGCCCACCACCTCGTCGGTGAGGATGGCGGGGTAGTGGCCGGCCAGTTCCCAGGCCTGGAAGAACGGCGTCCAGTCGATCGTCTCGCGCAATTCGGTGAGGCTGTAGTCATCGAACACGGTGATGCCGGGCTTGCGCGGCTGCGGCGGTTCGTAGTTCGCCCAGTCGCAGCTGAAGCGCTGGCCGCGGGCATGCTGCAGCGTCACCAGCCTCTTGCCCGGACCGCGATGCTTGTGGCGTTCGCGGATCTCGGCGTACTCGGCGCGCACCTTGGCGAGGAAGCCGTCGACCAGTTCCTTCGAGACCAGCGACTGCGCCACGCCCACCGCGCGCGAGGCGTCCTTCACCCACACGCAGGCGGTGCCGTAGTTCGGTTCGATCTTGATCGCGGTGTGCGCGCGCGAGGTGGTGGCGCCGCCGATCAGCAGCGGAATGCTGAAGTTCTGCCGCTTCATCTCCTTGGCGACGTGGGCCATTTCTTCGAGCGATGGCGTGATCAGGCCGGAGACGCCGATCATGTCGGCGTTCTCGGCGATCGCGGTGTCGAGGATCTTCTGCGCCGGCACCATCACGCCGAGGTCGATCACCTCGAAGTTGTTGCAGGCGAGCACCACGCCCACGATGTTCTTGCCGATGTCGTGCACGTCGCCCTTGACCGTGGCCATCACGATCTTGCCGTTCGATCGGCTGGTGTTGCCGCTCTTCTTCTTTTCTTCCTCCATGAAGGGCAGCAGGTAGGCCACCGCCTTCTTCATCACGCGGGCGGACTTCACCACCTGCGGCAGGAACATCTTGCCGGCGCCGAACAGGTCGCCGACCACGTTCATGCCGTCCATCAGCGGGCCTTCGATCACGTCCAGCGTGCGCGTGACGGTCTGGCGCACTTCCTCGGTGTCCTCCACCACGAACTGGTCGATGCCGTGCACCAAGGCATGTTCCAGCCGCTTGCGCACCGGCAGTTCGCGCCAGGCCAGCGCGTTGCCGTTGTCCTGCTCCCTGGCGCCTTTCTTGTGCTTTTCGGCGATCTCCATCAGCCGCTCGGTGGCGTCGGCGCGGCGGTTCAGCACCACGTCTTCCACGCGCTCGCGCAGCTCGGGTTCCAGGTCGTCGTAGATCGCCAACTGGCCGGCGTTGACGATGCCCATGTCCATGCCCGCCTGGATGGCGTGGTAGAGGAACACGCTGTGAATCGCCTCGCGTACGGTGTCGTTGCCGCGGAAGGAGAACGACACGTTGGAGACGCCGCCGGAGAGGTGCGACAGCGGGTAGCGCTTCTTCAGCTCCTTCGCCGCCTCGATGAAGTTCACCGCGTTGTCGGCGTGCTCCTCGATGCCGGTGGCGATGGGGAAGATGTTGGAGTCGAAGATGATGTCTTCGGGTGGGAAGCCGATCTTCTCGGTGAGCAGCCTGTAGGAGCGCTCGCAGATTTCCAGTCGACGCGCCACGCTGTCGGCCTGGCCCTGCTCGTCGAACGCCATCACCACGGTGGCGGCGCCGTAGCGCAGGATCTTCCTGGCCTGTTCCAGGAACACCTCCTCGCCTTCCTTCAGCGAGATGGAGTTCACCACGCCCTTGCCCTGCAGGCAGCGCAGGCCGGCCTCGATCACGCTCCAGCGCGAGGAGTCGACCATCACCGGGATGCGCGCGATGTCGGGCTCGGCGGCGATCAGGTTGAGGAACTTCACCATCGCCGCTTCGGAATCGAGCAGGCCCTCGTCCATGTTCACGTCGAGGATCTGCGCGCCGCTCGCCACCTGCTGGCGGGCGACTTCCACCGCCTCGTCGTAGCGGTCTTCCTTGATCAGCTTCTTGAACTTCGCCGAGCCGGTGACGTTGGTGCGCTCGCCCACGTTGACGAACAACAGGTCGGGCGTGATGACCAGCGGTTCGAGGCCGGACAGACGGGTGTGGCGGGGGGTGGTCATGCTTTTGCTCTTGTTTCCTCTTTCCCGGCTCTAATTCCATTCGGGGGAGAGGACTGCGGTGAGGGGGCAAGGCTTGCGGCGAAATTCGACGATGCGGGCGCGAGGCCAGCGTGGCCCCTCACCCCAACCCTCTCCCCACGGGGGAGAGGGAGAAAAGCGTGGTCGCTCACGCGGCTTTCAGCGCGGCGTCGGGCAACTGGCGCGGCGCGCAGTCGCGCACCGCCTCGGCAATCGCCTTGATATGCGCCGGCGTGGTGCCGCAGCAGCCGCCGACGAGGTTCAGCAGGCCGTCGCGGGCGAAACCGGCGATCACGCCGGCCATGTGCTCGGGCGTCTCGTCGTATTCGCCGAAGGCGTTGGGCAGGCCGGCGTTCGGGTGGGTGCTGACGCGGCTGTCGGCGATGTCGGCGAGCACCTGGATGTGCGGGCGCAGGTCGTCCGCGCCCAGGGCGCAGTTGAAGCCCACCGACAGCGGCCGTGCGTGGCGCACCGAGTAGTAGAACGCCTCGGCGGTCTGCCCCGAGAGCGTGCGGCCGGAACGGTCGGTGATGGTGCCGGAGATCATCACCGGCAGCCGCGCGCCGCGCTCCACGAACAGCGTGTCGAGCGCGTACAGCGCGGCCTTCGCGTTCAAGGTGTCGAAGATCGTCTCGACCATCAGGATGTCGGCGCCACCGTCGATCAGGCCGCTGGCGGATTCGGTGTAGTTGCGCGCCAGCTCCTCGAAGCTGACGTTGCGGAAACCGGGATCGTTGACGTCAGGCGACAGTGAAGCGGTGCGGCTGGTGGGGCCGAGCACGCCGATCACGAAGCGCGGCTTGTCGGGCGTCAGCGCGGTGAACTTGTCGCAGGCGGCACGGGCCAGCCTGGCGCCTGCCAGGTTCAGTTCGTGCGCGAGGTGCTCCAGCTTGTAGTCGGCCTGGCTGATGCGGGTGGAGTTGAAGGTGTTCGTCTCGACGAGATCCGCGCCGGCTTCCAGGTAGGCCTCGTGTACGCCGCGGATGATGTCCGGCTGGGTCAGGGTGAGCAGGTCGTTGTTGCCCTTGAGGTCGCAGCCAGGGTGATCGTGGTGGTGGGCATGCTCGCCGTCGTGGCCGTGCTCGAAGCGCTCGCCGCGGAAGCCGGCCTCGTCCAGGCGATGGCCTTGCAGCATGGTGCCCATGCCGCCGTCGAGGATCAGGATGCGTTCGGCGAGCGCGGCCTCGAGCAGGGCGACGCGGTCGGGATGCAGCCAGGGCAGGGTGCTCATCGGATGTTTCTCACTTCTTCTGCGCGAGCAGGCTGATGACTTCGAAATGCGGCGCCTTGCGCTCGCGGCTGAGCCGGTTGCAGCTGACCACTTGCAGGTCGGCGGCGCCGGCGTAGTCCTGCAGCTCGGTTTCGGTGAAGCCGAGGTTGCGGTGGTCGAACGGTTCCACTGCGGCGCGGTGGTCGTGCTTGCCCAGCGTCACCGCGAGCAGACGGCCGCCGGGGCGCAGCAGGCGCGCGGCTTCGGCCACGGCTTGTGCAGGGTGTTCGGCGTAGGTGAGCGCGTGCAGCATCAGCACCAGATCGAAGCGGCGCTCGCCGAGATCCAGCGCGTGCATGTCGCCCTGGCGCACCTCGACGTTGCGAAAGGCCTGCAGGCGCTTCGCCGCAGCCTCGGCCACGCGCTCGCTGGAATCCACGCAGACGATGGAATGCGCGTGCGGCGCCAGCAGCTCGGCGGTGATGCCGTCGCCGGAGGCGATGTCCAGCACGTCGCCGGTGCCGAGCAGCTGCAGCAGCGCGCGCGCCAGCGTCTCCCAGGTGCGGCCGGGCGAGTAGTGGCGCTCCATGTCGCCGGCCACCGTGTCGGCCCAGCCTTCGGCGCGGGCGCGGTTGGCGAGCACGGCGGGAAGGCGCTCGGCGTCCTCGCGCAGCAGCGCGTCGTCGATGTTCTCGCGCAGCGAGGCGATCAGCGCATGCTGGTGCTCGTCGCCCTCGGCGTTGGCGCGGTAGTAGGCGGAGACGCCGGCGCGGCGGTCGCGCACCAGGCCGGCTTCCTTCAGCTTGGCCAGGTGGGTGGACACGCGCGGCTGCGCCAGGTGCAGCACCGCGGCCAGCTCGGCCACGGTGAGTTCCTCGCCTTCGAGCAGGGCCAGCAGGCGCACGCGGGTGGGGTCGGCCAGCAGGCGCAGCACGCTGGAGGCGGTCGCCAGATCCATTGGGTATTCGTCTATCGCGATAAAGAGATGTAAAGGCTAGGCCGCAGGCTGCCGCGCGTCAAGCGCTGCCGTGCCGGGGCTCAGGCTTTCTCTCGCTCCTCACTCCTCCCCGCTCACTTCTGCTTTTTGCTGCGCCCGCACAAGGCGCGCCGGCTGGCGCAGTTAAAATGGCCGGCTTTCCATCCCCGTTTCGCTACCGGAGTCCCCCATGGATTTCAGCTTTACCGAAGACCAGTTGGCCATCCAGGCCATTGCCCGCGACTTCGCCCAGAAGCGCATCGCGCCGGTGGCGGCGGAGCTGGACGCCAAGGGCGAGTTCCCGCTGGACAACATCCGCGAGATGGGCCAATTGGGACTCATGGGCATCGAGGTGCCGCACGAATACGGCGGCGCGGGCCTGGACCCGGTGGGCTACGTGCTGGCGATGATCGAGATCGCCGCCGCCGACGCCGCCACGTCCACCGTGATGAGCGTGAACAATTCGCTGTTCTGCAACGGCATCCTCAAGCACGGCACCGAGGCGCAGAAGCAGAAGTACGTGCGTGCCATCGCGCAGGGCGAGGCGATCGGCGCCTACGCGCTGACCGAGCCGCAGTCCGGTTCCGACGCCTCGGCGATGCATACCCGCGCCCAGAAGAACGACGACGGCGACTGGGTGATCAACGGCAAGAAGAGCTGGATCACCTCCGGCCCGGTGTGCCGCTACATCGTGCTGTTCGCGATAACGACTCCGGGTATTGGAGCCAAGGGCGTGTCGGCCTTCATCATCGACACGCAGAAGCCGGGCTTCCACGCCGGCAAGACCGAACCCAAGCTCGGCATCCGCGCCTCGGCCACCTGCGAGATCGAGTTCACCGACTACGTGTGCTCGAAGGACGATCTGCTGGGCCAGGAGGGCAAGGGCTTCTCCATCGCGATGGGCGTGCTCGACGCCGGCCGCATCGGCATCGCCTCGCAGGCGGTGGGCATCGCCCGCGCCGCGTACGAGGCCACCTTGCAGTGGTCGCGCGACCGCAAGGCCTTCGGCCAGCCGCTGGGCAGCTTCCAGATGACCCAGGCCAAGATCGCCGACATGAAGTGCAAGCTCGACGCGGCCACCTTGCTCACGCTGCGCGCGGCCTGGACCAAGGGCCAGACGGAAAAGAACGGTGGCCGCTTCGGCACCGAGGCCTCCGTCGCCAAGCTGGTCGCCTCCGAGGCGGCGATGTGGATCGCCCACCAGGCCGTGCAGATCCACGGCGGCATGGGCTACTCCAAGGAGATGCCGCTGGAGCGTTACTTCCGCGACGCCAAGATCACCGAGATCTACGAAGGCACCAGCGAGATCCAGCGCATCGTGATCGCGCGCAACGAGACGGGCTTGCGCTGAGAGCGGGAAGTGAGTGGGGAGAAGTGAGGAGTGAGAGAGGGCTCGCGCCTTTCCCCTTGTTCGCCAACGTGAGATGAGCGCAAAAGGCCCCGGTGCGAACCGGGGCCTTTTGCTTGCGCGAATCCAGCAGGAGCGGCTTCAGCCGCGACCGGCAATGATGGATCGCGGCTGAAGCCGCTCCTACGGGTTTGCCGCAAGCATGCGAATACAAAAGGCCCCGGCTTGCGCCGGGGCCTTTTGCATTGCATTGCTTATGTGGTGAAGAAGCGGGGTGCGAGCTTTATCTCACTTCTCACTTCTCACCACTCACTCCTGCCTTCAATGCCCGCGCTGCGGATCGGAATCGAACGACTGCATGTCCGTGCCCGAGGCCGGATGCGGCTTGCCGTCGCCGTCCAGCTTGTCGCCCAGCAGGCGCCGCACCACCACGTAGAACACCGGGATCAGCAGCACGCCGAGGAAGGTGGCGAACAGCATGCCGCCGATCACGCCGGTGCCGATCGCGTGGCGCGAGTTGGCGCCGGCGCCGCTGGAGATGAACAGCGGGAACACGCCGAGGATGAAGGCCAGCGAGGTCATCAGGATCGGGCGCAGTCGCAGGCGGGCCGCATCGATGGTGGCCTCGCGCAGGGTGCGTCCGGCCTGCTGCTCGGCCACCGCGAATTCCACGATCAGGATCGCGTTCTTCGCGGCGAGGCCGATCACCGTGACCAGGCCGATCTTGAAGAAGATGTCGTTGGGCAGGCCGCGCAGCATGGTGAACACCACCACGCCGAGCAGGCCCAGCGGCACCACCAGCAGCACCGAGACCGGGATCGACCAGCTCTCGTACAGCGCGGCCAGCGCCAGGAACACGATGAAGATGGACAACACCATCAGCAGGGTGGCGGCATTGCCGGAGAGGATTTCCTGGTAGGACTGGCCGGTCCAGTCGTAGCCGTAACCCTTGGGCAGGTCGTTGTTGACGATCTTCTGCATCTCGTTCATCGCCTCGCCCGAGGCACGCCCCGGCGCGGGCGAGCCCACGATCTCCACGGCGGAATAGCCGTTGTAGCGGGTCAGCGCGGGCGAGCCCATCTCCCACTTCGCGTGCACCACGTTGGAAATCGGGATCATCGCCGGCGTGCCGTCGGCGTTGGTCTGCGTGGTGCTGGGCGTGTAGAAGTGCTTCAGTGCGTCCGGGCCCATGCGGTAGGGCGCATCGGCCTGCATGATCACGCGCTTCACGCGGCCGCCGTAGGTGAAGTCGTTCACGTACACCGGCGCCAGCATCAGGCTGATCGCGTTGTAGACGTCGCTGACCGAGAGGCCCATCGACTGCGCCTGCACGCGGTCCACGTCCAGCTGCAATTGCGGCGAGTCTTCCAGCGCGTTGGGCCGCACGCCGGTGAGCACCGGATCCTGGCTGGCCTTGCCCAGCAGCGTGTTGCGCGCCTGGGTGAGCGCATCGCGACCGAGGCCGGCACGATCCTGCAGGTACATGTCGAAGCCGCCGAACTGGCCCAGGCCCTGCACGGTGGGAATGTTCGCCACGAAGATGCGGGCGTCATGGATCTGGTACAGCTCCATGTTCGCGCGCTGGATGAATTGCGCGGCGGTGACGTCACGCTTGGCCCAGTCCTTCAGCTTGATGAAGGCCATGCCGGCGCTTTCGCTGTTGCCGATGAAGCTGAAGCCGGTCACCTGCAGCACGCCTTCCACCGCCGGATCCTTGTTCAGGATTGCGCGCATCTGCGCCATCACCTCGCCGGTGCGCTGCTTGGTGGCGCCCGGTGGAAGCTGGATGACGGACAGCGCGTAGCCCTGGTCCTCCTCGGGCAGGAAGCTGCCGGGCAGGCGGGTGTACAGGAAGCCGGCGAGGATCGCCACCAGCACGAACACGAACATCCAGCGCGGCGCATGCTTCACCGCGCTGCCGACGTGGCCGGTGTAGGTGTGCGTGGTCCACTCGAAGAACTCGTTGAACTTGCGGAAGACGATGTTCTTCTTCTTGTGGTGCTCCGGCTGCAGGAAGCTGGCGCACAGCGCGGGCGTGAACGACAGCGCGAGGAAGGCCGAGAAGCCCATCGACACCGCGATGGTCAGCGCGAACTGCTTGTAGATGATGCCCGAGGCGCCCGGCTGCAGCGCCGACGGCACGAACACCGCCGCCAGCACCACGGTGATCGCCACCACCGCGCCGGTGATCTGGCCCATCGCCTTGCGCGTGGCCTCCTTCGGCGGCAGGTTCTCCTCGGTCATGATGCGTTCGACGTTCTCGATCACCACGATCGCGTCGTCCACCACGATGCCGATCGCCAGCACCATGCCGAACAGGGTCAGCTGGTTGATCGTGAAGCCGAGCACCAGCATGCCGAGGAAGGTGCCCAAGAGGGCCACCGGGATCACCAGGGTCGGGATGATGGTGGCGCGGATGTTCTGCAGGAACAGCAGCATCACCAGGAACACCAGGATGATCGCCTCGACCAGCGTGTGCACCACTTCGTTGATGGAGATGGTCACGAAGCTGGTGCTGTCGTAGGGACTGAACCAGCTCACGCCCGGCGGGAAGCTGGGTGCGAGCTCATTCATCTTCGCGCGCACCGCGGTGGCCACGTCCAGCGCGTTGGCGCCGGGCAGCAGCTGGATCGCGAACGCGCCGATCGGCTTGCCGTCCCAGGTGGTGTCGAAGCCGTAGCTGCCGGGGCCGAAGCTGATCTTCGCCAAGTCGCCCAGCTTGACCGTGGTGCCGTCGGGGTTCGCGCGCAGGATGATGTTGGCGAACTGCTCGGGGCTGGTGAAGCGGCCTTCGGTGGACACCGTGGCGGTGAGGCCCTGGCCGGGCACGGCCGGGTCGGCGCCCAGCGAGCCGGCGGCAAACTGCACGTTCTGCGCGGAGATCGCGGCGAACACCTGCGAAGCCGACAGGTTGTAGCCCTGCAGCTTGTCCGGGTTCAGCCAGATGCGCATCGCGTATTCGGAACCGAACTGCTGGGTGCTGCCCACGCCGGGTACGCGCGAGATCTGGTCCAGCACCTGCGAGCCGACGATGTCGTTGAGGCGGTCGCGGTCGATGTTCGGGTTGTCCGACTTGAGCGCCACCACCATCAGGAAGCCGGCGTTGGCCTTGGCCACCACCACGCCCTGCTGGGTCACCTGGGAGGGCAGCCGCGGGGTGGCCAGCGCCACCTTGTTCTGCACCTGCACCTGGGCGATGTCCGGATCGGTGCCGGTCTCGAAGGTCAGCGTGATGCTGGCACGGCCGCTGGCGCTGGACGAGGAGTTGAAGTACAGCAGGTGGTCGATGCCGGTGAGCTGCTGCTCGATCACCTGGGTGACGGTCTTCTCGGTGGTGTCCGCGCTGGCGCCGGGGTAGGTGGCGCTGACGGTGACCGACGGCGGTGCGATGTTCGGATACGACTCCACGCCCAGGTTGAGGATCGCCAGGACGCCGCCCAGCGAGATCAGGATAGCCACCACCCAGGCGAAGATCGGGCGGTCGATGAAGAAACTCGGCATGATCGGACTCCGTTACTTGCCGCTGGCCGGCTTGCCGCCCGCAGCGGCTTGCGGCTGCCACGGCGAGGCTTTGGCCGGAGCGTCCTCACGCACGTTCTGCACGCCGGACACCACCACCTGGTCGCCGGCGGCGAGGCCGCTGGTGATCACCCAGTTGCCGCCGCTCATGCTGGCGGCGACGACGTCGTGGCGCTTGGTCTTGCCGTCGGCACCGACCACGAACACGTAGGCGCCCACGGTGTCGCGCAGCACGGCTTGCTGCGGGATCACGAACACCTTGTGCTGTTCGCCCAGCTTCGCCTGCAGCGTCACGTACATGCCGGGCAGCAGGCTGTGCTTCGGGTTGGGAATCTGCGCGCGCAGGTTCAGCGCGCCGGTGGACGGATCGACCGTGACCGCGGTGAAATCCAGCGTGCCCGGTTCGGCGTAGGCGCTGCCGTCGGGCAGGGTCACCCGCACGCTGGCCTGGTTCGGCTGGGCGAGGGTGACGCCGCCACTGGTCTGCGCCTGGCGCAGCTGCTCCATGTCGGCCACACTCATGGTGAAGTTCACGTACAGCGGGTCGATCTGGTCCACCGTGGTGAGCAGGGTGGCGCTGCCGCTGCCCACCAGCGCGCCCTCGGTCACCTGCTGCTGGCCGGCGCGGCCGTCGATCGGCGAGGTCACGTTCGCGTAGCCGAGGTTGATGCGCGCGCTCTGCACGTTGGCGCGGGCCGCCTGCACCGCGGCCGCGGCGGTGCGCTCGCTGGCCAGCGCATTGTCGAGGTCGGACTTCGAGATGTAGCCCTTCGGCGCCAGCTCACGCGAACGCTGCGCGTTGACCTTGGCGTTGGTGTAGGTCGCCTGCGCCTGCGCCAGCGAGGCGTCGGCCGCGGCCAGTGCGGCCTTGAGCGGAGCAGGATCGATCTGGAACAGCGGCTGGCCCTTCTTCACGTCACTGCCTTCGACGTAGTCACGCTTCAGCAGCACGCCGGCCACGCGGGCGCGCACGTCGGCGCTGCGGAAAGCCGACAAGCGGCCGACCAGGTCCTTGGTCAGCGGCTCGTTCTGCGGCTGCGCGGTGATCACGCCCACCTGCGGTGGCGGCATTTGCGGCGGGCCTTGCTCCTTCTTGCCGCAGGCGGTCAGGGCCAGCAGGCCAAGGCACAACGCGGGTGCGCGCAGGGACGGGGATTTCATGGGGACTCCGAAGCGTGCTGATCGTGATTTGGGGTATCGCGAGGGGAGCGCGTCCAGCCTGCGCCAGGCGCAGAGCATGACGGCGCCACCGCCTGCATGTCGTGTGTCAAAAGTTGAGCACGTCCCGTGCTCCGTACAGGCGGGCGCGGGCTTGAGGAGCGCTACTATACCGTACAGTTCACAATTTATTGAAGGGCTTGCGCGACTTTCTTGCGTGTGCACAGGCCGAGCCGGCGCGCAGATCCGGGCTGCCTCTGCGCGAACCCGGACGGAGCATGCCAGTGCACATGTCGTGACGACGCATCCGTCGGTTGCCCCCGCGCGCGACTGGCGTGTCCGCCGCGCGTGCTCGCGTCATGGTGCTGGCGACGCGCGTGCACGCTACGCACGGGTACGGACAAACCACGTTTCATGACGCTGTGCACAACGGCGGCACGGTGGATTCACCCTGACGCGGAGCGTATCCTTTTGGGGCTTTATCGCGTCAATTCGTTCCCACTACCAGTAGATGCCATGAATGCCATTCGTGCAGCCCATGAAGTTCCGCTTCAGTCCGCCGTGTTCGAGGCCCTGAAGCAAGCCGGATACCCCACCCAGCGCCTTGATGAGGCGCAATTTTTTATCGGCGCCTTCTTCGCGCGGGTAACGGAGGGCGACCGCGGTCTGCACACACCGGCGCAATGGGCCGCCCTGGCCGGCGGCCTGCTGGACTTCATGCAGCAGCGCACGCCCGGTCGCGCGGCGTTGCGCGTGCTGAATCCTGAAGTGGGTCATGCCGGCCGCGGCTGGCTGCAGATCGTCACCGACGACATGCCGTTCCTGGTCGACACGGTGAGCATGGTGATCTCGGCGCGGTTGCAGATCCACGCGGTGATCCATCCGGTGCTGGCGGTGCGGCGCGACGCGGCCGGCAAGCTGCAGAGCTTCGGCGGCGACACGGGCACGGCCGAGTCGGTGATGCACTTCGAGATCGACCGCGTGGCCGACGCGGTCGAGCAGGCGCAGCTGATCGCGCAGGTGGAGGCCGCGCTGGAGGACGTGCGCGTGGCCGTCGGCGACTGGGCGGCGATGCGCGACAAGGCGCTGGCGATCGCCGACGAGCTGCCGCAGCGCAAGCCCGCGCTGGATGCGACCTCGGCCCGCGAGGCCGGAGAATTCCTGCGCTGGATCGCCGCCGACAACTTCACCTTCTTCGGCTACCGCGAATACGAGGTGGCCGATGCCGACGGCGAGCGCGTGCTGCGTGCGGTCGACGGCTCGGGCCTGGGCATCCTGCGCAAGAGCGAGCAGTCGCTGGCGCCGCGTTCGCTGAAGACGCTGGCGGCCAGCGAGTTGCCGCATTCCGGCGCGGTCGACGCGATCATCCTGACCAAGACCAATGCACGCTCGCGCATGCACCGTCCCGGCTACATGGATTACATCGGCGTGCTCAAGTTCGACGCCGGCGGCCGTGCCGTGTCGGAGCAGCGTTTCCTCGGCATGTTCACTTCCAGCGCCTACATGGCGCGCCCGCAGGACGTGCCGCTGGTGCGGCACAAGGTGGAGGCGGTGCTGGCGCGCTCGAGCCTGAAGCGCGACTCGTATTCCGGCAAGTCGCTGCGCCACATCCTGGAAACGCTGCCGCGCGAGGAACTGCTGCAGAGCAGCGAGGACGAGCTGTTCGCGATCGCCGTCGGCATCCTCGAGCTGCGCCAGCGCGCACACACGCGGCTGTTCATGCGCCGCGACCGCTACGGCCGCTTCTTCACCTGCCAGGTGTTCGTGCCGCGCGACCGCTTCAACACCTCGGTGCGCGAGCGCATCGAGGCACTGCTGGGCGAGGTGTTGCACGCCGAGCAGGTCGATTCGTCGGTGCTGATGGGCGAGGACGCACTGGCGCGCCTGTACATCGTGGTGCGCCCGAAGATCGGCGACCAGCCCGGATACGATCTCGCCGCGCTGGAGCAGGGCGTGGCGGCCATCGCGCGCAACTGGCACGACGACGTGCGCGACGCGCTGGTGAGGCTGCGCGGCGAACATGAAGGCGTGACGCTGGCGAACCGCTACGCGCGCGTGCTGCCGCCCGGCTACATCGACGACGTGAGCCCGGCGGTGGCCGCCGAGGACGTGCACCAGCTGTCGCTGCTGGAAGGCGACAACGCGCTGCGCATGTCGTTCTACCACCCGCCGAAGGCACCGGAGACGCTGCGTTTCAAGGTCTACCGTTCCGGCGGCGACATCGCGCTGTCCGAGGTGCTGCCGCAACTGGAGAACCTGGGCCTGCGCGTGCTCACCGAGCACGTCTACGAGATCCCCGGCGACAGCGTGCCGCTGTCGATCCAGGACTTCGAGGTGCAGCCGGTGGGCAAACTCACCTTCAGCGTGGAGCAGGTCGGCTCGCTGTTCGAGCACGCGTTCGAGCAGATCTGGCGCGGCAACGCCGAGAACGACGGCTTCAACCGGCTGGTGCTGGGCGCCAAGCTGAGCTGGCGCCAGGTGGCGATGCTGCGCGGCTACTGCAAGTACCTGCTGCAGGCCGGCAGCACGTTCTCGCAGCCGTACATGGAGGACACGCTGAACCGCTATCCGGCGATCGCCGGCCTGCTGGTGGAGCTGTTCCTGGCCAAGTTCGACCCGCGCCGCGAGACGCTCTCGACTGACGAGCGCAAGACCGCCGCCGCGCTGCTGCACGGCGAGATGTCGGCGCTGATCCCCGCGCACGTGCAGGCCGCGAATCCGGCGCTGGTCGACGGCCTCGCCGCCGCGCTGGCGCAGCCGCGCGCCGAGCAGATCAAGACGATCGAGGGCGCGATCAACGTGCTGCTGGAGAACGTCGCCAGCCTCGACGAGGACCGCATCCTGCGCAGCTTCATTGCGGCGATCCACGCCACCCTGCGCACCAGCTTCTTCCAGCAGTGGAACGGTGCGTACCGCGACTACATCAGCTACAAGCTCGATTCGCACGCGGTGCCCGAGTTGCCCAAGCCGGTGCCGTACCGCGAGATCTGGGTGTGCGCGCCGCGCGTGGAAGGCATCCACCTGCGCTTCGGCGCGGTGGCGCGCGGCGGCCTGCGCTGGTCCGACCGCCGCGAGGACTTCCGCACCGAGGTGCTGGGCCTGGTGAAGGCGCAGATGGTGAAGAACACGGTGATCGTGCCGGTGGGCTCGAAGGGCGGCTTCTTCGTCAAGAAGCCGCCAGTGGGTGGCGATCGCGACGCGCAGCAGGCCGAGGGCATCGCCTGCTACAAGCTGTTCATCAACGGCCTGCTCGACATCACCGACAACCTGGTCGAGGGCAAGGTGGTGAATCCGCATGACGTGGTGCGCCACGACGCGGACGATCCGTACCTGGTGGTCGCCGCCGACAAGGGCACCGCCACGTTCTCCGATATCGCCAACGGCATCTCGATCGAGCACGGCTACTGGCTGGGCGACGCGTTCGCCTCCGGCGGCTCGAACGGCTACGACCACAAGGGCATGGGCATCACCGCGCGCGGCGCGTGGGAATCGGTGAAGCGCCACTTCCGCGCGCTGGGCCGCGACAGCCAGTCGCAGGACTTCACCTGCGTGGGCATCGGCGACATGTCCGGCGATGTGTTCGGCAACGGCATGCTGCTGTCGAAGCACATCCGCCTGGTCGCCGCGTTCGACCACCGCCACGTGTTCATCGACCCGAACCCGGACGCGGCACGTTCCTTCGTCGAGCGCGAGCGCATGTTCAAGGTGCCGCGTTCGAGCTGGGACGACTACGACAGGTCGCTGATCTCCGCCGGTGGCGGCGTGTGGCCGCGCAGCGCGAAGGCTATCCCGGTCTCGCCGGAGGCGCGCGCGGCGCTGGGCCTCAAGCCCGAAGTCACCCAGATGGCGCCGAACGAACTGCTCAACGCCATCCTCAAGGCGCCGGTGGACCTGCTCTGGAACGGCGGCATCGGCACCTACGTCAAGGCCGGCAGCGAGACCCACGCCGACGCCCGCGACCGCGCCAACAACGGCCTGCGCGTGGACGGCGGCGAGCTGCGCTGCAAGATCGTGGGCGAGGGCGGCAACCTCGGCATGACCCAGAAGGGCCGCATCGAGGCGGCGCAGAAGGGCGTGCTGCTGAACACCGACTTCATCGACAACTCCGCCGGCGTGGACACCTCCGACCACGAGGTGAACATCAAGATCCTGCTCAACGACGCGGTGCATCGTGGCGAGCTCAGCGAAGCGGACCGCAACAAGCAGCTGGCCGCGATGACCGACGAGGTCGGCCAGCTGGTGCTGTGGGACAACTATCGCCAGAACCAGGCGATCACCCTGATGGAGCACCAGTCGGTGAAGCGCATCGGCTCGATGGCGCACTTCATCCGCACGCTGGAGTCCGAGGGCCAGCTCGATCGCCAGGTGGAGAACCTGCCCAGCGAAGCCGAGCTGACCGAGCGCAAGACGCGCGGCCAGGGGCTGACCCGGCCGGAGCTGGCGGTGCTGCTGTCCTACGACAAGATGCGCCTGTTCCAGCAGTTGCTCGACTCCGACGTGCCGGAAGACCCGTACCTGTCCAAGGAACTGGTGCGCTACTTCCCCGCGCCGTTGCACGAGAAGTATGCCGAGCACATGCAGCGCCATCGCCTGAAGCGCGAGATCATCGCCACCGCGGTGACCAATTCGACGATCAACCGCATGGGCGCCACCTTCATGATGCGCATGCAGGAGGACACCGGCAAAGGCCCGGCGGCGATCGCCAAGGCGTACACCGCCGCGCGCGAGATCCTGGAGGCGCGCGAGCTGTGGGCCGAGATCGAGGCGCTGGACAGCAAGGTGGCCGAAGGCACCCAGGTCGACGCGGTGATGCAGGTGTGGTCGCTGCTGCGCCACATGACCCGCTGGCTGCTCAACCGCCCGGGCGGCACGCTGGAGATCGCCGCCAACGTCGAGCGCTATCAGGCCGGCGTCAGCGCCCTGCGCAAGGCGTTGCCGGAGGTGCTCACCGCCACCGGCAAGGGCGACTTCGCCAGCAGCCAGGAGAAGTGGGAAGGCCTGGGCCTGCCCGCCACGCTGGCGGTGCGGCTGGCGCGCGTCTCGGAACTGCGCGCGGCGCTGGACATGGTCGAGGTGGCGCAGCAGAGCGGCCAACCGATCGAGAAGGTCGCCGGCGTGTTCTACGAACTGGGCGAGGCGCTGGACCTGGAGTGGCTGCGCGGCCAGATCGAGGCGCTGCCGGTGGAAGGCCACTGGCACGCCCAGGCTCGCGGTTCGCTGCTGGACGAGCTCAACCACCAGCATCGCGCGCTGGCCCAGCAGGTGCTGACGCTGGCCGGCGGCAGCAAGGGTGCTTCGCCGGTGCAGGTCTGGCTGCAGCGCGACGACGCCACGCTGCAACACACCCGCGGCATGCTGGCCGAGATCCTCACCCAGAACGCCGACTACCCGATCGCCTCGGTGGCGGTACGTCGGCTGGCGCAGCTGGCGCAGGTGCCGGTGGGTTGATGTCCTGTTTCCTCCCCTCTCCCGCTTGCGGGAGAGGGGTTGGGGGAGAGGGCAACCTCGCGAATGACTTTATGCAGTACTTGAAGCCCCGGCCCTTCCGGGGCTTCGCTTTTCCGACGTGCCGCCGCGCCCATGCAGTAAGCTCCCGGCATTGCCTTCGGAGCCCGCTCGCCCATGCGCTTCGCCTTCGTCGCCAGTGACACCAGCGTCGCCCAGCAGGCGCGGCGCAAGCTCGTGGAGCGTTACGGCGACGCACCGGTCGACAAGGCCGAGCTGATCGTGGCGCTGGGTGGCGACGGCTTCATGCTGCGCACCCTGCATGCGCACCTCGCGCTGGGCGTGCCGGTGTACGGCATGAAGCTCGGTCGTGTCGGTTTCCTGATGAACAAGCATCGCGTGGACGAACTGTCCGAGCGGGTGGCGCGCGCGCACGCGGCCGAACTGTTTCCGCTGGAGATGCTGACCACCGATGCCGCAGGCGACACCCGCCGCGCGCTGGCCTTCAACGAAGTCTCGCTGCTGCGCCAGAGCAACCAGGCCGCGCACATCGAAGTCAAGCTCAACGAGACGGTGAAGCTGCCGAACCTGATCTGCGACGGCGTGATGGTGGCCACGCCGGCCGGTTCCACCGCCTACAACCTCTCCGCCCACGGCCCGATCCTGCCGCTGGATGCGAACGTGCTGGCGCTCACCCCGATCAGCCCGTTCCGCCCGCGCCGCTGGCGCGGCGCGATCCTGCCGCACCGCACCCGGGTCAGCCTGCGCGTGCTCGATCCGGGCAAGCGCCCGGTCAGCGCCACCGCCGACTTCCACGAAGTGCGCGACGTGCGCGAGGTGCTGGTGAGCCAGTCGATGGAGCAGGGCGTGCGCCTGCTGTTCGATCCCGAGCACAACCTCGAACAACGCATCCTCGACGAGCAGTTTGCTGCCGACTGATAGTCAGGGTAAGGGGCTCTTGCACACGGGTCCGGCCGCCCCGTAGGAGCGCACCCCCGGATCAAGTCCGGGGCAGGCTCTGTGCGCGAATGCTTTTGCTCCAGTCAGCGCCAGAGCCTTCGCGCACAAGGTGCGCTCCTACAGCAAAGCCAGTCTCACGCTGTGCGCATCGCTTGCGCTAGATTGACCCCATGCCCCCATCCACCATCCACGACCCTGCCGCCACCACCGACAACCGCCTCGTCGTGGCGATCTCTTCGCGCGCTCTGTTCGACCTCGGCAACAGCCACGCGCTGTTCGAGCGCGAAGGACTGGATGCCTACCGCAGCTTCCAAATCGCCCACGAGGACGAGATCCTCAAGCCCGGCGTGGCCTTTCCGCTGGTGCAGAAGCTGCTCGACCTCAACAAGCTGGCGGGCGACGTGCCACCGGTGGAGGTGATCCTGCTCTCGCGCAATTCCGGCGACACCGGCCTGCGCATCTTCAACGCGATCCAGCACTACGGCCTGGAGATCAGCCGCGCCGCCTTCACCAGCGGCGCGCCCACCTCCGACTACATCGCGCCGTTCAAGGCCGACCTGTTCCTCTCCGCCAACGCCGAAGACGTGGGCCGCGCGCTCAAGGCCGGCGTGGCCGCGGCCACGATCCTGCCCAGCACCGCGCCGCCGCGCATGAGCGAGCAGCTGCGCATCGCCTTCGACGGCGATGCGGTGATCTTCGGCGACGAGGGTGAGCGCGTCAGCCGCGAGGAAGGCCTGGAAGCGTTCCATCGCAGCGAGACCGAACACGCGGCCGAACCGCTTTCCGTCGGCCCGTTCCGCGGCTTCCTCACCGCGCTGCACCGGCTGCAGGCCGCGTTTCCCGCGGAGAACTCGCCGATCCGCACCGCTCTGGTCACCGCGCGCTCCGCGCCCGCGCACAAGCGCGTGATCCTCACCTTGCGCAAGTGGGGCGTGCGCATCGACGAGGCGCTGTTTCTCGGCGGTCGCGACAAGGGACCCTTCCTCGACGCATTCGGCGCCGACATTTTCTTCGACGACTCGCCGGCGAACGTGGAATCCGCGCGCAAGCATGTGGCTACGGGGCATGTGCCGCACGGGGTTTCAAACCGCTGAAGCAAACCCTTCGCTGCAGGAGCGCACCCTGTGCGCGATGGCCTTGGCGCTACGGTCGGAGCGAAAGACAATCGCGCGCAGTCCTATCGGTGATCCGTTGGATCACGGCACCGAATGCCCCTTGCTCGCCGTCCAGATCGCGTACCAATCCTCGGCGTCCAGCGAAACATCCAGTGCGGCGACGGCCTCGTGCAGCCCGGCGACGCGGCCCGTGCCGGTGATCGGGTGCGGGCGCGAGGGGTGGCGCAGCACCCAGGCGTAGGCCAGCGTGGCGAGGCTGACGCCCAGGCGTTCGGCGATGCTCTGCATCTCGGCGCGCACGCGCACGGCTTGTTCGTCCTCGCCGCTGAACAGGCGACCGCCGGCCAGCGGCGACCAGATCATCGGCCGTGCGCCGAGTTGCTGGGCCTGGTCCAGCGTGCCGTCGTCCAGCGCGTCCAGTTGCATCGGCGACAGTTCGACCTGGTTCGTCGCGAGCGGATGGCGGGCATCGAGCAGGGCGAACTGGCTGGCCGAATGGTTGGACACGCCCCAGTGCGCCACCTTGCCCTCGCGGCTGAGCGTGGTGAAGGTGTCGGCCAGCGCGGCGGCGTCCATCAGGTAGTCGGGGCGGTGGATCAGCACCAGATCCAGTTGCTCGGTATGCAGTTTGCGCAGCGACTGTTCCACCTGCGCCCGCACGTAGGCGGCCGAGGTGTCGTAGTAATTGACCCGGTAGGGCCGATTGGCCGAGCGCAGGCGGATACCGCACTTGGTGATGAGCTGCATGCGTCGTCGCAAGGCGGGTGCGGCCTGCAGCGCTTCGCCGAACAGTACCTCGGCCTGGTAGTCGCCGTAGATGTCCGCGTGGTCGAAGCAGGTGATGCCCAGCTCCAGCGCCTGCTCGATCCAGCGCACGCGCCCGGCCACGTCGAGATTCCAGTCCCGGATGCGCCACAGGCCGGCGACGATGGGGGAGAGGGTGAGGTCGGGACGCGGTGTGGGCTGCATGGTCTTGGCCGAGGAGGGAAGGATGCGGGGTATCAAACGAGCTTGGTGCGCTTCCACCATGAGGTGACCCGCTCCTCGCGCACCAAAGTGAACAGGCCCGCGCCGAGGATCAGGACGATGCCGACCCCCATCGGCCAGTCGAGCTTGTCGCCGAACAGCCAGTAGCCGAAGGCGATCGCCCACAGCATCTGGCTGTACTGGGTGGGCGCCACGCGGTTGGCGTGGGCGAGCCGCGTGGCGTACATCAGCAGCACGCTGGCCAGCCCGGCGAGCAGGCCGTAGCCGGCGAGCAGGCCCCATTGCGCCAGGTTCGGCCAGACGAAGTGCGGCAGCATCAGCACGCCGCCGGCCACCAGCGGGCCGATGATGCCGGCGCCGTAGAGGCTGATGCGTTTTTCCTCGGCGCCGGCCATGCGCAGCGCCACCACCGAACCCGCCGCGGCGATGCCGCAGGCGATCGCGGCGAAGTGGCCCAGCCCCAGGTGGCGGAAGCCTGGGCGCAGCACCACCAGCACGCCGGCGAAACCCGTGAACACCGCGGTCCAGCGCCGCCAGCCCACGTGCTCCTTCAGCAGCAGCACCGAGAGGATGGTCACGAAGATCGGCATCAGGAAGATCATCGAGAACACCTCGGCCATCGGCAGCAGGGTGAACGCGGTGACCGAGGCGATGTTGCCGACCGCACCGGCCAGCGCGCGCACCCACCACAGTTTCGGGCGGCGCGCGGCGAACACCTCGTGCCAGCGGTCGCCCTTGTCCATCAAGAAGGGCAGGGCGGCCAGGCCCAGCGCGGCGCCGATGCATACCGACTCGTACGGTGGCACGCTGCCGTGCAAGGCCTTCACGAAGGCGTCGCTGATGGCAAAGGCCGCGAAGCTGGCAAAGCCCAGCAGCACACCCTTGAGCATGGGTTTTCCGTGGCGGGAAGGGGATTGGCCCGCATGATCGCACGACGCGCCTGCTGCGCAGCCGGTACTGGAATCTCGATTGATCGCCGTCCGGGCGATCAATCGAGTCAGCGAGTCTGGCGCGTGTCCAGACTCGCTTCCGCAGCCGAGCATTTGAATGCTCAATTGCGTGCGACACATCCATGTGTCGCGGGCGCTGAGGATTGGCGTTCTTTGCTGCGCCCGGTCATGACCGGCATGGGGTGGGCCGGGTAGAATCCGGGGTTTCCTGTCCTTCAATGGAACGCCCATGGCTGCCGCCCGCCTGAACCCGCTCGACCTGTACGACGTCCGCTCGCTGCTCTCCGACGAGGAGCGCATGGTGCAGGACACCGTCGGTCGCTTCGTCGACGAGAAGGTTCTGCCGATCATCGGCGACGCCTTCGACCAGGCGCGCTTTCCCACCGAGCTGATCCCGGAAATCGCCAGCCTCGGCCTGCTCGGCGCGACGATCCCGGAGAAGTACGGTTGCGCCGGCATGAGCGGCGTCAGCTACGGCCTGATCTGCCAGGAGCTGGAGCGCGGCGATTCCGGCCTGCGCAGCTTCGCCTCGGTGCAGAGCTCGCTGGTGATGTACCCGATCTACGCCTACGGCAGCGAAGAGCAGAAGCTGGAATACCTGCCGCAGATGGCGGCGGGCGAGATCATCGGCTGCTTCGGCCTCACCGAGCCGCACGGCGGCTCCGACCCGGCCAACATGAAGACCCACGCGAAGAAGGATGGTGGCGACTGGGTCATCAACGGCGCCAAGATGTGGATCACCAACGGCAACCTCGCGCAGGTCGCCGTGGTGTGGGCGCAGACCGACGACGGCATCCAGGGCTTCATCGTGCCCACGGCCACGAAGGGCTTCACCGCGCAGCAGATCCACAAGAAGATGAGCCTGCGCGCCTCGGTCACCAGTGCGCTGTTCCTCGACAACGTGCGCGTGCCCGACGCCAACCGCCTGCCCAACGTGAAGGGCCTGAAGGGCCCGTTGGGCTGCCTGACCCAGGCGCGCTACGGCATCACCTGGGGCCCGATCGGCGCGGCGCAGGCCTGCCTCAAGGAAGTGCTGGACTACACCGCCGAGCGCATCCTGTTCGATCGACCGTTGGCCGCCAATCAGGCGATCCAGCTCAAGCTCGCCGACATGGCCCGCCGCATCACCACCGCGCAGTTGCTGTCGCTGCAGTTGGGTCGCCTCAAGGACGCCGGCATGATGCAGCCCACCCAGGTCTCGCTGGCGAAGTGGAACAACTGCCGCATGGCCATCGACATCGCGCGCCAGTGCCGCGACATCCTCGGCGGCGCCGGCATCACCACCGAGCATGGCGCGATCCGCCACGCGCTGAACCTGGAATCGGTCATCACCTATGAAGGCACCGAGACGGTGCACGAGCTGGTGGTCGGGCGTGAGCTGACCGGCATCAACGCGTTCTGACTGCCTTCCTCGATTGAAGAGTGGAGCGGGGGGCAGCTCCGTTGACTCCCTCTCCCCCGAACAGGTTCGGGGGAGAGGGCTCGAACCGTCACGCCGGAAGTGAACGATGAGCTGGCAAGACATCCGCATCGAAACCGAACGCCTGATCCTGCGCCCGCCGCGGATCGAGGACTTCGACGCGTATGCAGAGAAGATGGCCGATGCCGAAGGTGCTCGCTTCATCGGTGGTGCGCAGGCGCGCGCCGTGGCCTGGCGCGGTTTCCTGGCTTCGGCTGGCGCCTGGGTGATCCAGGGTTTCTCCATGTTCTCGGTGATCGAGAAGGCCAGCGGACAGTGGATCGGGCGGCTCGGTCCCTGGCAGCCGGAAGGCTGGCCGGGTACCGAGATCGGCTGGGGTCTGGCGCGCGTGGCCTGGGGCAAGGGTTATGCCTACGAGGGAACCGTGGCGGCCGCCGACTGGGCCTTCGCCCATCTGGGCTGGAGCGAGATGATCCATTCCATCGACCCCGGCAACCACGCCTCCCAGAAATTGGCGCAGCGTTTGGGTTCGACCCTGCGCGGCCCCGGCAAGCTGCCCGCGCCGTTCGAGGATGCGCCCATCGAGATCTGGGGCCAGACGCGCGAGCAATGGCAGCGCCGTCGCGCATGAACCCGGCGCTGCGCGAAGCGCTGGCAGCGGCCGCGCCGGATCTTGAGCGCCATTGCCGCGACCCGTGGACGGTGATCGGCAGCGCCGCTGCCGCGCTGGCCGGCGCCGAGGTCAGCGTGGCCGACCTCGACGTGCTGACCAGCGTGCGCGATGCCGAGGTGCTGATCGCGCTGTGGCACGACCGGCGCTATGCCGCGTACCTGCCCGTCACCGGCGCGGGTCGCTTCCGCTCGCGCTTCGCGCGTTTCCGCTTCCCCGGCCTGCCGCTGGAACTGATGGGCGGCCTGGAGCTGCACGGCCCGCAGGGCTGGCAGCCGGTGCGGGTGCGCGCGACGGTGCGGGCGGACTGCGGCGGCATCGCGGTGCCGATTCCCGCGCCGGCCGAACAGGTGCGCCTCCTGCAAGACTTTGCCCGACCCAAGGATCTGCAGCGCGCCGCCTTGCTGGCGGCCGTGCACTCGCCCGATCGATAATCCTCCTTTCGCCGCACCGCGGCTTCCCGCTACGGAAGACACCCCACCATGTCCGCCACCCCCATCGCCGCCCGCCACAAGGGTTTCAACCGCGCCGAGATCGTCGACCAGAACTTCACCGAGTTCGTCGGCGAATGGCGGGGCGACGTGCGCGCCGCGCCGCGCGACGATGCGCCGGTGCTGCCGGGCAGTGCGCTGGATGCGCGGGGTTTCCGCGATCTGCTGGAGTCGCAGCTGATCTCGCGCCACCTGGACCTGATGGCGCGTGTGCTGCGCGTGCAGAACAAGGTGTTCTACACGATCGGTTCCTCGGGCCACGAGGGCAACGCGATGGTGGCGCGGCTCACGCGGCATACTGATCCGGCGTTCCTGCACTACCGCTCGGGCGGCTTCATGGCCGAGCGTTTCCGCAAGCTGCCGGGCATGGACCCGGTGATGGATTCGGCGCTGTCCTTCGCCGCCAGCGCGGAAGACCCGGCTTCGGGCGGCCGCCACAAGGTGTGGGGCAGCAAGCCGCTGTGGGTGCTGCCGCAGACCTCGACCATCGCCTCGCACCTGCCCAAGGCGCTGGGCACCGCCGTCGCCATCGACCACGCGCGGCGCATCGGCCACACGCTGCCGGTGCCGGAGGATTCCATCGCGATCTGCTCGTTCGGCGATGCGTCAAGCAACCACGCCACCGCGCAGACCGCATTCAACGCGGCGGCGTGGACGGCCTACCAGAAGCTGCCCGCGCCGGTCCTGTTCGTGTGCGAGGACAACGGCATCGGCATCTCGGTGAAGACGCCGACCGGCTGGGTCGCGAGCAATTTCCAGTCGCGTTCCAACCTCGATTATTTCTATGCCGACGGCCTCGATCTCGCCGAAGGCTACGCCCAGGTGCAGCGAGCGGTGGAGCATTGCCGTGGCACGCGCCGCCCCACCTTCCTGCACCTGCGCACCACCCGCCTGATGGGTCATGCCGGCACGGATTTCGAGATCGAGTGGCGCAGCATCGAGGAACTGGTGGCGCTGGAAGCCACCGATCCGCTGCTGCGTTCGGCGGCGATCGCGCTGGAGTCGGGGCTGTACACCAAGGACGCGCTGCTGGCGCTCAACGAAGCGACGCGCAAGCGCTGCTTCGCCGCCGCCGAGGACGCGGATCGCCGTCCGCGCATCACCACGCTGGCCGAGGTGATGAAGCCACTGGCGCCGTACACGCCCGCGAAAGTGAAGGCCGAAGCCGAGCGCAGCGACGATGCGGAGGCGCGCCTCAAGGCCTTCGGCAGTGCGGAAAAACTGCCGGAAAACCAACCGCCGCGGCATCTGGCCATCCAGATCGGCCAGGCGCTGCACGACGTCATGGCGAAGTACCCCGAGTCGCTGCTGTTCGGCGAGGACGTGGCGCAGAAGGGCGGCGTGTACACGGTCACCAAGGGTCTGCACAAGGCGTTCAAGAACACGCGCGTGTTCAATACGCTGCTGGACGAGACCGTCATCCTCGGCCTCGCCCAAGGCTACGCGAACATGGGCATGCTGCCGATTCCGGAGATCCAGTACCTCGCCTACTTCCACAACGCGGGCGACCAGATCCGCGGCGAGGCGGCCAGCCTGCAGTTCTTCTCCAACGACCAGTACCGCAATCCGCTGGTGATGCGCGTGGCCAGCCTGGGTTACCAGCGCGGCTTCGGCGGCCACTTCCACAACGACAACTCGATCACCGCGCTGCGCGACATTCCCGGCTTGGTCGTGGGCTGTCCCTCACGCGGCGACGATGCCGCGACGATGCTGCGCACGCTCACCGCGCTGGCCAAGGTGGACGGCCGCGTCTGCGCCTTCCTCGAACCGATCGCGCTGTACATGGCCAAGGATTTGTACGAGGCCGGCGACGGTGCGTGGCAGTTCGCCTATCCCGCACCGGGCGAGGCGATGGCGCTGGGCGAGGGTCGCGTCTACGACGACAAGGCGAAGGACCTGGTGGTGTTCACCTTCGGCAACGGCGTGCCGATGGCCTTGCGCGCCGCGCGCACGATCGAAAAAGAGCTGAAGTGGAAGGTGCGCGTGGTCGACCTGCGCTGGCTGGCGCCACTCAACGACGCCTTCATCGCGGCGCAGGCAAAGAGCGCGAAACGCATCCTCGTGCTGGACGAAGGCCGCAAGAGCGCTGGCGTGGGCGAGGGCGTGATCACCGCCATCGTGGAAGCTGGCTTGGGCGCCACGCCGCTGGAGCGCGTGGTCGGTGCCGACACCTTCACCCCGCTGGCCGGCGCGGCCTTCCTGGTGCTGCCCGGCGAAGCGGATGTGGTGGCCGCGGCACACAAGCTGGCTTGACGCTTCGCTGTTGTAGGAGCGCACCCTGTGCGCGAATGTCCTGGCGCTTGATCAAAGCCCAAAGCATTCGCGCACAGGGTGCGCTCCTACCCGGAAGCCTGCTCACCCCGCAAACCCGCCCGCATCCAGAAACGCCTGCTCCTCGGCCGTGGTCGCGCGGCCGAGCACGGCGTTGCGGTGCGGAAAGCGGCCGAAGCGCACGATCACGTCGTGGTGGATGCGCGCGTATTTGGCGTAAGTGTCCAGCCCCTCGCACAGCGCCACCGCGCGGTCCTGATCGGCCAGTGCCTCGCTGTGCTCGAACGGCAGGTAGAAGAACACGCGTAGCGCCGGTTCCACGGCGCGGTCGTGGCCGCGCACCACGGCCTGCCGCGCGAAGGCCAGTGCCAGCGGATCGGTGGCGAACATGTGCGCGGTGTCGCGGAAGGCGTTGCGCGGTAGCTGGTCGAGCAGGATCAGCAGCGCCAGCGCGCCCTCGGCCTCGTCCAGCCAGTGGTCGAGTTCACGCCGCGCGGCGGCCATGTGCGTGTCGAGGAAGCGCGTGGTGAAGGCAAGATCGAACGCCTCGTCCTTGTCGAACCACTTGTCGGGACCGGCCTCGTGCCAGAAGCGGACGACTTCATGGGGTTGGACAGGTTCGGTCATCGCGAATGCCTTGCTGGATGGGAGCAGGGCATGGTCGCACAGTGCCGGCCTGTGCCAGTTGTCACCCTCGCGCAGCGCGCACGGGGTGCTAAGTTGAAGAAATCCCTCGACCCGACCACAGGTGCCGCCATGCCCATCGCCACGTTCGTGCGTCCGCAACCCGTCCGTAGCCATGTCGTGGCGCGCCTCGCCTTGGCCGTGTCGCTAGCGTTGGCCGGTGGTTCCGCCTGCGCCCAGGTGTCGCGCAGCACGCAGGTGCCGGTGCCGCAGGACACGCCGTATCCGGGCACCATCGCGATCCATGTCGACGCCAGCGACACGCGGCAAGGCATCTTCCGCGTGCACGAGACCATTCCGGTCGAGGCCGGCAAGCTGACCCTGCTGTACCCGGAGTGGATTCCCGGCAACCACTCGCCCAGTGGCCCGGTCGCCATGCTCGCGGGCCTGAAGCTCAGCGCCAACGGCAAGCCGGTCGCATGGAAGCGCGACAAGTACGACGTGTACGCCTTCCACCTCGACGTGCCCGCGGGCGTCACCAGCCTCGATGCGGATTTCCAGTACCTGTCGCCACGTGACGGTGGTTACGAGATGACCGACCGCATGCTGATGCTGGAATGGGACAAGCTTTCCCTGTACCCCGCCGGCCACTACAGCCGCGACATCCATGTCACGCCCAGCGTGACGCTGCCGTCGGGCTGGCACTTCGGCAGCGCGCTGGAGACGGCTGCGCAGTCGGACAGCACCACGACCTTCAAGCCGGTCAGCTACAACAATCTGGTCGACTCACCCATGTACGCGGGCCAGTATTTCAAGCGCGTACAGCTCAACGACGCCGGTCAGGCGCCGGTGCATCTGGACATCGTGGCCGACGCACCGAAGTACCTGGAGATGACGCCCGAGCAGCTCAAGCAGCATCGCGCGCTGGTGACCCAGGCGGTGAAGCTGTTCGGCTCGCATCACTACGACCACTACGACTTCCTGTTCTCGCTGTCCGACGAGCTGGCCGGCAACGGCCTGGAGCACCACCAGTCCAGCGAGGACGGCATGGGCGCGGACTACTTCACCGCCTGGGCCGACAACGCGCCGAACCGCGATCTGCTGGCGCACGAATACGTGCACTCCTGGAACGGCAAGTTTCGCCGCCCGGCTGACCTCACGACGCCGAACTTCAACGTGCCGATGGGCGATTCGCTGCTGTGGGTGTACGAGGGCCAGACCCAGTACTGGGGCTTCGTGCTCACCGCGCGCGCCGGCCTGTGGACGCCGCAGCAGTTCCGCGATGCGCTGGCGATGGTGGCGGCCAACTACGACCGCAACCGCCCCGGCTTCCAGTGGCGCACGCTGGAGGACACCACCAACGACGCCACCGCCGCGCACCGTTCGGCGCTGCCGTACCGCAGCTGGCAGATGAGCGAGGACTACTACTCGGGCGGCCAGATGCTGTGGCTGGCGGTGGACGCCAAGCTGCGCGAACTCACCCACGGCAAGCAATCGCTGGACGATTTCGCGAAGGCCTTCTTCGGCGTGGACAACGGCAGCTACGTGACGAAGACCTATACCTTCGACGACGTGGTCTCAGCACTGGACGGTGTGGCGAAGTATGACTGGGCCGGTTTCCTCAAAGCGCGTGCCGATGCGCTGAATCCGCCGCTGCTGGACGGTCTCGCCGCCTCGGGCTGGAAACTGATCTACACCGACACGCCCAGCGCATACGAGAAGCAGTACAACAGCCGGCCGGAATCCTCGCGCCACATGTACAACTTCGCCTGGTCGATCGGCCTCACGCTCACCAAGAGCGGCGAGATCAACGACGTGCGCTGGAACGGCCCCGCGTTCAAGGCCGGCGTCAGCACCGGCGCCACCGTGGTGGCGGTGAACGGGCAGGCGTATTCCAGCGATGCACTGAAGGAGGCGATCACCGCCGCCAAGACCGGCGCGGCGCCGATCCAGTTGCTGCTGAAATACCAGGGCAACCTGCAGACCGTGCCGGTGGACTACCACGGCGGCCTGCAATACCCGCACCTGGAACGCATCGCCGGCACGCCGGATTACCTCGACCAGATCATCGCGGCGCGCAAGTAGCGCCGTGGCCGCTCCCCTCTCCCGCTGGCGGGAGAGGGGCTGGGGGAGAGGGAGTCAGCCCGCGTCGCGCTCGACGTCCTCGCGCCCGCCGGGGTTCCAGTGGAACACCTCGTCCAGCCGCTTGCCGAACACGTCGGCAATCCGGAACGCCACTTCCAGCGAGGGCGAGTAGCGGCCCTGTTCGATCGCGGCGATGGTTTGGCGCGTGAGGCCCACGCGCCGGCCCAGTTCGGCCTGGGTCATGTCCTGCGCGAGGAAACGCAGCAGGCGCACTTCGTTGGTGAGCGACTCAGTGGGCAAGGCGAGGCGTCCCGCGGTAGCCCGCCACGATCAGCGCGTAGCGCACCGTCTCGGCCAGCACGATCGCGAACAGCGCGGTGTTGGTGAGCTTCCAGCCGCTGTCGCTGAAGGGCATCACCACGCCGACCACGATCATGCCGGTCAGCATCACGAAGTAGGCGGTGCGGGTGGCGCGTCCGTCGATGGCGCGGTCGCGCTCGTCCAGCAGCAGCGGCTCGCCGCGCTCCTGCCGCTTCATCCACAGCAGGCCGATCACGTAAGCGATGGCGTGCACGCCGGCGACGACGGCGAGGCAGGCGATGCGCTGCTGGAACGTGGTCAGCCAGTTCGGCCAGACGGCCTGGACCAGGAAATAGACGAGGTAAGGCGGGCACTGGCTCCACAAGGTCAGCCAGGCGCGTTTTTCCAGTGACGACATGATGCTTCCCCATTGAGTTCGCTGTGGCGAACCCAATGTTCGATATTTTTTACATCATGTCAAGATAAATAACCTTTCCAAGCAAGTGATGTGATCGGCTCACGCTCGGACGTGACGGGCAAGCGTCACGTGGGTGGCCGCTGCGGTGGCCACATGCTCGACCACGCGGAAGCCCAGCGCCGGCAAATCCAGTCCCGCGAACAGGGCCTCGCCCCGGCCCAGCACCACCGGGGAGATCGCGAAATGCAGCTCGTCCACCAGGCCTGCCTGCAGGTACTGGCGCACCGTGCTCACGCCGCCGCCGATCTTCACGTCTTTGTCGCCGGCCGCGGCGTGCGCCTGCGCCAGCGCCGCCTCGATGCCTTCGGTGACGAAATGGAAGGTGGTGCCGCCCGCCATCGGGATCGGTTCGCGCGGGTGCCGGGTGAGCACGAAGGTGGGCGCGTGGTAGGGCGGGTCTTCGCCCCACCAGCCTTTCCAGCCATCGTCCGGCCACGGCCCGCGTTGTGGGCCGAACATGTTGCGCCCGAGGATGAAGGCGCCGAAGCCTGCCATGGCACGCGCCGCGTAGGCGTCGTCCACGTCCTGCGCGCCACCGGGCTGGCCGGTCATCGCATGGAACGTGCGGGTGCCGAAGTACCACTGGAACAGCTCCTTGCCGCGCTTGCCCAGCGGGTCGTCCAGGCTCTGCTCGACGCCTGCGCCGAAACCGTCGAGTGACAGCGAGAAACCGGCGACGCGAACCTTGCTCATGGGGATACCCGGGGTCGATGGCGTGTGCGCTTTGTATCGCGTACGGCCTTCCGAAGGCAAAACGGCGGGTTTTCGGAGCGCTCCGCGGCTTGTCGATCCGCCATGGCGCCGTTCGTCGTCCAGACGAGCGCCGCATGCCGCGGTGTCGATACCCACAGGAGATGACGCGATGCGATTCCTTTCGATGGTGCGGATCAACGAACGCGCTGGCCAGAAGCCCAATGCACAATTGATGGAAGACATGGGCAAGCTGATGGCCGAGATGACGGCGGCCGGTTCGCTGCTGGATACCGCCGGCCTGCAGCCCACGACCGAAGGCAAGCGCATGCGCCTGTCGCGTGGCCGGCAGACGGTGATCGACGGCCCTTTCACCGAGGCGAAGGAGGTGGTGGCCGGCTATGCGATGCTGCAGGCCGCTTCGATGGACGAAGCGCTGGAGCTTACCCGTCGCTTCCTTGCCGTGCATGGCGAGGAATGGGAAATCGAGTGCGAGGTGCGGCAGGTGATGGAGCATTGCGCCGAGGCGGCGTGAGTCGCGGCCATCATCGCTCGACGAGGCGTTTCAGGCGCGCCAGTGCCTGGTCCCACTGCGCCGCGATCGCGTCCAGCGCGCGGCGCGCCTCGGCAAGCCGCGACGGTTCCAGTTCCCAGAGCCGCTCGCGTCCCTGCCAGTCGTTGCGCACCAGTCCGGCATCCGCCAGCACCTGCAGGTGCTTGGTGACGGCCTGGCGGGTGATCGCGGTGCCGGCGGTGAGCTGCGCGATCGACAGTGCGCCGCCGGCGCACAGTGCGGCGAGCAGGCGTAGCCGGGTCGGGTCGCCGAGCGCGGCGAACACCGGCGCGCTCTTCTGCCAGGCAGGTTGCTTCGGCATGGCGTGCTCAGTGCCGGGCCAGGTAGTTCTGGATGTTCCGCATCTGCTCGTCCCAGCCGCCGCTGTTCATGCGATAGGCCTCGGCACGGCGCGCCAGCGGGACGCGGTCGAAACCGGATTCGACGAGGCGCAGCAGGATGCCGTCGGCATGCTCTTCCAGCGCGAATTCCACCAGCGTGGTCGGCTCCTGCGTGTAGTCGACGGCGGGATCGACCGCGTAGGGATGCCAGCGGTACGCGAAGCGCTGCTCGGGTTCGATCCGTTCGATCTGCATCTCGCACACCAGGTGTTCGTAGCCGGGGTAGGTGATGTGGCCGTGCGTGGTTTCGCCGACGACGAAGCGCTGGCCCTTCAGGTTCACGCCGAACCAGTCGCCGAAGGACTCGGCGTCGACGAGGGCGTGCCAGACCTTGCCGCGCGGGGCCGCAAGGAGGATCTGGCGTTCGATGCGGTCGCTGTTTGCGCTGGTGCTCATGGGAATTCTCCGTGGCCGGTAAAAGGCAACCTTGAGGTTGCATGTTGGAGCGGTTCCTGGAGAAATGCAACTTTCAGGTTGCGTGATCGCCAAGGCCGGCGTATGGCGGAATTGGCGCACGGACGCAGCAATAATCGTCCATTCCTGCGCTCGCGGCACGGGTGTCTTGCATGCGGCGGGTTGATTTCAGAACCCATTGGTTTAATATTGCCAGCCCCAGTGATTCCGCACGTTGGCGCGCCGTCCGCGGCGCTTTCGGCTCCGTCCCCGCATCTTCATCGAGGTTCTGCCATGACGTCCCGCCTGTTCGGTACGGCGCTGGTGCTCGGCCTGCTGTCAGCCGTCGGTCCGTTCGCCATCGACATGTACCTGCCTGCACTGCCAGGCATCCAGCGCGGACTGCACACCGACGTGGACGCGGCGCAGATGAGCCTGATGGCGTTCTTCGCGGCGATCGCGGCGGGCCAGGTGATCTACGGGCCGCTGTCGGACATGCTGGGGCGCAAGCCGCCGATCTACTTCGGCCTGTGCCTGTTCGCCGTAGCCAGCATCGGCTGCGCGCTGGCGCCGGACATCCACAGCCTGATCGCCTGCCGTTTCGTGCAAGGTCTGGGCGCCTGCGCGGGCATGGTGATCCCGCGCGCCATCGTGCGTGACATGCACACCGGCACCGAGGCGGCGCGGCTGATGGCGCTCTTGATGCTGGTGTTCAGCGTGTCGCCGATCCTGGCGCCGCTGACCGGCAGCCTGGTGATCCGGCTGGCGAGCTGGCGCGGCATCTTCTGGGTGGTGGCGGCTGCGGCGGTGCTGGGCCTCGCGCTGGCGGTGTTCGTGCTGAAGGAGACGCGCACGAAGACGCAGCGGATGGAAAGCAGCCTGCGCTCGGCGCTGGTTTCCTACCGCACGCTGCTGCGCGACCGGCCGTTCCTGGGGCTGGTGTTCATCGGCGCGTTCGGCATTTCCAGCTTCTTCACCTACCTCGCCAATTCTTCCTTCGTGCTGATCGAGCACTACGGGCTCACGCCGACGCAGTACAGCCTGGCGTTCTCGGTGAACGCGGTGTCCTTCATCGGCGCGGCGCAGTTCACCGGCCGGCTGGGCGAGCGTTACGGCCTGCGCCGGGTGGTACGCAGCGCGGTGACGGGTTATGCCGCCACGATGCTGGCGTTGTTCGGTCTGGTCGCTGCCGGCATGGATCGGCTGGACCTGCTGATGGCGCTGCTGTTCGTGGGCTACGGCTTCCTCGGCCTGGTGATCCCGACCACCGCAGTGCTGGCGCTGGACCGGCACGGCCCGATCGCGGGTACCGCCTCGGCGCTGATGGGCACGCTGCAGTTCGTCACCGGCGCATTGGTGATCGCGGTGGTGGGGCGCTTCCTCGACGGCAGCGCCTTGCCGATGGTGGGCGGCATCGCCGGTTGTTCGGTGGTCGCGTTCCTGCTGGCGCGGGTTACGCTGCGCCGGGACGACGAGCCCACCATGGATGGCGTGGCGGTGGAGCAGGTCTGATGTGTGCCGTCGTCCCGGCGCAGGCCGGAATGACGGCAAGAAGAACAAGCGGTGATTGTCTTTCACCTGTCGAACGCGGAGGCACGCATGAATGCAGTGGCACAGACGGCGAGCGACGACATCCTCGTCGTGCGCGGGCTGGACAAGGTGTACCCCGGCGGCTTCCAGGCGCTGAAACCGATCGACCTCACGATTCGCCGCGGCGAGATCTTCGCGCTGCTCGGCCCGAACGGCGCGGGCAAGACCACGCTGATCAGCATCATCTGCGGCATCGTCAACCTCGGCGCCGGCAGCATCACGGTGGACGGCCACGACATCGTGCGCGACTGGCGCGCCAGCCGCTCGCTGGTCGGCCTGGTGCCGCAGGAGCTGAAGACCGACGCGTTCGAGACGGTGTGGAACACGGTGCGCTTCAGCCGCGGCCTGTTCGGCAAGGCGCCGGACGACGCCTACATCGAGCGGCTGCTGAAGGAGCTGTCGCTGTGGGACAAGCGCGACAACAAGATGCTGATGCTCTCCGGCGGCATGAAGCGGCGCGTGATGATCGCCAAGGCGCTGTCGCACGAGCCGCGGCTGCTGTTCCTCGACGAGCCCACCGCGGGCGTGGACGTGGAGCTGCGCCGCGACATGTGGGCGATGGTGCGGCGGCTGCGCGAGAGCGGCGTCACCATCGTGCTCACCACGCACTACATCGAGGAGGCCGAGGAAATGGCCGACCGCGTGGGCGTGATCAACAAGGGCGAGCTGATCGTGGTGGAGGAGAAGGCCGCGCTGATGCACAAGCTCGGCCGCAAGCAGCTGCGCCTGCAATTGCATGATCCGCTGGACAAGGTGCCCGACGCGCTGGCGCCGCACCGGCTGGAACTGGCCGCGGGCGGCAACGAGCTGGTCTACAACTACGACACGCAAGGTGAGCGCACCGGCATCACCGCGCTCTTGGCCGACCTGGCCGCGGCCGGCATCCGCTTCCGCGACCTCAGTACGCGGCAGGACACGCTGGAGCAGATCTTCCTGCAACTGGTGAAGGAGGGCGCATGAACTGGTACGGCATCCGCGCGATCTACCGCTTCGAAATGGCCCGCACCGGGCGCACCCTGATGCAGAGCATCGCCTCGCCGGTGGTGTCCACCTCGCTGTATTTCGTGGTGTTCGGCTCGGCGATCGGCTCGCGCATCACCAGCGTGGAAGGGGTCAGCTACGCGGCCTTCATCATCCCCGGCCTGGTGATGCTGTCGCTGCTGATGCAGAGCGTCTCCAACGCCTCGTTCGGCATCTATTTCCCGAAGTTCGTGGGCACCATCTACGAGGTGCATTCGGCGCCGCTGTCGTTCCTGGAGATCGTGCTGGGCTACGTGGGCGCGGCCGCCACCAAGGCGGTCATCGTGGGGCTCATCATCCTGGCCACGGCGCGCGTCTTCGTGGACTACTCGATCGCGCATCCGCTGGTGATGATCGCCTTCCTGCTGCTCACCACGATCACCTTCAGCCTGCTCGGTTTCATCATCGGCATCTGGGCGGACAACTTCGAGAAACTGCAGGTGGTGCCGCTGATGGTGATCACGCCGCTGACCTTCCTCGGCGGCAGTTTCTACTCCATCCACATGCTGCCGCCGTTCTGGCAGAAGGTGACGCTGTTCAATCCGGTGGTGTACCTGATCTCGGGTTTCCGCTGGAGCTTCTTCGATCTGGCCGACGTGAGCGTGGGCATCAGCCTTGCCGCCACCCTGGGCTTCCTCGCGCTGTGCCTGGCCGCGGTATGGTGGATCTTCCGGACCGGCTACAAGTTGAAGGTCTGAGGCGGCACTGAACGATTCGGCCGCGCGCGAGTCGAATCCGGATCGGGACGATGGCGTGGAGGTGAAGGGTGACGTATCGGCGCAAATCGGGCAGCAGCGGCTGGGTGCCCGCGGTGATCGTGGTGGCGGTCATCGTGGCGGTGGGTGCCTGGGTGGCATGGCGCGCCACGCAGCCGAATGCAGGCGCCGGGCCGGCATCGGCGTCCACCGCGGCCACTGCCAGCACGACGGCGCCGCCCCCGGCGGCCGGCATCCAGCACCCGATCGCGCAGGCTTCGGTACCGGCCCCCGCTTCCACCGCACCGCTGCCCGCGCTGGGCGACAGTGATGCCAGCGTGCGTTCGGCGCTGGTCGCGCTGGGCGGCGACGGGCTGAAGGATCTGCTGCTGCCGCAATCCGTCGTGAACCACATCGTGGCCACCGTCGACGCATTGCCGCGGCACGAACTGGGCAGCAGCTTCATCCTGCCGCTGCACACGCCGCGCGGCGCGTTCCGGGTCGGCGAGACCCAGGGCATCCTCACCGCCGATGCGCGCAACGCCGAGCGCTACGCGCCCTACATGGCCATCGTGCAGCACGCCGACCCGCAGGCGCTGGTGGCGTGGTACGTGCACAGCTACCCGCTGTTCCAGCAAGCCTGGCGCGAACTGGGTTATCCCAAGGGCTATTTCAACGACCGGCTGATCGTGGCGATCGACGACATGCTGGCCGCGCCCATGCCGGCGCAACCGCCCGCGCTGCAGTTGGAGAAGGGGCGTTACGTCTACGTCGATCCCGCGCTGGAATCGCTGTCGGTGGGGCAGAAGCTGATGCTGCGAGTGGGTCCGGCCAACGAGACCGAACTCAAGGCGAAGCTGCGCACGATCCGTGACCTGCTGACGGCACGGCCGCCATCGACCGCGCCGGCGCATTGACGAGCCGGTTCGTCGAACTTAGTCGACCTCGCACAGCTGAGCGCGACGTGCATCCTCGTCGGCGCGGCGCGAGTGCGTTTCCGAAAGCCACGACACCAGCGCGGGCGCCGTCACGGGCGGACGCTGCGGTGTCGGTACGACGGGAGTCTTTCCGGCGAGCATCCGTGCGACCCTCGATACTCCGCGTTCCACTGCGGAGCGGGTCAGCGGCATGTGCATGCTTCACCCCTCGGCCGCCCCTGTGCGGCCGTCGGGCGCACTTTAATCGCATTCACGTGGCCTGCACAATTGCCGCTAGCCGGCTGTGCGCGCCATCGCATGCTGCGGTGCATGAGCCAGCGCCGGCCTTCCGGGTGAGCGCAAGCTGTGGAAAGTGCGCTGCGGGCAGGCAGAATCGGCATTCCCGGTGACGAGCACCCCATGAATCACCCGCACGCATCGCAGCATGACCTGTTCGGCGGCGGGCACGTGCCCGCCCCGACCATCCATCGCCTGTTTCTGGCGTTGCTGCCGGATGAGCATGTACGTGCCGCGCTGGCGCAGACGGCGGCCAGCTTGCGGGCCCGGCCGGGGGCGGGTGCCGGTTGGGTGGACCCATTGCGCTACCACGTCACGGTGCATTTCCTGGGTGACCACGCGTCGCCGCGCCCCGATCTCGTCGCGGCGACGGAACGTGTCGCCGGCTTGGTGCGCGGCGCGGCCTTCGACTGGACGCTGGACCGCGTGCGCAGCTTCCACGGCCGGCGTCCGCCGCGGGTGCTGTGCGGCAGCGTGTCACCCGAGCCCTTGCAGGCCTTGTGGGTGCACTGGCGCGAAGCCTTGCTGCGCACGGTGCCGGGGCTGCGGCTGGAGAACCGCTTCGTGCCACACGTCACGCTGGCCTATGGCCGCGAGTTGCTGCCGGAGACGGAGGTCGAACCCGTGCACTGGCGGGTGAGCGGGATCGCGCTGATCCAGAGCGTGGTGGGGCAGCACGATTACCGCACGCTGGCGAGTTGGCCGCTGCAGGATTAAGAGCCTGTTCACGGCCTCCACATAGCCCGCGTTGCCTTGCCATGGCCGTCAGGTGGTAGTGCGTGGCGCAGCGCCTGCCTGGCTGGCAGGTCAAGCCGCGCGCTGCCGCATGGTGGCCATGGCAAGGCAACCCCTGCACCCATCAATTTCGGGGCCGGGCCTGTTTGCCCGCATCCCTGCGTTACCACTCGGTCGTGGACGGACGTCCACTTCCTCGTTCTTCCTTGGCCTGCGCGCAAACCGCTTCCGGCGCGGGCCATGTGGAGGCCGTGAGCAGGCTCTGCGCCACAAGTCATGGCCGCGCCGTGTGCCGATCGGGCGCACAATGTGCCTTCCCCTCGCTGAAAACGGAGTTCGTCATGCGTCCGACCGTTCTTGCCGCGTTGCTCGTGTTCTCCTTTCCCGCCGTGCCGGCCATGGCCGCGCCGTCCGGCAGCCAGGCCGTGCCTGCCTATGTCACCGCCGCGATCAACGACCCCGCGCGCGCCGCCGACCACCATGACGATGCGCGTCGCCAGATCGCCGCAGTGATGACGTTCGCCCAGGTGAAGCCGGGCGACACGGTGGTCGAACTGGTGCCTGCCAGCGGCTACTGGACGCGGGTGTTCAGCGCCATCGTGGGTCCCAAGGGCCACGTCTACACCGTGTGGCCGGACGAGATGGCGAAGTACTCGGCCAAGGACTACGCGAACTGGCAGCAGCTGATCACCACGCCGCACTACGAGAACGTCAGCCTGCTCAAGCAGGCCGCCGCCCGGTTCAGCGTGCCGGCCAAGGCCGACCTGGTGTTCACCGCGCAGAACTACCACGACTACCACGACCCGTTCATGGGGCCGGTGGACATGGCGAAGTTCGACAAGCAGGTCTTTGACGCGCTGAAGCCCGGCGGGGTGTTCGTGGTGATCGACCACGTGGCGCCGGCCGGCTCCGGGCTGGCCGACACCGACACCTTGCATCGCATCGACCCCGCGGTGGTGAAGAAGGAAGTCGAGGCCGCCGGCTTCGTGTTCGACGGCGAAAGCCATGCGCTGCGCAATCCGGCCGACCCGCACACCAACAAGGTGTTCGACAAGTCGATACGCGGCCACACCGACCAGTTCATCTACCGCTTCCGCAAGCCGAAGTAACCGGTTGCCGGGCGCCTCGAACCGCGAGGCAGCCCGCGGGCCACGGGCCCGCACGCAGGCCGATCACGTGGTGATCGGCCTGCGGAGCCCGATCCGGCCGAAGGTCGTATCGGGCGAGTCCTGGAAGTGCAGGACTGCACTTCCAGGACATCAGGAAACGGGTTTTGCAGCCTGTTGGATGCCGCGAGCTACCATCGCGTCATGCACACGCTGCGTTTCGACAATCGCTTCCTCCGCGAACTTCCCGGCGACCCCTCCGACGCGCCTGGTCCGCGTGAAGTAACGGGCGCCTGCTACTCGCGAGTCACGCCCACGCCGGTGGCCGCGCCGCGCTTGCTGGCGTATTCGCAGGAGATGGCCGCCGCGCTAGGCTTTGACGCCGGGGAACTCGCGAGCGATGCCTTCGCGCAGGTGTTCGGCGGCAACGCGCTGCTGCCCGGCATGCAGCCCTGGGCGGCGAACTATGGCGGCCACCAGTTCGGCGTGTGGGCGGGCCAGCTGGGCGACGGCCGCGCGATCTCGCTGGGCGAAGCGGTCGCATCGAACGGCGAACGCTGGGAGCTGCAACTCAAGGGCGCCGGCCCCACGCCGTACTCGCGCGGTGCCGACGGCCGTGCGGTGCTGCGTTCCTCGATCCGCGAATTCCTGTGCAGCGAGGCGATGCATCACCTCGGCATCCCCAGCACGCGTGCGCTGTGCCTGCTCGGCACCGGCGAGGACGTGGTGCGCGACCTGCTCTACGACGGCCATCCGCGTGCGGAGCCGGGTGCCATCGTCTGCCGCACGTCGCCGTCCTTCATCCGCTTCGGCAGCTTCGAATTGCCCGCGTCGCGCGGTGACATCGACCTGCTGCGGCAGCTGGCGGACTTCACCATCCGTCGCGATTTTCCCCATCTCGCGGGACAGGGCGAAACGCTGTACGGCGACTGGTTCGGCGAGGTTTGCGTGCGCACCGCGCACCTGATGGCCGACTGGATGCGCGTGGGCTTCGTGCATGGGGTGATGAATACCGACAACCTGTCCATCCTCGGCCTCACCCTGGACTACGGCCCCTACGGCTGGATCGACGACTACGATCCGGACTGGACGCCGAACACCACCGACGCGCATCGCCGTCGCTACCGCTACGGCCAGCAACCGAACGTGGCGTGGTGGAACCTGTCGCGTCTCGCCGCCGCGCTGGCGCCGTTGTTCGGCGACATCGCGCCGCTGCAGGCCGGGCTGGATCGCTACGTTGCGGTCTATACCGAAGTGGATCGTGCCAACACGGCCGCCAAGCTCGGCCTGGCCGCCTGCCGCGACGAGGACGTGGCGCTGATGCAGTCGCTGCAGGCCCTGCTGCACGAGGCCGAGGTGGACATGACGTTGTGGTTCCGCGGCCTTGCCGACTTCGATCCGCAGCGACCGGAACTGGAGCCGCTGCACGAGGCGTTCTACGACGAGGCGAAACGGCAGGCGCATGAACCGGCCTTCGCGGACTGGCTGGCGCGTTACGCGGCGCGCCTCGCCGACGACTCGCTGTCCACCACGGAGCGTCGCGCCCGCATGCGCGCCGCCAACCCGCGCTACGTGCTGCGCAACTACCTCGCGCAACAGGCGATCGAACGCGCGGAGCAGGGCGACAACGGTGGCATCCACGAATTGCTGGACGTGCTGCGCCATCCATACGAGGATCAGCCCGGCCGCGAGGCCTATGCACGCAAGCGACCCGACTGGGCGCGGCACAAGCCGGGTTGTTCGATGCTGTCCTGCAGTTCGTGAACGACAAGCGCGGCGCTTCGCGCGCTGCGTGCGTGTTTTGACTGCGCGTATCGATACGCATAGGCTATGCGCATCTCATGTTGCGAGGGAGCCGCCATGTCTCCGGTCTACGACATCGAAGCCTCCAAGCGGGCCGCCAACCTCAGCGTCAACGGGGATTTGCTCGACAAGGCCAGGGAGCATGGCATCAACCTCTCGGCCACGCTCGAGCAGGCCTTGGTCGAAGCGCTGAATGCAGCGCGGCGCGAACAATGGCTGACGGAAAACCGCAAGGCCATCGGCGCCTACAACGAGCACGTGGAAGCCATCGGCGTGTTCAGCGACGGCCAGCGGAACTTCTGATGCCGCAATTCGCCGTGCACCGGAATGCCAACCCGGCCACGCGCGCGGCCGTGCCATTGCTGCTGGATGTGCAAAGCGACCTGATCGCCGAACTGGGCACGCGGGTAGTGGTGCCGCTCTACACGGAGGCGGCGATGAAGGGAAAAACCATGAAGACACTCACCCCGGTGTTCGCGATCGGCGGCAAGTCATATGTCATGGTGACCCCGCAGTTGGCGGGTATCGCCAGCAAGCAGCTCGGTGTGCAGGTCGGCGATCTTTCCGCACAGCGCGACACCATCCTTGCGGCGCTGGACTTTCTGATTGCCGGTTTCTGATCAGCACGTCGGCTTGCTGGCGCGCACGATCCATACCCACGGGAACATCAGGAAACTGGGGCCGCGGCGATGCGCGTCGGCCAGGCCTTCGGCGCGCAGCGTGCGTGCATAGGCGGCGGTGCAACGGAAATCGAGCAAGGCCACGCGGCCGCCGGGTTTCAGCACGCGGGCGATCTCGCGCACGGCCTGCTCGCGGTCGGTTTCGGTGGGCAGATTGTGGATGGCGAGGCTGGCGACGACGACGTCGAAGCTGGCGTTGGGGTAGGGCAGCTGGCGCATGTCGCCGGTGTCGATATGCACGCGCTCCACGACGCCGGCGAGCTCGGCGTTGCGTTGCGTGACCGCGGCGGCATTGCCGCTCTGGTCGCGGGTGCTCCACAGGTCGATGCCGGTGGCGCGGCCTTGGGGCAGGTGTTGGGCGACTTCGAGCAACAGCATGCCGCGGCCGCAGCCCACTTCCAGCACCTGCTCGTCGCCGCGCAGGTTCAGCGAAGCGACCATCCGGCGCAGCAGCAGGCGCTTGCCGACCCGGCTGCTCAACGTCATCGCGATGGCTTCCAGGCACATCATCAAGCCGGTGAGCATCATGGCCCCGAGCACCGAGCGTGCCCCGCCGCTGGACGCCGTCGTCGGAAAACCATGGGTCAACACCATCGCCGCCAGCAACAGCGCCGGGCCGCCGAAGGCAAAACCCAGCACCAGCGTGGGCGCGTCGATGCCGAACCGCGGTTTGGCGTTGGCGTGGTGGCGTTCGATCTCGCGGGTGTTGCCCTGCATGGCGCGTACTCCGTGTGCCCGACCCGGCCATCTTCCCGGCGTGCAGGTACGGCGATCCAGTGACAGCTGTCACGCCGATGACATGCGGCGGCGCAAATCAGTGCGGAGCGGCCACCAACAAGCTGAAGCCGGTGACGGGCTTGCCGTGGCCGTGCGTGGCGGCGCCGACCATGAATACCTGGTGGGTCGACGAATCCAGCGCCAGCGTGCGCGCGCTGCGCATCGTGGGCACGCGCATCGCCTGTGCGTAGTGGTCGGCGTCGATCTGGTGGACCACGCCCAGCGAGCCTTCGCCGCTGGAAGCGAGCACATTGTGCAAGCCGGCATCGTAGGTCACCGCGTCGGGCGACTTGCCGATCGGCAACCTGGCCACCTGTTTGCCGTCGTCGGCATTCGTCACGATCATCCAGCCGTTGGCGCAGACCGAGAACAACCGATGGCCGACAGCATCTACTGCGAGGCCCGTCGGCCCCTTGCACGGCGCCAGCGGCCAGACGTGCTCGACCTTGCGCTCGCGCAGATTGACCTCAGCCAGCTGGCTCGATCCTTCGAGATTGACGTACAGCTTGCCCTTGCCATCGATAACGGGGAACTCGGGGTTGCTGCCCAACGCGATGGTGGCGACTTCCTTGCCGAGTTTCGTGTCGATGATGCTGATCTCGTTGCTGTCGCCATCCATCGCGAGCACGTCGCCGCTGGCCTCGTCGTAGATGATGGCATCGGGATCCCTGCCGCTGACGGGGATGGTGTCGACCACTTTCAGCGTCGCGAGGTCGACCACGCTGACGTCGTTGCCGCGGCCATTGCTCACGTAGGCGCGCTTGAGCGCAGGCGCCAGCGCCACGCCATGCGCATGCTGCATGCCGGGAATCTCGTCGACCAGCTTGCCGCTGTCGGCATCGACCACCATCACGCGGTTGTCGCGCGCGATGAACAGCCTGTGCGTGGCTTCATCGAGGCTCAGGTAGTCCCAGCCTCCGGCGCCGCCGAGTGCGACATGCCGCGTGACGGCGTAGCCGGTTCCGGTGGTGGCGGCAACCGAAAGCGAGGGCATGCCCACGACAGTCGCAAGCAGGAGAGTCCAGGTCGTTTTCTTCATTGCATCATCCTTCGATGGGATCGACAGCGGGGAATGGCCTCGCTGCCGGAGCGGCAAGGCTGGGTGAATTCTGCAGTACGAAATCCAATTGCACGCTTAGGCCGGGCGAGGCGTCGCCGAAGGCGAGTGCGGCGCCATGCAGGTCGGCCACGGCGGCGACCAGCGCCAGCCCGAGCCCGCTGCCGGGCGTGCTGCGCGCGGCGTCCAGCCGCACGAAGCGGCCGATCACGCGGCTGCGCGCTTCCGCAGGGATGCCGGGGCCGGCGTCGTCGAGCGTGACGCGGCAGCCGCTGGCTCGCCGCTCCAGCGCGAGCGCGACCGGTGTGCCCGGCGGCGTATGGCGCAAGCTGTTCTCGATCAGGTTGACGAACATCTGGGTGAGCAGCGCGTGGTCGCCGTGTATGCGGATGCCCTGGGCCAGTTGCGTGCGCAGCGGACGGCCCTGATCCTCCATCAGCGGCGCGTAGTCGCCGACGAGGCTGTCGAGCAGGCCGGAAAGATCCACCCGGCAGAATCCCGCGCGGCGCCGGCCGCTTTCGATCTGCGCGATCCGAAGCAGGGCGGCGAACGTCGCCAGCACATCGTCCACATCGGCCAGCGCGCGTTCGGCGGCCGATCGGAAGGTGGCCACGTCCGTCGCCGCGCGGGTGGCCGATTCCAGCCGCTGGCGCAGATGGGCAAGCGGTGTGCGCAAGTCATGCGCAATATCGTTGGAGACCTGGCGCACGCTCTCCATCAGGATCTGGATGCGTTCCAGCATGCCGTTGAGGGCTTGCGCCAGGCGATCGAACTCGTCGCCGCGGCCGCTGCCCGAGACGCGCACGCCGAGGTCGCCGGCGGCGATGCGTGCGGCGGCCGTGGCGACCGCCTCGACGCGCCGCAGGTAGCTGCGCGCGGTGAACACGCCGCCCAGCAGCGCCAGGAACACCGACGCGGCACCGGCCCACAGGAAGGCTTCCTGCAGCTCTTCGTCCAGCCGGTCGGCACTGCGCCGGTCGCGCCCCACCGCCAGGAGCCGCCCGTCATCGAGTCGGGCGGCGTGCACCAGCACGCCCAGGCTGGATGCCTGCCTGCCGCCGGCGAGCATGTCTTGCGTTTGCGTACTCCAGCCGGGTCGGCTCGGCGCCCGCGACAGGTCGCCCGCGACCCGATGCCCCGCGCCGTCGAAAAGCCCGTAGTACAGCGGTCCCTGGGGTGCCTGCGCGACCATGCCGGCGATCGCGTCCGCGCGGCTGCCGGCCGGCATCGCCTCGATCTCGCCGAATTCGTCGGCGATGGCGCGCTGCACCTGCGCCACGACGTAGTTGCGCACCGACCACCACGTGACCGCGAACAGCAGCAGGGCGACCAAGGCGAACAGGCCCGCCTGCAGCGCGCCCAGCCGGAAGGCCGAACTGCGCAGCAGGCGGGCCCGGATCGTGGTGGGCACGGAACCCGTCATCAAGACTCCGCTGTCGTGCGCAGCACATAGCCCACGCCGCGCAGCGTGCCGAGCAGTTCACCACCGGCGAAGCCGCGGTCGATCTTGCCGCGCAGGCGGCTGATGTGGGTTTCCACCACGCTGGTCTGGGGATCGAAATGGTATTCCCACACCTGCTCCAGCAGCATCGTCCGGGTCACCAGTTCGCCGGCATGCCGCATCAGGTATTCGAGCAGATGGAACTCGCGAGGCTGCAGGTCGATCAGCTTGCCGTCGCGGCGCACCTCGCGCCGGATCAGGTCCATCTCCAGGTCGGCGACGCGCAGGTGGAGCGCGACGGGCGCCGCGAGGGGCGGGCGCCGCGCCAGCGCGCCGATGCGCGCGACCAGTTCGGCGAACGCGAACGGCTTGGCGAGGTAGTCGTCGGCGCCCGCCTCGATGCCCTCGACGCGTGCATCCACCTCGCCGAGCGCCGTCAGCATCAGGACGGGCGTACTGATGTGGACCTCGCGCAGCGCGCGCAGCAGATCGAGGCCGTCCAGGCGCGGCAGCATGCGGTCGACCACCAGCACCTGATGGTTTCCTTCGCGGGCGCGACGCAGGCCGCCCAGGCCATCCTCGGCCTGGTCGACCACGTGGCCGAGTTCGCGCAGTCCCATGGCCACGTAGTCGCGGGTCTCGGCATCGTCCTCGATCAGCAGAATGTCCATCGCGGCTACCTGGTCGCCCTTGCCTGGTCCGGGGCACTTGCCCAGAAACACGTGTCAATCCAATGACAGCGGCGCGTGCCGCCCGATCAGAAACTGAAGCGGACTCCCGCCAGATAGGTCCGTCCGTAGAACTCGCGCTGGATGGGGCGGCTCGGGCTGCCCTGGTAGAACGCGTGCGGCGTGTCGAGCAGGTTCTTGGCCTGGACGTAGATGGTCCAGTCCTCCGGAAGCTCGTAGCTCGCGCTGAAGTCCATCGAGGTGCGCTGCGCGTTGTAGATGTCGCTGGAGCGATCGTTGCCGATGCCGAACAGGTCGGCCGACGCCGAGTAGGCGGCCAGGGCGAGCTTCAGCCCTGCGCGTTCGTAGAACAGCGTCGCGTTCCAGGTGTTTTTCGATGCCGACGGCAGCATCGAATACTCGCCGGGACGGATTTCGATGCGCGAGTTGACCCAGGTGTAGTTCAGGCCGGCGCCCAGGCCGCCCAGCCAGCCCGGCAGATTCCGGAACTTCTGCCGCCAGTTCAGTTCCAGGCCGCGGGCGTAGGAGGAGCCGACGTTCTTGAAGGTGAAGATGCGGAACGGCAGCGCGCCGCCGGGGTACAGGTTGGCGCTGGGCAGCGTCTGCGTGGTCTGGATCGGAACGATGTAGTCGGAGATTTCCTTGTCGAAGATGCCCGCCGACAGGATGCCCGCGTCCGGCAGGTACTTCTCGATGCTGAAGTCGAAGCTGTTGGCCGTCGCCGGCTTGAGGTTCGGGTTGCCGGTGGTGACCAGCCCCGAGCCGACGTCGACCGCGAGTGCGGGATTGGCCTGGTTGAAGCCGGGGCGGGCGATGGTGGAGGAATACGCGGCGCGCAGGATCAGCTCGGGCGCGAGCTCGTAGCGGAATTGCAGGCTGGGGAAGACATTGTGGTAGCTGTGGCGGGAGCTGATCGGATAGGCGAACGGATTGCCCGCCGCATCCACGCCGGCCGAGAACGCGTCGCTGTGGTTGCGCGTCTCCTCGAAGCGGACGCCGCCGAGTATCCCGAGCTTGCCGTAGCTGCCGCTGTACTGGCCGTAGGCGGCATAGATGTCCTCGTGCGAATCGAGGTATTGCTGCTGGCTGCTGGTCACGTCGCCGGGAGCGATCGCGCCGGGCCCGAAGATGCCTTGCAGCGCGCCGGGGATGATGTCCACGCCGTTCTGGTAGTGGCCGTCGTAATAGGTCTCGTAGCTGCCGCCGGACACCGCCGCGAGCGGCAGCGGCGGCAAGTTGTCGTACGAGTACGGCTGCGCCGTCGTCCGCTTGTGTCGCTGCTGCATGCTCAAACCGAACTGCAGGTCCTGGTCGGTCAGGCTGCCCCAGTCGACCGGGGTCTTCGAGTTGACGGCGTACGACATCTCGCGGTCGAAGTTCCGGGCCTTGCCGTTGACGAAGCTGCTCAAGGTGTAGTTGGCCGGGTCGAGATAGCCCGGCACCCCGGAAACCGTGTACAGCGGAACGTGGCCCGGCCCGGCAGGGCTGTAGGTGATCGTCGGGGCCGAAGCGGGCGTGGAGGGCGGGTTGTAGGTGAAGCTGGAGTTGTAGTCGTACGGTTTCTTGTAGGTGCCCTCGACGTAGGCCACGTGATAGTCGAGCGTGGTTCCGGCCAGGGCAGGCAGCGTGTTCTCGCCGCCGAGCATGTAGAACCGTTCGCGCGAGGTTTCCTCCTCGTCGCGCAGCGACCGGGTGATGGCGCCGGGGACGGTCAGCGTGTCCAGCAGCGTGCCGTTCGCCAGCGCGGTGGTGTTGCCGTCGGCGGTCACGTCCATGAATTGGCGCTTGTAACGCTCGGTGTAGCCGGCGTCGAAAGCGCGGAAATACCACTGGTCGTTGTCGTCGGGCTGGTAACCGAGTTCGAGCGCGTAGCCGTGGCGGCGGCGATGCAATTCATAGTCACGCTGTTCGATGACGTTCACGGCCTGGTACGGGTGCGCGGCATCGTTGAAATAGGCGGGTTCGACGTCGTCGATGCCGCGCGAGTCGACATGGCCCGATGCCGTCAGCACGATCGAGAAGGGGCCGAACCGGCCGCCACCGGTCAGCGAGAAGTCGGAGAGCGGCTTGCTGCGCAGCGGTTCGTAACCCAGGCCGGCATTGCCCTGGAAGAACCAGCCCTGCTCGGCCGGGGCGGTTCTCGGCAGCACCTCGATGGTGCCGCCCAGCGCTTCGGCGTCCTGGTTGGGCAGGTTCGACTTGGTCACCCGGACGGCGCCGATGAAGCCGGTCGGTATGGAGTCCAGGGCGACGGCGCGGTAGCCGCCGAAGGGCGAGGCGTTGTTGGTCGGCATCAGGCGGACGCCGGCGTAGGTGGTGCTGTTCAGATCCGAATCGAAGCCGCGGATGTTGACGTAGCGCCCCTCGCCCTCGTCCGTCTCCATCATGATGCCGGGAATGCGGCGGACCGCCTCGGCGGTGTTGCTGTCCGGCAGCGCCTGGATCTGCGCTTCGGTGCGGATGTCGATCAGGTTGGGCGCATCCTTCTGCGTATCGCGCGCGACTTGTGCCGACGTGCGCGGGGCCACCACGTGGACGCCCTGCAGGTTCTTGACGGCGCCGTCCACCTCCGCTGCCGGTGCATCGGCAGCGGCGCTCTTGCCGTTTGCCGCGTCCGGCTTCGCGTCATCGCGAGCGGCACTCGGCTTGCCATCGTGGGCAGCCAGCGCAAAGGCGAAGACGTGCGTGGGCACACCGAAGGCACCGAGGCTCACGAGGGCGGTGGCGTTGAGTATGGCCTTGCGTAACTTCGCGCTGTGCATCGACTGGATCCTGGTGGGGGAAGGGCCGCCCGATCCGCCATGCGGCGGATGGGAATGCGGTTGACTTCACCCACGCTAGGCGCGGGAAATGACGCCTGGATTGCTGCGCACTTACCGATCGGTAAGGTTTGCGCAGGCAGGCCTTGCCCCCCGGTGAGGGGTCTGCCGACGGCTCAGGAGGGGCGGCGTGCGCCCAGCAGCACCAGCACTTCCTGCGCGCTGCGGATGCGTTCGCTGGCGCCGGGCAGGTCGAGGGTGATGCGCAGCTTGTCCTGGCCGTCCAGCTTGTACACGCGCGGCAGGCTCTGGATCAGCTTGATGATCGCCAGCGGGTCGACCTCGGGCTTGTCGCGAAACACGATGCGGCCGCCGTTGGCGCCGAAGTCCAGCTTGCGGATGCCCAGCGGCGTGGCCATCAGCTTCAGGCTGGACAGCGCGAACAAGGTCTTGGTCGGCTCGGGCAGCAGGCCGAAGCGGTCGATCATCTCCACCTGCAAGTCGCGCAGATGATCCTCGCTGCGTGCGCTGGCGATGCGCTTGTACAGCGTGAGGCGCGCATGCACGTCGGGCAGGTAGTCGTCGGGGATCAGCGCGGGCAGGTGCAGCTCGACTTCGGTTTCGTGTTCGCTGCTGAGATCGAAATCCGGCACCTTGCCGGATTTCAGTGCGCGCACGGCGCGATCGAGCAGCTCGGTGTAGAGGCCGAAGCCGATCTCCTGGATCTGGCCGGATTGTTCGTCGCCCAGCAGCTCGCCGGCACCGCGGATCTCCAGGTCGTGCGTGGCCAGGGTGAAGCCGGCGCCGAGTTCCTCCAGCGAGGCCAGTGCCTCCAGCCGCTTCTCCGCATCGGCGGTGATGGATTTCCTGTCCGGCACGATCAGATAGGCGTAGGCGCGGTGGTGCGAGCGGCCCACGCGCCCGCGCAGCTGGTGCAGCTGGGCCAGGCCGAAACGGTCGGCGCGGTCGATGACGATGGTGTTCGCTGTCGGAATGTCGATGCCGGTTTCGATGATCGTGGTGCACACCAGCACGTTGAATCGCTGGCGGTGGAAATCCGCCATCACGCGTTCCAGCTCGCGTTCGGGCATCTGGCCGTGGGCGATGCCGATGCGCGCCTCGGGAATCAGTTCCTCCAGTTCGCGCGCGCTGCGCTCGATGCTCTCCACCTCGTTGTGCAGGAAGTACACCTGGCCGCCGCGCGCCAGTTCGCGCTGGAACGCCTCGCGGATCGTGGCCGGATCCCAGGTGGAGATGAAGGTGCGCACGGCCATGCGATGCGCTGGCGGCGTGGTGATGAGTGACAGATCGCGCAGCCCGCTCATCGCCATGTTGAGCGTGCGCGGGATCGGAGTGGCGGTCATGGTGAGCAGGTCCACTTCCGCGCGCAGCTTCTTCAGCTGCTCCTTCTGGCGCACGCCGAAGCGCTGTTCCTCGTCCACCACCACGAGTCCCAGGTTCTTGAACTTGATGTCCGGCTGCAGCAGCTTGTGCGTGCCCACGATCACGTCGATGTGGCCATCGGCGAGCCGCTTCAGCGCCTCGTTCACTTCCTTCGTGGACTTGAAGCGCGAGAGTACGTCCACCTTCACCGGCCAGTCGGCGAAGCGATCGGCGAAGTTGCGGTAGTGCTGCTGGGCCAGCAAGGTGGTCGGCACCAGCACGGCGACTTGTTTGCCGGCGGTGGCGGCGGCGAAGGCGGCGCGCAGCGCGACCTCGGTCTTGCCGAAGCCCACGTCGCCGCAGATCACGCGGTCCATCGCGCGCGGCGCGGCGAGGTCGCGCAGCACGGCGTCGATCGCCTGTTCCTGGTCGGGCGTTTCCTCGAACGGGAAGCTGGCGCCGAATTCCTCCACCAGCTGGCGGTCGATGGACAGCGACTCGCCGCCGCGCGCCTCGCGCTGGGCGTAGATCGCCAGCAGTTCGGCGGCCACGTCGCGCACCTTTTCGGCGGCTTTCTTGCGCGCGCGTTCCCAGGCGTCGCCGCCCAGCGAGTGCAGTGGCGCCAGCTCCGGCGCGGTGCCGGAATAGCGGCTGACCAGGCCGAGCTGCGCCACCGGCACGTAGAGCTTGTCGCCCTTGGCGTACTCGATGACCAGGAACTCGCCCTCCATGCCGCCCAGCTCCATCGACAGCAGGCCCTGGTAGCGCCCCACGCCGTGGTCCACGTGCACGATGGGCGAACCGATCGACAGCTCGGTGAGGTCGCGGATGATTGCGTCGGGATCGCGCGCCGCGCCGCGGCGCCGGCGCCGTTCGCTGCGCACGCGCTCGCCGAACAGCTCGCGCTCGGTGAGCACGGTGAGCGCGGGTCTGGTCAGCGCAAAGCCCTGCTCCAGCGGGGCGATGGTGATGGCGAAGCGTGCCGCCTTTGCCGTTGTAGGAGCGGCTTCAGCCGCGATTCGCTGTTTCTCGGAAGAGGTCGCGGCTGAAGCCGCTCCTACGGGTGAGTTGGCAAGGAAGCCCTGCCAGCTCGCCACTGGCTCCGGCTTCAAGCCCGCACCCGCCAGCATCTCCAGCAGCGCTTCGCGCCGTCCCGCCGAATCGGCGGCCACCAGCACGCGGCCCGGATAGCTTTCGAGGAAATGCCGCAGCGAGGTGCCCGGTTCTTCGCCCTTGCGGTTGAGCGGCAGCTCGGGCGCCGGCTGCGTGCCGGCGTCCACCGCGTGCGCATGGCCCGGTTCCACCACTTCCACGCGCAGGCGCTTGTTGAGCTGCTCGCGCAGTTGTTCGGGCGACAGGTACAACTCGGCCGGCGGCAGCACCGGGCGCTCGATGTCGTGGGCGCGCTGGTCGTAGCGTTCGGCGGTCTGCGTCCAGAACGCCTCGCTGGCCTCGCCCGCGCCTTCGCCCAGCACGAACAGCGCGTCGCCGGCCAAATAATCAAAAAGTGTGGCCGTACCTGCATGCGGATCCTCCGCAACACCCCGCCCATCCATGTACGGACTCTTCGCAGGGAAGAACAGCGGCAGGTAGTACTCGATGCCGCCGGGCGTCACGCCTTCCTTCATGTCCTGGTACAGCGGGCAGCGGCGCACGTCGATCGGAAAGCGTTCGCGCAGCGCGTTGCGGAAGCCCTTGGCGGCTTCGTCGGTGAGCGGAAATTCGCGCGCGGGCAGCAGTTCCACCTTCTCCACCGTCTGCGCGGAGCGCTGCGTCTCCGGGTCGAAGCTGCGGATCGAGTCCACCTCGTCGTCGAACAGCTCGATGCGGTAGGGCTGGTCCGCGCCCATCGGGTAGATGTCGATCAGCGCACCGCGCACGGCGAAGTCGCCCGGCTCGGCCACCTGCGGCACGTTGCGGTAGCCGCTGGCTTCCAGCCGGCGTTGCTCGGTGGCGAGGTCGAACTTCTGCCCCTTCGCCACCATCAGCCCCGCGCCGGTGATGTGCGAGCGCGGCGCGATGCGCTGCATCAGCGTGGCCACCGGCACCACCAAGACGCCGCGCTTCACGCCGGGCAGCCGGTACAGCGTGGCGATGCGCTGCGAGACGATCTCCGGGTGCGGGCTGAACGCGTCGTAGGGCAGGGTTTCCCAGTCGGGGAAATGCAGCACCGGCAGCTCGCCGGCGAACAGGCGCAACTCATCCTCAAGCGCCGAGGCGCGCTGCGTGTCGCGCGTCACCGCTACCAGCAGGCCTTCGTGCGAACGCGCCGCCTCGGCCAGCAGCAGGGCGCGCGCGGAGCCGTGCGGCGGCGTCCAGTAACGGCGCTGTTTCGGGGTGGTGGGAAGCGGGGGATGCGGAATCGGAGCGGGCATGGACTCGTTGGCGCTGGGAGCGCGAACGTCGAGCCGCGCCAGGAAAGCGGCCAAGTGTAACGCGATGCGCCTTGGTCCCTCCCCGCGATGCCCGCAGGTCGGGATTCACCCCGACGGGTGTGGCATGGCGTGTCGGGCTGAAGCCCGACCTACAGCTTCAGCGTGATCTGCGCCGTGCCCGGCTCGTCCGGCATCAGGCGCTGGGTGAAGCCAAGCTCCCGGCACAGTTCCAGCATCGGACGGTTTTCCAGCAGCACGTAGCCCCATATCTCGGCGAGGCCGCGACGGCGGCAGTCGTCGACCAGCCGCTGCATCAGCAGCGCGCCGAGGCCGATGCGGCTCCAGTCGCGCTCCACGATCACCGAGAACTCGGCACTGTCGGCCGCCTCGTCCACGTAGATGCGACCCACGCCGCGGATCTCGGCGGGACGCACCGCTTCGTCCGCCAGCACGAGCGCGGTTTCGCGTGCCGGGTCGATGTTGCACAGGCGCTGCGCCATCGGCATGGGCAGCTCGGACATCGCGTGCAGGAAGCGGCGGCGGATATCCTCCGGCGACAACCGGGTGAAGCAGCGCCGCAGCGCCGCGACGTCGCCCGGCTCGATATCGCGCAACCACAGTTCGCGGCCGTCGCGCGTGCGCATGCGCTCGCCGTGGGCGGTGTGCACGGCCAAGGCGGGGGCGTAGCGCTCGCGGCTGCGCGGAGGCAGCGGCGGGTGCGGGGTGGTGGAACGCAGGCTGGCGGCAATCATCTCAATACTTTCGCGTATTGTGTGCAGTGCAGCATGATCCGGAGCCAGCTTGGATGCAAGCCTTTGCGCCGCTTTGCCGCAGTCGCGCAAACCTGCTGTTCAGCCCGGGTCGCCCCTGGCCGGCCGCCGTGGCCGCTTCGGACCGGGCGCGGAGTGCCGGCCCTGGGTCGCGTCGATCGCGTCGATCCAGCCTGCGCGTGCGGCGGGAAAGGCATCGGCGTAAGGCACGTAGGGCTTGATGTCCAGGATCGGCGTGCCATCCAGCAGATCCACCCCACGCACACGCAGCGCGCGTTCCTCCACCGCGACCAGCTCCACCGCGGACAGCCCGATCGCGTTGGGCCGATGCGGCGAGCGCGTGGCCAGCACACCGCGCTTGCCGCCGCCGCGCGGCGGCCGCACCTGCGGCTTCCAGCCCTCGCTGCGATGGAACACGAACAGCAGCCAGATACGCTCGAAACCGGCGAGGTCGGCAAACGCCTCGGCCGGCAAGCCGTCCGTGAACTCGATGCGCGCCTCTGCCTCGGCGCCGCTCTCGGTGCCCGTCACCACGGTGGACTGGTGCGGCGCGTCGATGCGCCGCGCGTAAGGCGAGCGCACGTGGGCGATGGGGCGGAAGGCGAAGGGGGCGGTTTCGTCCATGGTTCAGCGCGATGACGTGGGCTGGCGGAAACTCCAGCAGAGGTTGTCGAGGCCGGCGCCTCGATCACGCCCGCATCAGCGGATGCCCACGCCCAACCCCACCCCGAAATTGATGTTCGGATGCCCGCTGCGCATTTCCTCGGCGGTCCACACGTGCGACCGTGCGATCTGCACCAGCGGGAACACGTAGTCGGCCTCGCCGACCTTGCCGGCGCGGCTGCCGGCCAACTGGCCGTCAACGGTGATCGGTGCACCGTTGGGGTAGTTCATCGGTTCGGCGTAGCCGGGCAGCAGGGCGATGAAGCGGCCGTTGCCGCCGGCGCCGAATTTCGGCCGCTGCGAGGAATCCAGCGGATAGGCGAGGATCTCGATCTCGCTGTGGTCGGGCAGGTTGTTCACCGCCACCACGCGGCCGCCCCAGATCACCTGGCCGCGGGCGTATTGCTTGGGCGCCTGCGCCACTTGCGTGGGCGTGGCGGCGAGGGTGCCGGGCGCGGCCTTGTAGATCGGCGCGGGGGCGCAGGCGGCAAGGCTCAGCAGCAAGGCGGGGAGGGCGAGGCGGGCGGAAACGGTGGCGAGGCGCATGGCGGGCTCCGGAGCGAAGGGCCGAGGTTGCTGGCTCGTCATCCCGGCGAAGGCCGGAAGAGCTTCGCTGTTGTGAAGCTCTTCCCGCTTGCGCGGGAATGACGGCAATTGCGCTGTGAGCTTAACGGCGGCGCGGCGTGGGCGATAGCCGCGTGGGCCTGGCGGGTTTCGCGGGCGCGGCGGCGGATTCGGCCGCCAGCCAGTCCAGTTTCCATTCGGCGGGGCGCTCCTGCGCAAGCAGGCGGGCCAGCGCGCGCAGCGGTTCGCGCAGGGTTTCGTCGAGCTGCCAGGGCGCGTTGACGATCGCCATGCCGGAGCCGTTGAGGCGCAGCGGCGAGTCGTCGCCGTGCACCAGCAGTTCCGCGCGCAGCACGCGCTTCGCGCCGCAGTGGCCGAGCCAGCGCAGGAAGGGTTGCACCTGGCTGCGCCGCTTGATCGGATACCAGATCGCGTAGATGCCGGTGGGCCAGCGCTGCAGCGCTTCCTTCAACGCCTGCTCGATCAGCCGGTATTCGGCCTCCTGCGCCTCGTAGGGCGGGTCGATCAGCACCAGGCCGCGCTTCTCCTGCGGCGGCAGCAGCGCCTTCAGCGCCTCGTAGCCGTTGCGTTCGTGCACGTGCATGCGCGCGTCGCGGTGGAACAGTTCGCGCAGCCGTGCGGCTTCCTCCGGATGCAGTTCGCACAGCTGCGCGCTGTCGATGTCGCGCATCGCCAGCGCGGCCTGCAGCGGCGAGCCGGGGTAGAGCTTGAGGGTCTCCTCGTTGCCGGGCACGGCGAGGATGCCGTCCAGCCAGCGGCGCAGCAGGTGCGGCAGCGCGGCGGCGGTGCGGGTGTCGACATACAGGTCGGGATAGAGCAGGCGGGCGATGCCGTCCTTGTACTCGCCGGTCTTGCCGGCCTCGGCGCCGTCCAGCGCGTAGCAGCCGCTGCCGGCATGGGTGTCGACCACGCAGAACGGCGCGGGCTTGAGCTTGAGCGCATCGATCAGCGCCAGCAGCACGGTGTGCTTGAGGACGTCGGCGAAATTGCCCGCGTGGTAGGCATGGCGATAGTTCATGGCGCGAGTATAGAGGCCGCGCCGCGTAAACCTCCGGCAGCCGTGTCGGAGCCTGCTCCAGAGTTGAGGTGCCGGCAGGCAGTGGATAGGCTCGCGGCATGCCGTTTTCCCTGCGCCAGCTTGCCCGTTCACGTCGCCTGCGAGTGATGGCTGCGCTGGCGTGGCTGCTGCTGGTGGTCAACGCCGCGATGCCGATGGCGATGCCGGCAGGATCGCCGAACCGTGTCGCGCATGCGTTGGCCGGCACGCACACCGGGCAGGCGGCGATGCCGCACACCGCGTGCGACGGTGGCCATGCCGGTTGTTGCGGCGGTCAGCTCGCCCCGGATTGCCACTGCGCGGCGATGAGCGGCGGCCTGCTGCTGCCGGTGTTCGCCGCCATGCCGGACGCGATGGCGATGGCCGTCGTGCCTGACCGCCCGCTGCCGCGACACGCGCCGTCGCCGACGGCCTCGCCACCGCTGCGACCGCCGGCGGTCTGACTCCCCCAGCTTGTGCTGCGCGCGCTCGCCGCTCTGCCGGTGCGCACGAACCATGCCGCGCTCGGCAGTGCCCCGCGCGATGCCGATGTATCCAGAGGGATTCCATGAAACCGTTTGTTCCACCCGCGACCGACCTGTCGCGCCGTCGTTTCGTCCAGGGCATCGCGCTGGGCGGCGCGATTGCCGGCCTCGGTCTGCTGCGTTCGGCGAATGTCTGGGCGTCGAACGGCCTTGGCCGGCCACAGGTATTGAGCGGCACCGAGTTCGCGCTCGACATCGACGAGACCCTGGTGAATTTCACCGGCCGGCCGCGCCTCGCCACCACCGTCAATGGCGGTGTTCCCGGTCCGACCCTGCGCTGGAAGCAAGGCACCACGGTCACGCTGCGCGTCACCAACCGCTTGCGCGTGCCCACGTCGATCCACTGGCACGGCATCATCCTGCCGTTCCGCGAGGATGGCGTGCCCGGCATCAGCTTCCCCGGCATCGCACCGGGCGAGACCTTCACCTACCGCTTCCCGGTGCGCCAGAGCGGCACCTACTGGTATCACTCGCATTCCGGCTGGCAGGAGCAGACCGGGCTGTACGGCCCGCTGGTGATCGAACCGGCCGGCCCGGAGCGACACCCCACCGCGCGCGATTACGTGGTGATGCTCAACGACTGGACCGACCAGAACCCCGGGCACATCTTCGCCACGCTGAAACGGCGGAGCGACTACTACAACTACGCGCAACCCACCGCGCCCGAATTCCTCCGCGACGTGCGCGAGCAGGGGCTGCGACGCGCGCTGGCCGAGCGCAGGATGTGGAACGGGATGCGCATGAATCCCGGCGACCTCAGCGACGTTTCCGGTTGCGCCTACACGTACCTGATGAACGGCACCGCCCCGGCCGGCAACTGGACCGGCCTGTTCAAGCCCGGCGAGAAGATCCGGCTGCGCTTCATCAACGGCTCGTCGATGACGATCTTCGACGTGCGCATTCCGGGCCTGAAGCTGACCGTGGTCAGCGCGGATGGCCAGGATGTCGAACCGGTGCCGGTGGACGAGTTTCGCATCGCGGTGGCGGAGACCTACGACGTGATCGTCGAGCCGCAGGAGGACCGGGCGTTCGCGATCTTCGCCCAGGCTATCGACCGTACCGGTTACGCGTGCGGCACGCTGGCGCCACGGCCCGGCATGCAGGCGGTGGTGCCGGCGATGGATCCGCGCATGCCGCTGGCGATGGTGGACATGATGGGCGCGATGGGATCTTCTCCCCTCTCCCCTGGGGGGAGGGTAAGGGCGGAGCGTGGCGTCGCCGGTTCCACCGAACCCTCTCCCCCAACCCCTCTTCCTCGCTCCTCAAAGCAGGGGCATCCTGCCCCTTCCCCGCGTCCGGAGGGAGAGGGAAGCGACGTTCGCCACGCCCGTACGGAATACCGCAACCCCGGCGTCGACATGCACGTGGACATGCCACGCACCAACCTCGACGACCCCGGCACCGGCCTGCGCGACAACGGTCGCCGCGTGCTCACCTACGCCGACCTGCACACGATCGGCGGCTCCATCGACCCGCGCGAACCGAGCCGCGAGATCGAGCTGCACCTCACCGGCAACATGGAGCGCTACATGTGGTCGTTCGACGGCGTGAAGTTTTCCGACGCCAAGTCGATCCACTTCCGCAGCGGCGAGCGGCTGCGCATCGTGCTGGTCAACGACACCATGATGAACCACCCGATCCACCTGCACGGCATGTGGAGCGAACTGGAGAGGCCGGACGGGCAATTCCAGGTGCGCAAGCACACCATCAACGTGCAACCCGCGCAGCGCATCGCCTACGGCGTGAGTGCCGACAACCTCGGGCGCTGGGCCTACCACTGCCACATGCTCTACCACATGGAGGCGGGGATGATGCGCGAGGTGGTGGTGTCATGACGACGGATCATCGCCGCACTTCACGTGCTTGGTGCCGCCCGGTGTGGTTGGCGGCCCTGCTGCTGGCCTTGCCCCAGGCTGTTCCGGCGCAAACGGCTCCGGCGCCGTCGAGCAGCACCTCGACGATGGACATGGGCGCCATGCCCGGCATGGCGATGCCTGCCACGACGACGAAGCCGACGAAGACGCCCGGCAAGCAAGCCGGCAAGAAACCCGCGACGGCAAAACCGACGGCATCCAGCCATGACATGCATGCCATGCCCGGCATGGCGCACGGTGCGATGTCGGGCACGCCGCCGGCGCCCGCCGTGCCAGGCGATACATCGGGCAGCATGCAAGGCATGGATCATTCGGCCATGCCAGGGATGAGCCACGCCGGCATGCCCGACGTGCAGCACGAAGAAGCAGCCCACGCCATGCATGGCGGTATGCGGGGAATGCAGGCTATGCCCGGCATGACGATGGGCCCGATGCAAGGCGGCCGCGCACCGCCGGATGCGCGCAGCCCGGACTACTCCGACGGCGTGGGCTACGGCGACATGGCGGGCATGGAACGGCATGACGCCAAATCGCTGGGCATGTTGCTGATCGATCAGCTGGAAGCCTTTCACGGTCTCGACGCGAACGGCCAGGCCTGGGAAGCCCAAGGCTGGTACGGCAGCGACACCAGCAAGCTGTGGGTTCGCACGGAAGGCGAGCGCAGCGGCGGCAGGCTGGAGGACGGTGATGTGGAGGCGTTCTGGAGCCACGCGGTCGCCGCGTTCTGGGACAGCCAGCTCGGCGTGCGCCAGGACTTCGGCGCAGGCCCGGAACGGACATGGGCCGCGTTCGGCGTGCAAGGCCTGGCGCCGTACTGGTTCGAGCTGGAAGCCACCGGCTATATCGGCGCCAACGGCCGTACCGCCGCGCGCCTGCGGGCCGATTACGAACTGCTGTTCACCCAGCGGCTGATCCTGCAGCCGGAAGCCGAGGTCAACCTCTACGGCAAGGACGATCCGCAGCGCCGCATCGGCAGCGGCGTGTCCGACGTGCAGTTCGGCCTGCGCCTGCGCTACGAGTTCCACCGCCAGTTCGCGCCCTACATCGGCGTGAACTGGATCCGCCGCATCGGCACCACGGCCGACTATGCGCGGCAGGATCACCAACCCGTACTCGACTGGCAGATCGTGGCCGGCGTCCGCATCTGGTTCTGAGAGGCACCCATGAAAAACCCCATCGCGCACCTCATCACGATCGCCGTCACCTTGGGCGTGCTGGCTATCGGCACCGGCGCGTTCGCCTGGTCCGGTCTTTACAACATCGGCGCGGACGATCACCACACCAGGCCGGTGTTCGCGTTCCTGCAAACCCTGCGCGACCGTTCGATCCGCCTGCGCTCGGAGGATCTCACCGTGCCGAACCTCGACGATCCGCAACTGATCCTGAAAGGCGCCGGCCAGTACGCGGCGATGTGCACCGGCTGCCACCTTTCGCCTGGCGTCGACGACTCCGAGCTGCGAACCGGCATGTACCCGCAGCCGCCCAACCTCTCAAGGGTGCACGTCGATCCGAAGGAGGCGTTCTGGATCATCAAGCACGGCATCAAGATGAGCGCGATGCCCGCCTGGGGCATGGCCGGCCACGACGATCCCACCATCTGGAGCATGGTGGCCTTCCTTGAGAAGCTGCCCGGCATGTCGCCCGCCGAATACAAGGCCATCGTGGCCAAGGCGCCGCCGGACGAGGACATGGACGATGACCACGGCGCCGCGCATGCGCACGATGCGGCGCACATGCAGGGGATGGACATGTCCGGCCATAATCCCGAGCCAGCCGCTGCTGGCGATGCCGGACATTCGCAACATGAGCCTTGAGCCGATCCTGCAGAGCACGCTGACCTGCCCGCATTGCGGTCATCAATCGGTCGAGACCATGCCGACCGATGCCTGCATCTACTTCCACGAATGCGCCGGCTGCGGCGTGCTGCTGCGGCCCCAGGCGGGCGACTGCTGCGTGTTCTGTTCCTACGGCAGCGTGCCGTGCCCGCCGGTGCAGTCGCAGAAATCCTGCTGCGGTTAGTGCGAGGTGAGCTCGGCGCGCTAGTGCGCGGCAAGCGTCACCTCGACGGTGACGTGGGCGAGTTCCTCGCGGATCGCCAGCTGTCGGCGAACCGCATCGGGTGCAAGCGGTGTCGTCGAGACCAGCGCGAGGATGCAGGCGTAACGCCCCTTGCCCACGCGCCACACGTGCAGATCGCTCACCGCGGCGGCGGGAAACCGTTCCACGATCACGTCGCGGATTTCCTGCACCACCGGGCTGTCCATCTCGGCGTCCAGCAGGATGCCGCCGGACTGCTTCAGCAGGCCCCAGGCCCAGTTCGCCACCAGGGCGGCGCCGACGATGCCCATCGCCGGGTCGAGCCACGCCGCGCCGAGGAACTTGCCGCCCACCAGCGCGCCGATCGCCAGCACCGAGGTGGCCGCATCGGCCACGACGTGCAGATAGGCTGAGCGCAGGTTGATGTCGTGGTGGTGCGCGTGGTCGTGATGGTCGTGCGTGTGCCCGTGATGGTGGTCGTGCCCGTGATGGCCGCCGCGCAGCAGCCATGCGCAGGTCAGGTTCACCGCCAGGCCGACCGTGGCGATCGCGATCGCGTCGTTGTAGTGGATCACGCCAGGTACGAACAGCCGCTCGACCGACTGGAACAGCATCAGCGCGGCCACCACGCCCAACAGCAGCGCGCTGCTGTAGCCGCCCAGCACCTCGATCTTCCAGGTGCCGAACGCGAAGCGGCGGTCGTCCGCAAGTCGGCGCGCCAGCGCATACGCGCCCACCGACAGGCCCAGTGCCAGCGCATGCGAACTCATGTGCCAGCCGTCGGCCAGCAGCGCCATCGAGTTCAACAGATAACCGCCGACGATCTCCACCACCATCATCACCGCGGTGATGACCACCGCGCGCAGCGTGTTGCGCTCCGCCAGCGGATTGCCCTCGTTGAACTGGTGGCTGTGCGTGTATTTCGAGATGTCGGGCAGGGCGCTCACGGTTTTCCTTGTAACATACCCCCCTATGGTATGTGAAACCTGCGGGAGAACGCGATGGCTCATCTGGCGAAGGACAACCGAAAGCTCGTCGCGCGTGTGCGACGGATCGGCGGGCAGGTCGCCGCGCTGGAACGCGCGCTGACGCCGGACGCCGATTGCGGCGCCGTGCTGCACCAGCTGGCGGCCGTGCGCGGCGCGGTCAACGGCCTGATGCTGCAGGTGCTGGAAGGGCACCTGCGCGAGCACGTTGCGCCGGCGAACCGGCGCGGTCAGGCCGAACTGGAGCCGGTCATGGCGGTGTTGCGCAGCTACCTGAAATGACGCCGACGCGACGGGCCGCGCTCAGTAGGCGACGGTGATGCGCTGGCGCAGCGCGTCGTGCTTCTCGATGCGATCGAGCAGGGCGGCCGCGTAGTCGGGAACGGTGATGCGGCTGACGCCGTTGCCATCGACCAGCAACTGGTCGCCGCCGACGCGGTACTTGCCGCTGCGCTCGCCATCCTCGATCAGCGCGGCCGGGCTGACATAGGTCCAGTCCACGTCGGCGTGGCTGGTGCGGAACACGTCCAGCGCCCGGCCCTGTGCCTCGGCCTCCGGCTTCCACGCGGCGGGGAAGTTCGGATCGTCGATCACCTTCACGCCCGGCGCGGTTTCCAGCGAACCGGCGCCGCCTACCCACAGCAGGCGCCGCACGCCGGCCTTCGGCAGGTTGTCCAGCAGGGTACGCGCGGCGGCCGGCACGCTGTCGTTGTTGCCGTCGCGTCGCGCGGACAGGCTGGCGATCACGGCGTCGCTGCCGTGCGCGGCATCGAGCCAGCCGGCGGGCCGGGCGACGTCGCCGGTGACGACGGTCAGCCTGTCGTGGTGCGTGGCGAGGCGCGCGGGATCGCGCACGATCGCGACGACCTCGCAGCCGCGCGACAACGCCTCGTCGAGGATGCCCTGGCCGAGATGGCCGGTGGCGCCGAACAGTGCGATTTTCATGGAATGCTCCGGAGGGGATCAACTGGCGACGCACAGCATGCGCCGGATGATTGGCGCGATAAATCATCGCCCTGACAATTCACTGTAAAGTCATGCTTTACAACGTGGCGAGCGACGATGGACGGGATCAATCTCAACCGGCTGGCGGTGTTCGTGGCGCTGGTGCGTGCCGGCTCGTTCACCGCGGCGGCGGCGCAGCTGGGCCTGACCAAGGCGATGGTGAGCCAGCACCTGGCGCGGCTGGAGCAGGAGCTGGGCGTGACCCTGCTGGTGCGCAGCACGCGGTGCATGGCGCTGACCGAGGCGGGCGCAGCCTTCCATGCCGACTGCGCGCGCATCCTCGGTGAGGCCGAGGCCGCCATTGAGCGTGTCGGCGAGAACCGCGAGACGCCGCGCGGCACGCTGCGCCTCGCCGCGCCGGTGAACTACGGCGCCGCGGTGGTGGCGCCCGCGCTGGCCGGCTTCCTGCGCCTGCATCCGCAGGTGCAAGCCGAACTGGTGCTCGACGACGGGATCAGCGACCTGATCGGCGGGCGCTTCGACCTGGCGATCCGCGGCGGGCCATTGCGCGACTCCGGCCTGCGCGCGGTGCGGCTGGCGGGCTTCCGCCAGCTGCTGGTGGCGGCGCCGGCCTATCTCGCCGCGCGCGGCACGCCGCGGCGGCCGCAGGAGCTGGCAGCGCACGACGCGGTCGTGCTGTCGGTGCTGTCCTCGCCGCTGCGCTGGAACTTCACCGCGCGCGACGGCACGCAGCAGCGCGTGCGCCTGACGCCGCGCGCACAGGCCGACAGCGCGGCGGCGGTGCACGCGATGGCGCTGGCCGGAGCGGGGCTGGCCGTGCTGCCCGACTTCATGGTGGAGGCCGACCTGCAGGCCGGCCGGCTGAAGCCATTGCTGCCTGCGCAGCGCCTGCCCGAGGGCAGTTTCCACGCGGTGTATCCGGGCCACGCGCCATCGGCGAAGGTGCGCACCTTCATCGACCATCTGCGCGCGGGCATCGCGCCGACGCCCCGGCGTCAGTCGACCATGTTGTGACTCTCGGTGGTGCCGAGCAGCTCGGTCTGCCGCGGTCCGCGCCGCACGCGGTGCAGCAGGGGATGCGCAAACACCGCGGCCAGGATCACCGCCACGCCGGCGTAGAACCAGCCGTCAAGTTGCCGCTGCTCGCCGAGCAGCAGCATCGCCAGCACGATCGCGTAGACCGGCTCCAGGTTGGTCACCATCTGGGTGCCGAACGCGCTCATGTGGCGCAGCGCCACCAGCGCCAGGGTGAACGGCAACAGCGTGCAGCCGAAGGCCAGCGCCAGCAGCAACACGGCGTCGTGCGCGTCCGGCAGCACGAAGGCCGGGCCCGCGTGCGGCAGCAGCGGCGCCAGCAGGGTGAGGAAGACGGCGCCGGTGCCCAGCTCGATGCAGGTGACGGTGAGTGGGTCGCCGTGCTCCACCAGGCGCTTGTTGAGCGAGCCGAACAAGGCCACGAACAGCGCCGACAGCACGCCCACCGCGATACCGAGGCGCATGTCCGTCGGCACGCCACCCACCACCAGCGCCACGCCGGGCACCACGGCGACGCCGATCAGCAGCTCACGCGGGTCGAAGCGGCGTTTGGCGATCCATGGCTCGACGAAGGCCAGGAACACCGGCCCCAGCGCGATGCAGGTGGCGCCCACCGAGGCGTTGGCGAGCTTGATCGCGGCATAGAACGTGAGCCAGTGCAGCGACACCAGCACGCCGATGCCGGCATAGGCCCAGCGCAGCCGCGCCGGCATCGCGCGCAGGCCGCGCCACACCCGCGGCATCAGCAGCAGCGCCAGCGTCACCAGCAGCATGCGCCACCACACCAGCGGCAGCGCGGGCAGGGAGATCAGCCTGCCAAGGATCGCGGTGAAGCCCCACAGCAGGACGCAGAAGTGGATCTGCAGACGGGCCTTGCTGACGGACTGCATGGATGCGGTGTGTCGGGAGGAGGAACCGGCATTCTAGCGTCGCGGCCTGCATGCCGCCGTGCTCAGTGGCGTGACTCGTCTTCCGCATCCTCCGGGTGGGCCTGCCAGTAGCCGGTGGCCTTGATCCAGTCCTTCGGCACGCCGCGTTGGTCCAGCCATTGGCGCATCGCGCGGACGCGGCGCGATTCGGCGGCGATCCAGTAGAACGTGTCGCCTTCGGTGGCGGGCAGTTCCTGCAGCGCACGTTCCAGCAGTTCGCCGTGTTCGGCGCCGTCGCGTGCGAGCCAGCGGATCTCGACTTCGCCGCGCGAGGACAACGACTGGCGGTCGGCGGCCTCGGGAATCTCGATCAGCGCGGTGGCACGCGCGCCGGCGGGCAGTTCCTCCAGCCAGCGGCCGATCGCGGGCAGGGCGGTCTCGTCGCCCATCAGCACGTAGCGGTCGAAGTCGTCCGCGATCACGTGGGAACCGCGCGGGCCGCCGGCAGCCAGGCACTGCCCCGGCGCGGCTTGCATGGCCCAGTTCGACGCGGGGCCGTCGCCGTGCAGCACGAAGTCGATCAGCAGCTCGCCGCGCGCGGCGTCGTGGCGGCGCGGGGTGTAGTCGCGCATCGGCGAAGGTTCGCGGCCGGCAGGGAATTCCGGGCCGTTGGGCCCGAGCACGGGCAGCACCAGTTCACCGTCGCGGTTGGGGAAGAACAGCTTCACATGGTCGTCGGGCGCGGCGCTCAGGAAGCCGTGCAGCCCGGGGCCGCCTAACGTCATCCGCCGCATGTGCGGGGAGAGAGGCTCGACGCGCAGCACGGCCAGTGTGCGCAGCGCGACGTCGTGGCGCAGGCGCCGGTGGATGTGGGATGCCATCACGGGATACCTCGTGGGGAGCGGGCGCGTGGCGATGGCTGGCGCGCGGGGGAGCGCCGTCGTGGGGCGCGGCGGCGTGGCGTGGTTCAGTCCTGCGGCCGGCCGGCGGCGATCTCGCTGGCGGCGCGTTCGAGGACCGCGGCCACGCGTTCGGCTTCGGCCTTGTCCCAGCTCGTGCGCATCAGCAGGGCGTGCTTCAGCGCATGCATGGCCTTGCGCACACGCATCGGCGCAGCCATCTTCGCCGCGAGCTTCGCGCTGTGCTCGGTGCGCGCGGTCGCGGCGTCCACCGCGGCGCGGTTCTCGTCGAGGAAGGCGCGGCCCTCGGCGGTGATCGCGTACAGCTTGCGGTTGCCCGCTTCGCTCTCCACCTGCGCGTAGCCCATGTCTTCCAGCATGGACAAGGTGGGGTAGATCGCGCCGGGGCTGGGCGTGTACTGACCGTGGAACATCTCCTCGATCATGCGGATCAGCTCGTAGCCGTGGCGCGGCTGCTGCTCGATCAGCGCCAGCAGCAGCAGCTTGAGGTCGCCGTGGCCGAACATGCGGCCGCCGCCGCGCCGACCGCCGCCGCGCAGCCCGCCCCAGCCGCCGAAGTCGGCGCCGCCGCGTGGCTCGTCGAACGGTCCGTGGCGGCCGGCATGGCAGCCGTGCTCGCCGCTCTCCATGTCGAAGGCGTGGAAGCCGTGGTGAGGGTGGTGCCTGAAATGATGGAACAGCGAATGCATGCGCACGACTGACTCCGATATATCGAAAGTGTTCTCACGATATATCGTAGATATGTCTTTCGCAAGAGCATGCAACGCGCCGCTCGTGCAGGAGCACCCTGTGCGCGACGGGTGGGATGGAAGGAGTGAGTTAAGAGGAGTGAGAAGTGAGAGAGGAGCGGGATGCAGCGCGGCCTTGGCTTTCCCTATCTACTCACTTCTCTTCACTCACTCCTCGCCCTTCGCGCACAGGGTGCGCTCCTGCACAGGCTTCAGCCCCGACGGCGGATGCGCCAGACCCAGGCCGGCGGCAGGTTGAGCCAGGCGCCGCCGACGCGTTCCGCTTCCAGCCCCAGCCGCTGCCGCAGCGCGCGCGGCACCGGGCAGCGCAGGCCGTAGGTGAACTGGTAGAGCACGCCGTCGGGCTGCAGCTGGCGCTCGAACACGCCCTCGACGATGGCGGCGACCTTGTCGGCGGGGATCGACAGCAGCGGCAGGCCGCTGATCACGGCACTCGCACGCTCGTCGCCGAACAGCGACGAGGCGTGGCCCAGCCCGGCGGCATCCATGCGCAGCACGCGCGCGTGCGGATAGCGCTGCGCCAGCGCGCCGGCCAGCACCGGATCGGTCTCCACCAGCACCAGCCGGTGTCCGGGCAGGCCGCGTTCCAGCAGGGCACGGGTGAACACGCCGGTGCCGGGGCCCAGTTCGATCACCGGGCCGTGCGCGTGGTCGACGTGGGCGGTCATCAGCCGCGCCAGCGCGGGGCCGGACGGCGCCAGCGCACCGACGCTGCGTGGATCACGCAACCAGGCGCGCAGCAGATGCAGATGGTCGTTCAGTGGCATCGATGGCGGGCCGCTCGGCGCATGGCGGTCACCATAACCGGAACGGCCAAACCGGATGTTCGGATACGGTTATGCCGCCGTGTCCGTCGTCACGCTCGCGGTGTCACCGGCTTGCCGCCGCCACGCGCCGGAATTTCGCGGGAATGGCTCAGCGGGGCCGATGTTCGCGACGGCACGCCATGTCACAACGGCTTCCCGTCCACCCGCACCGGCGCGTGGATGTCGCAGATGCCCAGCTTGCCCACTGGCGTGGGATAGAACGCGTTGTGGCCATGGCGTGCGGCGTCGATCAGCGCGGCGAAGCTGGCGCTGCCGGTGTGCAGCACCTGGATGTTTTCACGCTGCGCGGGCGGCAGATCGGCGGCGAGCTTCACCGACAGGATGGGCGTGCGTTCGCCGGCCTTTTCGTAGAAGCCCATCGGCCCGGTGCCGCGCGGCAGTGCCGACAGGTACTGCATGCCTTGCAGCACACGGCCGGCCACGGCCAGGTTGTGGTCCAGCCGGCGCGGCGCCTGGCCGATGACGGCGTACAGCGCGCTGCCGTTGCCGCTGTCGGGAGCCACGTCGCGCGCCACGCCGACCATGCCGTAGCACTGCACCAGCCACTCCTTGCCCTTGGCCGGGTCGCGCGCCACCGGGAAGCCCCCGGAGAAGCCGACCTGCGGCGCATAGACGTCGCCGTCGGGCAGTGGCGTCCACGGCTGCCTGGTGTCGATCGGGCGGGTGAATTCCGGCGGCAAGGTGGCCTTGGCCTTGCCCAGCGAATGCATCTTCGCCTTGTCGCCACCGTCGTCGCCGTTCGGGTCGTCCCACTGGGTGACGAAGTTGTCCTGCACGCGCACGATGGCGAGGCCGTCGAAGTAGCCCTGGCGCACCAGGGTGCGGATGTTCGCCGCGTGCAACGGGGTGAAGTCCGGCGCCAGCTCGATCACCACGCGGCCGGCGGGCAGTTGCATGTAGAGCAGGTTGGTCGGATCGGGCGTGCGCCACTCGGAAGGCTTCGAGGCCGCCAGGATGTCCTTCGCGCTGGGCGTTGGCTTGTCCTGCGCGGCGAAGGTTTGTGTCGCTGCGAAGGCGAGCCCCATCGCGATGGCGGCGGCAAGGTGATGGCGCATGCTGGTCTCCCCGGATGGCTGGCGTCGCGGCACGGTAGCAGGAGCCGGCTCGCGTGTGCGCTATTTGCGGAAGCGCACGAAGGCGCGCTTGGCCAGGTACAGCAGGTGGCCGGTGAGGCCGGCATCCTGGGCCTGGCGCAGCGCCGTGTTCTCGGCGTAGAGCAGGCGGATGTGCCCGTCGCGCTGCTCGATCAGCTGCCGGATCTCGGCCACGTCGCCGCGCGACAGCGTGCGGCCCTCATCCAGGTGCGGCGGCAGCTGGCGGCTCACGTAATACGTGGTGTGGCGCGGCGCGGTTTCCGCGGCGGGGCGATCCCTGGTGTAGAAGTACAGCGCGATGGAGCGGCGGGTGAGCGCGGCATGCTCCGGCGGCAGCTCGATCCGGTTGAATGCGTGCCAGGAGCGCTCGGAGGTCTCGAAGATCACGCAGCGGTTGAACGCAGGCGCCACCGAACGCGCGGGGCGCGCATCGGCGTGCGGGTCGCGGAACAGTTCCAGGCAGCCGCCCCACGACTCCTCCCACTGCGGGTTGAGGTAGACGATGAGGTTGAGCCGCCGGTGCCAGCGTTCGCTGGGGTGGTAGTTGAAATCCACGTGCGGGTCCAGGCTCATCCCGTCGCGGTTCTCGTGGGTGCCGCCGCCGAGATACCAGGGGTCGTAGATCAGGCCTTCGATGCCGGTGAGCTTGCCTACCGCTTCGAGGAATCCGGGGCTCTGGATCGCGTCGTCGAGCCGCTGCCAGACCGGGCCGAGCTGGCGGATCTTCGCCAGCGTGGACTTGCCGCCCGGCTTGCCGTCGTCGCCCACCGCGTTGCCGCGCTCGAAGGCGGGGAAGTTGTCCAGCAGCGCCGCGGCGAAATCCGGGGCGAGGAAATCGTCGATCACCACGTGCGGGAATGGCGCCGCCGAGACGAACTCGTTACGGCAGGCCTCGGCGCATTCCAGCACGCGCGGATGGATGATCGACAGTTCCGTTGAACCCTGCATGCGTCTTCCCGGCGGCGAATGACCCGCCATTCTACTTGGCTTGAGGCCGCGCTCCGCGGCGCGCGCTCACTTCCCGCCGAGCGCAGGCTTGCCGGCGCGCCGGCGCTTCCACGCGTAGCCGATCCCCAGCAGCACGAACCACACCGGGCTGGCCAGCAGGGCGGCGCGGGTGTCGGATTGCAGGCACAGCAGCACCAGCACGAACGCGAAGAACGCCAGGCAGACCCAGCACATGACCACGCCGCCCGGCATCTTGTACGCCGAGTCCGCGTGCTGCTGCGGGCGCTGGCGCCGGTAGGCCATGTAGGCGCACAGGATCAGCGACCACACGAACATGAACAGCACCGCAGACAGCGTGGTGACCAGGGTGAACGCCGTCATCAGGTTGGGCACGAGGTAGATCAGCGCCGCGCCCAGCAGCAGGCAGAAGCAGGAGAACAGCAGGCCCAGCGAGGGCACCGCCGCCTTGGACAGGCGCGCGAACGCCTTCGGCGCGTGGTTCTCGCCGGCCAGGCCGTACAACATGCGGCTGGTGGAGAAGATGCCGCTGTTCGCCGAGGAGGTGGCCGAGGTCAGCACCACGAAGTTGATCAGGCTGGCCGCGGCGGGGATGCCGGCCAGCACGAACAGCTCCACGAACGGACTCTTGTCCGCCTCCACCAGCCGCCACGGCGTCACCGCCATGATCGCCGCCAGCGCGAGCACGTAGAAGATGATGATACGCACCGGGATCGAGTTGATCGCCTTGGGCAGGTTGCGCCGCGGGTCCGCGGTCTCGGCCGCGGTGGTGCCCACCAGTTCGATGCCGACGAAGGCGAACACCGCGATCTGGAAACCGGCGAAGAAACCGCTCAATCCGTGCGGGAAGAGGCCGCCGTCGTTCCACAGGTTGGCCAGCGAAGCCTTGTTGCCGGCCGGCGAGTGGAAGCCCCAGGCCACAAGCGCGAAGCCGACCAGCACCAGCGCGATGATCGCCACGATCTTGATCAGCGCGAACCAGAATTCCAGCTCGCCGAACATCCGCACCGTCGCCAGGTTCAGGCTGAGCAGCAGCAGCACGCACAGCAGCGCCGGTATCCACGGCGCCAGGTGCGGCAGCCAGAACTGCACGTAGGCGGCGATCGCGATCACCTCGGCGATCGCGGTGACGATCCAGCAGAACCAGTACGTCCAGCCGCAGAAGAAGCCGGCCCACGGCCCCAGCAGGTCGGTGGAGAAGTCGATGAACGACTTGTATTCCAGATTCGACAACAGCAGCTCGCCCATCGCGCGCATCACGAAGAACAGCATCACGCCGATGATGAGGTAGACCAGCAGGATCGACGGCCCGGCCAGGCTGATCGTCTTGCCCGAGCCCATGAACAGCCCGGTGCCGATGGCGCCGCCCAGCGCGATCAATTGCAGGTGGCGGTTGGAGAGGCTGCGCCTCAGGTGCTCCGGTTGCTGCGTGGATGCGGTCATGCGGGCGCCGAGGTCGTGGACGGGTCGCCACGATAGAAGAAAGCCCCGATTCCCGCCAATGGCGCGTGCACATGACTTCCGGCGCATGCACTAGGTCGAAGTCAACACTATGCTTCAGTCCAAGCTAAGCAGCAGTGCAGGCGAGTGCGTGGACGAGATCGACGGCCAACTGAAGAAATTCCAGAAGGAGCTGTCCGCCGGCACCGTGTCGCTGGTGCTGCTGGCGGTGCTGGGGCAGTCGCGCCAGCCGTTGTACGGCTACCAGATCGCCAAGCGGCTGGAGGAGGCGGGCGAGGGCGTGCTGGCCGGCAAGCAGAGCGCGCTGTACCCGGTGCTGCGCAACCTGGAGGGCGCGGGCCTGCTGGCCAGCGAGGTGGAGCCTTCGGTGAGCGGCCCGCCGCGTCGCTATTACCGCATCACGAAATTGGGTCGCGAGGTGCTGCGCGAGTGGGTTGCCGCGTGGAGCGCCACCCGCGATTCCGTCGACAAGCTGTTGCAGGGAGAGTGGTGATGAACGCATCGAGCCAGCATCCGCCGCGCACCATCGCGGAATACCTCGAACAATTGCGCGCCGCGCTGCGCGGCGCCGACCCCGCGCTGATCCAGGACGCGCTGTACGACGCCGAGGAACACCTGCGCGCCGAACTCTACGAGCGCCCCGGCCGCGACGAGGCCGCGATGCTCGAACACGTGGTGGAGAGCTACGGCGCGCCGGACGAGGTGGCCGAGATCTACCGCGACCAGGAGATCAGGATCCAGCGCGCGATCCGCCCGCCGCCGCCGCCGAAGCGGCGCTCGGCCGCCGGCCACTTCTTCGGCGTGATCGCCGACCCGCGCGCCTGGGGCGCGCTGTTCTACCTGCTGTTCGGCCTGGTCACCGGCATCGCGTATTTCACTTGGGTGGTCGCCGGCCTCTCGATGTCGGCGGGTTTCTCGGTACTCATCATCGGCCTGCCATTCATCGTGCTGTTCTTCGGCAGCGTGCGTGGACTGGCCTTGCTGGAAGGGCGCCTGGTGGAAACCATGCTGGGCGTGCGCATGCCGCGCCGGCCGCCGTACCCGCAGAAGCACATGTCGTTGTTCCAGCGCATCGGCGCGATGTTCACCGACCCGCGCAGCTGGAGCTCGATGCTGTACGCGCTGCTGTTGCTGCCGCTGGGCATCTTCTACTTCACGCTGATCGTGACCTGGCTCGCCGTGTCGTTGAGCTTCATCGCTGCACCCATCCTGAAGCTGGTCGCCGTGCTGGGGCATTGGGACGTGGGCACCTGCGTCGGCGCGCCCGAGTGGATCTGCGGCGGCGTCGAATGGTTGAGCGGCTGGGGCGGCGCGACCGTGCTGTGCCTGCTGGGCCTGCTGCTGTTCTTCCTGCTGCTGCACGTGGTGCGTGGCCTGGGTTACCTGCACGGCCAGCTCGCCAAGCACCTGCTGGTGCAGAGGGCGTGACCATGGCGATGGAGAACGCGCTGGGCTTGCTGGTTGGCGAATGGGAAGGTGATGAGACCATCGCCACCACGCGTTGGGGTGAAGGTGGCCAGGCGCGGGGATGCTTTTCCGCCCGCCTGGATCTCGGCGGTCGCGCGCTGCTGCACGACTACCGCGAAGAGCGCGACGGCAAACCCGCGTTGCAGGCGCACGCCGTGTTCACCGCCGGCCCCGGGCACGACGAGTACGCGCTCTACTGGTTCGACAGTTACGGCTTCGTGCCCGCGCAACCGGCGCCGGGGCACTGGGACGGCGCGCGGCTGGTGTTCCTGCGCAGTTCGCCGCGCGGGCAGACAAGGCACACCTATGCCTTCCGCGACGATGCCTGCGAGCTGACGCTGGAGAGCTCGTTCGACGGCGGCGTGCACTGGGAGCTGGTGATGCAGGGCTGCTATCGGCGTATCAGGTAGCCATCAGCTCTGCTCCCTCCCCTGCGTGCGGGGAGGCTGGAGTGGGTGCTTTCGATGACCCATGGCGGTTGACCCCGCCGGGCGAGCTTCCTACGCTGCCCCGGCGCACCTGTGCGCTCATCGGGGAACACCATGCGCTTCCGTCGCTGCTGGCTTCCGGCTTTTCTCCTGGCGTCGCTGGCGGCCACCGCCGCCGACGCGCCGATCAAGGGCTTCCCGCCCGCGCTGACGCCCGCCGACCTGGTATTGCGCGACGCCAGCATCGCCACGCTCGATCCGCTGCAGCCGCACGCGCAGGCGCTGGCGGTGAAGGACGGCAAGATCGCCGCGCTGGGCAGCGACGAAGCCATCGCGCACTACATCGGTCCGCACACCAAGGTGCTGGACCTGCACGGCGCCTTCGTCACCCCCGGTTTCATCGAGGGCCACGGCCACCTGATGGACACCGGCGACTCGCTGATGCAGCTCAACGTGGGCATGGCGCCGAACTGGGACGCCATCGTGGCGATGGTCAAGGCCGCGGTGGCCAAGGCCAAGCCGGGCGAGTGGATCGTCGGCCAGGGCTGGCAGCAGAGCAAATGGAACAAGGTGCCGCAGCCCAACATCGACGGCCTGCCGCTGCCGGCCAGCCTCGACGCGGTGTCGCCGAACAACCCCGTGCTGCTCGCGCACACCAGCGGCCATGCGATCTACGCGAACGCCGCGGCACTGAAGCTTGCCGGCATTACGCGCGACACGCCCGATCCCGTCGGCGGCAGCATCGTGCGCGACGCGCAGGGCAACGCCATCGGCGCGCTGCGCGACACCGCGGGCGACGCGGTGTACGCCGCCTACAACCGCTACCTCGCCAGCCTGCCGCCGCAGGAGCTGGCCGCGCGCAGGGAGCAGTCGCTGAAGCTCGCCATGCAGAACGAGGTGAGCAAGGGCATCACCGGCTTCGTCGACATGGGCCAGGACTTCCAGACGATCGATTGGCTGAAGCAGCAGGCGGCCAAGGGCTTCCCACTGCGTCTGTACGTCAACGTCGGCGTGCTGGACGTCGCCAGCCTCGACAAGAACCTCGCCAGGTACCGCACGATCGGCTACGCCGACGACCACTTCACCGTGCGCGGCGTGGGCGAGGATGTGTCCGATGGCGCGCTGGGCACGCACAGCGCGTGGTTCTTGAAGCCTTACAACGACGCGCCGGGCGTCACCGGCAAGAACGTCACGCCGATGGCCACGCTGGCGCAGATCGCGCGCATCGCCGCGCGCGACGGTTTCCAGGTGTCGATCCACGCGATCGGCGACCGCGCGAACCGCGAAGTGCTGGACATGTACCAGCAGATCTTCGACGAATACCCCGCCGCGCACGCGCTGCGCTGGCGCATCGAACACGCGCAGCACCTGGCGCCTGCCGACATCCCGCGCTTCGCGCAGATGGGCGTGATCGCCTCGATGCAGTCCATCCACGCCTGCTCGGACGCGCCCTACGTGGTGCCCCACCTCGGCGAGCAGCGAGCGAAGGAGGGCGCCTACGTGTGGCACACGCTGATCGAGAGCGGCGTGATGGTGCTGGACGGCAGCGACACCCCGGTGGAAGACACCAACCCCATCGCCGGCTTCTACTGCGCGGCAACCCGCGACAACGGCCGCGGCCAGCGCTTCTTCCCCGCCCAGGACAAGACGCGCATGCAGGCGCTGCGCTCCTACACCTGGAACAACGCCTACGCGCTGTTCGAGGACCACCAACTCGGCTCACTCAGCCCCGGCAAACTCGCCGACCTGGTGGTGTTCTCCGGCAACCTGCTGACCATCCCCGACGACCAGATCCTGCGCACGCGGGTGCTGTACACGGTGGTGGGGGGCAAGGTGGTGTATCAGCGAAAGGGGGCCGAGACGTGGCGCAGCGGGCAGCTGTTCGAAGCCATGCCGGAGTTTGATCATGTGAATTGAGGGGCGGAGTGATGGTTGGCTCAAGGGATTGAGCTCGGCATCTCTTACCTTTCACCTGTGTCGAATCTCAGTCTGGAAATTTCACGTTCGCCCTGAGCGTAGGCGCGCAGCGCCGGAGTCGAAGGGCACCGCGACGCGGTGCTTCGACTTCGCCTGCTGTCGCAGGCTACGCTCAGCACGAACGGGGTAGGGGAACTTGCGGCACTGCAGGATGATTTCTGGGCGGACGTGGAAGCATGGGAGGCCAAAGCATGAAAACCGTGACCCTGGGCGTTTCCTCGCGTGCCGCCAGCAAGCGGCGCCTCGCTGCTGCGCTGGCCGGACAGGCACAGGGCGAGTTCATCACCTTCGCCACGGTCGAGCTGCTGTGGAAGGTGCTCACCGCCAAGCGCTGGGAAATCCTGCGCGCCATGACCGGGCAGGGCGAGCTGTCCATCCGCGAAGTGGCGCGCCGCGTGGAGCGCGACGTGAAGAGCGTGCACGGCGACGTCACTGCCTTGATCGACGCAGGCGTGCTCGAACGCACGGCGCAGGGCGTGTGCTTCCCTTACGACGCCGTGCATGTGGATTTCACTTTGAAGGCGGCTTGAGGCACTGCGCCCAGACATTGTCCCTGACATCTTTTTCTTGACCATGTTTTCGGGAGATCGAACATGTCGCCTCTGCACATTTGGCTCAACCAGATCTTTGGTGATCCTACTATTGCGTTGGTAGTCGGCATCCTAGGGGGAGGCATGATCGGCTACGGCGTCAGCTGGTGGTTCGCGCGTGGCAGTAGCAAAGAACTGCGCAGCCAGATTAAAGAACTTCGGGCAAAGGTCGAGCTACCAGCTCGCATGCTTGAGGCGCAAGGGCAAGGGCAGAAGGTCACACTGAATCGCAATGAGGAGGGTGAAGTTACAGGCTTGGTGCATCACGCGACCCTGCATGATGGAATTCAAATTGGCGTGCAGGTGCTCGGCGCTACCGTCACGACCGTCAAACCGGAGGATTCATCATTGGCGCCATAAAATGAGGGACAACGTGCCCTGCCCGCTCAGTGGCTCCTCACATCCGGCACCATAAACCCATGCGCGCCGTAGTCGCCGGCTCGGGGCCATGCCAACGCGGGGAAATGAGCGGGAACAATGCCTGACGTGGGAATGGTTGGGAGGCGGTGGGTGCTGATGGCGGGCGGCGCGATACGGTTGGGGCACGGCTCGCCAACCGCACTTCGATCTTCCCGCTATTGCGCAGCACGCAGTACAGTGGGGCAACAACCGAGGTAAGTGAACCTGCCCGCGTTTTTGCAGCGAACCTCGCCGCTCTGCGGTCAGGATGCAGGTACACAGCTCAAACGCCAGACTCACATTTGCTCTTTCTGGACGGTTAAGGGGGATGTCGTGGCTCATGAATCGCAAGAATCGACACGAAATCGTCGAAGCAACAATGCGCTGGTCTGCGTAGTCATAGGCGCACTTGCAGGTGTGTGGTTGATGGTCTTTTCCCACACAGGGAGCACAGACGTAGCCACCCAGTCGCTGGGAGCGACGATTGGTTGTGCGGCGATACTCGCACTGGCAAGTTACGGATTGTGCTCACTCACGAAACAACATACCCCATGGGTATACGCGCTAGCCACGATCCTGGTCGCCATATTGGCTGGAGTTGGTATGCGAATAAGCCTGCATGATCGTGTTGCATCAGCTGCCGCAGAGACTACCCAACTGACGTCAGTTGATTCATCCATGGTGTCAGCTACTTCTTCGGCACCTGCGTCGCCGGAGCCTGCTAGTGGGCAAACTATATCGACGTTGGGTCTGCCTTCGGGTTATCACATCGTTGCGCCAGCTGTGACAATTGCGCCACATGCTGCTGAAGGGATCCCAGATGACCTCAATTGGAGTACGTCCGTTGGTGAAGCGCAGACTGGCGACGATTGGGACTTCGTTGAGCCGGCGTTCGTTGCGCAGCATCCTGATATTAGTTACGGTCAGAACAAGCAGATCATGCAGGAGAATCTGAAACGTTTCGCTAATCCACAACTTTCAAACATCAAACTCTTGGAGGCCGCGTACGCCGCCTCACGTGAGGATAGCCGCTGGGCCACCACCCAGTAAAAAGCCTGCAAAAAGGTGTGTGCCACCCACTCAATAATCCCGCACATCCATCACCACAAACCCATGCGCGCCGTAGTCGCCGCCCAGCGGCCACGCCAAGGTGGCCAGCGCATCGGTCCCCGCCTTCCATGGCTCGTTGTCGAGCAGGACTTCGCAGCGCGCTTCGCCATCGGTTGTCCGGCGGTACACCAGACGTAGCCAGTGCAGTTCGGGCGTCAAGGCTTCGCGCTGCAGCGCGGACTCGATCGCTGCCGGCACCTGTTCCAGCATCTCCAGGTCGGTGATGTCCGCACCGTGCAGCGCGAAGGGGCCGGCGAACACGTCCCAAGTGCGTATGCCGATCTCCCATGACGTGATTGTCAGCTTGCGGTCGTCGGTGACGTACCAGCAGGCGGCGAGCAGCGGATGGAGCGCGCTGTGCTCGAACGCGCGCAGGGCGGCCATGCAGCCGTCCGTGCCGCCACCGTGGCCGGCGAAGCTTTCCTCGATACTGCGTTCCTCGCTCAGCACCACGTCGATATCGAGGTGACCCGGCGCGCCGGCCGCGCCTTCCTGCCACTGGGCGCGCACGGTAGGGAAGTCGCCGTCGGTGGTCAGCCAGCCGTCCTCGTCGGCATCGAGCTGCACGTCGTGCCGCTCGAAGAGTCGCAACAGGTATTTCTGCAGTGCCGCGCTATCCATCGTCATTCCCGTGGGTCGGTGGCGTGTGTTGAAGGCAATTCGGTCGCGGGCAACTCGCGCCAGGTGAGGTACAGGCGCAGGTCGAATTCCCGCTGGTGGTAGTCCGGCAGCATGTACTCGCACAGCTGGTAGAACGCCTTGTTGTGCTCGGTTTCCTTCAGGTGCGCCAGCTCGTGCACCACGATCATCCGCAGGAACTCCGACGCGGCAGCCTTGAACAGGCTGGCCACGCGGATCTCCTTTTTCGCCTTGAGCCGTGTGCCCTGCACGCGCGAGATCGCGGTGTGCAGGCCCAGCGCCCGCTGCACCACGTCGAGCTTGCTGTCGTACAGCACCTTGTCGATGCCCGGCGCGGTCTTCAGGTGCTGCTGTTTCAGCGCGGCCACGTAGGCGTACAGCGCCTTGTCGCTTTGCACGTCGTGGCGGCCCGGATAGCGCGTGGCCAGATGTTCGCCAAGGCGCTGCTGCGCGATCAGCTGGCGCACCTTGTCCTGCAGGGCAGGCGGGTACGCCTGGAGATACTTCAACGGGGTCATCGGCGCATTCTCGCATTGCGCCGATGCGCAGGTATCGGGCGAAAGCCGTCACGCGGAAGCAGATACGGGCGGAAGATCGTGGTGGCCGCGCAGATGCATCGAGGCCATCGGAACATCCCGGCTCTGCCAGCGCTGCGCCATGCATCGACACCTGCGGTGGCTTGCAGGCAGCGAAGGCGAGGAGTACAAACATGCAACGGTATATAACGAGGTATGTATCATGGCTACCGATGTTTTGCGCGAGCTTGGGCCTGCCTACCTGGGCAGTCGCCTCAAACGTCTCGGCGAGCGCATGCAGGCGGGTGCGGCGCGACTCACCACGGATGCGGGCTTGCCGATGCAACCCAGCCACATGCCCCTGCTTTCCGCGCTGGATGGGCAGGCGTTGACGGTGGGGGAGCTGGTGCAGGCCGTGGGCACGAGCCAGCCCGGCGTCACGCGTGGCGTGCGCCAGCTGGTCGAGATGGGGTTGGTGCAATCGCAGCAAGGTGTCGATCAGCGCAAGCGCTCGGTGTCGCTGACGCCAGCCGGAGTCACCGCGCTGGCGCGCGCCCGTTTGCACGTCATACCGGCGGTGGAGGATGCCGTTCATGCCTTGATGGATGGCGGGCTCGACGCCTTCATGGAGCAGATCAGCCAACTGGAAAACGTGTTGTCCGCGGCGCCCATCGATGTCCTCGCCGCACGCAGCAGCCGCGAAGTCCTCACGATCCGCGAGTACGACGACACGCTCGCCGGGGAGTTCCGCGACATCAATGCCGAGTGGATCAATGCCATGTTCCACCTCGAAGCGGTCGACAACGAAGTCCTGAACCATCCGCGCGAGAAGATCATCGACGCCGGTGGCGCGATCCTTTTCGTCGAGGCGCGCGGGTTGGGCATCGTCGGCGCGTGCGCGCTGCTGCGCTCCGGCCCGGGCGCCTATGAGCTGACCAAGATGGGTGTGCGCGAGAGTGCGCGCGGCCTGAAGGCCGGCGAGTTCCTCTTGGCCGAGATCGTCCGTCGCGCCATGGCCATGCATGCCGATCCCCTGTATTTGCTCACCAACAAGCGTTGCGCCGCCGCCGTGCATCTGTACGAGAAGCTCGGCTTTCGGCACGACAAGGAAATCATGGCCCGGTACGGCGCCGAGTACGAACGCTGCGACGTCGCGATGCGGTACTTCCCGGACGCTCCGAAACAGACTGCGGGTTTGTAAGTGTTCCAGGGCACGCGGTGCGTCGCGGTGGCGACGTCCGCAACTGTGGCGGCATCTGCGTCCGATCCTCCCGGCCGGCGGCGGCAATCCGTAGCGCGCAACGACGCTGGAGATGCTCTGATTTTGCTCGTCATCCCGGCGAAGCGCTTTTCAACAGCCGAAGGGCTGGTCAAGCCGGGATCCAGTGCCTTCAAGTCATTGAAGGCAAGAGCACTGGATGACCAGACCTGCGTCTGTTGAATACCCTGCTTTCGCAGGAATGACGAACAAGAGGCCGATTGTTCAGACCTGCCTCGGCATGGCGCGCTCACACCAGTCGCAAGTCCCTGGCCTTCGCCTGCGGAAACACCGTCTGCAACTGGTTCGGGTTCAGTCCCCACAGCCGCGCGAACATCCCGCCCAGCACGTCGCGGTAGTCGTTGAGGACGGGGTAGTCGCGGTTCTGGAACAGGGTCGCCTGCGTGACCGCCATCTGCTCGCCGGCGATCCGGCCGCCGGCGACCTTGCCGCCCAGCACCCAGTGCACGGTGCCATGGCCGTGGTCGGTGCCGCGGTCGCCGTTCTCGCGGAAGGTGCGGCCGAATTCGGAGAGCACCACCACGGTGGTGTCGTTCCAGGCGTCGCCCAGCGCGTCGGCGTAGGCGGCGAGGCCTTCGGCTAGGTTCTTCAAATTGTTGGCGAGGCCGCCCTTGGTGCTGCCCTGGTTGACGTGGGTGTCCCAGCCGCCCACGTCGACGAAGCCGAGGCGGTACTGGTCGCGCATCAAGGTGGCGATGCGCCGTGTCTCGGCGGCGAAGTTGTGCGCGCTGGGGGCGCCGCGGCTGGCCGCCACCATCTCGTCGCGCAGATCCTTCGAGATGGATTGCGGAAGCGCGAGGCCATCGGCGCTGGCCTGGGCCAGCGCGGTGCCCTTGTACATGCCGGCAAGGATCGCCGCCTGGCGTTCGTCGAAGTGCGCCTTGGGATCGGCCTTCAGCGCGATGTTGGGAATGTCGCGCGCCGCACCCTGGAACGACAGCGGCAGGTTGTCGGTGAAGGCGATGGCCGGCACGCCGGTGAGCACGCCTGACAATCGTGCGAGGAAGCCGGAGCGGTAGTTGCCGCTCACGCCAACCGGCTGGCCGCGTTCGATGTGGTCCTGCGTCTCGAAGTGGCTGCGCGAGAGGTCGTTGGTGCCGGCGAAGGGAATGAAGGCGAGCTGCTTCTTCTGCCACAGCGGGTAGAGCGAGTCGCGCACCACCGGGTTGAGGCCCCAGTTTGCGTCCAGCGCCACGGCGCTGTCGGGATCATTCGCGTCGGGGCGCTTGATCGCGAGCGTGGGTCGCGAGGCGTAGTAGAAGTCGCTGCCGCAGGGCACCAGCAGGTTGTTGCAGTCGTAGCCGCCGCGCAGGAACACCAGCAGGAAGCGTGGCGTATTCGCGGGCGCGGCGAACAGGCGGCCGGAGAACGACAGCGTGGAAGCGGCGGCTGCGCCGGCGGTGGCAAGCAGGAATTCGCGGCGGTTCATGGCGGATATCTCGATGATGGTTTGGCGTCCCCTGCTTGCAGCCATGCCCCGACTCTGAATGACGTCATTCCCGCGAACGCGGGAGGCGACTCACAACAGCGCAAAGCGCTGGTCATCCATTTCCGGTCTAGCCGAAGATCAACATGGATGCCCGCGTTCGCGGGCATGACGTCTCGGCAGATGGCTTGGGTACGGGGCATGGCTGTGTGCAGGGAAGGGGCGTCAGCGATAGTTGAAGTCGGGCGAAGACAGCAGGAAGGTGTTCCATTCCATCGGCGACTTCGCCTTGGCGAGCGCGTCGCGGGTGGCATCGGAGAGTCGTGGTGCGATCGCGTCGCGGTACAGCGTGGAGCCTTGCAGGTCGGGCGCGCCGGGTGGTGGGTCGTTCGCGGCATTCGCGTCGCCGCCGTCATCCACGAACAGCCGGTTGCGGCCGCTGCCGATCACGCGGGCGAAATCGAAGCGCTTGCTCAGCTGGCCCGAGCCGGTCCAGCTCGCCGAATCCAGCGGCCAGCCGTCCGGCGTGATGCGCCCGTACAGCGGCTCGCCCATCTGGCGCAGCCAGTTCACCAGCGGCGCGGCGTTGGGGATGGGCTGGCCGTCGTAGGTGAGGCGCATCGCCGAAACCAGGAAGCGCGTCGGGTCCTTGAACTTTTGCCCGCCCACCGCGGCGGCCTCCTTCGACAGCATCATCGTGCGCAGCACCGCAGCGATGTCGCCGTCCGTGCGCTGGAAGGTCTGCGCCATCGCGTCCACCAAGATGGGCGAGGGCTTGTCGGCGATGAAGTACTCCGCGAGCTGCTGCGAGACGAAGTGCGCACAAGCGGGCTGCTGCGTGATGAGGTCCACCGCCTGCTCGATCTCGGCGTAGCCGCTGCCTTTGATCGTCTGGCCGAGGAAGCTCTTGTCGCCGTAGTCGTGCTGGCGCGAGTTGAACTGGAACAGGCCCTCGCGCACGACGCCGGGCGGCATGCGCGCGAAGCGGCCCTCGCGCGCGGCGAGCCTGGGTGGCACGATGCCGGCGCCGGTGAGCACGCGCATCAGCTGCTGCACGTCGGCCTGGGTGTAGCCCGAACCCACGCCCAGCGTGTGCAGCTCCATCAGCTCGCGCGCGTAGTTCTCGTTGGTCTTGTCCTTGACGTTGTGCACGTTGTCGAGAAACACCAGCATGGCCGGGCTCTTCAGCGTGGCCATCACCAGATCCTTGAACTTGCCCAGCGCACGCGGGCGTATCACGTTTTCCTCGTAGTCGGCGGCGAACACGCGCACCGGACCCTTGTTCGCGTACACGCTGAAGTGGTTCAGCCAGAACCACACCAACTGCTCCTTGAGCTGGTCACCGCCGTAGATCGCGTGCAGCAGCTCGGCCTGCGCGGCCTGCTGTTCGAGCCCTCGGCGATATTGCGCAAGCGCCTTCTTCGCAGTGTCCTTGGCCGGGCCAGCGGGCGTGTCCTTGTACTGCTTCTGGCGCTCGCGGAAATCTGCCCACAACTCGGGCAGCGGCGTGTTCACCACGGACAAGGCGCGGATCTGCGCGGCGACCTGTGGCGGCAGCGTGTCGTCGCCGCCGGCCAACTGTTCGTCGAGGAAGCGCGTGCGGCCGAGCTGGCGGTAATGCGCCAGCGTGGCGCTGTCCAGGCCGAAACCGTCGCGGCGCAGCCAGGCGATGTCGGAGAGACTCAGCCCATCCACCTTCGCGGTGACGGTGGATGTTGGCATGCGCTGCTGCGGCGTGCTTTGGCCGGCGCAGGCCAGTACCGGCAGGCAGGTCAGCAACAGGCCCAGTGCGAGGCTGCGGCGGCGTGGCGGTGCGGCAGGCATGCGTCCATTCTCCGGCGAGGGTGTCGGGTGGCTTCAACGGCGAGGATGCCGCAGCGGATGACCATGCCGCCGTGACGCATCGGGCGGATTCGCTGGCGATTCATCTTTCGCAGCAACTTGCGTGACGGTGCGCCGGTTACCATGCGCTCCCCGCCGGAGCGATGCGATGCCCAAGACCTACGACCGCGCCTATTTCGACAAGTGGTACCGCGACCCCGCACATGCGGTGGGGTCGCCGGCCGAGCTCAGACGCAAGGTCGCGATGGTGGTGGCGCAGGCGGAGTACTACCTCGGCCGGCCGATCCGCAACGTGCTGGACGTGGGCTGCGGTGAAGGCACCTGGCGCGCGCCGTTGCGTGCGCTCAGGCCCGGCCTCGACTACCGCGGGCTGGACGCCAGCGAGTACGCGGTGGCGCGTTACGGGCGCAGCCGCAACCTCGGCCTCGCGCGCTTCGGCCAGCTCGAACACCTGCGCTTCGACACGCGCTTCGACCTGATCGTGTGCACCGACGTGCTGCACTACCTGAAGCGAGCGGAGATCCGTGCGGGCCTCATCGGCATAGCCGAAATGCTGGAAGGCATCGCCTTCCTCGAACTCTTCACCAGCCACGACGACGTGGACGGCGACCACCACGGTTTCGTGGCGCGCGCACCGGGCTGGTATCTGCACGAGTTCGGCGAGGTGGGCCTGCTGCCGTGCGGCTCGCACTGCTACCTCGGGCCGCGACTGGAGCGGCATATCGCGGCGCTGGAGCGGGCGCAGATGCCCGCGTGATCGTTCTCCCCTCTCCCACTTGTGGGAGAGGGGAGCGAGGTGTCAGAACTCCACGTGCGCACGCAACCCCGCGAATGCCGCCGGCCCACGGTCGCGGTTGTAGCCCGGATGGCGAATCCACTGGAAATCGGGGCTGAGCGTGAGGTGCGCGAACGGCGCGTAGCTGTAATACAGCTCGAAGATTTCCTCGTGCGCGTAGTTCAGCTTGCCATCACCCAGCACGAAGCCGCTGCCGCCGGCTTCGAGATAGTCGCGGTGCGCGGGTGACAGCGCGTTGAGCGCGAAGCCCATGCCGAGATGGTCGGCGCTGCGGCCCCAGTGCACGCCGGAGAGCTGGAAGCCGAAGCTTGCGGTGCGGTCCACCTCGGTGAACACGAAGGATTCGGTGTGGCCGTCGTTCCAGCCTGCGCGGGCGAACAGGCCGGTGTCGCCGCCGTCGGCCAGCGGCAGTTCGCCGTTGACGACGAAGCCGAACTTGCGGCGGCCGGGGGCGTCGTCGGCGTGCACGTCCGGCGTGGTGCCGGTGGCCAGCGCCTGCGCAAGGGCATCGCGGTAGTTGCCCATGCGCGCGATGTTGCGGAAGGCGAGCAGGCGCAGTACCCAGCCATCGGGTTGCGGATGCAGGCTCAGTTGCAGCTGCTCGCCGCGTGCGTGGAACAGGTCGCTTTCCAGCCGCTGGCCGTTCGCCTCGTACGGCATGCGGTAGACGCCGTAGCGCAGCGTCCAGGTCGGGTTGACCCAGGCCAGCATCAGGCCGTCGGTGTAGCCGCGGGTGTCGGCGGCGAAGTCCCAACTGGTGGCGTTGAACAGGCCCCAGTTCATGAACTGGATGCGTGTGCCGTTGGCGTAGCGGTTGCGGTCGAAGTCGTCGTTGACCGCCAGCTTCCCCAGCTTCACGTCGAGGCGCCGGGTGGCCTGCGTGCCGGGCAGGTGGTCCTGGCTGCGTTCCACCGTTTCGCTGTCCACGCCCAGCGGCAGCGACCATTGCAGGTAGCGCCGCGCCACGTAGGCGCCGCGGCCCAGCCCGGCCACGCCGGCGCGGATCACGTCGCCGTTGGTGAGGCCACCCAGGCCGGTGGCGCCGCTGACACCTTCGCCGCGGAACATCTCCACGTCGAAGTAGAACGCCAGGTGCCACGGCAGCGCCACGCCGAAGTAGGCGCCGAAGGTATGCGAGCGTTCGGTGTCGCCCTGCGGGTGCAGGCTCATCGCGCCGGCGTACGGCGAATGCACGCGGCCCTGGTGCTGGTCGACGAAGGTGTACTGCGCGCCCAGCCATTGCGGGACGAACAGCGGCGCATCATCGGCATGCGCGGTGCCGGCCAGCGCGAGCGCGCCGGCGAGCAGCAGGGGAAGGGAGGTCGGGCGCATGGTGTGTGGCTGGTTCCTTCTCCGCGCGTCATGCCTGCGCAGGCAGGCATCCAGTGTCCTGGTTTCGACGGGTAGGTGTCACTGGGCCCCGGCGTGCGCCGGGGCGACGGCGGTTTCCCGATGTTCCCACCAGCCGCCACCCAGCGCCTGGTACAGCGCGACGGTGTCACCGTAGCGGCTGGCCTGCGCCTGCACCAGCGCGACGACGGCTTGCTGCTGCGCCTGTTCGGCCTGCAGCACGGCGAGGTGGTCCACGTCGCCCAGCGCGAACTGGCGTTGCGCGATGGCGAGGCTGCGCACGGCAGCCTGTTCGGCGAGCTGCGCCGCGGCCAGCCCGTCGGCGTCGGACTTCAGCGCGTACAGACTGTCGGCCACGTTCTGCAGCGCGGCTATCACGGTGCCGCGGTATTGCGCCTTCGCCGCATCCAGCGCGGCTTCGGCGGCGCGCTGCTGGTGCTTCAGGCTGCCGGCGTCGAACAGCGGCTGGCTGACATCGGCGGCAAGGTTCCAGAACACCGTGCCGTGGCTGAACAGGTCGCTGATCTTCGTGGGCGAGCTGCCCGCATTGGCGCTCAGCGTGAACCTGGGCAGGCGGTTCGCCTCGGCCACGCCCACCTGCGCGCTGGCCGCGTGCAGCTGTGCCGCGGCGGCGCGCACGTCGGGGCGTTGTTCCACCAGCCGCGAGGGCAGGCTGAGCGGCAGCTCGGCAGGCAGGTGCAGGTCGGCGAGGGCCAGCGTGGTGTCGGGCTGATCGGCAGGCGCACGACCGAGCAGCGCGGCCAGCGCGTCGTCCTGCAGCGCGAGCTGTTTCTGCAGCGGCGGCAGCGTGGCCTGCGCCTGCGCCAGCGTAGCCTGCTGCGCGGCAACCGCCGCCTCCGGCACGGCGCCCAGCGCGAACTGGCGGCGCAGCGAATCCAGCGTCTGCCGCTGGCTGTCGACGATGGCCTGCGTGGCGGCGATCTGCGCGCGCAGGCTGCCGGCGTTGATCGCGCCGACCGCCACGTTCGAAGCGAGGCTGAGCTTGGTGGCTTCGAGCTGGTAGCGCTGCACGTCGGTCTGCGCGCGCAAGGCTTCGAGCTGGCGGCGGCTGCCGCCGAACAGGTCGGGCGCCCACGACACGCTGAGCTGGGCCGTGTGCAAGGTGTAGTAGTCGTAGCCCGAGGCGGCGGGGCTGGCCAGCGTGCCGGCAACGCGCTGGCGGCTCACGTTGTAGTCCGCGCTTGCGCTGGGATACAGCGCGCCACGGCCGGCGGCCTGCGCCTCCTGTGCTTGGCGCAGCGCGGCCTGCGCCGCGGCGAGGCCGGGGTTGGCCTGGAGCGCCTGCGCGATCAGCGCGTCGAGCTGCTCCGAGTGGAACAGCATCCACCATTGCGCCGGCACGTCCTGTCCGGCGACGAGGCGCTGGGCATCGTCGCCGCTGCCCAGCGTGGCGGGCAGGGGCTGCGCGGTGTAGCGCGCGACCTTGGGCGGAGTGGGGCGGTGGAAGTCGGGGCCGACCATGCAGCCGGCGAGCAGCGCCGCGCCGAGCACGAGCAGCGAGCGAAAGGAGTGAATGGCGAGTGTCTTCATCGGAACACCTGGTGGCGGCGCGCACGGCGAGCGGCGCGCCGCGTGGCTATCAATGGGCGATGCCCTGGGTGGGCGCGGGCGAGGCGGTGCGCGGCGGGTACTTGCGCTCGATCCAGCGTTCCAGCGCGTAGTACAGCGCCGGCAACAGGTACAGCGTGAGCAGGGTGGCGATGGCAAGGCCGCCCACCACCACGGTGGCGAGGCCGCGCTGCACGTCGGTGCCGATGCCGGTGGCGAGCGCGGCGGGCAGCATGCCGAAGCTGGCCACGGTGGCGGTCATCAGCACCGGGCGGAAGCGCTCGGCGGCACCTTCCACCACCGCCGATGCCAGCGCCATGCCTTGCGCGCGCAGCCGGTTGATGTTGGCCACCATGATGATGCCGTTCTGCACCGCCACGCCGAACAGCGCGATGAAGCCCACCGCGGTGGCGATGTTCAGCGTCTCGCCGCGCACATGCAGCGCGATCAGCCCGCCCAGCGTGGCCAGCGGCACCACGCCCAGCACCAGCAGCGACTGGCGCAGCCGGCCGAACTCGGCCAGCAGCAGCACCGCCATGATCGCCATCACCATGCCCAGCACCACGATCAGCCGCGCCTGCGCACGCTCGGCCTCCTGGAAGGTGCCGGCCCATTGCAAGCGGTAGGTCTGCGGGTCGTAGTGCAGCTTCTGCGCGATCAGCGCCTGCGCCTCGTCCACCAGCTTCGACAGCGCCAGCTGGTGGTTCTCCACGGTGATCGACAGCTGGCGCTTGCCGCCCTCGTGGGCGATCGTGCCCTCGCCGGTCTGGTAGCCGATGTGCGCCACCAGCGACAGCGGAATCTGCGCGCCGCTGGCCGTGGTCAGCGGCAGCTTGCCGATGGCCTCGACGTTGTTCGCCACGGCATTGGAAACGCGCGCGGTGACGTTGTAGATGCGGTCGCCCACGTAGACCTGGGTGATCGGCGCGCCGCCGATCGCGGTCTGGATCAGGCCGCTGATGTCGGCGACGTTGACGCCGTAGCGCGCCGCGGCGGCGCGGTCGGCCTTGATGACGAGTTGCGGGATCGGCGGCTCCTGGAAGATCGCCGCCTCGGTGCCGGAGATGGTCTTGAGCTGGTCCACGATCTGCCCGCCGAGGCGACGCATCTGCTTGAAATCCTGCCCGTAGACGTACAGCACCAGCGCGCTGTGCGCGCCGCTGATCATGTCGTTCTCGCCGTCGCTGATCGGCTGGCTGATGCCGATGCTCATGCCGGGCAACTCACGATCCAGCCGCGCCTGGAAGCGCTGCACGAAGGCATCCTTGCTCTCGTGGCCGGGCCAGCTGTCGTAGGGCTTCAGGCCCACCGCCACCTCGACGTGCGAGGGCGTCCACGGATCGGTGCCGGTGTCGTTGCGGCCGAGCTGGGTGACCACGTAGGAGACTTCGGGGAAGGAGCGCACCACGCGTCGCAAGTCGCCGGCCATCGCGCTGGCCTCATCCAGCGACAGGCCGCTGGGCATCTGCACCTGCAGCCACAGCGAACCTTCGTCCAGCGTGGGCAGGAAGGCGCGGCCCAGGGTGGCGCCCAGCACGACCACCGCCACCAGCGCGAGGCCGGTGGCGAGGTAGGCCACGCGCAGGTGCTGCAGCAGCTTGCCCAGCGTGGATTTGAAGCCGGCGTGCAGCTTTTCCAGCGGCCGGTTGTGGAACGGCTTGCGCGGCTTGCGCAGCGCGAGGTACGCCAGCCCCGGGACCAGGGTGATCGTGCACAGCAGCGCGGCCAGCAGCGCATAGCCCACGGTGAAGGCCATCGGCCGGAACAGCTTGCCCTCGGCGTGCTCGAACGCGAACAGCGGCAGGTAGGCGGTGACGATGATCAGGGTGGCGAAGAAGATCGGCTTGCCGACCTGGGCGGTGGCCGCCATCACGTCGGACGCGGCCAGCTCCTCGTGCGGCTTGGCCTCGCGACGCAGCAGGATCGCCTCGGTGACCACGATGGCGCCGTCCACGATCACGCCGAAGTCGATCGCGCCGATCGAGAACAGGTTCACGCTCATGCCGGTGAGGTGCATCAGGATGAACACCGTGACCAGCGACAGCGGGATCACCGTGGCCGTCACCAGCGCCGCGCGCGCGCTGCCCAGGAACAGGATCAGCACGATCAGCACCAGGCCCACGCCTTCCATCACGGTGTGGAACACCTTGTCGGTGGTGGCCTGCACCAGGTCGTCGCGGTCGAGGTAGGGCACGATCTTCACGCCCTGCGGCGCGAGCTGCTTGTTGAGTTCGTCCACCTTCGCGTGCAGGTCCACCAGTACCTTGGACGGGTTCTGGTACTTCAGCAGGTCGACGATGCCCTCGACGGTGTCGGGGTTGTTGTCCTTGCCGAGGATGCCCTCGCGCACCTGGTGGCCGTAGCGCAGTTCGCCCAGCTCGCGCACCAGCACCGGCACGCCGTGCGCCTGGGTCACCACGATGTCGCCCAGGTCCTTGAGCGAATGCACCATGCCGATGCCGCGCACGATGTAGCTCTGCTCGCCGCGGCTGATGCGGCCGCCGCCGGCGTTGGCGGTGTTCGCGGAGATCGCCGCCGTCACCTGCGCCACGCTGACGCCGTAGCGCAGCAGCGCGGCCGGATCGAGCACCAGCTGGAATTCCTTGGTGAAGCCGCCGAAGTTGTCCACGTTCGCCACGCCGGGCACGGACTGCAGCGCGGGGATCACCGTCCAGGTGTTGAGCTCGGACAGCTGCATCAGGTTCTGCGTGTCCGACTCCAGCGTGTAGCGGTAGATCTCGCCGGCCGGGCCGGAGACGGGATCGAGACCGGGCGTGATGCCGGGCGGCAGCTGCGCCTGGGCGATGCGCTCCATCACCCGCTGGCGTTCCCAGTAATCCTCGCTGCCGCCCTTGAACACCAGGGTGATCAGCGACAGGCCGAAGGTGCTGCTGGAGCGCATGTGCACCAGGCCCGGCGTGCCGGCCAGCGCGCGTTCCAGCGGCGTGGTGATCTGCTGCTCGATCTCCTCGGCGGCGAGGCCGGGCACCTGGGTGGTGACCTGGGCGGTGACGGCACCGAGCTCCGGGTAGGCCTCGATGGAAAGCTGGGTCCACGAGTAGTAACCGAAGATCGCCACCAGCACCGTGACCACCAGGAACAGCGTGCGCTTGTGGAAGCAGAACTCGATGATGCGGTCAATCATGGATCAGCACTCCGCCCGCCACGACCACGCGGTCGCCGGCCTTGAGGCCCTTGAGCACGCGCGCGCCGGCGTTCTCGTCGTAGCTCAGTTCCACCGTGCGGCGCTCGAACGTCCACGGCGCCACCTCGACGAACACCGTGGTGCTGTCGTTGTTCATCAGCAGCGCCGACTCGGGCACGAACACCTGCGCGGGCTGCTGCACGGCCACGCTGGCGCGGGCGTACATGTTGGGCTTCAGCGCGTGGTCGGCGTTGTCGAAGGCGATGCGGACCTTGTCGCGGCGGGTGTCGGGATCGAGCACGGCGCTGACCGACGCCACCGTGCCGCGGAACACGCGGTCCGGATACGCCGGCACGCTGGCGCTGGCGGCCTGGCCTTTCGCGACCTGGCCCAGCTCGTTCTCCGGCACCTGCGCGGTGATCCAGACCTTGTCGATGTTGGCGATGGTCATCAGCGCCGCGGTGGGATCGTTGACGAACATGCCCGGAGCGATGGACAGCGCGGTGATCGTGCCGCCGATCGGCGCGCGCATCTGCATCGGTCGCGCGCCGGTCTGGGCGTCCGCACTGCCGCCCAACGCCACCAGCCGGGTCTGCGCGCGGCGGTATTCGGCCTGCGCCTGCGTCACGCCGCTCTGCGCGGCTTCCAGGTCCTTCACTGCGGCGCCGCCGGCCTGCTGCACGCCGCGGGCGCGATCCAGCGTCTTCTGCGCGAGGCTCAGCGCGTCACGTGCCTTGTCCGTGTCGGCATAGGCCTGGGCGAGGTCGCCGGAGTCGATCACCGCCAGCAACTGGCCGCGCTCGACGCGGTCGCCGAGGTCGACCTTCAATGCCACCACGCGCCCGGCGAGCGCGGGCAGCACGTTGGCCATGTGCGCGGGATCGGCCTCGACGGTAGCGGGGAAATCCAGCGCGTGAGGCGCCTGGTGCAGCTCGACCGGCGCGACCTTCAGCCGCTGGCGCAGCGGTGAGTCGGCCGGCACCTCGATGCGCGATCCGTGCTGGACGAAGGCGGGTGCGGCCTCGTGCTCGCCCGCATCGTGCGAGCAGCCGCCGAGCAGGCAGGCGAGGGCGAGGGCGAGGGCGAGGGCGAGCGTGCAGGCGGCGACGCGCGGGCGGGAAACGTGGTGGGACATGGCTTGCATCCGTGGCGGCCGGGCGGGCGGCGGCGGATGCAAGCGGGCACTCAGCCGTGCATCACGCCGGGCGCCGTGGCCCGGTGGGAGGTGGATTCGTCGGGGATGCGCCCGGACGGGGCGCGGAGGGAGGTCGACTGTCGCTGGGCATCAGGGGCCTCCATGATCCGTGGCATGGCGAAGTGCATCGTGCCGCGCGCAGGTGGCGGACAGATGGCAGGCACGCCCGAACGCGCGACGCGTTGACGTCGCGCACGATGTTCTTGAACGCGTTGTTCCTGAGCGCGTTGTTCTTGATACAGGGAAGCGGTGAAGCAGCATGGGCTCGCCTCTGCATGCGCCCGCGGCGCATGGGGGCGGCCCGTTCCTCAGTCGAGGAAAGCGCGGGCCGACCGCTGGCGGTCGCAGGCGTTCATCGGGTTGTGCAACGCCGGCATCCGCAAGGGTTTGCGGTCGCCGACGCATCGACTGGGAATACTGTCCATTTCTCGCTGGAAGTGGCCAAGGAAGCCGTCAGCCGGGCTGAGGGCGCGCGCACTGTAGTTGCGGGCCGGCGGGCTGTCAACGCGTTTGGATGAGCCATCGCGGGGGCCGGCGCATCGTCGCGGACAGGCATGGCGCAGCACCGCAATCCGGCGGGTGAATCGCGGCTGAGGGGGTGGGGTGCCGACCTGTCCGCGGAGGGTGGAACACTGTGCGGCGGTCATCATTGCGCAACGCCGGGGGCGAACGCCTCCGCTGCCACGACGCGCTTTCTTGCGCCTCCGGCTTTGCCTGCCGGCACACCATGCTGCGTCAGAAAACGCGTCTTGCTTCGTACCCGGTGGCTTGCATCGCCGGGATCGCGCGCCGCCTAGTTGTTGTCGCCGCCCAATATCGAGCCGACGACACCGCCGAGCAGGCCGGCACCGATGCCGGTCGAGGCCGCCCGGTTGCCTTCGCGCGGCAGGTATTCGGCGATCTGATGGGCCAGGCGCGAGATCGGCAAGGTCTGCAACCACACCGTGCCGGGCCCGGTGAGCGATGCGAGGAAGATGCCGTCCCCACCAAATATGGCATTGCGGATGCCGGGCACGGTGGTGATCTGGAAGCTCACCGAGGCCTGGAAGGCGCCGACGTGGCCGGGGTGCACGCGCAGCGTCTCGCCGGGGGCCAGGTCCTTCTGGATGAGTTCGCCGGACAGCTCCAACCAAGCCGTGCCGCTGCCGCCGATGTGCTGCAGCAGGAAGCCGCTGCCGCCGAAGATGCCGGCACCCAGCGACTGCTGGAAGCCCACGCCGATGCTGACCTGCGGCGTGGCACAGAGGAAGCCGTGACGATGCACCATGTATTCGCGGCCCGGCGCCACCGGCACCGGCACGATATGGCCGGGCACCTTGGTGGCGAACGCCACGGTGCCGGGGGATTGCACGGCGCGGTAGTCCGTCATGAACAGGCTGCCGCCGCCGACCACGCGCTTGAACATGCCGAGCAGGCCGCCACCGCCGCCCATCTGGGTATGCGTGGTCATCTGCACCGAAGCGCTCATCCACGACAACTCGCCGCTTTCGGCGAACACGCTTTCGCCGGGATCGAGCTGCACTTCGAGCACGGGCATGGTCGTGCCCTGGATATGTGTCTGCATGGCAATCTCTTCGGACGAGGATGGGGCGGGGCGATCCGTCCGCGTGCGCAGTCGCGGTCGCATGCTTCGATGAAGATGCGCTGCATCCTACGCTTCCGCATCGTCGCTCGTAAGCACTCCCATCAACCCGAAGGCCACCTTGCGGCGGCCTTCGGTTGCATTGCGTCGAACGACTTGCTCAGCCGCCGCGCGAGGCGCGCTTGCGGTCGTTCTCGGTGAGGTGCTTCTTGCGCAGGCGGATTTCCTTCGGCGTCACCTCGACCAGCTCGTCGTCGTCGATGAAGTCCAGCGCCTGCTCCAGCGAGAACTTGGTGGCCGGGGTCAGCTGGATCGCATCGTCCTTGCCCGAGGCGCGCATGTTGGTGAGCGGCTTGGGCTTGATCGCGTTGACGGTGAGGTCGTTGTCCTTGGCGTGGATGCCGACCAACTGGCCCTCATACACGTTGTCGCCTTCGGCGGCGAACAGCTTGCCGCGTTCCTGCAGCGGGCCCAGCGAGTAGGCAGGCGTGGTGCCGCCGGCGTTCGCGATCATCACGCCGTTGAGGCGCTTGGCGATCTGGCCTTCTTCCTTCGGGCCGTAATGGTCGAACACGTGGAACAGCAGGCCCGAGCCCTGGGTGAGGGTCTTGAACGCGTTCTGGAAGCCGATCAGGCCGCGCGCCGGGATCATGTACTCCAGACGCACGCGGCCCTTGCCGTCCGGCTCCATGTTCTTGAGCTGGCCCTTGCGCACGCCGAGGCGCTCCATCACCGGACCCTGGTGGGTTTCCTCCACGTCGACCACCAACTGCTCGATCGGCTCCATCTTCTGGCCGTCGATCTCCTTGATGATCACTTCCGGACGCGACACGGCCAGTTCGTAGCCCTCGCGGCGCATGTTCTCGATCAGCACCGACAGGTGCAGCTCGCCGCGGCCGGAAACCAGGAACTTGTCGGCGTCCGAACCCTGCTCGACCTTCAGCGCCACGTTGTGCACCTGCTCGCGGTCGAGGCGATCCTTGAGCTGGCGGCTGGTGAGGAACTTGCCGCCGCTGAGGTCCTTGTTGCCGGCGAACGGCGAGTTGTTGACCTGGAAGGTCATCGAGATGGTCGGCTCGTCCACCGTCAGCGCCGGCAGCGCCTCGGGGGCGTCCAGCGCGGTGACGGTGTCGGAGATGGTCAGCTCGGCGATGCCGGAGATGGCCACGATGTCGCCGGCCTCGGCGCTGTCCTGCTCGATGCGTTCCAGGCCCATGAAGCCGAGCACCTGCAGCACCTTGCCTTGGCGCTTCTTGCCCTCGCGGTTGATCACCGCCACCGGCATGTTCTTCTTCAGCGTGCCGCGCTGGATGCGGCCGATGCCGATCACGCCCACGAAGTTGTTGTAGTCCAGCTGGCTGATGCGCATCTGGAACGGGCCTTCCGGATCGACCTCGGGCTTGGGCGTGTGCTGCATGATCGCCTGGTACAGCGGCGTCATGTCGCCCTCGCGCACGTTCTCGTCGAGGCTGGCGTAGCCGTTCAGGGCCGAGGCGTAGACGATCGGGAAATCCATCTGCTCCGGCGTGGCGCCGAGGCGGTCGAACAGGTCCCACACCTGTTCCACCACCCACTCGGGGCGCGCGCCGGGGCGATCGATCTTGTTGATCACCACGATCGGCTTGAAGCCCATCGCAAACGCCTTCTGCGTCACGAAGCGCGTCTGCGGCATCGGGCCGTCCATCGCGTCGACCAGGATCAGCACGGTGTCGACCATCGACAGCACGCGCTCCACCTCGCCGCCGAAGTCGGCGTGGCCCGGGGTGTCGACGATGTTGATGCGGTTGCCGTTCCACTTGATCGCGGTGTTCTTGGCCAGGATGGTGATGCCGCGCTCCTTTTCCTGGTCGTTCGAGTCCATCACGCGCTCGGCCAGTACGGTGCGCTCGCTGAGCGTGCCGGACTGCTTCAGCAGCTGGTCGACGAGGGTGGTCTTGCCGTGGTCGACGTGGGCGACGATGGCGATATTGCGCAGGTTTTCGATGGACATGGGATCGGCTCGGGCGATGCGGGGATCGTCGCGCAGGTTTTTGAAGGGCGAATCGGTCGATTATACGCGCTTGGATGACGATTTGCCCGCGTTTCCGATCGATCCGGCGGGCTGCGCTATCCTTGGCGATCCACGCGCCGTGCCTGCGGCGCACCGATCCTGTCCAACGCCGAGGAATGCCCATGGCCATCCAAGTCACCCTGCACACCAACCGCGGCCCGATCCGCCTGCGCCTGCACGACGACAAGGCGCCGCTGACCGTGGCGAATTTCGTGAACCTGGCCAAGCGCGGCTACTACGACGGCCTGTCGTTCCATCGCGTGATCGCCGACTTCATGGTCCAGGGCGGTTGCCCGGAAGGCAGCGGTCGCGGTGGCCCGGGCTACAAGTTCGAGGACGAGTTCCATCCCTCGCTGCGCCACGACAAGCCCGGCGTGTTGTCGATGGCGAACGCCGGCCCGCGCACCAACGGCAGCCAGTTCTTCATCACCCACGGCGCCACGCCGTGGCTGGACGGCAAGCACAGCGTGTTCGGCGAAGTGATCGATGCGAATGACCAACAGGTAGTCGACGCGATCCGCCAGAACGACGTCATCGAGAAGGTCACGGTCGAGGGCGACGTGGACGCGCTGCTGGCGGCCAAGGCCGACCGCGTGAAGGAATGGAACAGCGTGCTCGATCAGCGCGGCTGATCCGCGACAGGTGTCACCCCTGCAAGCCACCGCCTTGGTGCGGTGGCTTTTTCACGCGCCGGTCACGACAGAAACCGCGTGCGATCCATAGAATCGACGGGTCGCGCGCGACAACTGCGTTCGGCTTCCATCATCCAAGGAGAGCAGCCATGTCATTACTCGGTAGTTTGCTCGGCGGCGGCGGTCAGGCCGGCGGTTCGGATCTGGTGTCGGTGGCGGGTCAGCTGATCCAGCAGGCGGGCGGCGTGCAGGGGCTGGCCGGCATGCTGCACCAGGGCGGGCTCGGCGAAGCCGTGCAGTCGTGGGTGGGCAACGGCGCCAATCAGGCGGTGTCCGGCGATCAGCTCAACCAGGCGTTGCAGAGCGGTGGCCTGGGTTCGGTGCTGCAGGAGGCGGCCGGCAAGCTGGGCATGGACCAGGGCCAGCTGTCCGGTGCGCTGGCGCAGGTGTTGCCGCATGTGGTCGACCATCTGACTCCCGGCGGCCAGGTGCCGGCGCAGGGGCAGGGTGGTGGTTTCGATCTCGGCTCGCTGGCGGGGCTGGCCGGCAAGCTGTTCGGCTGAGCTTCGCCGACACGTCATGAGGTCGTGTGGGCGAGGCATGCCCCGCCCGCACGACCGCGTCTCACGAGGAGGCGCTGGGCTTGAACAGCACGTGGTAGATCGCGAGCAGGATGATCGCGCCCACGATCGAAGCGATGAAATGCACGAAGCCGTGCGCGGGCCACCAGCCCAGGTTCTCGCCCACCCAGGTGGCGAGGATCGAGCCCACGATGCCGATGACGATGGTGATGATGAAGCCGACCGAGTCCTTGCCGCCGCGGATGAACTTGGCGATGACGCCGACGATGAAGCCGATGATGATGACCCAGAGCCAATGCATATCCGTGTGTCCCCATGCGTGGTTGATGAAGTCCCCTGGATAGTGCGGAAGCCGCGCCTCCCTGCGGCTCCTGCCGCGCACCGTGCTGAAGGCGTGGCAGCGTGGGCATCATGCCATCCGCGAACATGGGCATGCATCCACGGATCGTGATGACGCAAGCTTTTGCGGGGGCCTCGGGGGATGCGATACCCCATGCTAAAATCGCCGGGTTTGCCGCTTCCGTCCCCCACGAACCCGAGGAAGTCATGCCCCAGCTCGCCCAGCGTGTCGGCCGCGCCAAGCCCAGCGCGATCATGCTCATCGCCGCCAAGGCGAAGCAGCTCAAGGCCGCCGGCCGCGACATCATCAGCTTCTCCATCGGCGTGCCGAACTTCCTGCCCGGCGAACACGTGTACGCGGCGGCGCGCGAGGCGCTCAGCCACGACAGCGGCCAGTACGGCAGCAACCGTGGCGCCGAGCCGCTGCTGGACGCGTTCCTGAAGCACATCGAGGCGCTGGGTTTCACCGGTTACGGCCACGCCAACCTGTCGGTGGGCATCGGCGCCAAGCAGGTGCTTTACAACCTGGCCGAGGCGCTGCTGGACGAGGGCGACGAGATCGCCTTCGCCGCGCCGTACTGGACCACCTACCGCGACATCGCCGACATCGTGGGCGCGCAGGCCAACGTGCTGCATTGCGGCCCCGAGCAGCATTACAAGCTCACCCCGACGCAGCTCGACGCCGCACTGGCGCGCAAGCCGAAGGTGTTCCTGTTCAACAACCCGTCCAACCCGACGGGCATGGTCTACACGCGCGAGGAAATCGCCGCGCTGGCTGAGGTGCTGGCGAAGCATCCGGACACCTGGATCATCACCGACGACATCTACAACTCGATGGTGTTCGACGGCATCGGCTACCACAACTTCGTGTTCGCGAAGCCTGAACTGCGCGAGCGGCTGGTCTTCGTCGACTCGGTGTCCAAGACCTACGGCATGCCGGGCTGGCGCGTGGGCCTGCTGGCCGGGCCGGAGCCGGTGGCCAAGGCGGTCACCACGCTCAACTCCAACCACATCACCAGCGTGCCGGAAGTGATTACCGCGGCCGCGGTGGCCGCGTTCACCGGCCCGCAGGACATCCCGCAGGCCAAGTGCGCCGAATTCGCGGCGCGCCGCGACACCGTGGTTGCCGCGCTCAATGCGATCCCGGGCGTGATCTGCCCGCGGCCGCAGGGCGCGTTCTACGCGTTCCCCGACATTTCGGTGGCGTTCGGCAAGAGCCACCACGGCACGAAGATTTCCAGCGACGTGGAGTTCTGCGCCGCGCTGCTGGAAGCCAAGGGCGTGGCCTGCGTGCCGGGCTCGGCCTTCGGTGAGCCGCATGCCCTGCGGATTTCCTATACCTGCCCGGCCGCCCAGCTGGCGCCCGGACTCGCGCGCATTGCCGAGTTCTTTGCCGAGCTGACGTGAACACATCAACTGTAGGAGCGGCTTCAGCCGCGACAGGCAAGAAGCATCGCGGCTGAAGCCGCTCCTACTAAAAGCTGAGCATTCCACCAAGGAGTCAACCCCATGAAAGCCCCCGTTCGAGTTGCCGTTACCGGCGCCGCCGGCCAGATCGGCTACGCCCTGCTGTTCCGCATCGCCGCCGGCGACATGCTGGGCCCCGACCAGCCGGTGATCCTGCACCTGCTGGAAATCACGCCGGCGCTGCCCGCGCTGCAGGGCGTGGTGATGGAACTCAACGACTGCGCGTTCCCGACCCTGGCCGGCGTGGTCGCCACCGACGACGTCAACGTGGCCTTCAAGGACGTGGACTACGCGCTGCTGGTCGGTGCCCGCCCGCGCGGCCCGGGCATGGAGCGCAAGGACCTCTTGGAAGCGAACGGCGCGATCTTCGCCCCGCAGGGCAAGGCGCTGAACGACCACGCCAAGCGCGACGTGAAGGTGCTGGTGGTCGGCAACCCGGCCAACACCAATGCGCTGATCGCGCAGCAGAACGCGCCCAGCCTGGATCCGAAGTGCTTCACCGCGATGGTGCGCCTGGACCACAACCGCGCCAAGAGCCAGCTGGCCGAGAAGACCGGCAAGCACAACACCGACGTCCGCAAGATGACGATCTGGGGCAACCACAGCTCCACCCAGTACCCCGACCTGCACCACGCCACCGTGGACGGCAAGCCGGCGCTGAGCCTGGTCGACCAGGCGTGGTACGAGAGCGATTTCATCCCCACCGTGCAGCAGCGCGGCGCGGCCATCATCAAGGCGCGCGGCGCTTCCTCCGCCGCCTCGGCCGCCTCGGCCGCGATCGACCACATGCGCACCTGGGCGCAGGGCACCGCGGAAGGCGACTGGGTGTCGATGGGCATCCCGTCCGACGGCTCCTACGGCATCGCGCCGGGCGTGATCTTCGGCTACCCGGTGACGGTGAAGGACGGCAAGTACGCCATCGTGCAGGGCCTGGCGATCAACGCGTTCTCGCAGGCGCGCATCGATGCCACCCACAAGGAACTGCGCGAGGAACGCGCAGGCGTCGAGCATCTGTTCGCGAAGTAAACAGGCGCGGCGCGTTTGCTCGAAGGGGAAGGGCGGCCTGGCCGCCCTTCTTCGTTTCAGCGCAGGGATGGGCCGTGTTGCCGCCACGATGCCTGCGACCATCGTCGCGCTGCCCAAGCGGCGATACCGCGATTAGGCTTGAAACGGGTCGGCGCGGGAGGCGGGCATGGACTACGAATCGTTCTACCGGCAGTCGGTCGAGCAGCCGGAACTGTTCTGGGCCGAGCAGGCGCGGCGCATCCATTGGGAGACGCCACCGCGGCAGATCCTCGACCAGTCGAAGCCGCCGTTCCGCCGCTGGTTCGTGGGCGGCACCACCAACCTCTGTTACAACGCCGTGGACCGGCATCTCGCCGAACGCGCGGAGCAACTGGCGCTGGTGGCGGTGTCCAGCGAGACGGACAGCACGCGCGAGTTCACGTATCGCGAGTTGCATCGCGAGGTGAACACGTTCGCCGCGGTGCTGCAGTCGCTGGACGTGGGGCGCGGCGACCGCGTGGTGATCTACCTGCCGAACATCGCCGAGGCGGTGTTCGCGATGCTGGCGTGCGCGCGCATCGGCGCGATCCACTCGGTGGTGTTCGGCGGCTTCGCGGCGCACAACCTCGCGTTGCGCATCGACGATGCACAGCCGAAGCTCTTGATCTGCGCCGACGCGGGCATGCGTGCGGGCAAGGTGATTCCGTACAAACCGCTGGTGGACGCGGCGCTGAACGAGGCCTCGGCGCCGCCGCCGAAGGTGCTGGTGGTGGATCGCGGGCTCGATCCGCAGATGACCCGCATCAAGGATCGCGACGTGGACTACACCGAACTTCGCGCGAAGCATGACGGCGCCGCGGTGCCGGTGGCCTGGCTGGAGTCGAACGAGCCGAGCTACCTGCTCTACACCTCGGGCACCACCGGCAAGCCGAAGGGCGTGCAGCGCGACACTGGCGGCTACGCGGTGGCGATGGCGATGTCGATCCGCTGCATCTTCGATATCGCGCCGGGGCAGGTGATGTTCTCCACCTCCGACGTGGGCTGGGCGGTGGGGCATTCCTACAACGTCTACGGCCCGCTGATCGGCGGCGCCACCTCGCTGTTGTACGAAGGCCTGCCCACGCGGCCCGATCCGGGCGTGTGGTGGGGGCTGTGCGAGAAGTACGGCGTGCACAGCATGTTCTCCTCGCCCACCGCGATCCGCGTGCTGAAGAAGCAGGACGCGCGCTTCCTGCACGCGCACGACCTGTCGCAGCTGAAGTGGCTGTTCCTCGCCGGCGAGCCGCTGGACGAACCCACCTCGCATTGGATCAACACGGAACTGGGCGTGCCGGTGGTCGACAACTACTGGCAGACCGAAACCGGCTGGCCCGCGATCACGCTGATGCCAGGTCTGGACATGAAACCCGCCAAGCTCGGCTCGCCCGGCCTGCCGGCGCCCGGCTACAAGATGAAGGTGATCGACGAGAACACCGGCAAGGAAGTGCCCGCCGGCGAGAAGGGCGTGCTGGTGCTGGAACCGCCGCTGCCGCCGGGCTGCCTCAGCACGATCTGGCGCGACGACGACCGCTACGTGCACAGCTACTTCAGCCACTTCCGCGAACTGCTGTACAGCTCGCTGGACTGGGCGATTCGCGATGCGGACGGCTACACCTTCATCCTCGGCCGCACCGACGACGTGATCAACGTGGCCGGGCATCGCCTGGGCACACGCGAGATCGAGGAATCCGTGGCCGGCCACCCGGCGGTGGCCGAGGCGGCGGTGGTAGGCGTGCGCGACGAACTGAAAGGCCAGGTGCCGGTGGTGTTCGCCACGCTGAAACAGGACGCCGGCGCGGGCGCCGCCGAGGTGGCGCGCGGCATGCAGCAGTGCGTGGTGGACCAGCTCGGCAGCGTGGCGAAACCGGCGCGGGTGTATGTGGTGGGCGCGTTGCCCAAGACGCGCTCGGGCAAGCTGCTGCGCCGCTCGCTGCAGGCCCTGGCCGAGCAGCGCGATCCGGGCGATCTCTCCACGCTGGACGATCCGGCGGCGCTGGAGGAGATCCGCAAGGCGCTGGAACGCGGGCCGGATCAGGGAAGTTGACGGGCGTAAGGGGGACCCTTCGACTCTGGCCCTGCGGGCCTACGCTCAGGGCGAACGGTTGGTTGGGGATTTCCTCATCCCGTTCGCCCTGAGCGTAGCGCAGCGAAGTCGAAGGGCAGGGCGACACAGTGGGGATCGCCCTGCCGGCGGCTTGCTTCTGGTGCGAAAGACGAGGTGTCAGGCAGCGGCTGTTTCCGCCGCCGGCGCCGAGCTGCGGATCAGGTGATCGAACGCCCCCAGCGCGGCAGTGGAACCGGCGCCCATCGCGATCACGATCTGCTTGTACGGCACCGTGGTGGCGTCGCCGGCGGCGAACACGCCGGGCAGCGAAGTCTGGCCGCGGGCGTCGATCACGATCTCGCCGCGCGGGCTGAGTTCCAACGTGCCCTTCAGCCACTCGGTGTTCGGCAGCAGGCCGATCTGCACGAAGATGCCTTCGAGGGTCAGGCTGTGCATCACGCCGTCGTTGCGGTCCTTCCAGACCAGACCGGTGACTTTCTGGCCGTCGCCCAGTACCTCGGTGGTCTGTGCGCTGACGATCACCTCCACGTTGGGCAGGCTGCGCAGCTTGCGCTGCAGCACCTCGTCGGCGCGCAGTTGGTGGTCGAACTCGATCAGGGTGACATGGGCCACGAGGCCGGCCAGGTCGATCGCCGCCTCCGCGCCGGAGTTGCCGCCGCCGATCACCGCCACACGCTTGCCCTTGAACAGCGGGCCGTCGCAGTGCGGGCAGTAGGCCACGCCCTTGTTGCGGTAATCGTTCTCGCCGGGCACGCCCATCTGCCGCCAGCGCGCGCCGGTGGAGATCACCACGGACTTGGCCTTGAGGCTGGCGCCGTTCTCCAGCGCCACCTCGATCAGACCGCTGGCCGATTCCGCGGCGGGCACCAGCTGGGTGGCGCGCTGCAGGTTCATGATGTCCACGTCGTAGTTGCGAACGTGGTTTTCCAGCGCGGCGCCCAGCTTGGAGCCTTCGGTGTAGTCCACCGAGATGAAGTTTTCGATCGCCATGGTGTCCAGCACCTGGCCGCCAAAGCGCTCGGCGGCCACGCCGGTGCGAATGCCCTTGCGCGCGGCGTAGATCGCCGCCGCGGCGCCGGCCGGGCCACCGCCGACCACCAGCACGTCGAAGGCGTCCTTGGTCTTGATCGCCGCGGCGGCGCGTGCGGCGGCGCCGGTGTCGAGCTTGGCGACGATCTGTTCCAGGCTCATGCGGCCCTGGTCGAAGACCTCGCCGTTCAAGTACACCGTGGGCACCGACATGATCTGGCGGCGCTCCACTTCGTCCTGGTACAGCGCGCCGTCGATGGCGACGTGCCGGATGTTCGGGTTCAGTACGCTCATCAGGTTGAGCGCCTGCACCACGTCCGGGCAGTTCTGGCAGGACAGCGAGAAATACGTCTCGAAACGGAACTCGCCCTCCAGCGCCTGCACCTGCGCGATGGTTTCGGCCGCGGCCTTGGACGGATGTCCGCCCACCTGCAGCAGCGCCAGCACCAGCGAGGTGAACTCGTGGCCCAGCGGGATGCCGGCGAAGCGCACGCCGATGTCGGTGCCGGTGCGGTTGATCGCGAAGGAAGGCTTGCGCGTCTCGCTGTCGTCGCGGCGCAGGGAGATCTTGTCGCTCATTGCGGCGATCTCGTGCAGCAGTTCGTCCAGCTCGCGTGACTTCGCGCCGTCGTCCAGCGCGGCGACGAGTTCGATCGGCTGGGTGAGTTTTTCCAGGTAGCCCGCGAGCTGGGCCTTGATGGCTGCATCAAGCATGGTGACCACTCCGGTGGCGATGGGGAAAGGGAGAGAGGCTTGTGGCAGCGGCCGGCGCGTGGGGAGGGCGGCTGCGGAGGGGGAGCGAAGCCGGGCGCAGGCCGCTGGCACAAGCATCCTCGGGGGGAGCCCGGGCGCGGTGCGCCCGGGTCCGGTGTTGCGGGTGAAGCGGCGGATCAGATCTTGCCGACCAGGTCCAGCGAGGGCGCCAGGGTCTTCTCGCCTTCCTGCCACTTGGCCGGGCACACTTCGCCCGGGTGGCTGGCGACGTACTGCGCGGCCTTCACCTTGCGCAGCAGTTCCTTGGCGTCGCGGCCGATGCCGCCAGCGGTGATCTCGACGATCTGGATCTTGCCCTGCGGGTCGACCACGAAGCTGCCGCGGTCGGCCAGGCCGGCGTCCTCGATCAGCACCTCGAAGTTGCGGCTGATCGCATGGGTCGGGTCGCCGACCATGGTGTAGCCGATCTTCCTGATCGCGTCGGAAGTGTCGTGCCACGCCTTGTGCGAGAAATGCGTGTCGGTCGAGACGCTGTAGATCTCCACGCCCAGCTTCTGGAACTCGGCATAGTGGTCGGCCAGGTCTTCCAACTCGGTCGGGCAGACGAAGGTGAAGTCGGCCGGGTAGAAGAACACCACGGACCACTTGCCCTTGAGGTCGGCCTCGGTCACTTCGACGAACTGGCCAGCCTTGAACGCCTGGGCCTTGAACGGCTTCACTTCGGTATTGATCAAAGACACTTTGTAGTCTCCGTTGGTGGTGGAAGGGTGTATCGATGGGCTCAATTGTAGGGGTCGTAGACGATTAGTCCAATTGATAGTTGGCATGGACACGATTGTTGCGGGCTATGGCGCAGGTCGCGCGGCCCGGTGGGTTCGTGCTTGCGAGCGGGACTCAGGGCGCGGCGGCGAAGCGCTGGCGCAGCTGCTGGTCGACCACCGTGGCGGTGACGATGTCGCTGCCCACGTTCACCGTGGTGCGCGCCATGTCGAGGATGCGGTCCACGCCGATCACGATGCCGATGCCTTCCGGCGGTATGCCGAAGGTGGCGAGCAGGCCCGCGATCAGCGGCAGGGAACCGCCGGGGATGCCGGCCACCGCCACCGCGCTCAGCACCGCGAGCAGCATCAGGATGGCCTGATGCGCGAGACCGAGTTCCACGCCGAAGGCCTGCGCCACGAACAGCACCACGCAACCTTCGAACAGCGCGGTGCCGCTCATGTTCATGGTGGCGCCCAACGGCAGCACGAAGCCGGCCGTGCTGGGCGCCAGCTTCAGCTCGTCGTGCGCCACCGCGAGCGAGGCGGGCAGGCAGGCGTTGCTGGAACTGGTGGAGAACGCGGCGATCAGCAGCGAGCGGATCTGGCGGAAATATTCCCGCGGCGAGCGTCGGGCCAGGAAGCGGATCCACAGCGACATGGTGCCGAACAGATGCAGCGCCAGCGCCGCCATGCAACCCGCCACGAACACCGACAGCGCCAGCAGCACGTCCACGCCCACCTTGACGATCACGCTGTAGATCATCGCCGGCACCGCCAGCGGCGCCAGCTGCAGCGCGAAGCCCACGATCCGTGTCATCAGGTCGGTGACCGTGTCCAGTGCCAGCTGCACGCGCTTGCGCTGCTTCCCCGGCAGCTGGGTGGCGGCCGCGCCCACCAGGATCGCGAACAGGATCAGCGGCAGCACCTCGCCCAGCGCGTCGCGGCTGGAGCCCGCCACCGCGCCGACCAGGTTGCGCGGCATGAACATCTCCACCAGCGTGGCCAGGCTCATGCCGGGTTGGGTGGCTTCGCGGGAGATGGCCTGCTGCGCCTTGTTGCCGTATTCGGCCATCAGCTGGGTGCGCGCGGCGGCGTCCAGGTGGTGGCCGGGCTGCAAGGTGTTCATCAGCACGAGGCCGATCGCCACCGCGATCGCCATGTTGGCGAAGAACAGCGCGAACGTGCGTCCGGCCAGCGGGCCCAGCCGGTCGAGCCGGCCGAGCTGGGTCACGCCGGAGGCCAGCGAGGTGAATACCAGCGGGATCACCACGAAGAACAGCAGGCGCAGGAAGATCTGCCCGAACGGGTCGAATACCGCGCCGGAGATCTTCTGCATCAAGGCCAGGGTCGGCGGATGCAACTGGCCGATGCCGAGCGTGGCCACCGCGGCTGCCACGCCGATCACCAGGCCCCACAGGATGCGTTTTGCGAGTGTCGTCGTCGTGCTCATCCGTCCGACTGTACGGTGTGGTCGCGGCCACGTCACGCAGGATTTTTCGATGCCCCGCCAGCCCTTGTGATGGTGTACCCGGGGCGTCGAGCGGGGCTGCGACCAAGGTGCAGGCGTGGCTTCTTGCCGGGCTGGGCTAAAATGGGCGCTTTGACGGAGGCCACATGACACAGCCAGCCACTGCGGGCGCCCGTTTCCGCGCCGCGCTTGCCGCCGAATCCCCGTTGCAGGTGATCGGCGCGATCACCGCCTACGCCGGCCTGATGGCCAAACGGGTGGGTTACCGGGCGCTGTACCTGTCCGGCGGCGGCGTGGCCGCCAATTCGCTGGGCATGCCGGACCTGGGCATCTCGACGATGGAAGACGTGCTCACCGACGCACGCCGCATCGTCGACGCCACGGGCCTGCCGCTGCTGGTCGACATCGACACCGGTTGGGGCGGCGCGTTCAACATCGCGCGCACCATCCGCAACTTCGAGCGCATCGGCGTGGCCGCGGTGCACATCGAGGATCAGGTGGGCCAGAAGCGCTGCGGTCATCGCCCCGGCAAGGAAGTGGTGCCGAAGGAGGAGATGGTCGATCGCGTGAAGGCCGCGGTGGACGCGCGTACCGATCCCGGCTTCGTGATCATGGCGCGCACCGACGCGGCAGCGGTGGAGGGCCTCGACGCGGCGATCGAGCGTGCGGTGGCCTACGTCGAGGCCGGCGCCGACATGATCTTCCCCGAGGCGATGAAGACGCTGGACGACTACCGCAGGTTCAAGGCGGCGGTGCAGGTGCCGATCCTGGCCAACCTCACCGAGTTCGGTTCCACCCCGTTCTTCACCACCGACGAGCTGCGTTCGGCCGACGTGGACATCGCGTTGTACTGCTGCGGCGCCTACCGCGCCATGAACAAGGCGGCGCTGGGCTTCTACGAGACGGTGCGCCGCGAGGGCACGCAGAAGCACATCATCGATCGCCTGCAGACGCGCGAGGAGCTGTACGACTTCCTGGGCTACCACGCCTACGAGGACAAGCTCGACGCGCTGTTTTCCAACAAGAGCTGACACGCGGTCGCTGTAGGAGCGCACCCTGTGCGCGATGACGCTTTTCGCGAAGAGCTTTCGCGCACAGGGTGCGCTCCTACACGCTCCGTTTTCCGCCGTTTCGCAATCCCTGCACCCCAGGAGACACCCCATGAGCGAGCAAGTCCTTCCCAAGGCCAAGAAATCGGTCGCCCTGTCCGGCGTGGCCGCCGGCAACACCGCGCTGTGTACGGTGGGCCGCAGCGGCAACGACCTGCACTACCGCGGCTACGACATCCATGACCTGGCGGCGAAGGGCTGCTTCGAGGAAGTGGCGCATCTCCTGGTTTACGGCGTGTTGCCGAACTGGACCGAACTGCAGAATTACAAGGCCAGGCTGAAGCGCCTGCGCGGCCTGCCGGCGCCGGTGAAGAGCGCGCTGGAACTGCTGCCCGCCGCCACCCACCCGATGGACGTGCTGCGCACCGGCTGCTCGGTGCTGGGTACCGTGCTGCCGGAGAAGGACGACCACAACGTCACCGGCGCCCGCGACATCGCCGACCGCCTGATGGCCAGCTTCGGCTCGATGCTGCTGTACTGGTACCACTTCAGCCACAACGGCAAGCGCGTCGAGACCGCGACCGACGACGACTCCATCGCCGCGCACTTCCTGCACGTGCTGCACGGCAGGAAGCCCAGCGAGCTGCACGCGAACGCGCTGGACAAGTCGCTGGTGCTGTACGCCGAGCACGAGTTCAACGCCAGCACCTTCACCGCCCGTGTGATCGCCGGCACCGGTTCGGACATGTATTCGGCGCTCACCGGCGCGATCGGCGCGCTGCGCGGCCCCAAGCACGGCGGCGCGAACGAGGTGGCGATGGAGATCATCGCGCGCTACCGCAACGCGAACGACGCGGAAGCCGACATCCGCGCTCGCGTCGAGCGCAAGGAAATCATCATCGGCTTCGGCCATCCGGTGTACACGGTGTCCGATCCGCGCAACGAGATCATCAAGGAGATCTCGCGCAAGCTGTGCACGGACGGCGGCAACCCGACCCTGTTCGAGGTTTCCGAGCGGATCGAGAAGGTGATGGGTGAGGTCAAGAAGATGTTTCCCAACCTCGATTGGTTCTCCGCCAGCGCATATCACATGATGGGCGTGCCGACCGCGATGTTCACGCCGCTGTTCGTGATCGCGCGCACCTCCGGCTGGAGCGCGCACGTGATCGAGCAGCGCGAGGACGGCAAGATCATCCGCCCCAGCGCGAACTACACCGGCCCGGAAGACCGGGTCTACGTGCCGATCGACAAGCGCTGAAGCGTCGGCAGTCCGAAACAGGGAGGGAGCCGCGAGGCTCCCTTTTTCGTGGGTGTGATGAGCGTTCGCGCTGCCGGCGCCTGCGCTCGTTACAGGTGTTGCAGATCTGATACAGGCCTCGACATCACGAATCCCTGGGCTCCGGAGCCTTGTTCTGCAGCATCGGAGGAGATGAGGCGGCAATCCCGCCCGATGCAACCTGTAACGCGGCTGGAACAGTGCATGCAGCGGCCTGATGCCACGTTGCCGATGCAATGACCCCAACTGACTGATTTGCAGATGAATTATTCGCGCATGTCCGCTTGGCATTGCCCTTGCCAGTTCAGCTTGCTGCACACGCAAGACTAGGCGGGATAGCCCAAGTCAACCAGGGGATTCCCGAGCACAACCGCAATCCGGCACAAGCCGGGAAGTGGCGGCGGTGTCTGGCGCTGCAGGCAACCGGTTCCGGCATCAGCCGGAATTGACGATGCAAGTCCTGATCGGGCTTTTCCAAGGAGAACGAACCATGCGCAAGACACTCATCGCTACCGCTATCTGCCTGGGCCTGGGTTTCAGCATCTCGGCCATGGCCGACCACAACCATCAGACCAACGCCGGCGGCACCAACGCCCAGGACAGCTCGGCGGCGCTGCAGAACGTGGCCAACCAGAACAACTCCAACAACACCAGCAATTCGAACAACACCAGCAGTTCCAACAACACCACGACCACGCTCAACACCGTTGTGGCGAACAGCGTGCTCAATGGTTCGGTATCGGGCGTCGGCGTCTCCGGCATCGGCAACAGCGCGATGAACTCGGGCAACGCCAATGGCGGTCACGGCGGGCTCGGCTTGGGCGTGGGTGCCACCTCTGCCCCGGGCGGCAACGGCGGCGATGCGCACAGCCATAGCGGTGACGGCGGAGCGGGGCTGGGCCTGAGCGCCGCGGTAGGCGGCTCCAACTCGGCTGATGGCGGCAACAGCAACGGCAGCGCTGGCGACGGCACGAACGGCAGTCTGGCGGCGAACGGTGGTCACCATGGTTCGGGCAATGGTGGCAACGGTGGTAACAACTCGAGTTCGGCCGGTGGCGGCAACGGCTCATGGGCAGGCGGCGCAGGCGGCAGCGGCTCCGCCGACGCGAGCAGCGGCTCGGGCTCGGGCACGGGCGGCAACAGCGGCGATAGCGCCAGCATGGGCGGCGCGGGCGGCGCCGGTGGCACGGGCGGCTCGGGCATGGGCGCGGGCGGCATGGGCGGCGCTGGCGGGACGGCCGCGGCGGATGCCGGCAGTTTCGACATGTCCAACCAGATGACCGGTACGGCCGTGGGCGCAGCCGGCATCGCAGTGATCGCGCAGAACAGCGGCGCGGCGGCACTGGTGCAGCAGAGCGTGAATGTGCAGGCCAACCTCACGGTCGGCCACTGATGGAACCTCCCGCGGTGGGGCGCGAACGCCCCACCGCGGCTTTGCGGCGACTGCGTGCCACGAGGGAGCCGGAAGTGGGCAGCCATGCATGGGCAGCCGTGCGTGACACCCGACGGCGTCCTCCGCGACAGGCAGTCGCGGCGGGAGTACAGAATCATGCGAACGTTCCGATTCGGTTGCGGGTTCCTGCTGTTGCTTTGCGTCGCAAGTCTTGATGCGCTGGCGACGGACGCGCCGCGGTCTGCCGTGCCGGCGCCCCGGACGGGCGTCACGACAGCGGTCGTGGCGGCACCGGCGCAGTCCGCCTATGTCGACGGCCTGGGCGCCAGCGTCAGCGGTTCCACCCTGGCGCGGTCGCGCGGCGGCATCGAGACGACCACGGAGACCATGACGCTCAACGGCTCGGTGGACCACAACACCGATAACCATGTGGTGACCGGATCCAACCTGATCGACGGTGGCGCGTTCAGTGGTGCGGTCGGCTTGCCGACGGTGATCCAGAACACCGGCAACAACGTGCTGATCCAGACCGGCGTCATCGTCAACGTGCAGTTCAAGCCATGAGCAGGATGCTCCCGGCGCTTGCGATCGTGCTGGCGCTGGCCTGGCCCGGCGGCCTACTGGCCGGATCGGTGGAGATCAACGGCGGTACGGGCTCGACCTACACGCTGCATCTGACCACCTTCAAGGAAGCGAAATTCAGGAACACCGTCCGGCAGAAGTACGACTTCAGTTGCGGCTCCGCCGCCGTGGCCACCTTGCTGACCTACCAGTACGGCTATCCGGTCACCGAGCAGGCGGCATTCGCGCAGATGTACGCACACGGCGACCGCGTCAGGATCAACAAGGAAGGCTTCTCCCTGCTGGACATCAAGAGCTACCTGCAGACGCTCGGTTTCGAGGCCGACGGCTTCCGCCTGCCGCTGGACAAGCTCGCCCAGGAGCACCTGCCGGCGATCGTGCTGATCGTGGTGAATCGCTACCACCATTTCGTGGTCGTCAAGGGCCTGCTGGACGGTCGCGTGCTGGTGGGCGATCCCGCCTTGGGCACGCGCTCGATCCCGCGCGAACGGTTCGAAAAAATGTGGCAGGACAAGTTGCTGTTCGTGATTCACAACCGGCGCGATGAAGCGCACTTCAACCTGGTCAGCGACTGGCGCGCGGCGCCTCTTGCGCCGCTGGGCATGGGCATCGACCGACGCCTGATGGATTACACCACCATGCCGAAGTTCGGGCCCGGGCAGTACTGAGGTGATGGTGATGCAAAGCAAGAATCCAAAATCGAGAACGGGTCTGCGAGTCGTATTGCCCCTGTGCCTGCTCGGCAGCGCAGGCGTCGCCCATGCCATGCCTGGAAGCGAGGCAGGCAATGCCCCCCAGCCACAACCATCAGCGGCGCCGTCGGCGGATCAGGCACAGGCCGATATCGCCGGCCTCGGGCAGCCGGTCAGTGACGCCAACCTCGACCATGCGCGTGGCGGTTTCGATCTCGGCGGCGGCTTGGTGGCCTCGTTCGGCCTGCAGGAGGAGACCTACATCAACGGCCTCCTGGTGATGTCCACGAGCATCAATATCCCGGACATCAGCAAGATCACGCAGCAACAGGCCGCCGCTCTGGCATCGACGCTCGACGGCTTGAACCTCGTGCAGAACGGACCGGGCAACGGAGCCGTTCCCGGCAAGGCAGCCACCGCGCCTCATGCCGGTTCGATCGCCCAGTCATCCAGCCCTCCGGCGGCAGTGGCCGGATCGAACGCATCGAACGGCGCCGTCGTCGCGCATGTTCCGAATCAGCCGAGCACCATCACGCCCGCCATGGATGCGCCAGCGGAAGCGGTTGGCGTGCCCGCGCCCGGTGCCGGCGGCGTGGGTTCGGCAGCCACCCGGAACAACCCGGGCGTCTCAGCCGCGCTCACGCAGGGCGGGGGACTGGCACAAGTCATTCAGAACACCTTGAACAATCAATCCATCCAGACCCTGACCACGCTCAACGTCTCGGTGAACACGTTGCAGGCGCTGCGCCAGATGAATCTGCAGAGCACCTTGCAGTCGGCGCAAATGCTCTCGTTCGGGCATTGAGTGTCTTGCGAACGTCGCCTGCGCATGCCTGATGGTGCCGAAGTCTCCCAAGATCGGTTAGACAAGGAGCTGAAATGGAACGCAAAAGTCGGCAATGGGCATGCGCGGCCAGTTGCGCCGGGTTGATGGCGTTCGGTGGCTGGGCAAGCGCGCAGGAAGCATCGCCGCCCGCGTCGCCCGCCGAGGCGGGACATGGGTCGTCCGCCGACGCAGGGCATGACGATCCATCGTCTCCCGCGACGGTGCGCCAGCGCTTGCAGCAGCAGGATGCGGAGATCGACGCGATGCGCCACCAGATCGATGCGCAGATGGCGCAGCTCAAGCTGATGCGCCAGCAGCTGGCCCAGCAAGCGGCCGACTATGCATCGCTGCGTCATGCGGTCGGCATGCGCGAGCTGGAACAACAGCGTGGCGGCAACCTGCAAACGACAGGGGTGAATTCGCCGACGCAGCCCATGCCGGTCGCATCCGCCGTGCAAACGGTGACGGCCGCCCACCCGCAGGAGGTCGGCCAGGCGCCGCCGAAGGACGCCCGTCCGCCCGAGGTGGCCCCCATCACCAATCAGCCCGGCGTGCTGACGCCGAGGCACAGCTTCGTGCTGGAGCCCTCGTACCAGTTCGGCTACTCCGCCGCCAACCAGGTCGATCTGGTGGGCTACACCATCATCCCGGCCATCCTGATCGGCCTGATAGACATCCGCACGGTGCGCACCACCAGCCATACCGTGACGCTCACCGGGCGCTATGGCCTCACCAATCGCCTCGAACTGGAGGTGCGCGTGCCCTATGTCTGGGAGGGCAGCAACATCGTCAGCCGCGAAGTGTTCACCGGCACGGCGACGAACAACGTGCTGAACTCCAGCGGCAGCGGCATCGGCGACATCGAGGCCACCGCGCGCTACCAGTTCAACGACGGCGGCGCGGACAAGCCGTATTACATCGGCTGGCTCCGTTTCAAATCCCGTACGGGCCAGGATCCCTTCGACGTGCGCACCGACTGCCAGACGCGCTGTATCGAGAATGTCACCGGCACGGGCCTGCCGCTGGAGTTGCCGACCGGCTCGGGCTTCTATTCCCTGCAGCCCGGACTCACCTGGCTGCTGCCGTCCGATCCCGTGGTGATCTTCGGCAACCTCAGCTACATGTACAACTTCGAACGGCACAACGTGTCCGAGAACCTCGTGGTCGGCAAGCAGTTCATCGGCAACGTGAAGGTGGGCAATGTCGCCGATGCCAGCATCGGCGTCGGTTTCGCGATGAACGACAAGGTGTCGTTGAGCCTCGGTTACGACCAGAGCTTCATCGGCGTGACTCGCGAGGCTGGCACCAAGGTGCCAGGTTCGACCAAGATCTGGCTGGGCTCGCTGCTGGTGGGCGGCTCCTATCGCATCAACCCCAAGCGGACCTTGAACTTCACGCTGGGCGTCGGCGTGACCCGCGATACGCCCGACGTGCTGATGACGGTGCGCATGCCGATGGCGTTCTGAGGGGATTGCCGGCCGGTCAGGTTGCTGCGGGTCGACACCGACGCCGCCGCAGCCAACCGCCGCCGCAGACCCCGACCACCAGCGTCGCGTCGAGCAGGTATTTGACCCAGGCATGCGTCGCGAACCAGCCCGACCACAGGTGGTCGTGGGCAATCATGCGCGCCGCGGTCCAGGCGATCGCGCCGGCGCCGAGGTAGACGATGACGGGGAAGCGCTCGATCAGCTTCAGGATCAGGGTCGAACCCCACACCACCAGCGGCACGCTGACGGCCAGGCCGAGCACCACCAGCAGCAGGTCGCCACGCGATGCGCCGGCGATCGCCAGCACGTTGTCCAGCCCCATCAGCGCGTCGGCGACGACGATGGTGCGCAGCGCGGCCCAGAAGCCGTCGGCGGCGGCGACGTCGTGCGATGCCTCGTCCTGCTTCAGCAGCTTCCAGGCGATCGGCAGCAGCAACAGGCCGCCGGCCAGCATCAGGCCCGGCAACTCCAGCAGCCAGACCACCACGGCGGTGAGCGCGATGCGCACGGCGACGGCGCCGAAGCTGCCCCAGAACACGGCCTTCTTCTGCAGCGGCGGAGGCAGCTTGCGCGCGGCCAGCGCGATCACGATGGCGTTGTCGCCGGCCAGCACCAGGTCGAGCAGGATGATGGTGGACAGGCCGGAGAGAAAGCTGGCTGGGAATTCCATGCGAGGGTCCGACGCGCCGAGCACATGCAGCGACGACGGACGCGCGCAGGACCGTCGTCACCGCAAAAGTCTCGTTCGCGACATCGGCCGCCGCGGTGTCCGGAGCGAGGCATCGCTCGTGATGACGAACACCGCACGGATGCATGACCGCATCCGGAACTACTCCCCTTTGGGTGGTAGTCCGGCCATTTTCGTGGCGGCCGGGGCAGGGGTCAAGCGCGCTGCGCTCCTGCCGGTGACGTGCGCCGGATACAATGGGCGTTTCTCCTCGCCGCGAGAACCGTCATGAGCGCCCACGACATCCGTTCCGCCGTCCGCCCCGATCCCGACCAGCCGATGGTCGACATCGCCGACTACGTGGCCGACTGCCGGATCGAATCGAAGGAGGCCTACGACACCGCTCGCTACATGCTGCTGGACTCGCTGGCCACCGCGATGATGGCGATGAAGTTCCCCGAGTGCGTGAAGCACCTCGGGCCGCTGGTACCGGGCGCCACGTTGCCGGGCGGCGCGCGCGTGCCGGGCACCAGCCACGAGCTGGACCCGGCGCAGGCCGCGTTCGCGATCGGCACGCAGATCCGCTGGCTGGACTTCAACGACACCTGGCTGGCGGCCGAGTGGGGTCATCCGTCGGACAACCTCGGCGCCATTCTCGCCGTGGCCGACTGGCTGGGTCGCAAGGCCGAGCGCGAGGGCGGCCGGGCGCTGACCGTGCGCGACGTGCTGGGCTACGCGATCAAGGCGCACGAGATCCAGGGCTGCTACGCGCTGAGGAACAGCTTCAACCGCGTCGGCCAGGACCACGTGATCCTGGTACGGCTGGCTTCCACCGCGGTGGCCACGCACATGCTGGGCGGCGACAAGGAGCAGATCGTCACCGCCGTGTCGCACAGCTGGATCGACAACGGCGCGCTGCGCGCCTACCGCCACGCGCCGAACACCGGGCCGCGCAAGAGCTGGGCCGCGGGTGACGCCTGCCGCCGCGCCGTCACCCATGCGATCAACGCGGTGTACCGCGGCGTAGTCGGTTATCCGTCGGCGCTGTCGGCGAAGACCTGGGGCTATTACGACGTGGCCTTCAAGGGCAAGCCGTTCGAGTTCGAGCGCCCGTTCGGCAGTTACGTGATGGAGAACGTGCTGTTCAAGATCAGCTTCCCGGCCGAGTTCCACGCGCAGACCGCGGTGGAATGCGCGATGCAGCTGCACGGCCAGGTCGCCGGCAAGCTGGACCAGATCGAAAAGGTGGCGATCGAGACCCAGGAAGCCGGTTGCCGCATCATCGACAAGACCGGCCCGCTGGCCAACTACGCCGATCGCGACCACTGCATCCAGTACATGGTGGCGTTGCCGCTGATCTTCGGCCGCCTCACCGCGGACGACTACAACGACGACGTGGCCGCCGATCCGCGCATCGACGCGCTGCGCGAGAAGATGACGGTGAGCGAGAACCCGCAGTTCACCCGGGACTACTTCGACCCCGACAAGCGCTACATCGGCAATTCGGTGCAGGTGTTCTTCAAGGACGGCAGCAGCACCGGGAAGGTGTCCATCGACTATCCGATCGGCCACCGCAAACGCCGCGCCGAGGGCATCCCGGTGCTGCTGAAGAAATTCGAGGCGGCCATGCGCAGCCATCTGCCGGCGCACAAGGTCAGGGCGATCCTCGAAGCCAGCCGCGATCCGGCGCAACTGGACGCGATGCCGATCCAGCAGTTCCTCGGCTTGTTCACGCTCTGAATACGCACTGGCGGCAAATCTCGCCAAGGCTTGTGCTGCCTGGCAATAACAGACAGCGCAAATTGTCACAGACCATCTGTAACGTGTTATATTTGTGTAAAGACGAATGGATCAATCCGGTTCGAGCGAGAGTCGCCGCATCGGAAAGCCGTTGCGATTGTTTCAATACCAAAAAAGGGAGAGACCTGATGAAGCACAAGGGCCTTTATTTCATGGTTGCCCTGGCCTTGGGCGGCGTGGGTGCCGTCCATGCGCAGGACAACACGGCGACGACCGCGGCCAGCAGCGACAACGCTGCCGCACCGGCATGGCCGAACGGCTTCGATGACCGCTGGTACATCGCGCCGACCATCGGCGGCTACTACAACGACACGGACCGCAACACCCACAGCCGCCAGTTCTACTATGGCCTCGGCGTGGGCAAGTTCATTTCGTCCAACACCTCGCTGGATCTGTTCTTCGACCGTACCAAGCGCAAGATCGACCACAACGCCGGCAACTGGGCCAGCAACAACGTGGGCGTCGCCGTGCGCTACTACCTGGGCAGCACCGCGTGGCGCCCCTACCTGCTGGCGGGCGTGATGGGCAGCCATCACAAGAACCCGGCGGACAGCGGCTGGGATCCGGCGGCCGAACTGGGCCTGGGTCTGTCCAAGTCGGTGACCGACAGCTCCGACGTGCGCGTGGAAGGCGGTTACCGCTACGACTGGGACAACAAGAGCCAGCCGAGCAAGAGCGGCTACGGCGACTGGTTCCTGGGCCTGAGCATCGTGTCGCGCTTCGGCGCGGTGCCGGCCGCTCCGGCTCCGGCGGCTGCGCCGCCGCCGGCTCCGGCCCCGGCTCCGGTGGAAGCGCCCGCGCCGCAGAAGGTGGTGATCGACCTGCGTGGCGTGAACTTCAAGTTCGACTATCCGAAGAAGGGCCAGGTGCACGCGTCGGAAATCGACAAGGCGCTGGCCGTGCCGACGTCGGACTCGATCGCGATCCTGGATCAGGCGGTGGATACGCTGAAGCGCTATCCGGACGTGCACGTGACGGTGGCGGGTTACACTGACTCGAAGGGCAAGCCGGACTACAACCAGGCGCTGTCGGAGCGTCGTGCGCAGATCGTGTACGACTACCTGACCAGCCACGGCGTCACCGCGAACCGTCTGGAAGGTCCGATCGGCCACGGTGCGGACAACCCGATCGGCGACAACGCCACCGACGCGGGTCGTGCGCAGAACCGCCGCGTGGAGCTGCAGGTCCAGCAGTAACCGAACTTGTCGCAGTGTCACGAAAAAGCCCGGCGCATGCCGGGCTTTTTCGTGAGCGGGATGACACCGGTCGATTCGACCGGATCAAGAGCATTCAATACAAAAAATATACGTCGGCAGGAGTAGGGAAATGCCGATCTCCAACCCTGAACGTTAGTGTACTGAGTAGTGCAAAAGCTGTTGATGCCCGTGCGTGAAGTTTAACGATTTTGCTACACTTGCTTCCGCTTGCAGAGTACGGACGCCAAGCACAAAGCGTTACAAGCCGTTGAAGACGTTAAAAGCAACGCCACAGCAATGCCCGTTTGGCGTGTAACGGACGCGAAGACCAAATTGACGAGGAGAGACCTGATGAAGCACAAGGGCCTTTATTTCATGGTTGCCCTGGCCTTGGGCGGCGTGGGTGCCGTCCATGCGCAGGACAACACGGCGACGACCACGGGCAGCAGCGACAGCGCCGCCGCACCGGCGTGGCCGAACGGCTTCGATGACCGCTGGTACATCGCGCCAACCATCGGCGGCTACTACAACGACACGGACCGCAACACCCACAGCCGCCAGTTCTACTATGGCCTCGGCGTGGGCAAGTTCTTCACTCCGGATCTCTCGCTGGACGTGTTCTTCGACCGTACCAAGCGCAAGATCGACCACAACGCCGGCAACTGGGCCAGCAACAACGTGGGCGTGGCCGCGCGCTGGTACTTCGCCAACTGGTCGTCGTTCCGCCCGTACGTGCTGGGCGCCGTGATGGGCAGCCATCACAAGAATCCGGTGGACAGCGACTGGGCGCCGGCGGCCGAACTGGGCCTGGGTCTGTCCAAGTCGGTGACCGACAGCTCCGATGTGCGCGTGGAAGGCGGCTACCGCTACGACTGGGACGACAAGAGCCAGCCGAGCAAGAGCGGCTACGGCGACTGGTTCCTGGGCCTGAGCATCGTGTCGCGCTTCGGCGCGGTGCCGGCCGCTCCGGCTCCGGCGGCTGCGCCGCCGCCGGCTCCGGCCCCGGCTCCGGTGGAAGCGCCGGCGCCGCAGAAGGTGGTGATCGACCTGCGTGGCGTGAACTTCAAGTTCGACTACCCGAAGAAGGGTCAGGTGCACGCGTCGGAAATCGACAAGGCACTGGCCGTGCCGACGTCGGACTCGATCGCGATCCTGGACCAGGCGGTGGATACGCTGAAGCGCTATCCGGACGTGCACGTGACGGTGGCGGGTTACACCGACTCGAAGGGCAAGCCGGACTACAACCAGGCGCTGTCGGAGCGTCGTGCGCAGATCGTGTACGACTACCTGACCAGCCACGGTGTCACCGCGAACCGTCTGGAAGGTCCGATCGGCCACGGTGCGGACAACCCGATCGGCGACAACGCCACCGACGCGGGTCGTGCGCAGAACCGCCGCGTGGAGCTGCAGGTCCAGCAGTAACCGGACTTGTCGCAGTGTCACGAAAAAGCCCGGCGCATGCCGGGCTTTTTCTTTGTTTCCATGCCACTTAGGCTTGTGCGATGCCTCATGCACGACAACCCGAACCGCAAGGCGGCAAGCGCCACGGCGTCGCCCGCGTGTTGAGCAAGCTGGGCGCGTGCTCGCGCAGCCAGGCCGAGGCCGCGGTGCGTGCCGGGCGCGTCATGGTCGACGGTCGCGTGGTGCACGATCCCGAGTATCCGGTCGAGGCGGAACGCCAGCGGCTCAGTCTGGATGGCGTGGCCGTGGCGGCGGCACAACGCATCTATCTGGCACTGAACAAGCCGCGGGGCGTGGTGGTGAGCGCGGCCGACGAGCGCGGACGCGGCACGGTCTACGACCTGCTGCGCGACGCCGGCCTGCCGTGGCTGGGGCCGGTGGGGCGGCTGGACAAGGCCAGCGAGGGCCTGCTGCTGCTCAGCAACGACAGCGT